>NZ_PGTX01000019.1 GCF_002797575.1 Polynucleobacter brandtiae | reverse complement strand
TATAACCTAGCCTTGAACGCTACGACCGGCACGATCGCCAATGCGGTGACCTTTAGTAACACCGGCACGCTTGCTCTGGGAGCAAGTGGCGGAACTCTGAACTTTACCGGTGGCTTAACCGCTACCGCACCGAGTACCAAATATTTGGCGGGAACAATCACTGCGAATAACACTACGAGTGTTATTAACCTAGGTACTACAGCGGTAAGTGTTCTAGCTAACACTTTATTAGGCGGTACCGCCACTGGCACCATTACCTTAGGTGCTGCCACACTGGTTGACGGTGCTACTCTCACACTGGGTACCGGCATTAATAATGCGATCAACTTGTCATCAGTAGCAGGCACTGCTGGCGGTACTACTTCAAACCTTACGATTAATACCACCGGTGTTGTCAGTATCTCTAGCACTATTGGCACCGACATCGGCACCCTGACCATCACCAACTCCGGTGGTACGACCTTTAGTGGAGCAGTAGACGCTAGCACCGTCACCCTGACCAACACCACCGGTGCGATTACCTTTAATGGTGCCTTAACAGCGACGACTCTCAATACTGCAGCGCAAGCCTATAACCTAGCCTTGAACGCTACGACCGGCACGATCACCAATGCGGTGACCTTTAGTAACACCGGCACGCTTGCTCTGGGAGCAAGTGGTGGAACCTTGATCTTTACGGGTGGCGTGATCGCTACGGCGCCAAGTACACGAACCCTGAAGGGAACGATTGCAAGTACTGATACGGCAATGACTTTTGGCGCGATTACTTTAGGCGCAGCGACTACTCTCAATACTAATGCCGCTAGCAACGTGGCTGACTTAACTATTGCAGCAATCACTGGTGCGACTCATAACCTTACCTTACTAACCGGCGCTGTTGATGGCGCAGTAATTAGTGGCACCTCGGTATCAGGAGTAGGCACCCTGACCATCACCAACTCGGGTGGTACGACCTTTAGTGGGGCAGTCAGTGCTGCTACCTTAGCAATTACAAATACCACTTCAGGTAATAC
>NZ_PGTX01000018.1 GCF_002797575.1 Polynucleobacter brandtiae | reverse complement strand
CAGCATTAGTGGTGATCGAAGCAGCAGTCAGTGCAGCACTGATAGTGCCTGTTCCTGTGGTGTTGATAATTAAGGCACCTAGTGCACCATTAGTTTCTCCCCCGACGACACCCGTAAAGGTGACATTGCCAGAACCCGTAGAGATAGTTAGTGCGTTAGCAGCAGAGGCAGTGCTATTTAAGGTGCTATTAAATCCAATGGTGCTATTGGTAGTTGTTAAGGTAATCGGAGTGGCTGTTAAGCTCACTGCCCCAGTGTAAGTTTGGGTACCACTGGTGGTGATGTTGCCGGCCAAGGAAGCGGTGCCCCCTACTATGAGGCTAGAGCTACCAGTGCTATTGGTAATGGTGTTACCACTAGCCATAACTAGGTTACCAACGGTGAGGCTCCTTTGGAGATCTAATACTGCAGCATTACTCATGGTCAAGTTATTGGCAGTAGATCCAAGAGTGCCTAGGCCACTGACTGTGAGGGTACCGCTATTGATGGTGGTGCTGCCTACATAATTATTAGCCCCGGTGAAGTTCAAGGTACCACTACCTGCTTTAGTCAGGGCATGAGAGCCAGTGATGATGCCAGACAGAGTTAAGCTGCCATCGACGGTAATCGTGCTCGCACTACTTAAGGTAATACTGCCAGAGATGGCGCCAGTACCGGTAGTCGTCTTGAGTGCTCCGCCACTTAAAGTAATCGGTTCAGCACCAATATTCGCTTGGATATCTAAGATGCCGCCACTAACAGTCGTACCGCTAGCAGTGCCCCCTAAAGCGCTATCGTTTGTGACCACTAGAGTACCCACAGAGACAGTAGTTAAGCCGGTATACCCATTACCACCAGACAAGGTCGTGATGCCAGCGCCAGTTTGATTAACAGCGCCACTACCGTTAATGGTATTAGCTACGGTCATGGCGTTACTGCGATTAAAGCTTAGCGTGCCGTTATTGGTCACTTCCCCAGTACCTAGGCTACCAGTAGTGCTGGCATTACCAATTTGTAGAGTAGCGCCACTGTTGATGGTGGTGCT
>NZ_PGTX01000017.1 GCF_002797575.1 Polynucleobacter brandtiae | reverse complement strand
GGTAATCGTCCCCTAGGTTAACCGTCCTTGAAGGTAGAATTTTCTCAATTAGAGGAGTTCTGCATGAAACGTTCTAAATTTACCGATTCCCAGATCATGGAAGCCCTAAAACGGGTTGATGCGGGTTTGGCAGTCCCTGATATTTGCCGTGAGCTGGCTATTAGCACTGCTACTTTCTACAAGTGGCGCTCTAAGTACGGCGGTATGGATACCTCGATGATGTCCCGCATGAAGGAGTTGGAAGCCGAGAACGCCCGTCTGAAGAAGATGTATATCGAAGAAAAACTCAAAGCGGAGATCGTTACCGAAGCCCTCGCAAAAAAGTGGTGAGGCCGTCTCGCAGACGCGAGATGGCCAAGCAGGCAGTCCAAGATAAGGGCATATCGATTAGATTGGCCTGCGAAGTCTTTAGGGTAAGCGAGACCTGCTATCGCTATGAAGCAAAGCACAACGCAGAGAACGAGCAGATTGCGAACTGGCTCATCCGCTTAACAGACAATAACCGGATCTGGGGCTTCGGTCTTTGCTATTTGTACTTGCGTAATGTGAAGAACTTCAAATGGAACCACAAGCGGATCTATCGCATCTATAAGGAGCTGGAACTCAATCTACGCATCAAGCCCCGTAAGCGTTTGGTCAGAGATAAGCCCGATGCCTTGGTGGTTCCGTTAAGTGCAAACCAAGTCTGGTCCATGGATTTTATGCACGATCAATTAGCCGATGGCAGAAGCATTAGATTATTTAATGTAATTGACGACTTTAATCGGGAAGCTCTCGGTATTGAAGTGGACTTCTTGCTGCCATCAGAACGGGTAATCCGATCTTTAGATCAAATCATTGCTTGGCGAGGTAAACCCAGCATTATTCGAGCGGACAATGGGCCGGAACTTGTGAGCGGTAGACTAATGGAATGGGCAGCAAAGCATCAGATCCACATACAGCATATCCAACCTGGTAAACCACAGCAAAATGCGTATGTGGAACGCTACAACCGAACAGTGAGATATGAGTGGTTATCTCAGCATTACTGGGACAGCATTAACGAAGTTCAAGAGTTCGCAACGCAATGGATGTATAAATATAACTATGAACGTCCAAATATGGCATTGGGCGG
>NZ_PGTX01000016.1 GCF_002797575.1 Polynucleobacter brandtiae | reverse complement strand
CAGCATTAGTGGTGATCGAAGCAGCAGTCAGTGCAGCACTGATAGTGCCTGTTCCTGTGGTGTTGATAATTAAGGCACCTAGTGCACCATTAGTTTCTCCCCCGACGACACCGGTAAAGGTGACATTGCCAGAACCCGTAGAGATAGTTAGTGCGTTAGCAGCAGAGGCAGTGCTATTTAAGGTGCTATTAAATCCAATGGTGCTATTGGTAGTTGTTAAGGTAATCGGAGTGGCTGTTAAGCTCACTGCCCCAGTGTAAGTTTGGTTACCACTGGTGGTGATATCAGCAGCGATTGAGGTAGTGCCTGATACGGCAAAGTTAGTCACTCCAGTAGTCGCACCACCAATGATGGCATTACCGGTAATAGTCAGTGCATTAGCACCACCAGCAATGGTAGAACTAGTAGTAACACCTGAAGCGGATAAGGTAGTTGATACCCCTAGATTGATAGCCTCGTTATAGGTTTGTGTACCGGTCGTGGTGATCGCACTGGTGTTCATGGCTAGCGTACCAGCCGCATCCGTTGTCACACTAGTTAACGCAGTAGTGCCACCGATGATGCCTCCAAAGGTGGTGGCACCCGCCGTATTAATCGTTAAGGTTTGCGCGCCATTGACAGTCGAGGCTAGATTAATAGCGCCAGCGCTTGAACTGGTCAGCGTTGTTGCAGCGCCTAAGGTTACGGCATCGTTATAAGTCTGGGCACCGGTAGTAGTAATGGCGCCACCATTAATGAGCGTCGTACCACCAGCATTAGTGGTGATCGAAGCAGCAGTCAGTGCAGCACTGATAGTGCCTGTTCCTGTGGTGTTGATAATTAAGGCACCTAGTGCACCATTAGTTTCTCCCCCGACGACACCCGTAAAGGTGACATTGCCAGAACCCGTAGAGATAGTTAGTGCGTTAGCAGCAGAGGCAGTGCTATTTAAGGTGCTATTAAATCCAATGGTGCTATTGGTAGTTGTTAAGGTAATCGGAGTGGCTGTTAAGCTCACTGCCCCAGTGTAAGTTTGGTTACCACTGGTGGTGATATCAGCAGCGATTGAGGTAGTGCCTGATACGGCAAAGTTAGTCACTCCAGTAATCGCACCACCTATGACGGCATTACCGGTGATAGCGTAGATACCACTACCGACTAAGGTGGTGGTATTGGTCGTAGTGGCTGCACTAATCGTGATA
>NZ_PGTX01000015.1 GCF_002797575.1 Polynucleobacter brandtiae | reverse complement strand
TGAATCGCTACCACTTCTGTAGACACTTTCTAGCCTAATATTTAGGTTATTAGGAGGTGTTATGAGTAAGCGTCAACGATTTACTGAAGAGTTCAAATTAGAGGCAGTTAAGCAAGTAACTGAACGCGGTTTTGGGGTTCGGGAGGTGGCCGCTAGATTGGGTACTTCACCCCATAGTTTGTATGCCTGGGTTAATAAATACGGCATTCCTGCAGAGCAGCGACTAACTGCCGACGATCAAACAGCTAGACTCAAAAGATTGGAGGCTGAGCTCAGAAGGGTGACTGAGGAGCGCGACATCTTAAAAAAGGCCGCCGCGTACTTTGCCAAGGAGTCCGGTTAAAGTACGCCTTCATCAAAGAACATCAGCATGAACACCGTATCAGGGTTATGTGTAGGGTATTGCAGGTGCATCCGAGTGGTTATTACGCTTGGTGCAAGGAGCCCCTATCAGCAAGAAGCCGAGAGAACCAATCCATTACCAGTCAGATTAAACAGTCTTGGCTTGAGAGTGGTGCCGTGTATGGTTATCGCAAGATCCATGATGACCTTCGAGATTTGGGGATCGTTTGTGGTGAGCAGCGGGTGTATCGCTTGATGAAGGCGCAAGGACTAAAGTCCCAAACGGGTTATCGCAAGCCTAGGCATTACGGAACTAAGGCATCGGTGACCGCCCCCAATCATTTGGCTCAGCAGTTCAATGTTCTAGAGCCTAATGAGACTTGGGTCACGGATATTACCTACATTCGCACACACGAGGGCTGGCTGTACTTAGCGGTAGTTTTAGATCTCTTCTCAAGGCAGATCGTAGGTTGGTCGATGCAAAGCCGTATTGATAAAGAACTGGTCGTATCAGCATTGCTGATGGCTTTATGGAAGCGCAAACCTAGGCAGATGGTCACCATCCACTCAGATCAAGGCAGTCAGTTCTCAAGCTATGAGTGGCAAGCCTTTTTAAAGGAACATAACCTGAGGCCAAGTATGAGTCGACGAGGAAATTGTCATGACAATGCGGTAGTAGAGAGCTTTTTCCAGCTATTAAAGCGTGAACGGGTGAAGCGTAAAACTTACAACACGAGAAGCCAAGCCCGCGAAGATATCTTTAATTACATTGAGTTGTTTTACAACCCGGTCAGGCGCCATAGTTACAACAATGGCTTATCTCCGGTAGTATTTGAAAAGCAGTACCAAGCGAGGTTGGCAAGTGTCTAGGATATTGGTAGCGATTCA
>NZ_PGTX01000014.1 GCF_002797575.1 Polynucleobacter brandtiae | reverse complement strand
GCATTAGTACCACCGGCAATGGTAGAGCTGGCAGTAATCGTAGAGCCTTGCAAGGTTCTAGTAGCACCAGTGCCAGTGAGGGTCACTGCCCCAGTATAGGTTTGGGTACCACTGGTGGTGATGTTGCCGGCCAAGGAAGCGGTGCCCCCTACTATGAGGCTAGAGCTACCAGTGCTATTGGTAATGGTGTTACCACTAGCCATAACTAGGTTACCAACGGTGAGGCTCCTTTGGAGATCTAATACTGCAGCATTACTCATGGTCAAGTTATTGGCAGTAGATCCAAGAGTGCCTAGGCCACTGACTGTGAGGGTACCGCTATTGATGGTGGTGCTGCCGGTGTAGGTGTTGTTGCCAGACAGTATTTGTGTACCTGCACTCAGAACGAGGTTACCTAAATCACCTGAGATCGAACCACTGTAAGGACTACTGAGTGTATTAGTGGCATTACTAATGGTTAAGGTCTTACCAGCAATGAAGGTAGCGCCATTACCTTCTAAGCTGGTGATCGTAGTGCCTGTAGTAGTACTTGTGATATCGAGCGTTGCATTATTAATAATGTTGCTGGAGCTAGCGATACTGCCAGTACCACTTAAGGAGAGCGTACCAGCCGATACGGTAGTGCTGCCGGTGTAGCTATTGTTGCTATTGGATAGGACTACCGTACCTAAGCCCGTCTTAGTAATGCCATAGTCCCCAGAGATGATGCCTGATAGGGTTAAGGTATCGTCTGCATTAGTAGCACTTAGTGTGCTGTTAGCCCCTAAGGTGATATTGCCCGCTAAGCTACTCGTGACATCTTTGAGTGTTCCACCATTTAAGGTGATGGCTTCATTACCCACAATGACGTTATACAGATCTAAGGTAGCGCCACTAGCAATGATGGTGCCACTACCTGCTGCCCCGTTACCATTAGCGCCTAAGCCTGCGTTATTGGTAATCATTAAGGTACCGCCATTAATGGTGGTGGTGCCGGTGTAGGTGTTAGTACCGGAGAACACTTGGTTGCCCGCAGTGATGATGACTTGACCGCCTGTACCTGCAGAGATACCTGCATCTTGGATCACCCCAGCAAAGGTATGCGCGCCATTACTGATGGTCAATATTTTGCTACCTAAAGCAACCACACCAAGGCTCGTACCATTTAAGCTAATAATCGAAGCACCAGTTGTAGTGCCACTAATGTCTAAGGTAGCGTTATTAAGGATGCTACTGGAGCTAGCAATCGAGCCAGTACCCGTGATGGCTAAAGTACCACCCGAGATAGTAGTGCTACCAGTGTAGATATTGGTGTTGGACAGGGTTAGGATGCCAGCGCCAGACTTCGTTAAGGTAGCACCATCACCTTGCAGGATGGCGCCAATCATAATCGGATTAGCTAGCGTGTTGTTAATCACAAAGGCAGAGCCTGTGACATATCCAGTAATGCTATTTAAGGCGCCTGAGCTAATGGTTAAGGTGCTTACCGCTAAATTAGTAGCTCCCAGATTAAGAGTACCGCCAGAGATGGTCACTGCACCACTAGTAGGTAATACGCCGCTACCAGACAGGGCAACTGTACCAGCACTAATGGTAGTACCACCCGTATACGTATTGTTACCTGATAGGGTTAAGGTACCAGAGCCACTGTTCACTAAGCTTGTTGCACCACTAATCGCACCAATGATGGTATTCGCAGCGCTTGAAGTATTAATCGTTAA
>NZ_PGTX01000013.1 GCF_002797575.1 Polynucleobacter brandtiae | reverse complement strand
ACCAGAAGCCGATAAGGTAGTCGCTGCCCCTAAGGTAACAGCGCCACTATAGAGTTGGGTACCGGTAGTAGTAATGGCATTGGTGTTAATGGCGGCGGTGCCCGAGATGGAGAGGTTCTTACTACTTCCTGTAAGGGTTACGGTATCGCTGGTGGCATTACCAAAGACCGCGTTACCGGTAATAGCTAAGCTGTAGGCCCCAGCTACTGTGCCATTAAAGGTCGCTGTAGTTGCGGTTAAGGCAGTATCGGCACCGAGCGTGACATTGTTGTTATAGGTTTGAGCGCCACCTGCAGTATTGATGGATCCACCATTAATGGCGGTGGTACCGGTTATTGCATTTTGTATCAGGCTAGTTGCAGCTACTGAATTATTAAAGGTAGTGTTACCAGTACTGGTTAAGGAGATATTACCCAGGCCTTGTGAACCGCCTACTGCACCGGTGAAGGTAATGTTGCCAGTGCCTGCTGAGACGGTGAGGTTTTTCGTAGTGGTCGCGGCACTATTAAGACTGGAAGCAAATACAACATTGCTATTAGTAGTCGTGAAGGTAGCATTAGCGGCTAAGTTCACTGCCCCAGTGTAGGTCTGTGAACCAGAGGTAGTGATTGTTGCACCGCTTGTATTAATCACACCACCAGTAATACTTAAGTTGATTACTGAGCCAGCACCGGTTGATCCAGCTTGGTACTGAGAGAGAACTGTAGCAGCACTTAGTGCACTATTGTAATAAGCAACGTTGGCGATAGCTCCATTAAAGGATTGATTTAAATTGCCTCTTTGTCCAACCATAAAGCCATACACATCAGAAACTATGGCCCCACTTACTGAATAGTTAGACTGAATAGCAACGCCGTTAGCATAGACATTGACTGAACTGCCGGTTGATGTGAAAACAATTTGTGTCCATGCAGTAGTTGATGGTGTGTATGAACTAGCAGGTATCCAAGTCCATCCAGGGCTTACATTGCTAATGGCCCATTCAATTCGATTGTTTTGAATTGCGAGCTCATATTGATTTTCTTTATTCCAAACAATGCCGCTACCACCACTATTGTTTTTAACCCAAGCAACTACGGAGAATGCTCCAGATCCTGGACTCATAGAAGCATTATTGGGATAAGTGATGTAGCTTGAGCCAGGAACATAAAGCGCTGTTAAGCCATCATACATTCCTGTGGCACGTCCGGGCCCACCAGATACACTCTGAATAGTATAGGTCGCTGTTCCGCCAAGTGTACCCAAATTACTTGCTGTGGAAGAATTAATAGCTTCTGTCAGTGGTAGGTAAAGTAACGGAGCACTAGATATGATGCTAGCCTGATACGCTGATTGAGAGAGCGTAGTACCAGTTCCGCCTGTTACATTTCCTGATAAGTAAATATTGCCTGTGCCACCATTAATTATTAGAGAACTACCCAAATTAATATCACTTTGGAATGTAATATCAGCATTGCTAGAAAGAATTGATAAATCCGTTCCAATGTCAACAATGCCGCGATAAATTTGTGTTCCAGAAGAAGTAACACTGCCATTTAATGAAATTCCTGTTGCATGGCTTGATGTCACATCTAAGCTTGTTAATGCAGTAGCAGCTCCAACCGTACTCGAGAATGTAACCATACCAATCCCAGCATTAACAATTAATACCTTCGCACCATTCACCGTACTACTAAACGCAATACTATTTCCTGTTGAAGCTCCACCAATAGATGATGTAGTCAGTGAGTTCCCTAAGGTCACTGCCCCCGTATACGTTTGGGTACCACTGGTGGTGATGTCACCATTTAAGGTAATACCTGTACCGGTAATGGCTAGGGTGCCTGA
>NZ_PGTX01000012.1 GCF_002797575.1 Polynucleobacter brandtiae | reverse complement strand
TCAGTCGTAATAGCTAATGCATTAGCTCCCATCGTGATCGTGCCACCTGCTCCTGTCACAACGGAACCAGCCGTGATGGCGGTGGCGCCGAGAACATAGCTACCACCAACAGCACCGTTTATCGCAACCACAGCATTACCAGCATCCATTGTCAACGCTCTTACAGTGCTAGTAGCACTATTAAGAGTGCTACTGAAGGTCACATCAGCATTGCTTGTCGATAAAGTAGTGTCTGTACCCAGGGTAACAGCGCCGCTATAGAGTTGGGTACCGCTAGTGGTAATGGCATTGGTATTAATTGCGGTGGTGCCAGAGATGGAGAGGTTCTTACTACTTCCTGTAAGGGTTACGGTATCGCTGGTGCCATTACCAAAGACGGCGTTACCGGTAATGGCTAAGCTAGAGGCACCAGCTACTGTGCCATTAAAGCTGGCTGTACTTGCAGTTAAAGTAGCATCAGCCCCTAAGGTGACATTGTTGTTGTAGGTTTGAGCGCCACCTGCAGTATTGATGGATCCACCATTAATCGCAGTGGTACCCGATGTTGAGTTTTGTAACAGGCTAGTTGCAGCTACTGTATTACTAAAGGTAGTGTTACCAGTACTGGTTAAGGAGATATTACCCAGGCCTTGTGAACCTCCTACTGCGCCGGTAAAGGTGATGTTGCCAGTGCCTGCAGAAACAGTGAGGGTTTTATTACCGTTAACAGTACTGTTAAAAGTAATTCCAGCGGGAGTAAAAGAAGTAAGAATAATGTAACCATCAGCATTATTTGCTAACTGAATAGTAGTGTCGGTAACTGAGCTCACTGAAATTCCAGCGACTACTCCATTAGAGCCTCTATTGCCACCAAGCCCACGCCATTCGCTTGAAGGTGCAGATCCAAAAGATGTATTACCTCCCAGTAAACCGCCACCGCCACCGCCGCTTCCGCCACCATCAACACCTGTACTTGTAATAGTGCGAACACTTGGTTGCCCAGCTCCTGCACCAATTGCACCGGCATAGATACCTGAGGCTAAATAATTGCCAGCATCAGCACCGGTAGTTTCTCCATCACCACCTGTGTTATTGGCTCCTGCGCCACCACCAGCACCGCCAGCAAAAATATAGTTAGTTCCGGAACTACCAATTCTTACTATCGAGGCCGCGCCACCGCCCCCACCACCGCCAGAAGAGCCATAGGGTCCAGCATTACCGCCAGCACCACCAGCGGCAACACCTAATGCATTTGTTCCCCCTGCACCGCTACCGGTAGAGGATCCGCCTGTACCACTAGAGCCACCTTTGCCAGGTGCCAACTGAAGCACTGTCCCAGGGGTCACAGATAAGGTGGCTACATACTTACCAGCCACACCCGTATTGAGACCTATATTGCCATCATCTCCTCCCTTACCACCTGCGCCGCCAACTAACTCAATTGTTACTGAACTACCTGAAATAGTGATGTTCTGCACTGATCCAGAATAGTTATATCGGGTATTTGTGCTTTCTCCAACTGAAGTTAGTGTGACGTTATCTGCAAGAGTCACTGGGCCATCATAGATTTGAATACCTAGCGTTGAAACAGCTGCGCCTATTGCAATTTCTGTTGAACTCGTTGCAAGCAAAGAGGATAGCCTTGTACCTGCACCCAATACCCCACCAAAACTAATCGCACCACTGCCTGCATTAACTGTTAATGCTTGCCCGCCGTTGATCGTAGTAGTAGAGCCACTAAAGGTGATGTTGGCATTAGTGGATGTCAGTGTGATAGCACCAGTTGATAAGGTAATCGGACCGGTATAAGTTTGTGTACCTGCACCAGAAGTAATATTCTGAGCAATCGTGAAGCCAGATGTACCGCTCAAAGCTAGATTACCGGTAGTGATGATACCGGTCGTGTTCACAACCCCGACGGTATACCCAGAGTTCTCGATAAAGGAGATAACTCCCGTATTACCCGCTAAGGTAGTAATGGCGTTACTAGTATCGGTAAGAGTATAGATACCCGCAGTACCGAGGAGTTCTAAACCACTCGCCGCAATCCGTTGACTCTGCGTTACGGTACCCGTAGTACTGAGGGTGAGATTCCCGCTGGTGGTCAGGCCTACAGTGTTGACAGTACCAATGGCAAAGCCACTATTTTCTAAGAACGAGACTGTGCCAGTGCTGCCTGCTAAGGTAGTAATGGCGTTGCCAGTATTAGTCAGGGTATAGATACCAGCAGTACCGAGAAGCTCTAAACCACTAGCAGCGATGAGCTGACTCTGCGTTACTGTACCTGTAGTACTGAGGGTCAGATTACCAGTGGTGGTCAGGCCTACAGTGTTGACAGTACCAATGGCAAAGCCACTGTTCTCTAAGAATGAGACTGTGCCAGTGCTGCCTGCTAAGGTAGTAATGGCGTTACCAGCATTAGTCAGGGTGTAAATACCGGCAGTACCCAGGAGTTCTAAACCACTAGCCGCAATCAATTGACTCTGCGTTACGGTACCCGTAGTACTGAGGGTGAGATTACCAGTAGTGGTCAGGCCTACTGTATTGACAGTACCAATAGCAAAGCCACTATTTTCTAAGAATGAGACTGTGCCGGTATTACCGGCTAAGGTGGTAATCGCGTTTGCCGTATCCGTTAA
>NZ_PGTX01000011.1 GCF_002797575.1 Polynucleobacter brandtiae | reverse complement strand
TCAGTCGTAATAGCTAATGCATTAGCTCCCATCGTGATCGTGCCACCTGCTCCTGTCACAACGGAACCAGCCGTGATGGCGGTGGCGCCGAGAACTTTTACAGCGCCCACTGCTCCATTCAGAGTAGTACTAGCAGAACCGGAGTTAATTGTTAGCGTAGGGGTTGTAGCAGTAGCATCTGTATTGATGGTGGAACTAAACAAAATATCACCAGTAGAACTTAAAGAGGTATTACGCTTAATTAATACAGCATTGTTATAGGTCTGAGTACTACTAGTAACAATACTTGCTGCATCAATTATGGTGGTGCCACCTGAACCAGTATTAATTCTTGATGTATCAATATTTGCATTGATATTGAAGTACCCACTACTATCAGAGCGTACTACCTCAACGTCATAAGTAGTTCCAATGGTGCCATTTAATGTAATGTCGCCACTACCAACACTCAGAGTTAATACCGGCACCCCACTTATATTTCCATCTAATGTGCCATTAAATGTAAGCGACTGATTTACCGTATTGATCAACACTGCTGAAGCAGTGATAGCTACAGGGTCAGAAAAGATAAAGGTTGTATTACCTATGCCTACTAAATTAGCGCCTAAGTTAATATTGGCGCCGTTAGTATCAAAAGTGACTGGACTGGAGAAACTAAGGTCACTAACAGTGCTAATGGCTCCAGCTGTTGCCGATCCAAATGTAATTCTTGTAAATCCTGGCTTGATGAAAGCCAATTCACTTACAGTTAAATCTAGAACGCTATTGGAATTGTTATTAGAACTATCAAGGCCGCCTAAAATCATGGAATTGCCAGAGGTATAGGGCTTAATGACTAAGGTGGATTGACCATAAATATCGGCAGTTGGATTAAATTCATCAGCGCTGATTATGAGAGCACCTAAACCATTACCGCTTGAACCTAGTGCAGCAGTTGCTAAAACACCGGTACCCGTAGTCAACGTTAAAGCTTGGTTGCTTCCAGATACGGCACCACCTAGGGTGAGATTGCGGTTACTAACCGCACCACCAGAAGTATTAATTGTCGTTGCTGCAAGCAAAGTAATTGGAGTGCCAGCATCTCCAATCGATGTTGTGCCGTTGCTGGTGATCGTTCCTGCCAAGCTTACTGAGCTGGGGGCTGTTGCAGTAAAGCCTGCGGAAAAAGTTAATACATCAGTTGAAAGGTTCCCTAAGTTTAGAGTTCCTGTATTGCTGAATGTTGTTGCATACGAAATAGAACTTGTTGCGCCAATAAATGATAGATTGTATGGGCCTGATCCTGAATTAAATGCTGTCATAGTGGTAGCGTCAGAAAAAGACACTGCACCAGTTTGGGCATTATTTACCGTAACACTACTCAAGCCAGCGCTTGTACCTACCGGCTTATTAAAGTTAATAACACCGCCTACAGCATTTAAGCTTAGCGCATAGGCTCCATTTATGACTCCATTGATAGCTATATTTGCACCAGCATTTGAGTTAGCTGTAGCTGTTGAAATAGTAGTATCACCAGCTAAGCTCACTGGAGTAGAAGCAGCACCCAATGTAACTACCCCGCCTGCATTAATAACTCCCATTAACTGGACTGAGGATTGAGAAGCAGCAGTGAAGGTTCCGCCAATATTTGCCGTGCCTGAACTATTAAAATTGAGTACCCCGGCATTTCTAAAGTTAGCGCTGGAATTAACAGTTAAGTTACTTGTACTAGCAGAACTGTTAGTACTGAAAGCAAATCGTACCCAAATATTATCAATGCCGTTCGGATCTGATGCCCAAATCCAGTTAGCATTTGAATTGCTGATGACAGCGCCCCATGGACCAGTGTTGTATGGGCCAACAATTGTTGCATTCGCCCATGCGCTGTCGTTAAAACCTATTTTATTCCAGTTTGTATTTGCGGTTGGGTCAGTAGATGTCACTTTCCAATTCACGTTACTGCCTGCGTACGTACCATTGCTGTAAGTTAAAAGTGCTTGTAATGCAGCTATTCCACCTTGGTCGTAAGCGTAGATACCAAGCACATTTAAGCCATTTACAAGGGATCCTAAACTACTAAAAGTTTCTGCTGCACCCCAATTATTCCCCGACCCTAGTAATACACCATTTAAATATGCCGTGTAGCCATTATCAGCCGTGATCTTAATGTTACTAAGTAGATTTGGTGAAGCGCCAAAGTAAATATCAAATGCAGTAGTACCAGTTGAAATAGATCCAACATTGAGATCGCTCAATATATAAAAGGCGCCACTTTGATTACTTGAACCAAGCGTGAAAGCGCCCACCCCATTAATCGCAGAGTTGATGGTTGTTGAGCCACTACCACTATTAATGACTAAATCTAAATTATTTCCAGTCAATGTATTTAATGAGCTAGCGCCGATCGTGATGTTACCTGAGGATGTCGTAATATTTTTTACGCTTGACCCACCCAAATCAATATTGCCATTAATGCTAATTAAGCCTGAGCCTGTTGTGATGTCGCCAGCATTCCAGGTTAAAGGTCCGTTGATCGTAAAGGAGGCATTCGTGCCTGTAACAAACGCTAAATTATGAGCCAGCGTAAATGTGCCAGATGAAGTAAAGCTTGTCGGATCTTTAAAGCTCAGAGCTGCCTGAGAATTGATATTGCCGGAATAGGTTCCGCCACCAATCGTAATTGCTGAGAATCCATCTACTAAGTAAGCTAGCTCGGTAGCCGTTAAATTAAGTACGCTAGTGTTGCTGTTATCTGCAGAACCCAGATAAATATCTCTTGTTGTCGTGCTTGGAATAATCGTTAGGGTGCCAGTGCCTGCAAAGTTACCGGCTAAATTAATTTCATTAGCAGTCAGAGAAGTATTTCCCAAGGCCGTAGCTGTACTGCCAAAGCTGATAGTTGATGTTCCAGCATTCAGAGTAAGGGTCTTACTGGCCCCTGCTACAGCACCATCTAGATTTAAGGCTGCATTTGCTGCTGCCGTAGAAATACTGGTGTTGTCAGCCAGAGTGATGCCCGTATTAGCATCGCCCACACTAAATGTTCCGCCACTCGTAAAGCTACCGGCCAGAGTTACAGCGCTTGGTGCAGTAGCTGTAACGCCTCCGCTAAATGTAAAGGTGTCGGCAGCGGCGTCACCTAGTATTAAAGTTCCGGTATTAGCAAAGGTAACTGCATTAGTGATCGTATTCGCGGAACCTATCAATCGAACGTTATAGGCATTTGCTGAACCTGTCACAGTTAAGGTAGGAGTTGTCAAATTACCAGCAACGCTTACTAGAGTCGCTGCACTGCTCTCACTAATAACGATACTGGTGCCCGTATTGATACTGCTACTAAAGGTGGCTCCCCCTGAATTAGTAATCGTAAGGGTAGATAAAGAAGTACCGCCAATCGCACCCGTTACAGCGATAGTGCCAGTCGTACCACTATTCAATGTGAGAGCTTGAGTATTTGCTAGCGTGCCAATGATCGTACTACTAAACGCAATACTATTTCCTGTTGAAGCTCCACCAATAGATGATGTAGTCAGTGAGTTCCCTAAGGTCACTGCCCCCGTATACGTTTGGGTACCACTGGTGGTGATGTCACCATTTAAGGTAATACCTGTACCGGTAATGGCTAGGGTGCCTGA
>NZ_PGTX01000010.1 GCF_002797575.1 Polynucleobacter brandtiae | reverse complement strand
TTAACGGATACGGCAAACGCGATTACCACCTTAGCCGGTAATACCGGCACAGTCTCATTCTTAGAAAATAGTGGCTTTGCTATTGGTACTGTCAACACAGTGGGCCTAACTACTATTGGTAATCTCACCCTCAGCACTACGGGTACGGTAACGCAGAGTCAAAATATTAGCGCTACTAGTTTGCGCTTACTAGGATCTGGAACTCACAATTTAGTGAGAACAAGCAATACCATCACCACACTGGCCGCTGATACTGGCATCTTAAGTTTTGCTCAAAATACTGCTTATACAGTGGGTTCAGTGACAACGGTAGGCATTACCACTACCGGTAATCTTGCCTTGAGCGGTACATCTGGCTACACGATTTCTCAGAACATGACTTCTGGTGCAGGTACACAAACCTACACAGGCCCCATTACCTTATCAACCGGCCCCATTACACTGACATCCATCGATGCTGACATTAGCTTTAGTGGCTCAACAACTACTATTAATGGAGCTCAAGCATTAACAGTTAATGCAGGTAGTGGCGCGATTAGTTTTGGTGGGATATTGGGTGGCACTACACCAATCAGTTCACTCGTATTACAGGGATCTGGTAACAACACCTTAACTAGCGCCATAAGTGCTGTGGGCGCAATTGATCTTAAAGGTACATCCAGAACAAACACACTGGTAGTAGCAACGACCTTGACAAGTAGTTCCAATGGAACCATTACTGTTGGAAATACTAATGGAGCATACGCACTCAATATTAGTAATGGCTCTGGAACTATTGATCTCAGTGCGCTTGGACAAAGTACTAGCTTAGCTAGCCTGACTCTATTTGGTACAGGCATAAATCAATTGCGTGGTGACATTACAACCACCGGTGCCATCAATCTAAAAGGAACATCACGGACTACACAATTATTCTATAACCCAACGATTACAGCGACCAATGCAAATATCACCTTAGGAACAATTGATGGTGGTACGGGCACTGCGGCTGGTACCTATTCTTTAACGATTTCTAATGGATCAGGAACCATCACCTTAGGAAATCTAGGAAGTACTATTGCCCTTTATGAGCTAATACTCGCCGGTACAGGGAATACAGTTGTTGGATCTATGGATACAACCTATGGATACAACTTAGGCGCCAGTCGTGGCCTCACATTAAGTGCAGATACCACTTACGTAAACCCCTCTGATGCAGTCATATTGGGTAATATCACTTTGGCTGATGGTGTCACCCTCACACTTGGTAATGGCGGTCCCGCAAGCATCACTATTAACTCAATTGTCGGCACTGCTCTAAATACACCATCCTATGTGGTGATCAATTCAATTGGAGTAGTCGCAGTCACAACTACTATCGGCACCGACATCGGTAGCCTCACCATCACTAACTCCGGAACTGCCACCTTTGGTGGAGCAGTGAGTGCGGGAGTAGTTTCCCTTGCTAATACCACCGGTACGATTACCTTTAGTGGTGCTTTAGCCTTAACAACAATTAATGGATCTTCTACCATTGGCGGTACTTCCACTGGCACCATCACCCTAGGCGCCACCACACTAGCCGATGGCGCTACTCTGACATTGGGTACCGGCATTGCCAATGCAATCAACTTGTCATCAGTTGCCGGTACAGCAAACAATGGAGTATCGAACCTTACGATTAACACCACTGGTGTTGTCAGTGTCTCTAGCACCATTGGCACCGACATCGGCACCCTGACCATCACCAACTCGGGTGGTACGACCTTTAGTGGGGCAGTCAGTGCTGCTACCTTAGCAATTACAAATACCACTTCAGGTAATACCGTCACCTTTAGCGATAGCCTCACCTTGACTACCGGTATGACTGTCGGTGCCGGATCAGCTGCTTATAACGTCGCTCTGAATGGCACTACCAATACGATTGCTGGTGCTACTACCTTTAATAACACCGGTACCGTTACTTTAGGTAATGGCAGTGATACTCTGAACTTTACGGGTGGCTTGATTGCTACAGCACCAAGTGCAGTAACCGTAAACGGTACTGTGACCGCAGCAGGAACAGGCCTCATTACTTTAGGTGATAGCGATAGTGCAGTAGCGATTGGTGGTACTTCTACGATTGGTGGTACTTCTACTGGTGCAATGACCTTAGGTGCTCTCACACTGGTTGATAACGCTACTCTGACACTAGGTACCGGCAGAGCCAATGCAATCAACTTGTCATCAGTAGCAGGCACTGCTGGCACATCAAACCTCACGATTAATACCACCGGTGTTGTCAGTATCTCTAGCACTATTGGCACCGACATCGGCACCCTGACCATCACCAACTCCGGTGGTACGACCTTTAGTGGAGCAGTAGACGCTAGCACCGTCACCCTGACCAACACCACCGGTGCGATTACCTTTAATGGTGCCTTAACAGCGACTACTCTCAATACTGCAGCGCAAGCCTATAACCTAGCCTTGAACGCTACGACCGGCACGATCGCCAATGCGGTGACCTTTAGTAACACCGGCACGCTTGCTCTGGGAGCAAGTGGCGGAACCTTGATCTTTACGGGTGGCCTAACAGCCACAGCTCCTTCTGCTATCACCTTAGCTGGAACGCTCAATACGAATAGCACTGCAGTGTCATTAGGCGCTACAAGCAAGACAGTGACATTATCTGCAAGCGCATTGATTAATACTTATGCGGACGCAGGTAGTGGTGCAAATATTGCCATGAATGGCCCCATTCAAGGAAGTAGTGCTGGCTTACAAGATTTAACCCTCCTATCTAAAGGCGGTACGATCACGATTACTGGTTTAGTAGGATCAAGCACTCGAATAGGTGCTCTCACGCTGGGAGATAGCGCGCAAACCGGAGCAATCACGGTGAACGGAACAATTGTTGCGCAAGCTCTAGTAGTAGGGCAGAGTGGCGGCACCAACGCCTTTGCAATCACTCTAAACAATATTACAGGTGCAGCAGGTACCACTACGATTAGTGATGCAGCCAATTTTTACAATACCGGCGCCATTGCCCTAGGAGATCATGCTTCTGATGTCTTTAATTTCCTTGGAGGTGTATCGATTGCTCATTCTTCTGGGGTGACTGTAAAGGCGCAAAGTTTATCCGCTACGGCAAGTCCTATTTATATTAATGTGCCAACGCGCTTTATGTTTAGCGCCACTCTGAGTCCTGGAGTTGGGCGAATTACATTAGGGGCAGTCACGCTGGATGATGGCTATACCTTAACCTTAGGTGCTGGCGCTGCAACACCCATGACCTTAAGTTCTATCTCCGGAACACTCAACGGAGCTACCTCTAACCTCACGATCAATACTACTGCTGCGGTAACTGTTAGTGGAGCAATTGGTACCGATATTGGCACATTGAGGATTACTAATTCTGGTGGAATTACTTTTGCTGGTGCGCTGGGTGCTAATGGAGACCGAATTGGTACCTTGGTCATTACCAATAGTTCGGGCACTCTTGAATTTGCTCACAATCTTTATGCTGGTGCTATGACCAATGCTATTGGTAGTACTGCCGACATCAAGTTCTATGGCTCTACTACCGACGTTACGAGTGCAGTCACACTCAATACTACAGGGGATGTTTACTTTGGTAATGCCACCTCGGATGTAATGACTTTCTCCCGCGGTATTACCCACATCACTGGTAATAATATTTTGCTGGGTACCTTTACTGCAGGCAATCCAAGTCAATGCGTTGCCGGAATTGATTGCTCATTTAATATGGGTGGAACCACCAGCTTCTTGGGCTCTACCAGTACTTTCGACTTTGGAACCTCCTCGATTACTTTAAATAATGTGATCTTAGGTGATGGAGTGACTTTGTACTTAGGTGGCGGTAAGTCTGGATCTATTACTGTAGCCTCAATCACTGGAACAGCTGGTGGTGCTAGCTCTAATGTGGTGATTAACAATACAGGTGCGATCAGCATTACTGGCGCAATTGGAACCGATATTGGTACTCTGACTTTAACTAATAGCGGTGGAGCCATCTTTGGATCTACTGTGAGCACTGTAAATAGCATTGTGATTAGTGCTACTACTGGAACAGTCTCCTTTAATGGTGCTATAACGACCTCAACCCTTTCACTTGCTGCTGGCGGCTATAACCTTGGACTGAACGCCTCGGGTACGAGCATTAGCAATGCGGTAACCTTTAATAATACTGGTACTTTAGCTCTGGGATCTAGTGGCGGTACTCAAACCTATGCTGGTGGTATTACAGCAACTGCACCTTCAGTGAGCACCTTAAAAGGGACGATTAATACAACTGATCAAGCGATAGTATTGGGTCCAGTGACGTTGGGAGCAAATACAATACTCAACACCAATGCAATCAGTAGCGCTGGAACAATTACCTTAGGAGCGGTTACTGGCTCAACTTATAACCTGACACTTTCTACGGGAAGTTCAATTGCCGGTGCGAACGTCACTGGATCTACCTTCTCTGGCACCGGTACGTTGGCATTAGAAAATATTGGCGGTACAGCACGATTTACTGGGGCAGTAACTGCTAATCAACTTACGGTTGCCTCTTCTGTCAATCAAGTGGCATTAGTGGGCACTACGGGCACCATTACTAGTGCAGTGACCTTTAATAATACTGGCAGCCTCACGCTTGGTGCGAGTGGTGGATCGCAGACCTATACAGGCGGTATCACCGCAACGGCCCCTAGTGGCATTGTTCTTGCCGGCACCTATGTACTGGGTGGAGCAAGTATTATCGGTGATTTAGATACTTCTATTACCCTAGCGGCACCAACCACTTTGAGCGTTTCTAGTGGCGGTACTTTGAGTGTGGATGGTAGCGTGGGTGCAAGCAATATTGCATTGACCGTCACTGGAGTTGGTAACACCACAATTTCTAGCGCAATCAATACAGGCAGTGGAAGTCTCAGTAAATCTGGTAATGGCTCATTAACGTTATCAGCTGCCAGTGGGTATACCGGTGCTACTTCAATTACTGCAGGTACCTTGTACTTGACTGGTAACGGTGCCATAGCTGCTTCCTCAGCCATTACGGTCGATGCCGCCTTCGATATCAGCGCCATCTCCGGTAGCAGTGTCTCGATTGTCAGCTTAGCTGGCAACAGTTCTGGCGTGGTTGCCTTAGGGGCAAAAACCTTAACCATCACTACCGCAGCGAATACTTTTGCTGGAGCCATCAACGGTACGAACGGTAATCTAGTGATTGCTGGCGGCAGTCAAGTTCTGACTGGTGCTAATACTTACACTGGTACTACCACCATCAACAGTGGCGCTACTCTACAAATTGGTAATGCCAGTACTACTGGTACCTTAGGTACTGGGGAAGTGACCAATAACGGCACGCTGATACTAAATCGCACTAATGCCATGACCGTAGCCAATGACATGACCGGTAGCGGTAGTCTGACTCAAGCTGGTAGTAATACTGTGATCCTCACGGGTACGAA
>NZ_PGTX01000009.1 GCF_002797575.1 Polynucleobacter brandtiae | reverse complement strand
TATGGCATTGGGCGGTATTACCCCGAAACAGCGACTGGCCATGGTTGCTTAACTTACTCTACCTCTGAGAGCAGTTAAAAAGGGGAGGATTACCTCAGCACCTTAGTGAAACACAAGCATTGCAAGCGGTACGACTTTGCGAAGAAATTATTAGCAATAAGGTGGATCTAAATTCCCTAAATCGTCAGTCATTAATATGGCGGCATAAAGCAAATGCTAATTGAATTAGTATTTACGCAATTAGTAGTGCAACTAGTAGTGCAACTAGGTTTTAAAACGTCGACGAATGAGCATCAAGGCAATGAACCAGGCTCCCAGCGCATAAATGCCAATGACTAATAGAGGTATAAACACTTTAGTAGGCCATTGATCTAAAAATAGTGGTCTCACTAAATTAATGGCCTGAGTCAATGGTAGCCACTCTGACGATACTCGCAGCCAATTTGGTAACTGGTCCCGCGGGAAAAAAACACCGCTAAGAAACATCATTGGCGTAAGGAAAAGGGTGAAGTAATAGGAAAAAAAATCATAGCCTTTTGCAAGCGCAGTAAAAATTAGGCCTATACAACTAAACATCACTCCTACCAGAAATAAGATTGGTAAGACTAGCAACAGCTTATATGAGTGACTTACTCCCAAAGCGAGCATGACCAAAAGAATCGCAGTTACCGCAAAGAACGACTTAAAAGCAGCCCATAGCATTTCACCAAGTAGCACATCACCTATTCGTAAAGGCGTGTTTAAAATGCCATCCCAGGTTTTTTGTACATGCATCCTTGAAAATACAGAATACAGCGCCTCGAACGACGCGGCATTCATAGCGCTCATACAGACTGAACCACTTGCGAGATATACCAAGTAACGTACAGTCTGCCCATCGTATATCACCTCACCAACTAGAGCCCCCATGCCATAGCCAAAAGCAAGCAACCACATTAAGGGCTCCGCAATATTAGCCACAAGACTAGGAATTAACAGTTTGCGCCAAACTAATAGATTTCGTAAAAAGACAGGCCAAGCGTGCATTAACTACCCTCTCGCATCTGTCGCCCTGTTAACTTTAAAAATAAATCTTCAAGATTTGCAGGCCGGTGCAACACTTTTAAATGCGGCTGTAATTCAAGGGCCTGAAGGAGTGGATGCGCAGCATGGGTATAAAAGAAAACCGTTTCACCACTCACCTCTACCCGCTCAGCTAAATTACGTAAGCCGCCTTTTAATAATTCTTGCGGATCTGCGCCATACACTTCAACGACATGTGGTTCAACATGAATTTCTATTAAGTCACGTGGCTTACCCTCAGCGATTTTACGACCATGATCTAGCACCAATAAGCGATCACAAAGCCGCTCTGCTTCATCCATAAAGTGAGTCGTCAGCAGGATTGATTTTCCCTTAGCCAATAGTTGCTGTAACCGTTCCCACATCAAGTGGCGCGCCTGTGGATCAAGTCCGGTTGTCGGCTCATCCAACAGCAACATCTGAGGATCATTTATTAGCGCTCGCGCAAGACTGAGGCGCCGTTTCATGCCACCGGATAATTCACCTGGTTTGGAGTGGGCTTTATTGCTGAGGGCGGCAAACTCAAGCAATTCTGGGATACGTTCTTTTATGGTCTGCTTGGACAGACCAAAATAACGGCCATAGACCAGTAAATTTTCTACGCAGTCAAAATCAGGGTCCAAAGTATCAAACTGACTAACTACGCCAATACGTGCTTTTATCGCCTGTGCTTTTGAAGGCATAGAAAGCCCAAAAAGATTAATCTCACCTGAATCGGGCTCGCTGAGCCCTAGGCACATTTTTACTGTAGTGGTCTTGCCAGCACCATTAGGACCAATAACACCCAAGCACTCACCTGGGTAAAGCGCAAAAGACAGGTCGTCCACTACTAAGGCGTGACCAAATCGTTTGGTGACACGTACACACTCAAGCTGGGGATTAGGTAGCTCGCTCATCTAATCATCTGCAATATAGCCAAGTAGGCATATCGTTTATATTGTATTTTCAAATCTTTATACCTCTCATGCCCTTTTGTCTGTCTGATATTACCTATTTCAAACGTATTTTCAACGAGCAAACTGTAAACAGCATTACAGACTATGAAAAATAAGCCCCTTTATAGTGCAAAATTATTCTAGAAATGGAAAATTTACTATGGTCAAACTTATTTTTAGAGAAAGTACCAGTAAAGCCTGCATAAGTTACGCCCCAACTCAATTTATGAATCATGTGGCTTAAATAGCGTGTTTAGATTATCTGCATTCGATAGCCAATATAAACTAAAGTTTTAATATTATTAGGTGAAGCTGTAGTACCCATCTAAATACGCATATTTAATGATTCTACCTGCAGCTAGCATAGTGCGAACGCTCGAGCAATTGGGGGTAAACCACGGTCAGCTACAAGCCATAGATCTAAATAATGGCAATGAGCTATGGTCAGTCATCTTTATAGGCTATTGTGATGAAAAAGGCATCGACACAAAGCACTTAATACCCACTTGCTTGACAACTAAAGGGAGGTGCAAAAGATTACCGAAAAATGAATCATCAATGACTGCAAAGAAAGACCCCATAACTCACTCGGAAGAACACCCCCCAGGTAGTACCGAAATCAGGCCTAAAACAACACATTAGGAAGTCCGTCTGACAGGGGATGCTACAGGTATTTTTTAAGCATTAGACCTAAAATAAACCACACGCAATATGTTTACCTAATATCACTCACTTTTTAAAGAAAACGCTATGAAAAAATTAATCACATTAGTTATCAGTGCCATCACTTTCGTATCTATCTCTGCTTTTGCAGCGGGAATTCCAATCTCCGCAGCAGATTTAGCCGGGATTGAAAAGAAAGGTGAATCAGCCATCATCTCAGTCCATGCTGATTGGTGCCCAACATGCAAATCGCAAGATAAGATTTTGTCTACCTTTATAAAAGACCCTGCATATAAGAATGTAGTGTTCTATCAACTACAGTTCGATGATCAAAAAGATCTTTTAAAAATCCTGAAAGTTCGCAGTCAAAGCACCATTATTGTTTACAAGGGCGGAAAAGAAGTGGCCCGCGCAACGGGTGATACCAATGAAGCCGCTCTATCTAAACTAACAAAACAGGCAATTTAATGGACTTTGGCTTGGGTTCTTTTCTGTTTGCCTTTTTTGCAGGAGTTTTATCAGTCCTTTCGCCCTGTGTTTTGCCTTTAATACCTATTATTGTTGGAGCGGCTGCTAACCAACATCGTTATGGGCCTTTAGCTCTTGCGGGTGGGCTTACCGTCTCATTTGCCTTAATTGGTAGTGCGCTAGCTAGTCTTGGCTCAAGTATTGGTCTAGCCCAAGATCAGCTACGGTTTTTTGCTGCACTGCTGATGTTGGCTATTGGCGTAGTGTTGATCTCCCGAGCCCTGCAAGAACGCTTTGCAATTCTGGTATCGGGTATTAGTGGTGTGGGTAATTCTTTACTTGCTAGAGTTACTGTTGACGGTCTATCAGGCCAGTTTCTGATTGGAGTACTGCTAGGCTTAGTGTGGACACCCTGTGTTGGGCCTACCTTAGGCGCTGCCATTACCCTAGCAAGTCAAGGCAAGGATCTTGGGAAAATATTCTTTGTCATGGCTATATTTGGCCTGGGTGCTGGCTTGCCCCTGGCCCTGCTAGGAATGCTATCTCGCTCTGCGATTCAGAGCATAAAGGGAAGGTTGGGCGGCATTGGAAAGTACGGAAAGCAACTTCTAGGCGTCTTCTTATTGGTAATTGGTCTTTTAGTAATCAGTGGCCTAGACAAACATATAGAGGCATTTTTACTAAAATACTCACCAGACTGGCTTACTGATTTAACGACTACTTTTTAAAACTGACCTATGGACGGCGAAACTAAAGGTTTAAAGAAGATCTTAATTTTGTTTGCGAAGGATTGGGATCATATTGCCGTTCAAGCGCAAAAGGATTCCAATCGATATCAGTTTTACTTTGAAGGATTTGATCTTTTTCAGTTTCCAGACAATATCAGATTACTTTCATTTGATGTAGTGCAATATATCAAAAAATTAGGACGTAAATATCGGCAAATTGGCCTAGATGGAATTATTAGCAATCATGAACAATTTGGGACTTTAATAGCGGCGCTTTTAGCACAACGTTTAGGATTACCTGGCAACGACCCTTTAGCAATAATCGCATGTCAACATAAGCTCTATAGTCGTTTATTGCAACAAAAAATTGTGCCAGAGGCAGTACCCCGTTTTGCCTATATTTCCTATCCAGTCGATATTAAGACACCAATTGAGATTCCATTTCCATTTTTTATTAAACCAATTAAAGCCACTTATTCAGTGCTGTGTAAAAAAGTACGTAATTTTTCTGAACTCAGACAACATCTGCGATTTAATTATTTTGAAGAATTACTTATCCGAAAATTAGTTCAGCCCTTTGCGGAACTCATGCTATTACTCAGCCCAATGAGAATCGATCCAAACGGTTTAATAGCTGAGGAGATCTTAGAAGGAGAACAGATTAATATCGATGGCTACTGTCAAGGTGGGCTCGTATATTTTTTAGGGGTCATTGATGAAATCATGTACCCCGACACTCAAGCATTTATGCGCTTCGAATACCCTTCAGTAGCACCTCAACAAATTCAAAACCATGCTATGGAGATCACAACGAAGCTCTTACAAAGTATCAACTATTGCCACGGGTTTTTTAATATTGAGTTTTTTTATCAACCCCTAACTAATGAACTTAAAATAATCGAAATTAACCCAAGAGCTGCATCTCAGTTGATGAATTTATATGAGCATGTTGATGGATATAAGCCCTACGATATTTTATTTGCACTTGCTGTTGGTGAGAAGGTAGCTATCAAAAAGGGAGAAGCTCATTTTAAGTCTGCCGCAAGTTTTATATTTCGACATTTTAAAAAGCCACAGGATCAAAAAAAACCACATAATACCGAAATAAAACAAGTCCTCAAAACATACCCTGATGCTGACATTATGTTTTATTACAAAAAAGGAGCCAGTCTTCAACGCGAATTAAAGTGGCTAGGTAGTTATCGCTACGCTGTTTTAAACTTGGGGGGAATCAGTCGTTTAGATCTCTTTAATCGATTTCAATCGATATGTCAAAAATTAAACATACCCCCGTCGATGCATTAGAGAAAAACTTTATTTATTGACTCTAAATATCACTACGTGTTGCCATGGGAGAGTATCGACTGTTTTCTCCCACACTAGGGAGTGTTGCGAAGCCTCTAATTTAATCTGAGCTTCGCTCATCTTATGTAGAAACTTAATAGGAATATTGGCATTTTCAGCTTTATATTCAACGAAAACGATTTTTCCACCAGGCTTTAATGACCGTACGATGCTAGCAAGAACTTCATAAGGATATGAAAGTTCATGATATACATCCACCATAATGGCCAAATCGACGCCTGCAAGAGGCAAGCTGACATCTTTGTCTGTACTCAGCCTTGCTTCGATATTGCTCAATCTCGTATCACGAGACAAGCGCTGCAATATAGAAATCATTTCTGGTTGAATGTCGACAGCATAAACCTTACCCAAGGGAAGTACTGCTTGCGCCATACGACGAGATAAGTAGCCTGTTCCAGCTCCGATATCTGCAACCACCATATTGGGCTTTAGTTCTAGCGCTTTCATCAGTAGATCAGTACGCTCTTCATCTATACGCTCTCTTCGCTCAAGCCATGATGCGGCTTGATACCCCATCACTTTAGCAATCTCACGATTCATGTAATTTTTACCAATACCATCTGCACTCACGGCGGATAACTTATATCGATCGGATGTCACATCCTTGGAGTGCCCAGTAATAGTCTGACTGACGGCTACCGAGCAGAATATAAGAGAGATACTTAAGGAGCTGATACGTATTAAGGAGCTGATACGTATTAAGGATCTGATACGTATTAAGAAACATGTGTTCTTCATAAAGACCGTTAATTTAAATTTATAAATGTCATTTCAAAGCGTAATGCATGCCAAATTCAATATTAGAGGGACTATCGTTTCTCAACATGCTTTAATTCCCCTTGCCTAAAGAAGACTTTGCTTCCTGCTCCAAGCGCTCAGGAAGTTGACTCAAAATCGACTAAGGTGGTGGTTACCCTAATGCTTTCGACAGAAGAAAACCTCAAAAACGTTATTGCCGCACCTAAAAAGGCGCCCTAAGCTAACATTGACTTAGGGAAGATTAGATACAAACCTGAATTCTACTTTCCGACACAAGGAATTCATGTATTCAATAATCAAATTTGTACTATTTTTATTTCACTCTGGTTGGAAAATTCTTAATCCCAACTTAAATCCACTTCGCAATGCCCCACTTCAAGTCAAGTATTTTGCAACTGTTTTGCTTGGATGTTTTTGGAGTCTGGCATTTTGCTTGTACACTGCCCAATTTTTCTTTATTGGTATCAACATGCTGGCACATATTGTTCTCATTTCGATGATATTTGTCACCTGGTATACCTTCACTTACTTCAGAAAAAAATATCCCTCAAGAAATTTACCCCCCTTAATGCGTGACCGCTACTTTGCACCAAAGTGTTACGAAATGACGGAGGCTGAAAAATCCTTTGCTATCAAGCGGGCTGATTTATTACTCAAGGCTGCCTTAATTTAGATGCAGCATGATAGTAATCGTGATCACAGCTGTAGCCATAACCACCTTTGGGTGGTTTTTTTGTCCCCATACTAGATGAGGCATCAGCGTTTTTTATATTTTTCCATTAACATTTAAATATGTCCTTGAGCGATATCCCGACCAAAGTTTGCCGCAGCTGTCAGCGCTTGACGGCTGTGACTGAATTGAAGAAGCGCATTTCAAGAAGCGGTGGTAAAGAAACGATCACTTTAAGATGCAATAAGTGCATTAGCTCTCAACTACCTAAAGTAAAGACTAAATAACGCATCATTTTTAAAGTCGCTTATCAAAGTCTACTTACTTCATTTAAATATACGTGCAGTGAGTTAGAGTGTCACTGGCGCGCCGTATCCCGTAAGTTCTAGATATCCCCTACCGACTACCTTTCCTTGCTCAAGTAACTCAACAGCACCCTCATAATAATATCCACCCGTGCTTGCACGAGCATCAACTTCTTGGTCCTGCATTAAAGGCTTTAGCATCCACTCCCGATTTTCTGCACGCAAGGCAATTCTTTCTGGATAAGTAAATTGTGATCGATTGGAACGCCATTTACCAATGGGATTCCAGCTTGCATTGCGGTAGTTTTTAATTAATTTGCCACCAGCATCGCGCCTGTCCCAGTCACTAAACAGCGTATTTCCAGCCGCATCACGCATACGAAAAGCCATAATGCTGCCACCATCAAGTAAATTAATACCAATCCAATCCCACCCTACTGCTCCAGGCATCATTAAGCTACTGGACCATTCATGATCAAACCACGCAAGACCTGTTTTATTAATACTCTGCTCAAATATTCGAGGGCCCTTTGATTCATCTTTTAGGGTAATTTGCGCAGAGATTGCTAGTTGAGGACGGCTGTAGTAATAACTTGCAAACTGCGCTGCCGGGCCTTTTGAAGACACGCCACCGGCCCCACGTAGCACTGGGCCTGATTTTGGCCTAGCCTCGATTTTTAGTATGAAAGTATCTGCTGCAATTTCAACGGTATAAATATCGTTAGCTTGGCGTTGTAAGCGCCATCCTGATAACTCAAGATTTGTATCTATTGCGCTAAATGTATTACCAGTAGGTCCCACACGACCAGAAAGCTCTGCATGTCTAAGCTTGCCCTCACCTGGTATAGCCAGTGCCGCATGAGCAAATAATAGTTGTTGAGGTGCAAAGCGACTAGGATTACTCTCTGGATGACGTGTTCGGCTCCGAAAAAACGTCACCTGAAATCCAATCGCATCTTGACCCTCTCCAAGCCAACCCGTCATGTACCACCATTCAGTACGATATTCAGGATGAGCTCCATAGTCCCGAGGAAATACTAGCGCTCTTGGTAACACTGCAGGAAAGTTTGGCGATGGCGGCGCCATAGGTGCTGTAGATGCGGCGAATGATTTTAGAGAGGGGGTAAAGCCAAATACAGCTAAGTTTTTTAATATCAGTCTTCGCAGTGTATTGCTCATCACCAATCCTCTCGAAGCGCAAGGGCCAAATGTTTAGAATTAAGGCTTCGGTTCGAAGCCCACACAGCAGCAATCATTCCTAACAAAACAATAGCAAGTGCCAATACAGTCAGCGCAAGAATGGGAACACTTGTGTCCATAGTCCAACCAAATGATTGGGGATTAACACGATGAATTAATAGTTGACTCATTAATAATCCAAGCACTGTACCCCATATCGTCGCTATTCCAAGCAACATACCGGACTCAAAAATTAGTAGCAGCGCTCGCTCTTGTACCGACTGCCCAAGATGCTGCATCAAGGCAAACTCTTTTTGACGTATGAGTGCTTGCCCCGCAAATCCAACAGCAACTGAAAATAAAGCGACTAATAAGGCGGCAATTTCTAAGGCATACGTTAGTGCAAAACTACGATCAAAGATTGTTAGAGATAAGGCTCGTAAATTAGCTGAACTACGAAACTCTAAATCCATCATTTGTGGAAACTGGCTACGAAACTTTTCCAAAACAACAACCGAACTACTGCCTGGTTTAAGCCATATGGCAATGTCTGTACGCCGATCATCATTCGTTAAAGACCGATGGCTCGCACTATCGATCACGATAGCCCCATGCTGTCTGCCATAGTCTCGAAAGATACCACCAACCCAAACTGAAATAGTATTATTAGCAGACCCCGTGAGCGGTAAATCTTGTACTTGCCCTGGTTTCCAGCCGTATAAATCAGTCATAGACTCTGACACAAACACCTGCGGCAACAAAGCTGCCCCAGAAGCGACTTGCACTACAGGATCACCAGTCAATGGCAGAACTTGTGCTGCGCGCTCTAAGGGTATTGGTCTTGAAATGAGGACTACCTCAGGACGATCAGCTCGGAAGATGACTTTTTGCTGCAGCGAAAACTCCACACGCGCTATTCCGGGAATAGCAGATATTTCATCTTGTAAACGAGGATTATTAATCAGCGATTGATCAAGATCCAATCGACTAAGATTTGCATATAAATCAGCTGGCAAAACTTGATCCAACCATTGCGTAACTGAATCTCGAAAACTAGCAACCATAACAACCATTGCTACAGTCAAAGCTAATGCAGCTACTACCCCCGTAATTAGAACAGAGGCGCTAGCAGATGCTTGTGCTAGCCGCCAAATAGCTAGCGTCAATGACGAAGAGGGTGATCGAGAACTTGGTCTTGATATCAAACGCTTTAACAATACAAAACAATGACTAACTAATATTGGTGTCATTGCAATGCCAGCGAATAGTACACAGGCAATAGAAATGTAGGCTGCAATAGGCAATCCATCAATCGCCGGCATCAATGCAAGCACTAATCCCAGTAACGCAAGACTGATAGCTAATCGACCCTGCGTAATGGATTTAAGTATTCGCTCACTGGCACCAGCACGCAATTGCTGCATTGGTGCTCTATTTGTAGCGACTCGGGCCGGTAAATAGCCTGCAAGTACTCCGACAGCTACAGATAAAAACCAAAAACCAGCCAACACAACAGGATCGATATCTAGTGGAGGTACAACACTAGAAAAGTAACCAGCACCTAAATCACCACCCAAAACGCGCAAAAGTACTGCAGCTAACGCAAGGCCGAATCCAATACCAAAGACGCCCCCAATGGCACTTACAAAGGCAGCTTGAGTCAGTATTAGGGCAAATAACCAACCCTGCCTAGCCCCTAAAACGCTCAACAGCGCGAGCTGTGATTGCTGACGCAAAACTGAAAAGCCGATTGTGGTAAACACTAAAAAACCGCCAGTAAATAAAGCAACCAGAGCTAGTACGGTTAGATTAACTCGATAAGCACGTGATAAATTCGACATCCGTTGCTGACGATCATCTGCCGTTACTAAGATGAGGCCAAGGTGAGATTGTGCCAACGCAGCAGCTACTTGACTCAAACTGCGTCCTTGTACTAATTGAATATCTAGTCGACTTAAGCGCCCCAAGCCATTTAACCGCCACTGTGCCAGACCTAAATCCATCACAGCCAAACTTTCGCCCGCCACGCCTGGAACCGATCCTGCGATCCGAAAAGACTCCTTTTTCCCCTCAAGCGATATTGTCAAATCATCACCTATTGCGAGGTTTAGAGAGCTCAAAGCTGCTGCCGATAAAAAAACTGTATTGGCATCAAAAATATCTAGTGTTTTTCCTTCCAGTGCAGAAGGCAAGAGTGCTGGTGTTACTTTTCCTACTTTGAATATATCTAGTCCAAGTACTCGAATAGCTTTGGTATTACGCTCAAATACTGGACTTACTGCCTGTATACCCAATTCGGACTGGCGTGCAATGACTTCATCGTACAACGCATCTGGAAATTCTCCGGCAGGCATTACTAGTTGAGCTGAAGCCTGTCCATTGATTAGATCAAGTGCACGTCCAAATTCACTCAGTGCGCTACGGTTGACCGTATGAATTGCGACTGCGAGGCCAATACCTAATGCAACAGTAGCTCCTGCAATGAGCCAACGCCCAGGTTGCGCTCTAAATGCAGATACTAAAAGCCAATAAAACAGTCTCATCCGGTTAAGACAAAGGTGCGGTCAAGTCTAGCTGCTGCATCTGCTGAATGCGTCACCATCAGAAGTGCTGCATTCTGTGAGCGGCAAGTATTACAGAGTAAATCAAGCGCTTGTGTTGCCGTCTTTGGGTCAAGGTTACCAGTAGGCTCATCCGCTAGAACTAATGTTGGTTTGTGAACTAAAGCGCGCGCGAGAGAAACCCGCTGCTGCTCTCCGCCTGATAGTGTTGATGGAAACGCCTCAAAAGATTGCGAAAGGCCAAGTAGATCCAATAAATGACTTGCCTGTTCAGCGGCTTGATTGACAGGCATTCCAGCTAAAAGACAGGGTACCATCACATTTTGCAAAGCATTAAGATGCGGCATCAAATGAAAAGCCTGAAATACAAAGCCAAACGCTGTACGCCGTAATGCGAGCCTATCTGGCTCACTCATCAAAGCTAGGTCCTGAGCATAATATAAAATTCGTCCTGAATCGGGCTCTTCTAATCCAGCAAGCAAGTTCAGCAGAGTAGACTTACCTACCCCTGATGCACCCTGTAAGGCCAACTGTTCGCCAGTAACGAGGGATAGATTGAGATGACGAAAAAGCCAGCGGTCTGATGAAACACGCTTGCTTAGATTTTCGGCTTGAAGAATATGGCTAGGAGGCAAAATCATGAAAATGACTGTAACACCAAATGAAAATATGTGTTTTTTTAGCACACCCGAATTCATCTTTATTAGCTCAAGATTGGCACTGTTTAATCGGATGATTCTTTAAGCGCAAGATGTGACAAAGTATTTCGTATAAATTGCTTTTCATAATGACGATTCCGCCGAGATTTTTTAGCAAGCGAGCGCTGGTCGTTCCGCTTATCGCGAACAATACTTTCAAGCTGGCTTAAGCCATCAAGGTCTTTTATCTGATTAGGAGAATTACGACGTGTCATCAACAAACCGAAAGGCTAATTTAATTTCTGCATATGCTTTGTGAAAGCAAGGCAAGGATCTTCTCGCAATATGGGCCTCATTAAATATGTATTATCAAACCAGTCATTTTCACTGCCTTGTAGATTCTCGACATAGCCCTGCACATGAACTTGAGCTCTCATATTGAGAGGCAACCATTGATACACGCCCGTATCTTTTCTAACGTGCCCGTTTCCAGCAATTAAAATAACTAGGCCTCTTATTTGCTTTTGTATAGCATTCGCCATCCAAACATCACGTGCAATTTGCCCATGAACCATAGGGGCAATCATTTGTTCTGGCAAAAGACCACAATGACCCTCAGCAATAGCAATTGATTGCGCTTTTACTAGCTCTAGTGATAATTGATCAAGCTTGTACCTTTGAATGAGTTGAGCGTCATATACCGACGCAAACCCTTCGGTAATGACTTTTTTGACATCACTATTGGATAGGTTAGCGGCAACTAAAGCTCCCTTTTTATCGAGTCCCAATTGAATAAAGGGTTTATAGAAATCCCAGTTCCAACCCGGGGTAGCTGCTTTTTTGATGACACAGTCAACATCATGGCAATTTATAAGCGCAGCATCAAGAGTGGATTGTTTATCTCGATCAAACTGCTCCATTAATATGATGGGATACTCGCCATTGGCAATCTGCTTATTGATAAAAGCTAGTCGAAGTTGGTGGTTTTGGGGGTTGTCATGAATTTCACCGAGTAAATAAATACGTAATTTATTTGACTCAGGCACATACTCCGCACTCTGCGATGAAACTGGCCCTACTAACATTGCAATAAGCACTACGTAGTGAATGATGAATTTAGACATCTTGCAAGGTTGTTATTAGCAAATAAGAGCGCTATATTTTTACTAAAGATGTCGGCAGACTTTTACAGCTTGATGTGATCCGCTACCTACAAGATAAATCCATGCCCTTAAGGCGGTATTTGGATTTCCGCTCCAGCGCGCCTGAGCATCGTCACGATGATTTATCTCATCTGCCCGACACTCAGCTAGTAATGCACGTAAATTCCGCAAGGAAACTTTCTCATCCTCAGAAATTGATGGAGAGTCACAAGCACTCTCCTCATGGCCAATCAAGGCATCAATCATTTCTATCTGCGATAAGTAATGTTTATCCACAAAGGTTTCAACTGCCTGAATGGTTGCAAATACTGCAGTCGGCCCAAAGATGGCTGGCAACGCACCAATTAACCAACCAGAAATGCGCCAAAATGGAAGCAGCCAACTGTGCCATTGGGGGCTAATAATCTCCTCGATTAATGCTAAGTGACGTTGCTCAGTATCTAAATGATGCGTAGCGAACGAACGTATCTTGTCATTTTTAGAGACGGCCAATATACCCCGATAAATCATGACGGCACCTGTTTCCCCGGCATGGTCAGTACGCAGTTCTTGCAATAAACGAAGGGGAAATTTGTTCAATTTGTTAACTTAGTCAGCAGTAGTATTTAAATAATGAATAAGAAGATCAAAAATTAAGCTAGGGAAGGATTGCCACCCTACATTAGGAGATAGGGCAGACAACTGACCGATCTATCTTTGATATTATGGTTGTTTTTTATGGTTTCGTGTTGGCCACACTATTACTTTAAGTAACGGTTGAATATCCTCTTTCCGAATCTTAAAATGGGTCAGAGATACGATGCACCACCCCAAGATCAATAACGCAGAATGGCACACCTGTTTTTAAGCGCTCCAACACATTGATTTGTATGGGTTTTTGAAGGGGTATGGCTTCTTTTAATCCGTTGGTTGCGAGAGTGCTAGATCGTAACCGTTACTTAAAGTAACGCTTGTGTCCTGCTCTAAAGATTGGCAACCAAATGAGAGCCGAGATGAATGAATGGCTGCGATCTGATTTTGATGTCGAATACCGCTTTGAGCTTTACTTAAAAAAATATCTTTTGTGGATGCCTCTATCCCAATATCAGCTAAGTTAGCATTAATAGTTAAGCAGATTTGAAAAAAATCTAGATCAAATCCAAAGTCACCTGTGACTCAATAGCCGCCCATTCATCCTCGGTAAATAGCCTTGAGCGTGTGTGGAAAGCTTTGCCCGTAGAGCCCTCAAGAGAAAATGTCCCTCCGTTTCCCTCAATCACATCTAAGATTAATTGGGTATGCTTCCAATACTCATATTGTGATTTACCAATATAAAAAGGAACGCCTCCAACTTCGCCTAATTTGACATCGTAAGCACCAATAGTTAAGTCTGTCGGTAAATAACAATTTGCTGCACTATTGTCACAGCAGCCACCAGACTGATGAAACATAATTTCACCATGTTCATCCTGAAGTTGTTTAATTAGCATTAAAGCTTCCTCAGTTGCAGTCACTCTTTGAACCATCATTGCTCCCATCAAAGCAAAAAAGAAAGGGCAGACTCATCCACCCTTTCTCATTCTTTAGCTCTAAATTGTTAAAAGAATCCCAGTTTGTTTTCGCTATAGCTAACTAACAGGTTTTTGGTATTCTGGTAATGAGCCAACATCATCTTGTGGTTCTCTCGTCCAATACCAGACTCCTTATATCCACCGAAAGCGGCGTGAGCCGGATATGCATGAAAGCAATTAGTCCAAACTCGACCTGCTTTAATGGCGCGACCCATTCGATAAGCAACATTACCATTACGACTCCAAACACCAGCGCCTAGGCCGTACAGAGTGTCGTTTGCAATAGCTAAGGCTTCAGCCTCATCCTTAAAAGTAGTCACTGCCAACACTGGACCAAAAATCTCTTCCTGAAAGATCCGCATTTTATTATGACCTTTAAAGATGGTGGGCTGTACGTAATATCCTTCGCTTAGGTCGCCACCAAGATGCGCTTGAGAACCACCAGCTAACACTTCAGCACCTTCTTGCTTACCAATATCTAAGTAGGAAAGAATCTTAGTCAACTGCTCTTTAGATGCTTGAGCTCCCATCATGCTGTCGGTATCTAGTGGATTAATATGCTTGATAGCAGCAACTCGCTTAAGCACCCTCTCCATAAATTGATCGTAAATACTCTCCTGAATTAAAGCACGCGATGGACAAGTACAAACCTCTCCTTGATTAAACGCGAAAAGCACTAATCCCTCAATCGCTTTATCTAAAAAAGCATCATCTTTATCCATTACATCAGCGAAGAAAATATTTGGCGATTTACCACCTAGCTCTAAAGTAGCCGGAATCAGATTATTCGCAGCTGCTTGCGCAATAACGCGGCCAGTAGAGGTTGATCCAGTAAATGCGATCTTAGCGATTCTTTTGCTAGTAGCTAAAGGCATTCCAGCTTCACGTCCATAACCATTGACAATATTCAGCACTCCTGCGGGGAGTAAATCAGCAATCAGTTCAGCTAATAACAAAATAGATACTGGAGTCGATTCTGCAGGCTTAAGTACAACGCAATTACCCGCAGCCAATGCTGGAGCAAGCTTCCAGGCAGCCATTAAGATTGGAAAATTCCAAGGGATGATTTGACCTACCACTCCTAAAGGCTCTTGAAAATGATAGGCTACATTATCTTCATCTATCTGGGATATTCCCCCTTCTTGAGCACGAATACAACCAGCAAAATACCTAAAGTGATCAATTGTTAGAGGGATATCAGCGTTCAGGGTTTCCCGGATTGCCTTACCATTGTCGACCGTTTCGGCATAGGCAAGCATCTCCAAATTAGCCTCAATGCAATCCGCAATTTTGAGCAGAATATTTGAGCGCTCGGTAGTTGAGGTTTTTCCCCATGATTCAGCAGCTTGATGAGCAGCATCCAATGCTAGCTCAATATCCTCTGAAGTAGACCGTGCCACCTTGGTATAAATTTTTCCACTAATGGGTGTGACCACATCAAAATATTGACCTTTTAAAGGAGCAACCCATTTACCTCCAATAAAGTTTTCATAGTGATTTTTATATATTACTGTTGCATCTGGTATACCTGGCGCTGAATAAATCAAAGTATTCTCCTTAGGTTTTTAAACAGTGGATCTTTAATAGTGTGATCACTTCAACTATCAGAATACGATGATTTTAAAAACCCTGTAGATCAAGTTATTGATCCCCACAAAGCTGGCTTTAATTGATGATAAGGCTGAGAAAAAAGTTGCGCTGCAGCAATTACAGCATTACCCGTTACTTTCTGTTTCATAACATTACGCCTCTTGGGAGCTTGATAACGCTTGTGCCCCGCTTGAAAATGTTAATCCGAGCCTATGATTCAAACAAAGCACCCTAAAGCTATCGCACATTCAATTGCGCACCTGTTTCATACATTTACAAAACATTGATTCATAGGGGTTTTTGAAAAGCCACTTTTACTTTTAATCCGCTATAAAGTGTTGCTTGTGACACAAAAGGTAAGGGCCTCCGAATGGAGGCCCTTATATTTGGTGCGGCTAGTAGGAATAACCCGTAACCCTTTAACTTACACCTAAAGACATGCTTAAGTTTTTTTGCTTCAAAGACAGTAACTGAACTACTTGGATCTATATTATTCAAATCGAATACAAAAGCCCATAACTTCCTCATTTGTATAGAGCCAGATTTCTCGATGAAATAAATATAAAGATTTGTTTAAATTTTGGCATTTCTCTAGCATTTAAATATACGGGGTTTTTAAAATGCAACCATAGTCAACGATGATCGTTTTAGAGTGATAGAGTCACAATAGAGTTTTTTAAAGATCCGCCCCACATAACGAAAGTTATCTTAAGGAAATTAATATGGCAATGCTTCGCAATACCTTCATACTTTTTACATCATTTATGCTTTCGAATTACAGTTTTGGGCAGGTTGTCTCGAAAGAATTTCAAAATAATTGCGCACGTGAGCAACTTAGCGAGCATCAAGTATTTAAGGGAAAATCACTTGTGGTGAGTGATTTTGCTGAATACTGCGCCTGCCAAGCTGAATACATAGTTAATAATGCCACCAAGCAGCAAGTTCAAGAGTTGGTCTCTAACCCAAAAGCAACGCCTCAATGGCTCAAAGCAATTAAACTCAAAGCATTAAACACCTGCATCGCTTCAGACTCCAAAATGCGTACCTGAACCCCCTCTTTATGCGCCTATGTTAAGTAACTGTACTTTAAATGTGGAATTGTTTTATAGATTATTTGGACAATTACAAGAGGCGTCAAAAACAAAAAATCCAACACAAGGTTCGTAAGCAATCGGCTCAAAAAAATACTTTCACATTAAAACTTAAAATATACAAATATAGCAGTGCCGATAAAAACTACTTTGAGATTTTAGTATTCAGAGCTGCTCTTTTATATCTGATCTAATGCTTGCAGGTGTACTAGATGATGCATATCTTTTAAGTGCTAAGCCATTTCGACCAACCAAGAATTTTGTGAAATTCCATTTGATAGCTTGTGTACCAAAAAGGCCTGGGGCTGCCGTCTTGAGGTACTCAAAAAGTAGATGTGTATTAGGCCCGTTAACATCCGTCTTTTGAAATAATGGAAACGTAACGCCATAGTTATCACAACAAAACTGCTCGATTTGAGTGGATGTTCCTGGCTCTTGGCCACCAAATTGATTGCAAGGGAACGCTAAAATTTCGAATCCCTGGGCGTTAAACTCGTCGTAAAGAGCTTGAAGCTCCTTATATTGTGGTGTAAAGCCGCACTGACTGGCTACGTTTACCACCAATAAAACCTTGTTCACATAATTAAACATCAATTCATGTGTCCCATTAATGCGTTGTAATTCAATATTTGGCAGCATAAAACTCTCGGGCGGTTGATTGGTTGAATACTAATGTAGTCTAAATTTTGAATCGCTACCAATATCCTAGACACTTGCCAACCTCGCTTGGTACTGCTTTTCAAATACTACCGGAGATAAGCCATTGTTGTAACTATGGCGCC
>NZ_PGTX01000008.1 GCF_002797575.1 Polynucleobacter brandtiae | reverse complement strand
TTAACGATTAATACTTCAAGCGCTGCGAATACCATCATTGGTGCGATTAGTGGTGCAACAAGCTTAGTGAACAGTGGCTCTGGTACCTTAACCCTGTCTGGCAACAACACCTACACCGGCAGCACTACCGTATTGGCTGGTACGCTTAACGTCAGTGGTACCTTATCCGATAGCACCGCTCTCACCGTAGAGAGTGACGCTACGTATATCGTCGCTGCCAATGACACCATTGCTTCAATTGCTGGTGCCGGTAATATCACACTGACTGCAAACCTGACAGCAGGGGCTACCCCAGACACCATCTTTAGTGGTGTGATCAGTGGAGCAGGGAACTTGACTAAACAAGGTACGGGTACCTTAACTCTGTCTGGTCCAAATACCTACACCGGTACGACTACCTTGAGAAGTGGCACCTTATCCATATCTGCTGATAACCAATTAGGCGCAATTCCAGGTACTGCAACTGTCGGATCCATCATCTTTAATGGTGGCACACTGAATACCAGTACTACCTTTATGCTCAACGCCAACCGTGGCATTGCTATGACTGGCAATGGCACTATCGATGTAGATGGTTCTACAACACTGACCTATAACGGTGTCATTGCTGGGTCTGGCGACTTAACTAAGAGTGGGGCAGGTACTTTGGTGTTGGGTGGCGCAAATACCTATACTGGTACAACATTAATTTCATCGGGGGCCTTGACCGTAAGTGGTAACTTGGCTGATGTTGCTAATATCACCGTAGCTAGCGGTGCTATTTACAATCTTCTGAATACTGACACCATTGCGACGATTTCTGGATCAGGAATAGTTAATTTGGGTGCAAACTTGACTGTTGGCTTCGGTGATCAGGATTTCAGTTTTGGCGGATCGTTCACCGGTACCGGATCCTTGATCAAGACTGGCTTAGCCACAATGACCTTATCCGGTAGTAGTTCGTATACCGGTAATACAGTACTTAACGCTTCCCAGTTGATTTTGGCTAATGCAGATGCTCTTGGCTTAAGTACTTTAGTATCCGCAGCAGGCGTATTGCAGTTAGCTGATGGAATCGTTCTCTCGAGTCTGCATGTGACTGGCCCAATCAAAATAACCAACCATATTCAAACGATTGGTGACCAGCTCTATGAGGGTGATGTGGTGATAGCACCGAATGCTGGGGTAGTGACTGATATGCGTAATTATGCTGGAACTATATATACAGCCTCTGGAGTGAAGCTCAGCTCTACTAATGGTGGCATTACATTTAATGGCAAAATTGACGCTCAAAATGCAAAGAGCGAATCCTTAAGTATAGATGCGGGAACCGGTACCGTAACCGTTGGTAATAGTGTTGGATCAATAACGCCATTGCAGAATCTTTACATTGTTGGCGAAAATATTAAGCTTTTAGCAGACGTATTGACTGGGCAGGAGCAGACATATGTAGGCACTACTACGATTGGTAGCAACGGATCAGCCGGATTCTTATACGAGCAATTTGTTAAAAAGACTCGCCCAGAATCAACTTTTTCTATACAAAACCCTATATTTACCCGTACTTTCATTTCTACTGACCCAACCGTTCGATTCGTCGGAACGGTTAATCCCGATAGCACCGGTTATTCCTTATTGGTAGCGGCAATCTATGATGGTTTTGTAAATGGAGACCCAACTAAGGAGCCAAGGATTATTTTTGATGGATTAGTAGGTAATCTTATTCCTTTCTATTCCACTAATTTTCAAGCATTACAGGCTGGTGATGTATTTATGCTCGGAGGCAAAATTAGCACTATGGGGGTTAAAACAATTTCCGCCCAAAACTATACTGCGGAAGCTTTAGAGGTGCTTCTGGACCCAAGCAACTCAGTTGCAACCTTTAGATCCTCTCAGCCAGGAACTATTAACTTTGACCTAAGTAAGATTGGCGGGCAGATGAATATGGGCTCGGCTATGGGTGTTATACGCGTCATTATTGATGGCTTAACGAACTTTACAGGGGCTGGAGTCGGGTTGGCAGCAGTCAGTCTACCTGTTCAAGAAGCTGCAGCTGCTGCTGCTGCTGCAGCTGCAGCAGGTGGTGGTAATTTAATGACAACCGCTCAATTTAATAAGCAGTTTGTTCTCCGTCGCGATGCCTTGCAAACTTCAAGCGTCACCGTTCTGATGGATGAAAATGTCAGCAATCAGGATGCGGAGAATAAGTTAGTGCGCTGCCGCAAAGGAGACACCGAGTGTGAATAATTAAGTGCAATCTACTTTTGTACGTTGGCGGTCAGATGAATATGGGTTCTGCAAACGGTGTTACTAGAGTCATCATTGATGGCTTAACTAACTTCAATGGAACTGGAGTTGGATTAGCAGTTGTTGGCCGTCCTGTTCAAGAGGCGGCTGCCGCTGCTGCAGCTGCATCAAACAGCACTAACTTAAAAGCCGCATCAAACTTTAGTGAACAGTTTACTTTTACTAGAAACAAATCTGAAACATCAAGCGTCTCTGTCATCATGGACGAGGGTGCAAGTACCCAAAAGGAGAATAAGAATTCAAATAGCTCCAAAGGCGGCACATCTTGTTCTGAGGATGATAAATCAGTCGAATGTAAAAACTAAGTGACATAGAGTTTTGGTGTGCGCGTAATTTCATTGGGTGAATTTCCTCACAAGGCAGCCCGCCTCTGATGCTATTACTCGTGCACTTTTTCTGGCTGCACAGAGCCAAAAACAGTCCCCATTTCCAGAGGCAAAACCAAGTCTAATACCCCCTAAACAGAGCATTCCAGGGGCTAAAAACTTACAAGATATTCGGATCTAGTGCGTTACAGGGGCTGTAAACCATTGTTTATACTGATTATTTCCATATTATGAGACTTATGCTTAATCTTAGGTAGTTTTATTGCAACGCAACAAATAATCCTTGATTTGTTAAAAATGACAACCTACAATGGTGCATCGCAATAAATTATCAATCTCTTCAATTAAGGATAAATCATGTTCCAGAATCAATTAAACGACCAACTCGTACAAGCCCAAACCAAATCTGTTGAGACAGCCAAGCATTTAGCTCAAGTCGCTGTTCAAAGCGCACAAGAGTTGGCTGAGATCAACCAAGCGATTGCTAAAGACGTAGTTGCTGCTGCTCAAGATAGTGCTACTCAGTTAATGGCTGTTGAGGATCCACAGCAATTAGCTAAGTTAGCTCAGCCAGAAACAGCACAAGAAGCTGCTAAATATGCTGCTGCTTACCAAGCTAAAGTAAGTAAAGTGATTCGCAAGAGTAATAAAGAAGTGGCTGAAGTAGTTGATGCCTCTATCGATGACGCACGTGCTGATTTGGTAAAGATGCTTAAAGAAGCTACTAAGACAGCTCCTGCTGGATCTGAGGCATTTGTATCTGCATTCAAATCCATGTTTGATGCTTCTATTCAGCAGTTTGACCAAGTACGTGCTTCTGCAGCTGACGCATTTGCTAGTTTTGAAAAGAGTGTTGACGAAGCTATGTCAAATGCTCAAGGTCAATACGCTGTTGCAAAGCCAGCTACTAAAGGCAGTAAATCTGCTTAATTAGCCGTATTAAGTTCTAAGTATTAGGTACTAAGCACTTCACAACAAAGCCGCCTTCGGGCGGCTTTGTTGTTTGCTTATTTGCTTATTTGCTTATTTGCGCAGCGCCATATCGGTAATAATAAGCACTATGGCTATTAAACAATTTAACGCGACTTATATTACTCAGGACGACCGCATCTTTTTTCGTTTTAATACGGACGAAGATACCGAGTTTCGTTTTTGGTTAACGCGCAGGGTAACTCTATTTATTTTGGCTGCCACTCAGCATCTGATGGTTAAACAATTAGAGCAAGCACATTCACCAGAGGCAGCAAAAGCCATAGCCCAATTTGCTAAAGAGGCTGTCAAAAGTACGATTAAAAAAGAAAATACCCCAGTCCCTCAAGGGGCGGCAGAAGTGTATCAATCGGCCAGTCAGTTTCCAATAGGCGCTGAAGCTTTATTGGTCACAGAGGCAAAATGCTCTATTCATCAAGTAGAACAGCAAGATGAACTGTCGCTAGACTTAATGCTGCCCGGTGGCGGCAACTTGAATATCAAGATGGCAGGACCCACATTACAAGCTATGGGCTTATTGTTGGATCAAATCCGAGAATTTGCAGGGTGGGGCAGCATTCCTGCTGTCATTGAAAACCATACTCCTGAGTCTGCACCACAGTCTGTCAGTAAAACCTTACTGCATTAATGTGTGCGTTGACCCATTAAGAATGGTCGGTCAATTTGGCTTGCTAACGCATGAATCGTATTTTCTGCCACACCTGCACTAGCAAAGTGTTGCTGCCAATTCTGTACTACTGTGGAGACACGACGGACCTCTGCTAAAGCATCAGATTGTGAGAGACCATAGGCGCTTGCCATGGATAGTGCATTTTCAATATCGGATCTGGCACCATCTTTACCAACATCCATGGCTTGATATCCCAATGCCAGTCCTGTAGGAAGCATATCAAAGGCAGGGGAGAGTGTGTATTGATTAGCGTCTGTCACTAGCAATACGTGATTCTTTTCGTGGTCGTCGGTATTGTCCATCAAGATATTAAATACCAAGCGCCTAAATAATTCTTGCATCTGCGCTTGGTATCGATTGCCCTCTAAAACTCCCCGTCTTCGCAGCAATTGCGCCAAGTTAGGATAGGACAAAGATACCTTGGCAGCAGCCAGCGCCACGTTTGCAGATAGGGCATGAAGTCGTTGATGAGGGGTGCGATCAAAACGCTTCACTGCAATGGCATGTCCTTGGCTTAAGGGTATTAAACATGTTTGCGCAACATGGATGCCGGCTTGGCTGGCAAGTGTCATCGTAGCGTGTTCTATGACCGGCTCTTCAGGGCGATCTGCTTCAGAAAACTTCACAATCCACTGACTGCCGTCCATCTCAATTAATGCTTTTGGACGTGCTCCGCCCATAGTGCCGCCCGGTGCAATGAGTCGTCTTTGTGTTTGCTCAATGGGTTTGCCCGCTAAAACCTGTTGAACGAGAGCATGAACGGCATTTACATCTGCTAGTTTTGGTAATGGATTCTTTTGATGAGGTAAGTAATATTCTGCTGAAGTGGAAACACCTAAAGCACCAAAACGATCATCGCCTGCAAAGAAGAGCATCTCTAATATAGAAAGTCTTTCTGGCCTTTCGACTAATCGAATGACGCGCTCACCCCAGCGATCAGGCCTAGCATCATCAACAGCCCCAGCTGCGAGATCTTTCATTTTAGGTAGGTGTTCGATATCCATCAGTGGCAAATCCTCACTGAGTGCAAAGCCAGTTTGCAGCCATTCTTGACTGTAACGCAATGAGACGCCACGACCTGACAGCACGAGATTTAATTGCCCAATCAGTTTGGCTTGCGTTGGATTTCCGAGATACCAAAGATAGAGCTGGTCAACAATAGAGTGTGGGGATGATTTCATAAGACCTTAGGCTTTCTGGCTAGCCTACCGGCAATAGAACTTTGTGTGCGTACGGCTTTCATATTTTTAGCCGCTCGTACGTCAGATTCGAGAGCCGAGCGATCATATTCAGGGGCTGCGATATCAGATAAGGCATCTACTCGACCCATCATCCAAAGGGCAGTGGCGTAAATTCCCATGCTGACATTGGCGTCACCGCGTTCCATGCGCGCGAGAGTGGGTACAGAGATGCCCATACGTTGAGCCCATAGTCGCTGCGATTCCCTGCGGCGCACACGGGCTAGGGCCAAGTTTTCCCCGAGTTGGGCAAGAGCACTAATGGCTTCTTGGGGAAGGGTCTCGAGCGCTGAGGATGATTTTGACATACATATAGTTTATCAAAAATGTATTAATTGAGAAACTATATGTTGTTTTATTGAAATAAATGAGGACTTTGTGCCTAAAAAGGCAGCTTTGCATCAGGCTTAGCAGCCAGCACAGCAAGCTTAAATTCTTCTTGAATTCGCGTAATTGCTGCTTCGTTATCCGCCTCAAAGCGCATAACTACCACCGGGGTAGTGTTCGATGGTCTGGCCAGACCAAAGCCATCGGCATATTCCACTCTTACGCCATCAATCGTATTAATGGCTTCACTAGTCGGAAACTTGGCATGGGCTTTAATGGATTCCAAAATAGTAAAGGGTTCTCCTTCAGCGCAAGCGATCTGTAATTCTGGGGTGCACAGCGCATTGGGTAAATCATTGAGCGTTTGGTTAGGATCAGTTTCCTTACTCAAAATCTCTAGAAGCCGAGCTCCTGTGTACAAACCATCATCAAATCCAAACCAACGGTCTTTGAAGAAAATATGACCACTCATTTCTCCGGCGAGTGGGGCGCCCGTTTCTTTCAACTTGGCCTTGACTAAAGAATGACCTGTTTTCCACATCAGCGGTTCGCCACCGTGCTGCTTTACAAAGGTGGCTAAATTACGCGTACATTTGACGTCATAAATGATCTGGCCACCGGGATGGCGTGACAATACATCCTTAGCAAACAACATCATCTGGCGATCTGGAAAAATCACCTGACCATCTTTAGTCACCACACCTAGGCGATCAGCATCACCATCAAAGGCAAGGCCGAGTTCGTTGTCGGTAGTCTGCAGATTTTTAATGAGATCTTGTAGGTTTTCTAAATGCGCAGGGTCTGGATGGTGGTTGGGGAAGGTGCCGTCGACTTCACAAAAAAGCTCTTGCACTTCACAACCCAAGGCTCTAAAGAGCTGGCCAGCAAAAGCGCCGCCCACACCGTTGCCGCAGTCCACCACAATCTTCATCGGACGAGCCAGTTTCACATCACCAACAATATGCGCCAGATACATCGGGAAAATATCAAAGGTAGTTCTTGTTCCTTGACCAGTTGCAAATTGCTTTGCTTCTATTCTTTTGCGTAAACCCTGAATCTGTTCGCCATAAATCGCAGAGGTTCCCAGTACCATTTTGAAGCCGTTGTAATTGGGAGGGTTATGACTACCCGTAATCATGATTCCAGATTGGGGTTTTTTGCCATGGATAGTATGGTTTGCAGCAAAGTAGACCATGGGTGTGGCGACCATACCCAAATCAATTACATTAATTCCGGTGGAAAGTAGACCTTCAGTGAGTGCTTCAATCAAGCTGGGGCCTGAGAGGCGGCCATCCCGACCGATCACAATATCGGTCTCACCAAGCTCCCGCATCTCACTACCAAATGCTTGACCAATCAGTTTAGCAATAGAAGGATCGAGCGTCTCATCAATGATGCCGCGGATGTCATAGGCTTTAAAGATGGAAGGTGACAGTTGCATGACATATCCTTAGTGCAGGAGATTGAAAAACAAAAAGCGAATTATTTTTTTAATGCTGTTGTATTGAGAAAGTTAATTCTTGCGGCCGTAATCACATCAATATGTTCGCTTGCTTGGACGTCTTGTGCATGACTGGCGAGCGCTTTTTCAATGGGCTTAGCCAATACTTTGCCGTACTCTACGCCGGGTTGATCAAAGCTATTGATATTCCAAAGCGCACCTAGAGTAGCAGCTCTGTTTTCATAAAGAGCGAGGAGGGCGCCAAGATAAAACGCATTGAGCTCTGGTAGTAGCAATAAATTACTAGGGCGCTTACCAGGGTATACATCGTTTGGATTACTCGCTTCTTTGCCATTCGCTAAAGCTTGAGCTTGTGCTAAACAGTTGGATAACAAAATACGGTGGTGTGCTACCGCCTCAGGCCGATCACTCATGGGTTCGCGCACAGCAATGAAGTCAATCGGAATGATTTCAGGGCCCTGGTGAAAGAGTTGAAAGTAGGAATGTTGAGCATTACTGCCAGCACTACCAAAGACCACTGGCGAGGAATGCTTGACAGGCTTGCCATCACGATCTACCGATTTGCCATTACTTTCCATATCGAGCTGCTGCAACCATTTCGGAAACCAATCTAAGGCATCAGCATAGGGAATAGCGGCATACGCCTTGACATCGTTCTGCTCTTGCTGATAGAGCAGAGTAAGCGCCATGATGACGGGTAGGTTTTGTTCAAGCGGCGTATTTTTAAAATGCAGGTCCATAGCATGGGCACCTGCCAAGAAATCTTTAAATGTATCAAAGCCGTATTGCAAGGCAATGGGTAGACCTACTGCAGACCATACGGAGTAACGACCACCCACCCAATCCCAAAAAGGGAAAATATGGTCTTGGCTAATACCAAATGCTGTTGCAGCAGAAATATTGGCCGTGACCGCAAATAAAGAATGCGTTATTTGACTCGGAGTACAGCCACTATCTTGTAGCCACTTGCTTACTGCCTTGGCATTCATGGTCGTTTCAAGCGTGGTGAATGACTTGGAAACAATAATGACGCGCGTACTATGGGGGTTGGCTTTAGTGAGAATGCGGGCTAATTCTGCGGTATCAATATTGGCTAAAAAATGCATCCGCATACCACGACTATGAATGCCCGGCACATGCGCTAAAGCTTCGATTGCAAGGCGTGGCCCAAAATCAGAACCACCAATACCAATGTGAATCACATCCGTTACGCCAACCCACTGATTGCAGAGTGCTTCGATGCGATGCCAGACATCTACTACTGCGGGCATGACATCTTGTCCTTGAATGAAGACAGGGGTTTTAGAGAGATTGCGTAACGCCGAATGGAGCGCCGGGCGATCTTCACTTTTGTTAATATGCTTACCAGCAAACATGTCCTCGATGAACTGCGCTAATTTGGCTGACCGTGCCTGATTAAAGAGCGTCTTCCAGTCGGCTGCATCAATTCCTTGATAGGCTGTATCGAGCACAATATTGACAGCGCTATGGGCATGATGAGGTGTTTGCAAGTGCGGAGTGGAAGGAGTTTGGCCTGAGCTTGAAAGCATTTCTGAATTTTATCAAGAATAGACCCATACCCCCTTTAAAATAGCCAAAATGTTACGATTTGACTACATTTAACTATGGAGTGGCATAGATGGAGCAGGTAGATTGCGTGGTTATTGGTGCCGGAGTAGTGGGTTTGGCGGTTGCCCGAGAAATGGCCCTACAAGGTCGAGAGACAATTCTGCTTGAGCGCGAAGACGCATTTGGCACTATCAGCAGTGCTCGTAATAGTGAAGTCATTCATGCGGGTATTTATTACCCCAAGGATTCGCTCAAGGCAAAGTTGTGTATAGAAGGCAATCGCCTTTTATATGAGTACTGTCGCAGTCATCAAGTCGCTACCCAGCCCTACGGTAAATTAATTGTCGCTGCCGATGAGACGCAGTTGGATGATTTGCAGGCTATTTTATATAAGGCTCAAAATAATCAAGTGCCCGCAATCAAGATGATCAGCGGTGCACAGGCAAAATCACTTGAGCCACAGCTGCAATGCGTAGCGGCGCTGTTATCAGCCACTACGGGGATTGTCGATAGCCATGGCTATATGTTGTCATTATTAGGCGGCTTTGAAGATGCCGGTGGCATGATTGCCTATCAGTCACCGCTCTTGAGAGCAAAGCCCTTAGGGGTTAATGCACAAGATGGGTTTGAGCTAGAAATTGGTGGTGCCGATGGCATGAATATTAAGACTCAGTTATTAATTAATTGTGCGGGTATGAGTGCACCAGCAATCGCGCAAAAAATTGAAGGCCTAGAGCAAAGTCATATTCCAAAGGCATACTTTGCCAAAGGCAATTACTTTTCTCTTTCAGGTAAGTCTCCGTTTAGTCACTTGATCTACCCCATTCCAGAATCTGGCGGGCTTGGAGTGCATCTGACTTTAGATATGGCTGGCCAAGCCAAGTTTGGTCCTGATGTGGAATGGCTCGATATCGATCACGAGGCGCAAATCGATTACAGAGTCGACCCCAAACGGGGTGAAGGATTTTATGAAGCAGTGCGACGCTACTGGCCTGGCCTAAGAGATGGCACGCTTCAGCCTGATTATTCTGGGGTGAGGGCCAAAATTGTGGCTCCGAATATGCCTGCAGGAGACTTTGTATTTAATGGCCCAGAGCAGCATCAGCTCCAAGGATTATTTAATCTCTATGGTTTTGAGTCACCTGGGCTTACTTCCAGCATAGCAATTGCTCAGTATTTAGAGCGTTTGATTAAAGCACGATAAATTTGATGGGTTTGCGATGTAGTCTTTGACTGCGTTTTGGCAAAATGAGCTTTCCCTTTGCCTGTGCTGATATCAGTAGGGACTTAAGTGATGGTGTATTTTTATCTTTCATTTCAAGCTACTCCTTGGTATTAATGAATAGTCGGGGACCTTAAAAGCAGTTTCGAAAAAGCGGTACCCTACATTGACATTCAGTAGATTATTCGAACGTTCGCCGCTTTACTTATTGGTCGGCTGAGATCCTCTAGATACCACTAGTTACAGCATCCATTGCAGACAAAATTTCACTTGATTGACTTTTTGCCGAGCCAATCTTTCGTTTTAAGATTTTTTTATCCAAGGGTGCAGCCTCATGAGGCATCAACATCAATTTCTTCCCGTCAATATTGATCAAAGGGCAAAGCCTACGTGGGATTTTTTCTATACTTAATTTAGTTATAGATACAGGTATCACCATTCGTGTTGCTAACAAGCTTAATAAGTTGCTTTGAATATCAATGACAAACGGATATACATCTCGCATTCTTGGGCTAGGATTTTCAAAGACATCAAACTGCATCTACCAAGTCCTCATATCATCACACCAAAGCCCGTGACGCTCAAAGCGGGCATTTTGCTCATCTATCCAATACTTGTAATCAGATTCAAATTGCTTTTTTTTCTGATCACGATTGACATCAGCTGCCAGTAGGGCATCAAACTGCTGGGCAGACATGATGACAGTATCAATTCGTCCATCCTTTTGTACGAACACAGGTTCTGTTTTAGCGCTAGCACAGATGGCTCCGAAGCGGTTTTTCGCTTCTGTTGCGGTTACTTGCATGGTGACTCCAATTCAATAATCTTTAGCTATTTTAGCTAAAGATTTAGGTTTTAGCAACACTTGGGTGGAAAAGAATTACACAACCAGCTTAGGTGATTGAGCGTATTTTTTCTTTACTAAGCCAGCGATGTCAAAGGCAATAAGACATGCTAAAAATCGCCTTCAAAGTAATCCGTAAAGAGCTTTTGGGTACTACGCTTCTGAATTCCTTATAATCGGACTCTCAATACGCAAAGGAAGAGTGGCAGAGCGGTTGAATGCACCAGTCTTGAAAACTGGCGAGGATGAAAGTCCTCCGTGAGTTCGAATCTCACCTCTTCCGCCATATACGACAACAGAGCCCCTATTTATGGGGCTCTTTGTTTTTAGAGGCCTTCTACCCACCACTCTACCCACCAATAATGCAAATTTTATATAGGCCTAATGGATTTTTTTTGCATTCGAAATAAGTTGGTAGTACTGGCTTTGCCTTTCAAGAATGGCAAAGAAAAGACGCAGAGTATTTAATGCATCATCGTCCGCTCGATGCGGTTTGCCCTTAAAGTGCAACCTCAGACTAGCAAGCCCTGAAGATAGTCCGCCACTGGGCTTTTTTCCTATACTGAGCATGTGCAGGGTATGCCAAGTCTTGACATCAATCCAGCGCCGACCGAAGTGGGGGAAGGCGATTCCCCTGGTTTGAAATTCAGATTTTAATTCTGTCGCGTCCCCACATCCCCACGTGATTGGATTAACAAAGCAGTGGTGAGTTGCGAGAATGCGTCCAAGCTTAAGAGCAAGTTGCTCATGAGGGATGGAGTGGTTCGAAATATCTTGATTGCCGATCCCGGTCAGCTCCGTGATGAATTCAAAAATAGGCTCTTCTGGGTCAAGGAGCCATTTGTGGGTTACTAAAGACTCATTGATGTAGTCATCATAATTTCCTAAAGCGATGCCAACCTGAATAATTTTTGGATTAACTGTTGAATTATCTTGAGCGTTATTGAGCTCGAGATCGAGTGCGAAATAACATTGTTCTTGATTCATTGTATTGACCTGCATTGCGTTGGAGGGTAATTAATGTAAGGTTTATAGAGATCAGGGTCAATATAATTGAATAATTCCTTGTAGGATGATGTGGTTAATTAATTCGATACACTCATGCCCTCAGAAGTAATTCAATCTTATTTTTATAAAAAGCAAAGTCAATTTTCATGAAACTCCATGTACTCAGCGACCTACATCTTGAGTTTGCAACTTTTAACCCCGAGCCAACCGATGCCGATCTAGTAGTGCTAGCTGGTGATATCGCAACAAGGGCAGGCGGTATGTCTTGGGCGCGCGAAACCTTTCCCAATCAAGAGATTATTTACGTCTCGGGTAATCATGAATTTTATGGATCTCAGCGACAAGAGATGATTTCTAAGTTGCGGGAACAAAGCACTCTTTATGGGATCCATTTTTTAGAAGATGAGTTGATTCAGTTTCCAGGTGGAGATGGCGAAATGCCTGTTCGTTTTTTGGGCGCCACTTTGTGGACTGATTTTTTATTATTTGGGGATAAATTAAAAGCGAAATGCATGATGGATGGCGAAATGTATTTAAATGATTTCAGAAGAATTGGTGATGGGGCGTTTGGCTTCTCCCCCCAAAAATCAATTCAATTGCACGAACAATCGTTGGTCTGGTTAAAGTCAGTTTTGGATTCACCGTTTGATGGAACAACGGTGGTTGTGACTCACCATCTTCCTTCTATGCATTCTGTTGCGGAACGCTACAAGCTAGATTTACTTTCTGCCTGCTTCTCATCAGAGCTATCTGATCTATTTGGAAAGATGTCTGTTTGGATTCATGGCCATACTCATGACTCTTGCGATTATGAAATGAATGGCACTAGGGTAGTGTGTAACCCTCGTGGCTATGTTCGCTCCGGCCATGCAGAAAATCCGCGTTTTAATCCTTCGCTGATCATCCAGGTCTAAGGGGATATGAAGGTTTCAGCTATAAATCTTCCTATTTACAATTTATAAGTTGTTATATTAATATACAATCTTTATATTGTTATTTAATAATACAATTTAATTGTTGTATTCATAGTGAGGTCAGAGCAAGAAATGGATTATCCAATTCAAACCCTAGAGAGCTTGAAGTTGTTTATTAAGGCCTTTCGAAAGCAAAAGGGAGTAACTCAGGCTGACATGGCAGAAAAACTCGGAATTACTCAGCAAGCTTATGCGCGTTTTGAGGGTAACCCGCAGTTAGCTACTTTTGAGAGGTTGTTTTTAGTCTTACGGATTTTGGATGTCGGTATATCAATTGAGCAGATCGTTAAAGGCTCGAAACAAGTGAAAGTGATAACTGAGTCTGGATCTAAGGAGATTTGGTAGTCATGACAGTGCGCTCAAAATCAAGAGGGCTATCCGTCTGGATGAATGGTGTTCGAGTAGGCACTTGGAAAATCACAAGGCAGCTTGAGACCTTTAATTATTCGGATGATTGGATTTCCCGGGAGGATGCGAGGCCGCTATCACTATCCCTTCCTTTCTTACCGGGTAATGTGGCCCATCAAGGCGACCTCGTTAATCATTATTTTGATAATTTATTGCCCGATAGTGATGTCATTCGTAGGCGCTTAGCAAGTCGTTATCAGTCAAAAGGCTTGGGTGCATTTGACTTGCTATCTCAGCTTGGCCGTGATTGCGTTGGGGCTATCCAACTCTTGCCGGAGGGCGAGCTACCGGCGGGAATTCATCAAATTCAGGGTCGAACCTTGAGTGATGGGGATATTGCAGATCACCTTCGTCGCGTCTCCTTAGATTCGGTCTTTGGTCAAGTGGAGGTAAATAATGATCTAAGGCTATCCATTGCTGGTGCGCAAGAAAAAACTGCATTACTAAAGCATGATGGGTGCTGGCTCTTGCCTAAAGGTAGCACGCCAACTACGCATATTTTCAAGCTTCCCTTGGGTTTGGTTGGCCATATGCGTGCCGATATGCGCACATCGGTTGAGAATGAGTGGATATGTTCCAAAATCATGGCTGCATATGGTATTCCAACTGCATCCTGTGAAATCCAGCGTTTTGAGGATCAAAAAGTATTGATCGTTGAGCGCTTTGATCGTAGATTGGCCGCTGATGGTCAGTGGATTATTCGCCTTCCTCAGGAGGATTTTTGTCAGGCAATGGGCGTACCGCCAATGAGTAAATATCAAGCAGATGGAGGCCCGAGCATTACATCCGCTATGAAGTTATTGCTGGGTTCAGTAAACGCAGAGCAAGATCGAATACATTTTTTCAAAACTCAAATAATTTTTTGGTTATTAGCCGCTACAGATGGTCATGGTAAAAACTTTAGCATCACTCATCTGCCAGGTGTCCAATACCGAGGAACTCCAATTTATGACGTGTTGTCGGCACATCCAGTAATGGGTTTTGGAGCGAATCAAATAGCGCCCCATAGAGCCAAGCTGGCAATGGCTGTTTGCGGATCAACTAATAACTATCTGATAGATAAAATTCACCGTAGACACTGGTTATCTCAAGCTCAACAAGCTGGACTGGGTGCTAATAAAGCAGAGCAATTAATTCGCGAAATTATTAAAATGACTGAGTCTGTCATAAATCAAGTGAGATCAAACATTGCAGAGCCTTTTCCAATGGATGTAGCTGAGGCTATTTTTATGGGAATGGAGATACAGGCTCGTAAGTTAGCAGACCGAACTGAATCTTAGAATTAAAAAACCCAGCAAAATCTCTTGCTGGGTTTTGTCTTTCTAGTAACCAGAAAAGCCTGGTACTTAGTGCATTACTTCTTTGCGGCTGGTGCGCTTACTACTGCAGCAATAGCTTCTGTGTAAACCACTTTAACTTGGTCGTTTACAGCAATATCTTTCATCAAGTCAGGGTTCTGAACCTTCACCTTGAAGAGGTTGCCTTGTGGGCCTTTTAAAGAAACCACGTTCTTAGCTGTATCAATCGCCTCAACATTAGCAGTCGCTGTAACGGTATTGGTGGTGATCATGCCTGGCTTGTCGCCTTGAGGAGCAGTAGTGGTGCTAGTCGTAACTTGCTCACTAGTTGTGCCTGGGTTTTTCACCTTCACCAACTCAATGGCAACTGCTAATTCATAAACAACGTCAAAACGGTCACCAACTTTAATTTCAGCAAAGTTCTTTACTTCAGGACCTGCAACGATGGAGGTTTCACCATCAGCATTTTTCAGGGTAACTGTACGTGTTGCAGCATCAATCTTAATAACTTCGCCGTCATAAATGAGGGCAGCTTCTTGGGCAGCAACGCCAGCGATGGGTGCCTTTGGCTTGTTCAACATGAAATAAGCGCCAGCAGCAATGGCGGCAAGAATGACAACAATGATTATTTTTTTCATAACGGTATTAATCCTTAATAAATTGGGGTGCATTAACTGCTAGCAGTAATGCGGTAATTGATAAATGCAGTTGGTTTTGCATTTATATAGATTGTATTACTCATACTAATCATCAGAACCATTTTTGAGGGTAGTTTGGGCTAATAAGCGCTAAATACCCGACTATGTTGCTTATTTATCCAAATGCGCTGTTATATCAATAGCGCATACTAAAGGCATGGTATTGGTAGTACTAATAGGAGTGTGTAAACGTATTGGAAGTTATTTGCGGGATTAGTCTTAATGAATCTAGCCCTGACAGGTAGCTCAGCAACGCCACAAGATTTACTGAAGTCCTATGAATCTCAATCAGCTAAAGCTTCATCCGTTCGTGGTGAGCAGTTCTTTAATGCCAAGCATGGTGAAGGGTGGAGCCGTGCATCCCACCATGAAAATCCCCTGATATCTCATTCAGATGGTGCTTAAATTTAGTTGATCAGTCATTGTGCAGTAGAGAATGGGCTTTTTGGAGTCCATGTCTTTTTTCTGAAACAACCCAGTAACTCAGGCTGCAAAAGCGCCACCATCTTCGAGTGCTTTCAACTCATTGCCAGCAATACCTAATTCCTCAAGTATCTCGTGGGTATGCTCGCCAAGTAAAGGGGGGTGACGAGTCACTTGTTGTGGTGTTCCCATGAGTTTTACAGCAAAGCCAATATTAGGCACCTTGCCTTCTATAGGGTGATCAATCTCCATTCGCATTTGGCGATGTTTTCCATGGGCACTCTCAAAAGCCTCGGGATACGTATTGATAGGTCCCGCCGGGATGCCTGCGGCGAGTAATGAGTCTACCCACTCCTCACTTGTTTTTGTGGAAAAAGTTTTTTCAAGTTCCGCCGCCAATATCAGTCTGTTGGCTAAGCGTAATGGGTTGGTTCTGAATAATGGATCCTCAAATAATTCTGGGCGATTAATTTTGTCGCAGAGGAGCTTCCACAGTTTTTGATTGGTAGCGCCCATGACGAAATATCCATCAGAGGCTTTCATGGCCTGGTAGGGCGCGCTCATATGATTGGCAGTACCAAGCTTGTAGGGTTCAACGCCAGTACCCCAGTATTGCGCGGTATCCCAAATAGAGAAAGCCAAGGCTGAGTCAAATAAAGAAGCGTCAATAAATTGACCTTCACCTGACTTCTCTTTACCAATATAAGCAGACAAAATTCCATAGACGGCAAAGAGGGCGCAACCAATATCCGCTACGGGAACACCTGCTTTTACGGGTGGCCCATCTGGATAACCAGTCACACTCATGACGCCTGACATGGCTTGGGCCATTAAGTCAAAGCCAGGACGATCTGCCCAAGGGCCTGTTTGACCAAAGCCGGAGATACTTGCGTAGATGAGGCCGGGATTAATCTCTTTCAGGGAGGGGTAGTCAATACCCAATTTTTTCATTACACCTGGGCGATAGTTCTCAACCAAAATATCAGCTGTTTTGACTAACTCAAAAAATACCTTTTTGCCTGCATTTGTCTTGAGGTTCAAAGTGACGCTGCGTTTATTGCGATTCATATTCAGAAAACCCATGCTATCTGAACCTTTCATTTTGAATCCCATGGCGCCGCGGGTTTGATCACCTGTTCCAGGGGGCTCAATTTTGATCACGTCTGCACCGAGGTCGGCCAACAACATGCAGCAGTATGGGCCGGCCATTACTTGACTTACATCAAGAATCCGAACGCCATTCAGGGGTAGAGGCTTACTTATAGGTGTTTTCATCATTGTCTCAATTGTTTTTATATGTTTAGATTGCATGATTCAGAAATGCTTAAATTGATCTTGCAATTTAAAACAAGTTACGGAGATAGTATGACGACAAAATCGACACGATGGCTTTTAAATGGATTAGTTTCTTTAATAGCGGCGGCTTGTGGCACATTGCCACTGATTGCATCAGCGCAGTCTAATTATCCTAATAAGCCTATTCGTTTAATTGTTGGATTTGCACCTGGCGGCGGAACGGATATCGTGGCGCGTGCCATTGCTCCGAAAATGGGTGAGATCTTAGGTCAAAGTGTCATCATTGAAAACAGATCGGGTGCAGCAGGCACAATCGGCGCTGATCTCGTTGCTAAGTCTAACCCGGATGGCTACACCTTATTGATGGGCCATTCCAATTCCAATGCCATCTCTCCTTTTGTATTAAAGAACGTGCCCTATAACCCGGCAACAGATTTCACCCCCATTACTTACCTTGGTTATGTGCCTAATGTATTAGTTATTAAATCATCCTTGCCGGTCAATTCTGTCGCGCAATTAATTTCTTTGGCTAAACAAAATCCTGGCCAAATGACCTATGGATCATCTGGTATCGGAAGTACGCAGCATTTAGCAGGTGCCTTATTTTCTAAAATTGCTGGTGTTGAAATGAATCATGTTCCTTACAAGGGAAGTGGTCAAGCCATCATTGATTTATTAGGCGGGCAAATCACAATGAACTTTGATACCTTGCCCCCTAATTTGCAGCAGATTAAACAGGGTAATTTGAAGGCCTTAGCAATTTCTACTCCAAAGCGTTTAGCGCTACTTCCGAATGTTCCAACATTTAATGAAGTTGGCATTGTTGGTTTTGATGTGACTAACTGGTACTCCGTAATGGGCCCCAAGGGAATGGATCCGGCATTAGTCAATAAGATCGATCTGGCCGTTAAAGCCGCAACTAATGATCCTGAGATTAAAAAGACCTTAGATTCTCAAGGATTGCAAGCAGAAGGCCCAGCAACACCCGCTGCATTTAGTCTGTTCTTGGCAGGCGAGCTGGCTAAGTACCAGCGTCTAGTCAAGAGTCTGAACATTAAATCTGAATAAGGGTAGACCCTCTCGCATTCATGGGGGGCATTCATTTGATGAATCCTAAAGAGGTCACGTCAGAACCGATTGCGCAAGTTCGTTGCGAGCTACGTAATGGAGTTGCCTACATCACATTCGACCATGTCGCCGCCAGAAATGCGATGACGGTAGAGATGTACCAGAGCTTAAAAAGTATTTGCGAGGGCTTGGCCAATACGCCTGGTGTACGCGTAGCAATTTTTCGAGGTGCTGGCGGCAAATCCTTTGTTTCTGGGAGTGATATTGCCCAGTTTGCGCACTTTAGTGATGGGAATGATGGTGTCCGCTACGAAGAAGAGATTGATACTTACTTGACCCCATTGGCTACATTACCGTTTCCGACGATCGCCGTGATTGATGGCATGGCAGTTGGCGGTGGTCTGGCTATTGCGACTTGTTGTGATTTTCGTATTGCTACACCCGAGGCTAAATTTGGTGTTCCTATTGCCAGAACACTGGGCAACTGTTTATCAGGAGGTAATATTGCTTGGCTAGTGGCGCATTTAGGTATTCATATAGTCAAAAGAATGTTACTGCTGGCAGAGTTCATTTCTGCAGAAACGCTTCTCAAACAGGGCTATCTTTTGAATATTTATCCCATTGAGAGTCTGGAAGATCAAGCAAACCAGTTGGCTGAACGATTAATGAAGCTAGCCCCCATTACGCAAAAATCAAGCAAGCTGGTCATGGCGCGCATCATCAAAAGTAATCTGCCAGATTGCAATGACCTCATTAAAGAATGCTATGGCAGTGCGGATTTTAAAAATGGCGTGAATGCATTTTTAAGCGGACAGGTGCCCATTTGGTCTGGTAAATGATTCTGCTGCACTAATGCACTAATGCACTAATACAGCAATCATTCGCCTTTGTTGCTACAAAAATATTTCTTGTAAATTATTCAGATAGCGCAGACCTTGTTCTGTGGCCTTCAGTCTGATGGGATTTGTATCGAGCAAACCTTTTTTGCTAGCCTCTTCTAAACCTTTGGCCATGACATGAATCGGCAAGCCAGTACGCTCACTAAAGGTGGCTGCTTCTACGCCATCGGTGAGGCGTAAAACATTGAGCATAAATTCAAAAGGCAGATCTTTTGCCGGAATAGCGCGCGCTTCAATTAAGGCATTACCTGCAGTTTCTATTGCCTGCATGTAAGTTTCTGGGTGACGTTCTCGTACTTGTCGTGTGATTTGATCTGGAAGAGAAATCTTGCCATGGGCGCCAGCGCCGATGCCGATGTAATCCCCAAAGCGCCAGTAATTGAGATTATGTTTGCACTCTTGACCTTTTTTGGCATAGGCAGAAACTTCATATCGCTGATAGCCGGCAGTGTTGAGGAGAGATAAATTTTGCTCGAAGATCGCGTCGATCTCATCTTCGCTAGGCAGCTTTGGTGGAAAGCTTGCGAAATAGGTATTGGGTTCGAGCGTGAGGTTGTATAGCGACAGGTGGGGCGTTTTAAAAGCCAGTGCAGCTTCAATATCCGCCTTAGCGGCTTCTAAACTTTGATTTGGTAGACCATACATTAAATCAATATTGACGGATTTGAAGTGCTCCATTGCAATCGCAATCGCACGTTTAGCCTCATCGCCGTTATGTATGCGCCCTAACGCCTTGAGCTGCTTATCTTGAAAACTCTGAATGCCTAGGGAGACGCGATTAATTCCTGATTTTGCAAAAGCAGCAAACTTCTCAGATTCCACCGAGCCAGGATTGGCTTCCATGGTGATTTCGCAATTGGGCTCTAAATGAATGCGTGCTCGAACTGCTGACAACAGATCATTCATCCCTTCGGGCGAAAGGAGGCTGGGTGTTCCGCCACCAATAAAAATACTATGAACTTGTCTTCCCCAAATGCGAGGGAGCTCTGTTTCTAGGTCAGCAATAAGTGCTTTGATATAGCGTGGCTCATCAAAGCCTGGAGCATTCTTTGTGGCTGCACTCCCTTTGCCGTTGACATCTTTCACTTGATGTGAATTGAAATCGCAATAAGGGCATTTCTTTTCGCACCACGGAAAATGAATATAAAGCGCGAGGGGTGGCAGGGCCTTCAATTGTGGTTCTTGGGTGAGTAAGGACAGGGGAAGCGTATTAGTCAAATTTGGCACGGCGCTCTAATTGGATTAGGAGTTCATGTAAAGCTTGGCCACGATGGCTAAGGGCATTTTTTTGCTCTGGTTCAAGCTCTGCTACTGTTTTACCAAGCTCAGGCAAAAAGAAATGGGGGTCGTAACCAAAGCCATTAATTCCTTTAGCCTCATTGATCCATTGCCCATACCAGCGGGTCTGCACAATTACAGGTTCAGGATCATGGGCGCTATTAACCATCACTAGAGCGCAAACATAGTGAACCCCTTTATCTTTGCTATGTGCGAGGGCAGCGCTCAATTTATCGATGTTTGCAGCGCTATCACCATCAAGGCCTGCATAGCACGCAGATAAAACACCGGGCTCCCCATTTAGGGCATGGGCGCAGATACCAGAGTCGTCGGCCAAAGCAGGTAAGCCACTAGCTGTACTTGCATGACGCGCTTTAGTAAGGGCATTTTCTATAAATGTGTCATAAGGCTCTTCTGCCGAGTCAATATCTAAGCTCCCTTGCGGAATTACTTGAAAATGAAAGGGCGCCAGTAGTTCCTGAAATTCACGGACCTTACCGGCGTTGTTAGAGGCAAGAACTAATTTTTGCAACATGAACCTAGAAGCGCTATGCCTTAAATGCATCTATTTGCAACTGCGTTAATTCTGCAATTCCCTGCTCGGCTAAATCTAATAATGCATTGAGCTCGAGGCGGGAGAACGCAGAGCCCTCTGCAGTGCCTTGTACTTCAATCATGCCACCTTTTCCGGTCATCACGACGTTCATATCAGTATCGCAAGCAGAGTCTTCAGGGTAATCCAAATCTAATACGGGTGTGCCTTGGTAGATGCCTACTGAGATGGCTGCAACGCTATCAATAATGGGGTCTGATTTTAAAGTGCCGCTCTGAAGGAGCTGGTTGATTGCATCACGAGCGGCTACATAAGCGCCCGTAATAGCCGCAGTTCTGGTGCCACCGTCTGCTTGCAACACATCGCAATCTAAATGGATCGTGCGTTCACCAAGTACCTTGAGGTCAAACACACTGCGCATTGCACGGCCAATGAGGCGTTGGATTTCTTGGGTGCGGCCAGTTTGCTTGCCGCGGGCTGCTTCGCGATCGCTACGGGTATGGGTAGCGCGGGGCAGCATGCCGTATTCAGCGGTAACCCAACCCTCACCAGATCCTTTTTTGTGAGGCGGTACTTTTTCCAAGACGCTGGCAGTGCACAGAACCTTCGTATCACCAAAGGCAATTAATACCGATCCTTCCGCATGCTTGGTAAAGGCGCGGCTGATCGTGACGGGGCGTAATTGAATAGGGGTGCGGCCACTAGGGCGGGTGGTGCTGGAGCTACGCATTGGGGTTGATCCTAAAAGGTTGGGCAAAAGTCATATTGAATCTACAATACCCCTATGATATCGAGCATGACTGGTTATGGCAGCGCTTCTCGCCAAGTCTCCCTAGGAGCCGGCGTAGTAGCTGATCTGCAGGTGGAATGTCGGGCTGTAAATAGCCGCTTTCTGGATTTGGGTTTTCGTCTTCCGGATGAATGCCGCGGGGCGGAGCCTGCCTTGCGGGAGGCGGTGACCCAGCAACTCTCTCGTGGCAAGGTCGAGTTTCGGGCTGCTTGGAGAGTCAATGCCGCAGCTGCGGGCGCTGCTAAAGCAAATCCCCATGCCCTAGGTGCCCTCAATTCAGATCGTTTGACTGCCCTACATACCCTTCAAGAGCAAGCTCAACACGTTTTTCCAACGGCCGAAGCGTTACGAATGTCTGATATTTTGCGCTGGCCTGGCATTGTTTCTGAGCCTCGGGGCGAAGAAGAAGGTTGGATTGCTGCCACTTTAGAGGCTGGGCGCGCTGCTTTAGCGGTCTTAATGGAGAGTCGGCACTCTGAAGGCAAGGCTTTATCTGTTGTTCTTGGCAATATCACTAGCAAGATGCGAGAGATCGTTAAAACAATTGAGCCCCAGGTTCCTCAGTATGTTGCCCAGTATCAAGAAAAGTTGACTGCTCGCCTTGCCGAGGCCTTAGCTAGCCAAGAGCAATCCAAGGGGGGTATTGAGTTGATGGAGCGTATTCGGCAAGAGGTAGTGCTCTACGCAGTTCGTATCGATGTAGCCGAAGAGTTTGCCCGCCTAAAGACCCATTTACAGGCAGTAGATACCGCTCTTACTGGCAAAGGCCCTGTCGGCAAGCGCTTAGACTTTTTGATGCAAGAGCTCAATCGTGAAGCGAATACCTTGAGTTCCAAATCGGTTTCTGAAGAATGCACTCAAGCCGCTTTAGAGCTTAAGCTGCTGATTGAGCAGATGCGCGAGCAAGTGCAAAATTTAGAGTGATATGAGTGTTGTAAGTGCCATGAGGCTTAGCCACAGTTGAAGATGAAACCCAAGCTTTCTCCCGCCTATCAAGGCAGTATGTTGATGATTGTGGCGCCATCCGGCGCCGGTAAGTCATCACTGGTCAATGCATTACTGCAAGAGGATGCAGCCCTCAAGCTGTCCTTATCGACTACTACCCGCGCTCCTAGGCCAGGCGAAGTGGATGGTAAAGACTATCGTTTTATCAAAAGAGCGGCATTTGAAGCGGAGCGAGACCAGGGACTTTTTCTAGAGCATGCAGAGGTGCATGGTAATTTTTACGGTACCTCACGTGACTGGATCGAAGCCCAAATGAAAACCGGGCGCGATGTCGTGCTAGAAATTGATTGGCAAGGGGCAGAGCAGATTCGGGGAATGATTCCTGAGGTGCAATGGATTTTTATCTTTCCACCATCATTTGAAGCCCTTGAAGAGCGCCTACGCAAACGAGGACAGGATGACGAGGCCACGATTCAGAAACGCCTCGCAGCTGCTCACATAGAGCTCCAGCATGCACATGAGGCTGATTTTATTGTGGTGAATGATGATTTCGAGCAAGCTTTGGCAGATTTAAGGCATGTTGTAGCAGCTAGTCGCTTGCGCTCAGGTCCGATTATGGCTCGCAACCCTGCGCTTTTAAGGCGGCTTGGGGTCTGATCAGTTATTCTATTGGTATTGCATCTAAATTAAGTGAGTCCAGAATGGCCCGTATTACTGTAGAAGATTGTCTAAAAACCATTCCGAATCGTTTTGAGCTGGTATTGGCGGCCACATATCGTGCGCGTCAATTAACTCAAGGTCACTCGCCACGTGTTGAAGCCAGAGATAAAGCAACCGTTGTTGCCTTACGCGAAGTTGCTGCTGGTGTTACTGACCGTGACATGTTGACTAAAGTACCTTTGTAATTCAGGGGTTCCGGTGTGGAGCTCTCCTCAGGCGCTATTGGCGTCCCCATCACATCGGAACTTAACGGTTTAGTCTCGCCTCCAGAGACTGTTAAAGCTGAGAAGCCCTCGATTATTGCCACGATGCTGGCACAGTCTAGTCGGCACTTATTTGGTCCCACCTCAGCTCCTCAGCTACCCCTCAAGCATCAAGTTGTCTCCATCGATGGATTGCTTTCCAAGTTGGCTTATCTCGAGCCAGATGAAGTTACTTTAATAAAAAAAGCCTTTCAGTTTTCTGATGCTGCACACCTGGGGCAATATCGCCATAGCGGTGAACCTTATATTACCCACCCAATAGCCGTTGCAGAGTTGTGCGCGACTTGGCGCCTAGATGCCCCATCCATTATGGCTGCGCTACTACATGATGTGATTGAAGATACGGGTTGCACGAAGGCAGATTTATTAGGGAAGTTTGGTGGCAAAGTTGCTGAGCTGGTAGAGGGTCTGACTAAGCTAGATAAGTTAGAGTTTCAGAGTCATGCTGAAGCACAGGCAGAAAGCTTTCGCAAAATGTTTATGGCGATGGCACGCGATGTTCGGGTGATCTTGGTCAAGCTTGCCGACCGTACTCACAATATGCGTACGCTTGATGCAGTGCCGATGGAGAAGCGTCGCCGAGTTGCTGCCGAAACAATTGAAATCTATGCGCCTATTGCCCACCGCTTAGGCCTGAATGTGATTTACCGTGATTTACAAGACTTAAGCTTTCGTTTTTCTATGCCGATGCGCTTTAGAGTAATCGAGGGCGCAGTAAAGCGGGCGCGGGGTAATCGCAAGGAGATGATTGAAAAGATTTTGCAAAGCACGCGTATGGCCTTTGCAAAAGCAGATGTTGCAGTCGATCTTCAGGGCCGTGAAAAAACCCTTTTTAGTATTTATAGCAAGATGCGAATCAAGCATTTGAGTTTTTCTCAGGTGCTCGATGTTTATGCATTTAGAGTAACGGTTCATACGATTGATGAGTGCTACCGGGCACTAGGTTTACTTCATGCCCTTTTCAAGCCTATGCCAGGGAAATTCAAGGACTACATTGCGATTCCTAAAATAAACGGCTATCAATCACTACACACGACGCTGTTAGGGCCTTCAGGCGTGCCTGTAGAGTTTCAGATACGCACGAGCGATATGCACGCTGTAGCAGAGGCAGGCGTTGCTGCGCACTGGGCTTATAAAGACGGCTCACCCGATATGAGTGAAGTGCAAAATCGGGCACATCAATGGCTGCAATCTTTGATTGATATTCAGGATAGTAGTGGCGATTCTCAAGAATTTTTAGAGCATGTCAAGATCGATTTATTTCCAGATGCAGTGTATGTATTTACGCCTAAGGGTCAGATCAGAGCCTTGCCTCGGGGTGCTACAGCGTTAGATTTTGCTTATTCGATCCATAGTGATTTGGGTAATAACTGTGTGGCAGTCAAAATTAATAGCTTGCAACTTCCCTTGCGCAGTGAACTCAAGAATGGCGACATTATTGAAGTGATTACATCAACCAACTCACAACCAAATCCAGGTTGGCTGGCTTTTGTGCGCACAGGTAAAGCGCGCGCATCAATACGCCATGCATTAAAAACGAAACACTATGGCGAGTCTTTACAGTTGGGCGAGCGCCTCTTGGCAAGTGCATTACGCCAACAAGGGGTAGATGCCGGACTGTTATTCCCAGAAATTTGGGAGAAGCTATTGCATTGGACTGGGGATAAAACCCGCGAAGAGGCTTGCGTTAATATTGCCTTAGGTAGACGATCTGCTCAAGAACTTGCCATTCGTCTCAATATCTTGATTGATGACGATGGTGGTACCGATCAGATGCGTCTGGGCGCCACAGACTGGGTTTCACCTGAACAAGAAATTGCCTCGCACCACCATCAGCGTCAAGCAATTTTGGTAGATGGTCGTGAGGGAAATTCGATTACCTTTCAGAAGTGCTGTCACCCTATACCGGGAGATAACATCATCGGATACTTGGGTAAAGGTGAGGGCTTGCAGGTACATACCAATGACTGCAGCATTGCACTCAAAATGCTTTCCAGGGATAGTGATAAGTGGGTTGAGGTTGAGTGGGGCAAAGAAATTAATCGTGAGTTTGAGGTAGATTTAGCCATTGATACCCATCAAGGGAGGGGTGTCTTGGCGCGGGTGGCTAGTAGTATCACCTCAGCAGATTCCAACATCATGAATGTTTCTATGGATGATCGCTACAAAGAGGATGCGGTAACCATTCGGTTTACGATTCAGGTTTCTAATCGCCTGCATCTTTCCAAGGTGATGCGTAGCTTACGCACAAATCATGATGTGATGCGGGTGACTCGCACTAGAGTGATCTAAGATCGCAAGATCGGCTCATGACCTAGTGCATTGCCGATTTAGCGGTACTCAATTGCCAGGATTTCAATTTCAGTAGGCCCGGTCGGGGTTTGAATCTTGACGCAATCACCCAAGCGGGCTTTGATTAAGGCTTTGGCGATCGGTGATACCCAGCTGACCTGACCTTGATCTAAATCTACCTCATCGACCCCTACAATCGTGATGGTAGTTTCTTCTCCAGCCTGAACCCCTTCTAGGTTGATATAGCTTACGGTAGCCCCAAAAAAGACTTGATCGGATGCTGCTTCCCCGGATTTCCGGGTGTGGTTATCCACAACTAGGGCAAATTCGAGGCGTTGATTTAAGAAGCGAATACGACGGTCAATTTCCCGAAGACGCTTTTTTCCATAGATATAGTCGCCATTTTCTGAGCGATCTCCATTCGAGGCGGCCCAGTGCACAATTTGCACAACCTCAGGCCGATCATGGTCTAGAAGCTGTAAAAGCTCCGCTTTAATACGCTCATGACCAACTGGTGTGATGTAGTTTTTCTCTTCCATGGCATAATTATGGCTGTTGCGGCTGTAGCTCAGTTGGATAGAGTACTTGGCTACGAACCAAGGGGTCGTGGGTTCAATTCCTGCCAGCCGCACCAACTATAAGGGCCTCCTGTCGGGGGCCCTTACCTTTTGTATTATTGAAACGGGTTTGTATTATTGAAATGCCCTTTTAGGGGGTTTTTCTTCTATCCAAAGGGGTAACTTTCTCCGCTTTTCGACGATAGATTGTCTGGGTGGTTGAAGGGTCCGAATGGCTTAATAGGGCAGTAGCTTGCTCAAGGGTGGGGGCGTCTGATGCTGCTTTAGCTCTTAAATCATGCTCTGTAAAGCACTGGGTTACCTTGGTGGTAGCTAGAAGCTTCTCCATCATCCTGCACCACATAGAGCCCCATCCTCCAGCCTTCCCAGTAACTTCATTGACATATCCCTTCCCAAACTTATTACAGAATAAGAATGGAGAAACGCAAGGGCGGGCTGCTACGACCTGATCGATGATTTCGCGTAGATGCGGTGTCCATGCATAGACCGTGCGCTTACCGCTCGATCCTGCAGTCTTGTGACGCTGAATATGAATACCATCTTCTTTTAGGTCGGACATGGTCAGGCGTAAGAGGTCACCTCATATCAAGTCCCCTCAATAAAAAACTACGTTTTGTCGGGTCTTGGTAGTTTTGCTAGAGCTGGGTTGAGCATCGCAGGAAAAGTAACGCCAGATCTACTTGATGGCAGAGAGCTGACAACTTCTGGCTCATATCTACTCTTATCGGCTTTTTCTATTGCTGAAAACAAATGAACAGTTGATTTACGGTGGACCATAAAAGCTGAAACAATTTTCCTCGCAGGCTTTCCGCAGCTTAAACAGATCCTAGATTCTGGAGCAGTACCCATTGGGTAAATGAATTCAAAAACACCGTCCTGATCACATTGATATTCATATGTTGCCATTTTATGTCCTAGCGTAAATTGAAACTCCAACTTAAGTGAAAGGATGTTTACCTACAAAAGGTCCTCACTGTTTATTTTTAACATTGTTATCTTTGAATATGTTGAGTGATTACCCTTTGAATCGCTACCACTTCTGTAGACACTTTCTAGCCTAATATTTAGGTTATTAGGAGGTGTTATGAGTAAGCGTCAACGATTTACTGAAGAGTTCA
>NZ_PGTX01000007.1 GCF_002797575.1 Polynucleobacter brandtiae | reverse complement strand
CAGCATTAGTGGTGATTGAAGCAGCAGTCAGTGCAGCACTGATAGTGCCTGTTCCTGTGGTGTTGATAATTAAGGCACCTAGTGCACCATTAGTTGCTCCCCCGACGACACCGGTAAAGGTGACATTGCCAGAACCTGTAGAGACAGTTAGTGCATTAGCAGCAGAGGCAGTATTACCTACGTTCGCAGCACTATTAACGGTAGAGGAGAATAAGACGGTGCTATTGGTAGTTGTTAAGGTAATCGGAGTGCCAGTTAACACCACTGCCCCAGTGTAGGTTTGGGTGCCGGTGGTGGTGGTGTTGGCACCAATCGAAGTAGTGCCAGAGATGGCAAGGTTAGTCACTCCAGTAATCACGCCACCAAAGACGGCATTACCGGTGATAGTCAGTGCATTAGCACCACCAGCAATCGTGGAGCTGGCAGTAATCGTAGAGCCTTGCAAGGTTCTAGTAGCACCACTGCCAGTGAGGGTCACTGCCCCGGTATAGGCTTGGGTACCACTGGTGGTGATATTGGCAGCGATTGAGGTAGTACCGGAGACACTTAAATCAATCACATTAGTAATCGTGCTACCAAAGACTGCGTTACCGGTGATGGCTAAGCCGTATGCCCCAGCTACTCTGCCATTAAAGCTGGCGGTACTGGCTGTAAGGGCTGCATCAGCCCCTACTGTGACATTGTTGTTGTAGGTTTGAGCGCCACCTGCAGTATTGATGGATCCACCATTAATCGCAGTGGTACCCGATGTTGAGTTTTGTAACAGGCTAGTTGCAGCTACTGTATTACTAAAGGTAGTGTTACCAGTACTGGTTAAGGAGATATTACCCAGGCCTTGTGAACCTCCTACTGCGCCGGTAAAGGTGATGTTGCCAGTACCTGCAGAGACGGTAAGATTACGGGGGGTCGTACTATAACTGTCAATAGTAGAGGCAAATACAACGTTACTATTTATTGTTGTTAGCACAGCATTACTATTTAAAGTTAATGCATTACTGTATGTCTGCATTCCGGTTGTTGTGACATTTCCGCCTAACTTACTGCTACCGCCTGCGTTAATAGTCAAAGAGCTAAGCGCTTGACTGGCACCCACAGTACCAGTCGTGATAACACCACTATTAGTGCTAATTGTTAGAGCATAGTAAGCAGTAGACACTGCCGAATAACTAATAGTTGCCACCCCTGCAGCGCCATTCCCGCCCCAGCCGGAGTAATTTCCACCTCCACCGCCGCCGCCGCCATAATTAGATCCGTTTACCCCATAAGAACCAGTAGGATATTGTGGTGCGCCATTACCACCAGCACCCGCAATGCCACCACCACTTGCGCCACCCAATGTGAAGTTGCTAGAGCTGCCACCATCTTTCATGCCACCACCACCACCAGCTGAACCATAAGCTCCAGAGCTTGCACCAGAACTACCGTTGACGCTTGAGCCACCAGCAAAATTAGATCCTGCTCCCCCAGTGAGATTAATCGTTCCCCCACTTCCGATGCCCCCTGCGCCACCAGTGCTGCCGATTGCACCTCTACCTCCGCCTCCGGTAACTGTTATGCCTGCTAGCGATATCGTTGTATTTACACCAGACCCTGCTGTGCCGGTTGTTGTACCACTGCCACCAGCACCAACCGTGATTGAAGCAATCTGGCCAGCAGAAACGCTAATGGTTGCAATTGAAGCGCCACCGCCACCGCCACCACCTGCAGCGTCTCCTGAGCCACCACCACCGCCGCCAAGAGCATAAAGCGTTACAGAGCTAACACCTGTTGGCACTGTCCAGTTGCCAGTACTGGTAATGGTTTGGGTAGCGCTTCCTCCAGCACCACTTCCTGTACTGTCAATACTTGCAAGTGTAATAGCCCCTCCATCTGAAGTAATGGATCGATCTGCACCAGACAATAACAGCGCTCCAGTTATAGAAATACCTGCGCTGCCTGTGGCTATTAAATTACCAGCTAAGACAGTTGAAGCTGAAGTTTCAAAGCTCACAGAGTTATTAAATGTAATAGCGTTAGGAATACTAATATTTCCACTCTGAGTATTACCGCCAAAAGTAATGCCGGTAAAAGTATTCCCCAGTAATGCTAGCTCTGCGGCTGTAATATCTAACGTTGAGGTGCCCGCATCACTGGTAATGCCAACATTGATAACATTAGTCATAGTAGTCGGCTTTAGGATCAATGTTCCAGTGCCAGCGATAGCAGCCGACCAGTTTATTTCATTTGCCGTAAAACTTAAGTTACCCATTCCGCTTAAGGCAGATGCAATAGATATAGTGCCAGTACCTGCGTTTAATGTAAGTGATTTACCGGCTCCAGAAATCGCGGTTGAACTTGCTATCGTTATATTAGCGTTGCTAGCGCTGGTGTTAATTGTTAAACCAGCTCCAAGATTAATCGCAGTATTTACATCGCCTAATGTAATGCTACCTCCAGTTAAGGCGCTAGTAATGACGGTTCCACCCAAACTAATCGAAGATGGTGCCGACAGTGCCAATGCGCCTCCAGAATAGGTCAACAAATCACTAGCTTCATCGCCAATCGTTAAAGTGCCGCTGGTTTCAAAAGGAGTAGTCGTTGAAAAACTCGCAATCGAGTTACTCGCACCAGTGATGCTGAGGTTATAGGCTGCAGTCGCATCCATCTTCAATTGTGTCACTTGAAGCGAGCCTAAAAAGCTAACATTGCCTGAGGTCTTATTGAGCCAAACGGTACCAATACGAGTCGCAATAGCACCGCTCACCGTTACTAACCCACTATTCGTAAAAGTAACATTTGCATTGAGCCCTGATGCTGGACCAGTAATACTTGCTACTGCAATATTGTAAGCCCCTGCGTCTAATGTCAGTGTTGCAGAGGACGCTAAATTAACGGTACCGATGTTGAGCGCACCTCCTGCCCTGACTCGCTGATCAACCAGAAAGTTACTGGTTCTGGTGCTACTAAGATCAATTGCACCGGTACTGGTAATGTTTCCACCCACTGTATTAATACCAGTACCGGTAAAGGTGACAAATGCTAGTGGTGTAGTGCTACCAATTGCAACGGTATTAATCGTGCCGGCGCCTGCAGCAATCGTTAAACCAAATGCACTGTCAACTACCCCAAGGGTAACATTACCGTTTCCTGAGCTGGTAGTAATGGTTCTATCTGCTGCGAAGCCAGTCGTTCTTGATGTTCCCTTTAAATCTACCGCACCACTTGTAACGATATTTCCATTGATTGCATTGCTTCCCGTACCTTGCAAGGTCAGCGAACTTAGGGGTGTAGCACCCACAGCGCCAAGCGCTATAGCGCCACTACCATTGCTGATCGTGAGGCCATATGCACCAGCGATGTCTGATAAATTGATTGCACCATTTGCGCTCGATGTTAACAAGGCATCTGAATTTAAGGTCACTGACCCAGTGTAAGTTTGCGCACCAGTGGTAGTGATACTACCGCCGATCACATTAGCACCTGCTCCTGTTGAGCTATAGCTTGCCACTGCAGTACTTTGTCCGATTGCTGCAGTGGTGGTAGATTCAGAGCCAGACTTAGTTGTTAAAGCAAATGCGCCATTGACTGCGCCAGCCAGGCGTATTGCGCTCGGTGCTTTTGTACCAGAACTCAAATAACTAATCGAAACAAAACCAGCACCACTTTGTGATCCGGATGTGTAAGTAACACCAGTAGCGACTAGACTATTGGCATATGAAGAGCCACCACCGCCACCACCGCCACCACCCCTAGAGAAATAGTTGGTGAGTGATGAGTCGCTTCCTCCGGCGCCGCCTCCAAAGTATCCGCCACCACCGCCACCACCGCCCCAATAACCATAACCAGTCGACCCACCAAGACCCAGGCTACCTGATTCGCCAGTAGAGGCACCGCCATTACCAGAGCCCCCTGAGCCACCTCCAGACTGTGTAGAGCCTAAACCAGCACCGGCTCCACTTAAGGCAGCAATACCATCAGACCCTACAAGACCTCCGCCATTACCGCCAGCGCTTGCGTGGTATCCACCACTACTTCCACCGCCAGCTCCAGCAACCAAAATTCGATTTGATAAAGCAGTTCCATCCAAACGAACATCAGATGCTCCACCTCCAGAACCTACATCAATTGTGTAACCCAAATTACTATTTGAAGAGGTTGCCGAGCCACCGCCATTAGAGCCACCCGATGCAGTTCCTGAACTGCTGTTTCCCTGTCCACCAACATAAATATATAGCGTTGATCCAGCACTTACAGCTACATTCGTTGCCTGTACTTGCCCACCCAAACCACCGCCTGATCCACCACCTTGACCACCGGCTAAAGTAGCTGAAATTGCACTTACTCCAACAGGAACAACCCAGCTTGTATCCGATGTGTAAATTGTTGTTGTAGTCGTGCCAGAGGAAGCAACATTGGTTGTGTCAAGAGTCGTCGCAGCCAATAATGTAATAGCAACATTGGAGGCACCAAGTTCAAGCACACCTCCACTAGAGATTGTTCCTGCCAATTTAATCCCGCCAAGTTGTACTGTAGCAGTCAAGCCATTAACTGCAATAAAGGTATCGTTTGAGGTCGCACCAAATTGCACGTACCCAGTATTCAGTAAAGTGAGTGCATTGGTGATGGTGCTTGTGCCACCAACAATTTTCAGGTTATAGGCACCAGCAGTAGTGGTTAAGGCTGGAGCTCTAAGGCCAGCATTAAAAGCAATTGTCTGCGCATTAGCAGTATTAGTTAGGATCACTTCCGTACCTACATTTACTGCACCGCTAAATGTTGTTCCACCTGAATTGCTCACGGTAAGATTTTTCAAGCTGGTGGTTGAACCAATGGCGCCAGCAACAGTGATTAATCCACTTGTACCTGCATTTAGAGTAAGCGACTCTGTATTGGCAGTCGTACCATTGATAGCTGAACCAAAAGCAATATTGCCAGCACCACTGGCTATTGTTGTATCCGCCGTTAAGGTTACGGCACCAACATAACTCTGGTTACCTGAAGTAGTAATCGTCCCCGCAATAGAACTGGTGCCGTTAGCAGTCAATGTGGACAAACCTGATGGCGTAGTAATGGCGCCGCCAGTAGCAAGACTAAGATTGTTAACAACCAAATTAGCGCCAACCATCGCCAAGGTGCCGACACTAGAAATCGTCAAATTATTGCCAGCAGCGCCAGTTGTGCCTGAGCTACTCAAACGCAGTGTTCCGCCTGAAACTGTGGTTGTACCACTGTAATCATTGGCACCCGAGAAAATCTGTGTACCACCTGAAACAGTCAACGCACCAGCAGCACCAGTCATGACGCCTGAGTAAGTAGAGCTACCGTTCGTAATGGTGATTGTCTTACCAGCAATATTGACACCACCCGCACCAGACAAGGTGGTGATAGATGCGCCGCTACTTACCGCACTAATATCTAAGGTGCCCGTTACGGATACTGAAGATGAAGTCGCTACTGAGCCAACGCCTGATAAGGCCAAAGTTCCAGCAGTAATCGTGGTTACCCCAGTGTAGGTGTTGGTGTTGGAGAGGGTTAGGATGCCGGAACCGTCTTTAGTCAGACCACCACTACCGCTGCCGATGACGCCAGAGATAGTGGTATTGCCGCTACCAGAAACAGTTAAGAGGTTTGCACTATTGGTGAAGTTGCCACTGAAGGTGGAAGCATTCGTTGTGTTGGCATTGCTGATCGTGGCAGCACCATTTAAGGTGAAGTTCTTAGCTGAGCTAAAGGTGCCACTGCCATCAATCAGCAAGGACCCTGCATTAATGGCTACGCTACTGGCAGCGCCTAAGTTGGCATCCACATTCACACTGATAGTACCGCCATTAATGTTAGAAACGCCTGTATTGGTATTAGTACCAGATAGCGTTAAGGTACCTGTACCCACTTTAGTTATAGCTACTGTAGTGGCAGAACCATTCTGAATCACACCAGCAAATCTTGTGCTGGAGTTGTCACCACCAGCGGTGAGTACTAGAGTACCGCTAGCGGTACTAGTGATCAGACCAGTACTTGCACCGGCAATGGATCCTACTGTTTCTGAGTAACCGGCTAGATCTAGGGTGCCGTTAATTACTACTGCTGAGCTATTAGAAATAGTAGTAGCTGAACCTAGCTTGAGAGTGGCACCACTATTTATCGTTGTAGCCCCAGTGTAGGTATTGGTGTTGGAGAGGGTTAGGATGCCGGAACCGTCTTTAGTCAGACCACCACTACCGCTGCCGATGACGCCAGAGATAGTGGTATTGCCGCTACCAGAAACAGTTAAGAGGTTTGCACTATTGGTGAAGTTGCCACTGAAGGTGGAAGCATTCGTTGTGTTGGCATTGCTGATCGTGGCAGCACCATTTAAGGTGAAGTTCTTAGCTGAGCTAAAGGTGCCACTGCCATCAATCAGCAAGGACCCTGCATTAATGGCTACGCTACTGGCAGCGCCTAAGTTGGCATCCACATTCACACTGATAGTACCGCCATTAATGTTAGAAACGCCTGTATTGGTATTAGTACCAGATAGCGTTAAGGTACCTGTACCCACTTTAGTTATAGCTACTGTAGTGGCAGAACCATTCTGAATCACACCAGCAAATCTTGTGCTGGAGTTGTCACCACCAGCGGTGAGTACTAGAGTACCGCTAGCGGTACTAGTGATCAGACCAGTACTTGCACCGGCAATGGATCCTACTGTTTCTGAGTAACCGGCTAGATCTAGGGTGCCGTTAATTACTACTGCTGAGCTATTAGAAATAGTAGTAGCTGAACCTAGCTTGAGAGTGGCACCACTATTTATCGTTGTAGCCCCAGTGTAGGTATTGGTGTTGGAGAGGGTTACAGCGGCAGATCCAGCGAAAGTAACTGCACCATCACCGCTAATAGCTGCTGGCATGGTGATTGCAGAAGTGTTGGCAAAACTGACTAATCCATTGTTAGTAATAGCGACTGCACTAGTAGGTACTAAGCCAGCCATGGAGTCACCATAGCTTACTGAAGTAGTTACTGGAATAACAACAGTAGCCACGTTTCCTAAAGTTGGCCTTGCTCCTGTTGCCACGCCACCAGTAACCGTCCAGTTAGCACCATCAGACCAAGAACCGCCAGTAGCACCGGTATAGGTGACTGAAGCTAATTGGGAAATCGAGACACTCACTGAGCCACCGGTAAGGGTGTAGTTAGCATTGCTCAGAGCAAACGAGTTGCTTGTAAATGCAGTAGCTGCTGTAGTGGTGACATTTGCATTAGCCAGAGTAGCAGAACCTGAGCTAATGGTTGGGGCGGTATCACTGTTGGCCATCCCTATTAATGCGTAGCTATTGGTACTGGTAAATGTATTGCTGCCGTCATAAACTTTGGAGATCGTGATGTCCAATGCTTTAGGGCTATTGATGAAATTTTTAGCAGCACCCGCAACAAAAGTCACGCTAGAACCCGTCAAAGCTAAAGTGCCTGGATTCAAGGTCATGCTGTAGGTAGCAGCATTAGTGCTTGCTGTTAATGCAGTACTAATGTTGATCGTTCCAGTCAGACCACCAGAGGAGAGAGTAATAGTGCTCTGCCCTGCCGTAAATATCTGCGCAGCATTGAATGAGGAGAGCGAGGATGGAAGATACGCTGATCCATACAGTGTTGGGCTAGTGGAATACCAGTAACTCAATCCTGATGCTGTTCCATAGGTACCTGTTTGAGAATCGACAATTGTTAAATAAATATAAGGTGGTGCGCCGCGATAAATCACGTTGTACCCAGCAGTAGCAGGTTGAGTGCTTAAGCTAGCGCTATAGGTATAAGACTTCGGTGTTTTAGCATCCACGTAAGCCGTCAAACCAGTGCTGCCATCACTATCACCTGAGTAGAAATCGATTATTCCACCGGTACCAACAGTAAATGTTGGTGTGCCGCTCAGTTTGATGTTTTTCGTAACAGTACCCGCAGACTGATCATACCCAGCAGCTAAAAGTAATGCGGGAGTTTCTGGGGTTGATGAAGTACTCGTAGTAGCCACATTCTGAGAAATCGTCAGATCACCCGTGGTCCTGATGGAAATCGTGCCAGAGGAGCTTAGGCCGTTATAAGGCGTACCAGCAACAACTGTGCCGATTGCAAGATCACCCGTATTAACAATAGTTAGTGCGCCAATGGAGGATCCAGATGCAATGGCTCTCAGTGCATTGCTTGTGCTACTCAGCGTGTACGCCCTATTACCAACAAGAACTAATCCGTAATCACTTACACCGGCAGAAATGGCACCCGTAACAGTAATGGCGCCAGTGGTACTGCCTATAGAAGAAATACTTCCCAGGGTAATAGCACCCGCATACGTACCTGTGGTTCCACTAGAGTTAGTCAGTGCGCCTACTGCACTTACACCAACACCATTGAGTGTCAGCGCATTGGTGTTGGCCAATGTTTGACCACCAAGATCCAAGCTTGCGCCATCCGTAACAGTAATCGCACCAGCAGAGCCACCAAATGCGGTTGTACTACCTGCCTTTAAAGTGCCAGCGGAAATGGTGGTAGCACCTGTGTAAGTATTAGTTCCTGAAAGCGTTGTTGTGCCTGTAGTATTTTGGGTCAATGCGAGCGCTGCTCCAGATCCGTCAGCAATCACACCCGTACTAAAGGTGGTGGCATTAGCGCCAGTAATCGTTAAAGTGGCAGCAGTGATGGATGTTGGACCTGTGACATTTCCAGTAAAAGTGATGCCGCCTGAGTCTGCATTACTAATAGTGCTGTTAGCCAGGACATTAATGACTCGAGCAGAACTAAAGACTGTGCTTCCCGTAATCGATAAGGTGCCGCCATTTAGGTTAATGGCATTAGCTGTACTGCCTAAATTACCTGTTACGGAGACTGCTAAGGTTCCTGAACTAATCGTAGTGTTACCAGCGTAGGAGTTGTTACCTGCTAGGATCAAATTAGAAGTAGTACTGTTCTCTACAACGCCTGTCACGTTGCTACCAATGATTGAGTTGATCGTGGTAGTACCAGTACCAGTACCAATATTGCTAACTGTTCCAATATTATTCAATGCGCCAATGTTAAAGGTAATCGTTCCGGTAGTAGCATTCGCATTAATCGTTAAGTTGTTTGCCCCAGTTACACCGCCGGTAAAGATAGTAGAGATTGCTGTGCCGGTATTACCTAGGGTTAAGGTACCGGTAGTACCGGTAGCGAGAACAATGGCATTGGTGTAAGTAAGGCCTGTTCTACCAATTAGGACAGAAGCATTTGCAGAGCCAGTGATATCACCTAGGGTGATCGTACTAGTACCAAAAGCATTGGCTGCAGCTGAAGTTCCAACAATGGTGCCAGCTTTAATTGTGGTGCCACCGCTATAAGTGTTGGCACCAGAAAGAGTTAAGATGCCGCCAGTAGATCCGTCGAATATCAATGCTGTAGAACCACTAATAACACCTGTGCTAGATTGGCCAGAGCTTATAGAAGAAGAAATAATTTTTAGCGTTGTTAAGCTACTAGCAGACTTAACAGAAGCAGCCCCGCTACCGGCGTTAATAATGAGATCTTGAGCCTTAGGGGAGAGAATGACAACCCCTGAAACTCCCGATCCACCGGTGGAAGGAGTGGATCCACCATATGCACCACCACCGCCACTACCGAAGGTTATTCCATCGGTACCGTTACTATTACAACTACCGGAATTGCTGGTACAAAAACCACCATTACCAGCACCTGTTCCGCCAATACCAGCAACCCCACCATTATTCGTATACCCAGAGCCGCCACCACCGCCACTGCCGTACGTGACTGATGCCCCTGAAATAGACGATGTAGTGCCGTTACTTCCATTTACAATGTTGTTGTTTGTACCGTTCCAACCGCCCGTACCACCTGCGCCTCCACCAGAGCCACCAGCAGCGCCAGCTAATGGGGTGGTGTTTTGACTTCCCCCACCAAATCCAGAGGCCGAGGAAATAGTAGTTAGACCAGGTCCAGAAATGGAGGTTGTACCGGAGCCTTTAGCCCCAGTAGCGGCCGTTCCTCCTAAGCCTCCAGCTCCAACACCAATGGTGTAAGTGACGCCCGCAGTTAAGCCCAGTGTATTTGAAGATAAAACTTGTCCGCCGCCGCCGCCGCCGCCGCCGTTGAAACAGGCGCAAGCAGTTGCACCGCCACCGCCACCACCGCCAACTACAATATTGCTAATATTCGATAATGAAATCAATGGGGTGATGGTGTAAGTACTACCACTAAAAGATACGTAGAAATTACCTAATAACACTTTTGAAGTTAGCGTTCCTGAAGCTCCATTAAATACATAGCTACCATCAATTGTTCCCGTGAGCTGCAAGATTCCACCAGAAGTAATCGTGCCTAAGACCGTAATTCCGCCAGAGCTACTATTTAAAGCAGAAGAGCTGCCAACAACATATATTGAGCCGCCATAGTTCTGGGAACCGCTAGTTGTAATCGATTGACCTAACAAAACTGTTCCGGTGTTAGCACTTAAGTCAATTACCGACAATGCGGTGCCGCCAACATTACCGGTAAATATAATATTTCCAGAGCCATTAGCAATTGTTAAGGACTGTACTGCACTAGATTCACCATCCACCGTTGAGCTAAAAGTGATGTCGGCATTGCTTGAAGTGAGTGTTGCGTTAGATCCTAAAGTAACAGCCCCAATATAGGTTTGGGTACCAGCAGTAGTGATATTGCCACTTAAGGTAGCAGTGCTGGTGACATACAGGTTAGAAGTATTGGCACTATTAGTAATAGCGGCACCAGTAGTCATATTTAAGGTGGAGCCCAGTGTGACCGTGCCGTTATAGGCTAGATCGAGGATGCCAGAAGAACCGATGCCCACTGCACCCGTACCTAGGGCATTCCCGCTACCAGCCCTAATGGTGCCCGCACTAATCGTTGTAAGACCGGTGTAGGTGTTAGCGCCAGAGAGAGTTAAGGTACCGTTACCAGATTTAGTTAAGGTACCAGTGCTTGTAGCAACGGGGTCGGCAACAGCCATATTTCCAGCGCCAATAAAACTGATATTCTGGGTTCCCGTAAAGGCACTGCCTGAAGCCACATCAAAAGTGAGGGTACCAGCAGTACTGCCAATAGTGGTTGCAGCATTCAGTGTAACTAAGGCACTAATCGTGTTAGAACCGCTATTGTTGAGGATAGCGCCCGCGCTACTTACTCCATTGCCACCGACCGTAATCGCATCGGCAATCGTAATACCGCCTTGCAGCGCTAGAGTAGCGCCTGAGCTAATAGTGACACCACCAGCAGAGGTTCCAAGAGCACCACTATTGGCTGCAACTAAAGTGCCCGCACTAATCGTTGTAAGACCGGTGTAGGTGTTAGCGCCAGAGAGAGTCCAAGTACCGGCATCTGATTTAGTTAGAGTTCCAGAAGTAGTTCCAATGATAGAAGTAACTGATCCGCCTACTGCCCCGCCGAGGGTTAAACCAAAAGTGGCTCCGGTAATGGTACCCACGTTACTAATCGCAATAGTTCCTGTACCACCCACAATGGATGATGCACTTCCTAAGGTAATCAAACCAGCATAGGTGGCTGCTGACGCACTGGAGTTCATTACAGCGCCACTACTAGAAATACCGGTGCCATTAATGGTGAGTGCCTCAACAGTAGTAATATTTTGACCATTCAGGTCTAGTACTGCTCCAGAGGTAATGGAAGTTCCAGCCGCATTAGTCCCCAGTGCTGATGCGTTACCTAACTTCAGAGTGCCAATACTTATGGTAGTGAGGCCACTATAAGTGTTGGCACCAGAGAGAGTCCAAGTACCGGCATCTGATTTAGTTAGAGTTCCAGAAGTAGTTCCAATGATAGAAGTAACTGATCCGCCTACTGCCCCGCCGAGGGTTAAACCAAAAGTGGCTCCGGTAATGGTACCCACGTTACTAATCGCAATAGTTCCTGTACCACCCACAATGGATGATGCACTTCCTAAGGTAATCAAACCAGCATAGGTGGCTGCTGACGCACTGGAGTTCATTACAGCGCCACTACTAGAAATACCGGTGCCATTAATGGTGAGTGCCTCAACAGTAGTAATATTTTGACCATTCAGGTCTAGTACTGCTCCAGAGGTAATGGAAGTTCCAGCCGCATTAGTCCCCAGTGCTGATGCGTTACCTAACTTCAGAGTGCCAATACTTATGGTAGTGAGGCCACTATAAGTGTTGGCACCAGATAGTATCTGAGTACCTGCACCAGATTTAGTAAGCGAAGTAGATCCAGAAATAATCCCGCTGTAGTCATAACTACTGCTGGCATTATTGATGGTAATGCTGCTAGAAGAGCTTGGGGTTATATCTGCAGATCCTGTTAATCCAGCAGCAGTTAAAGTGAGTGCCCCAGCAGTAATCCCGGCAATACTATTAACAGTGCCGATTTTTAGGGGGCTACCATTAACCAAAGTCAGGGACGAAGTTCCAATGCTTGCCCCAACCGTAGAAAGATTATTTGAAGTGTTAGATAGGTTATAAGTGCCAGCGCCGATCAATACTAAGCCGCCATTTACATTAGAGGCAGTCATCAAACCACTAACAACAGAATTCCCACTCAAAGCAATATAGCCATTAGTGGCAGTCATAGCGCCAGCCCAACTCAGGGTATGCGTTGCATCTGGCCCAACCATTACAGAACCTGAATTAGCGGTTGGAAATACGGGGGTTGCAGCCGTTGCAGCACTAACAATATTGCCCGGTGTCGGTGCAGCTAAGCTGGAACCTTGAAAAATAATATTTTGATTCGCTGTAATAGATGTTGTTGATGCCTCATATAGAGCGTAATAACTGGTATTGGAACCAGCGGCGGTACTTGAAATAGTAATATTTCCGCCGGTTGATTGGATGGCGTTAGATACCCCAGTATTTAGATTGAACGCATGGTACAAAGAAGCATAAGAATTGATATTAATATTGCCTGAGGCAGTTAACACCCCCTGAGCGTCATCAAATGAAAGGCCATGTTGCCCTGCCGCATTAACAGAGATGGTTCCTGAGCTTGCAGTAATTGACTGGCGAATATAAGTTGAATACCAAGTGCTATTGTTATTCATACCATTAATGGTGACTTCACCTGCATCAGCAGTAATGCCATTCCCACCAACCGTATAGCTTGCTAAGTAAACACCGATACCCGATAAATCGATTCCAGTAATCGTAACTCCAGTTTTGCCTCGGATTGTATTGGCATCGCTGTAAATAAGTACGCCAGCTGATTCAAGATTCGCCGTGAAATTAGATGAGGTTTTAAAGCCATTGGCATATCCGGCTAAGGTGAGCGATGAGTTATAGCTGCGAAGAGTGGATGTGGCTCCCCAAATTACTACGCCATGATTAGCACCAGTACTAGCGTTCACACCATCCGCAATAGTTCTTCCACCAATTCCATAACCATTAATGCCAAGGGATCCCCATGAATAGAAATTGCCGCCATCATAAATTATGATACCAGCACCAGTATCAACAGTTGTTGGAGATACTGCATTTAACACACTGCCCGAAATTGTGATGGTGCCACCCGAAATTGGAGCAGTTCCTAAAGCAACGGTATTCGGATTGTTTACTGCAAAGATATTTCCCTTCCAAATCACACCCCAATAGAAACTAGTCGCAGCTGTTCCACTACTACCGGTTGAGTATCCAGAGGGCATGAATGTACCGGGATTAGCAGCAGTGCTAATACTTGAATAGATCGAGTTATAAGAAGAAATAATTGCAGCATTCGTTGCAGCGCTGAATGTGCCTGCTGAATTAGTTGACAGAGATGCGCCTTGCACAACAACATTACCTGCTAGAGCAACAATGTTGGTCAATGTGCTGTTCCCGTATAAACCGACACCGTATCCAAAAGCGGATAGCGTAATATTTCCAGAAACTGCTCGCAATAATCCGCCAGAACTAGCATTTAGCGAGGGGCCAGCTGCCCCAATATAGATACCATATGTTCCTGAAACCCAGCCCCCATAACCAATGAGATCGATGTTGCCGTTTGCTAAAACATAACCATACGCAGCACCGTCCGCATAGATTCCCCCGTAAAGTCCAGTCGCGCTAATATAAACATTACCTTTGCCAGGTGCGGTACCATTTGCAATCACAGGGTTACGTAGGTAATAAGCATCGTAACCATACAAACTATTATCCTTAGAAATAGCATTGATCGTCACGTTTCCAGTATCCGAAATCAAACCACAAGGGCTTGATGAACATGTGCCGGATGCACTGCCGTACATAGCAATTTCAGTTTTAGCCAATGCACTAATTGTTAAATCGCCATAAGCACGAATTGTTGTAGATGCATCATTTAAGTAAATGCCATGATATCCAATCGCATTGATTAATACGTTGCCGGCTGAGGATCGAATGGTTGATGAGCCAGTATTAAAGTCTATACCGGTAAAGTTATTTGTCGTTCCATTGGAATAAATGCTTAAATTTCCCTGAGACAATAAGGAAGTTGACTTAATGAGAATACCCCCTAGCGCAGAAATATCTAGCGTACTTCCAGTGGATTCAATCTTTGCGCTTGCCTCGGTATACAAGCCCTGATTAGTAGATGAATTAGCTACGATAGTGATAGCCCCGGAAGCGATAATTTGAGCGCTCGCATTAAGATAGAGCGCTATTTCACCGGTAGATGTAGAGGTAATGCTGACAGAACCATTAGTAGACCGCACCAAAGAGCTTGAATCTAAGTAAGTTGTTCTATTGGTGGATGAATTTGCGGTAATTGTTAAATCACCATACGAGCGTAAGGTAGCGTTTGTTGTATAGATGTCGTAAGAGCCAACAGAGCCAGCCGTAATCGTAAGGCTGCCCCCGGTCGACTCAAGCAAGGAGCCGCTATACAAGTACAAAGCAATAACTGAGCTAGAGTTAACAGCAGTTACGTTGATATTTCCTGCTGCAGCTACCGATATATTGCTGCTGACAAGCAATCTTCCAGCATTAACAGTCAAAGTGCCGGCTGATGTAAAACCACTGCTAATTGTAATTCCACCAGTGTTACCTGATTTACCCAGCGTGACTTGGCTTAGGGTTGAACCAAAACTAACGTTTGATAAAGTTTGCATACCGCTAAAAGAAGTACCAAAAGGCTCAATTGTTAATGCGCCAGTAGTGTTGATGGCGGAGCTTGCCCCAAAAGAGAAGTAGTTACTTGTCAGCGTGATGTTAGCGGATGATGATGTAACGCTTGATAAAGCACCATTAATTGTTACGGCCGAGGAGCTCCCTAATTTAATTGCGCCCTCATTAACGATTCCGTTATTTCCCCCTGAACCATTAATAGTAATAGGTCCATTTTTTGAAAGAATATATGCAGTACCACCAGCCCCACTCATGAAAAGCGGATTACCAGATGCTGCAGAATTTATACCAGAGAGTAAAATTCCGCCGCCCGTGGATGCTGTTGATTGAATAATGTAGTTTCCAGTTCTCAAAGCAACAATACCCCCGGTAAACCCGGCTACAGTTGTTGAGCCATATATACGAATTGCATCGGAACTTGTACTTGCTGATGTAATGAAAAAGTCAGCTGCAACACCGTATGCCCATTCAAAACCATGCCCAGTTTGACTACCAGCCTGAATGAGGATCGTTCCAACGCCCGAATCAATTGTGAAAGATTTCTGTGTGGCCATTCCAGGGTATAGACTTGAGCCAGAGGTATAGCCCCTCATAATGACATCACCACCACCGCTGTATAAATTAACAGAGCTGCCAGTACCACCAAGAGCGCCTAATTGAATGCCTGCAATTGTATTTGTATTCTTATTCCAAGCATAACTATCCGGAATTCCATCATTAGGAACGCCACCATTAGAGCCATCATCAGCACCACCAGCTAAAATAATTTTCCCGCCTCTCGTTGAGATTGTTACACCCGGGGCAATATATATATAGCCACCACTACCACCGGCAATACCACCAACTCCGCCAAGATCGGACCATAGAATTACATCGAGTGCAGCATTAGTAGATGTAATGTTGGCAGACACATTGATATATCCAGATGCCTGAAGCGTAAGACGGCGGCTATCTGAGCCTGTATAAGTTATAGCTCCACTTATTACCATATCCCCACAGGTAGCGCAATTACCCTCGGTATCTTTTCGTATTGAAGTGGCAGCGCTTGTACTAATAGTCACATTAGTTGATGCCAATAAACTTACAATATCTGCAGCACCATTGACACCAAATACATAGTTATATGGATCAAGCAACCAACTACCAGCGGATCCATCTGCCGCTCTTGTATCTACATAAATATGTTCTGTATTTAGCAGGCCTGCTGATGTCTCTACATTACCGCCACGACCCCCAAACTCACCACCCTTTGCATAAATAGATCCATGCGCCTCAGTGATTGAGTTCATATTCTTAATATCACTCCACAAAACTACCTTACCGCCATCTCCATGAATCAATGCACTCGCATCAATCAATGCGCCTTGCTTCATAGTCACAGTAGTTGCTTGATAGATGCCGTTACTGCCTTGCCAATCTCCGCCAACAAGGATATTTCCGCCTCCGGTGTTGCCGGTTGCAATTAATCTGGAGTTATTTTCTAGGGTGATGTGGTTGGCGGTGATGAGAATATTGCCGCCTTGGGTAGCGCCAATGGATTCGAGGACGCTGGAGATGCTGGTACTGCCATTATTTGCTGATGTGGTGATACTGCCACCGCGACCATTGCCGCCATTCGTCTGTATTACGGAATCAAAGAGGCTTAAATTGCCTGCACGGCTGAGGATTCGGATAGAGCCGCCGTTTGTACTGCCATTTGCGCGTAAACCACTGTTGATGAAACTAATATTGTCTGAAACATCAATAGAAATGGTGCCTCCAGGGCCGTTTGAGCCATTGGTCTGGATGGTATTGGGGCCGTCAAATTGGGCTGTTTTGGCAGAAAGCGCAAAAGAGCCACCCGTTGTGCCGTTCGCACTGATCGCTCCTGCCAAGTTTGCATCGTTGGATGCGGTGATGGAAATGGTGCCACCGGGGCCATTATTGCCATTGGCTTGTATAAGGCTTCCAGACTCGGCTGTGAGCGTCTGGGCGGTCAAATAGATTGATCCCCCGGCTCCACTAACACCGTTCATCGACACATCTGCTGTGCCATTTGCTAGCAACTGAGCGCTAGCATATAAATGCAGTTGATTATTCGCAATTAAGGTGATGCTATTAGCTTGCGCTGCCCTGATTGGGGTGACATTTGCACTGTTGGCATCATTTGCAGCAGTACTGGAGTACACCTGATCCAAATTATTACTGCCATTGTTCTGCGCAGTTAAGAATGTAGGTAAATCTTCTTCACGAATCACGACACCGTTATAAGTCACTGTGTTGTTGTTTGTGTTGGTGTTCGTATTGGTGTTCGTATTATTTGAATTTGTATTTACGTTGCTGCTTGCATTGATATTCAAACGCCCTGATACATACAGTGCTTGTGCCAGCAATTGAATGGCACCACCTAAGCTATTGCTGTTAGTGAGATTATTTATTGCATTACTACTTGCATTGATATTGCCGTTCGCATAAATCGTTTGCGCTTGTACCGTGACTTCTCTTGCACTGATTGTTGTGCCGACATTTAAGAATGCAATGGAACTGCTAATAATGACATTGAGATTTTCACCAGCAATGTTGGCATTGAGATCAAATATTCCTGAAGAGATGAGTTTCAAGGTAGTGAGTGTGTTGCCCTGCTTCAAGATGTCAGCGCCACTAGCAATCGTTAAGCTGCCACTACCATTCTGCGTACAGCTACCCAGGCTTGGGCAGACATTGCCATTGACTTCAATGGTCACGTTGTTGTTGCTCAATGCCGCAGAAATAATTCTTGATGCATCAGAATCAATAATGAGATCGATGGGATCTAAAAGCCATAAACCAGATTTGCCTTTGGTGTTTGTTGCGCTTGGTGTAGCCGATGCACTGGTATCGACAGAAACATTCTTACCAAGGACTACGCTGCCCTTAGAACTGGTTTCAATAAAGCCGCCGTTACCACCAAGTGCACCACCTACTGCTTTAAGTATTCCACTTACAGTAGTTTTGATCTCTGACCAAATCACAATATTGCCAGCATTACCTTCTTGTATTGCGGATGCATTGACGATGGCATTTTCTGCAACAGTCACTGTCTTGGCCATTTGTTTGGTTTGACTCGCTACTGCAGCGATTTGCTTGGTACTGGTTTCACGCTCTTCGGTACTGAGTGTGTTGGTATTTTTGTTTGTGCTTATGTTCGTGTTCGTGTTTGCTGTAGCGGCTACTTGAGCAATAGCTTGTACTGCCGCTTGATTGGTATTGGTCGCTACTGTTCTACCTAAGCCTACTTCTACATTGCCGCCGCCAGCTTTACCGCTTGCTGTCGTTTTAGAGTTTTGGGCCAAAGTAATCTCTTCACCCACGATATGGACTTGACCACCTTGGGTATTGGCACCTTTGCCATTTGCGGAGACTATTCCTGCCTGGGTCACATTAGCGGCTACCAATTCGATAACGCCGCCGTTATTCACCATGGATGATGCTGAAATACGACCCGTGTTCTTAATGACGGATCCCATTAACTGGTTGGCTGAACCTGCCGCCACCACAATCAGACCGCCTTTAACCTCAATAACCCGCTTATTTTCTATTAGGGCGCCATAGGTTGACTTGTCCACATTGACAGAAATCAGCTGATCTCCCCGGAAATCGAGGGTAATTTGTTCGCCAGCGGCTAAAGCCACCCCATTATTAGGTCCTTTTCGGGCTAAAAGGTAGCCGTCATTGCGAATTTCTGGGGCTAAGAGCGCAATATAGCCATTGGGGTCATTTACACTGATTTTGCCCTCATTAATGACCGCCCCTTTTCCGTTGCCCTTATAGGTGGATTTTCCATCCATAAAATCTTTGTTGGCGATGTTCATGGTGGTAGCAACTACCGCTGCCGCATTGATATCGGCACCCCTACCAAAGGTCACACCATTTGGATTTACTAGAACTACTTGGCCATTCGCACGGATGGCGCCATCAATCATCGATGCGCTGGCACTAGTGACTCGATTCAGGGTCACTGCTTGTGCATTTGGCTGGTTAAAGTTCACCTGGGCATTTTTGCCAACGTTAAAACTATCCCAATTCACAACAGCACGTTGTGAAGTTTGGTTGATGTTCATGGCTGCTGAAGTAGCAGTTTGTGTCTGCGAAATAGTTGCGCTTCCGGCAACAACTTGACCACCTGTTGGGAGTGCATTTACAGCAGTATCTGCGAATGCAAAATTAACCTGAGTTAGAACCAAAATCGCAATCATGCTGCGCGATTTTTTAACGACAAAAGGCCTTCTTGTTTTTGCAAACAAAAATACTTTTTCTTCAAGAAATTGCGCTGCTCGTTTTTTCAAAAATCTGCTTTATTTACTGTGTGTTTTTGTTACGTTTGTATTTCATTTTTGCCGCGTTTGTACTGCGTGTTTATTGCGAGTTTGTTGCGTTTGTATTTGTATTTTTTTCTTCTCAACTGCTTGCAGTTTTATCGATATAAAAGTACTAAGGACACTGGTATTTTACTACTAATATTCCTTCAAACCCATTGTATATATAGGGCAAATTTTTAATCAACTCATTCAACTAACCTGAATCCAGGATGTATAGATCCCTATTTTTTTATGCGAATTGGGTCCTGTAAATTCAAGGGTTTAGATATACCCCTTTTGCACCCTCTGTGAATTTCCCATAATAGAAAAAAGGAAATTGAGGGAATTAAGGCCAATGTTGATTTTCTAGATTTGGTAAGAATGATCGAAAAATGGGAAATTTGGACCCTTTTTAGGTGGCATTTAAAGCCACAATTCTGGCCAATATTGCACGCGTTTTATCGTGAAAATATGGACCCCAATCGCTACTAATAACTCGCTTAAATTCTGACTTTTTAAGATGGGTAAAAGACGTTTCTTTTCGCGCTTCACGCGATCTTCATTTTGTCTTTTTTTCCTGAAATTCTTTCAGGATACTTGCTCTAAAAATGATATTTGTTTTTGAGTTTTTAGAGATGTATTTTTGATCTCAACATTGTTCGTTTTTGGAGATGTTGATGTGTTTTATTTCTGCTCTTTTTTGGTGCGTTGCTTCTTCTATTTTTACGATTTTTTTTGGCCGTTTTTCGTACTACTTTGCTTAAAATTTTTTCAATTTTTTTTATGCATTTGCAATGTGATTTTGTTACTTAAATACACTTCATGCTTTACTTTAAGTACGGATACATTGCGTGCGTGCAATCTCACTCATTACATGAAGTACGCATTGCAAGGTGTTGCAATGCTGCTATTGAAATGATGGCTTGTGCATTCGTGATACTGTCAGCGTGTGCTTCAAGTTATATGGATGATGCTTGATGCATGACAAATAGTTGACTGCGCATCAACGATGAACCCACTACAAATCGACTAAATGGAGATGTCTTTAGGGGTCGATTTTGGGGTGGTTTTTGGAGTGGATTTCGGGGTATTTTCTGGGGAAGCTTTAGGGGGAATCAGCTTGCTTTTTGCCGCCTCCAAAAGCGTCCTTTCGATAGCGGGTTTTGCCCCGATTAAGCTAAAGCGGGTCACTGCAAAAGCCCCTGATTGCAGGGCAACTGCAAATCCGATGGTCTCACCTACCTGAGTAGCCCTTAAAACCGCCTCAAAGGGGTCTAGGATCTGGAACAGGTTAGCCCCAATCTGTGTGCATTCCATGCTTAAAGCGGTTGATATGGTCTGGCTATTCATTAATACCGAGTATTTGGTACCCGGCTCGCATTTAAGCGCTTGGTGGAGGTAAAACAAGCACTTTTCGCCGGAGCAGAAGACCCCGAAGGAGGATTTGGAGTCATTGGCTGTATGGGCTTCATTGGTCTGCCCATTGAGATCCAAAATCCAATTCTGGGAAGTTATTCTTTGGGCATTGCTACCCTGCGCCATCAATAGACAGCTAGTCGCGAAGATCGCTCTTAAAAGTCTCATTGAACGATTTTTGCATTGGCGCGCAGGCCTTTAACCACCTCGCCCAAGTATTGCTGGACAAGCGCCTGTCGTAATTGGGGTTTGGACTCTTCAAAGCCTGGGATCTTGAAAGTTCGCTTGTCGTCTAACTTCAGAATGACCCACCCTACCGGAGTCTGTATAGGTGTAGTCGTAATTGCGCCTTTGGCCATGCTGGGCAAGACACTGGCCACTGCTGGAATCACTTGTCCTGGCATCACCCAGCCTAATGCACCACCATTGGCTTTTGAGCTCGCGTCAATAGAGTATTCCTGCGCAAGCTTGCCAAACAGTTCACCCCTCTGAATACGGCGGATCAAATCGATGGCATCAGTTTCATTAGTCAGGACGATTTGACTCATGCGGTACTGAAAACTATTCGCGCCATCGCCCATCAACTTGCGTTGACGGTCATACTCTTCACGGAATTGCGCATCAGAGATGGGATTCTTCTTAAAGTGCGCTTCTAAGTAAGCCTGTAATAAAAGATTGTGTTTGAGCTGTGTCATCTGATCAGGAAAATCAATCTCTTTAGCAAAGCCTTGCTTGGTTGCTTCTTGCGCAATCAACTCTTTATTAATCAGATCTTCTTTAATGGCTTGGCGCAGTTCTGGTGTATCGCGTTGACCCTGAGCCATCAGCGTACGAATATTGAGATTGAGTAATCCCTGAGTAATAGGAGCGCCGTTCACGGTGGCTATGAACTCGAACTCCGTCTCTTTGGTATCAGCCTTCGCTTGTGCGAACGCGATATTGACACTCGCTAAGCTTGCCCATGCAATGCATATAACGCTGACATAAGATTTGATTGGCATTTTTAAGTCTATCTGAGGAGATCAATACAAGGATTAGAACTGGTAGCTTGCCGTTAGCCATCCACGAGGATTGGTCGTGGTACCGTCAGTATTGACAGCTTTACCAGCGGTGCTATACAAGGGATTGCTACCCACTGTCCAGGCCACCATAGCACCCAGGTTCCAGCCCTCCCAATCCCACTTTAAGCCCATGCCTGCACCCATTAAAGAGTAGGTATTGTTTGCATTGGTTTGACCTTGCCAGTTGGTATAGGGATTTTTATATTGCTGCACTACACCCGCATCGAAGAAGGCGCTCACGATAACGCGTTCTGGGAGTTGCTGACGCAACTCGAATGTACCGATACCACCTTGGGAGCCGCCACCCTGAGCAACCGGATAGGCACGAATAGCATAAGGACCACCCATATAAATTTGCTCAGCAGAGTTTAGGTTTACGGACGCCAGCTGTCCACTAATTGAAACGTAGGCGGTAGTTGTTCCATCTTCTGATAGCTGCTGCGTACGATTTCCAGCAAAGGTAAATTTAGTAAAACTTTGCGGGGTGTACTGACCGTAGCCCTGAGTACTGGTTGAAGAAATATTCAAATTACCCAGTACGACAGCGACAGATCCTGCGCTAACTCCGCCGCCACCAAAACTATCGTAGTGGTTTCCAGATAAACCTAAAGAAGCATTGTTGATGGTGTACGCGCTGATAGTTTGCAGCGTAAGCATATTTTTATTGGTATAGGCTTTGACATCATAGTTTGCAGTTACGTTGACGTTAGTGCCCTGCTCTCGAATCAGTGGATAAGCCGCACTCAGACCCGTAGTCCAGGCATCACCATAGCCACCGCCAGCACTCGTTGCATAGCTACTGACGTTCTTATAGTTTAGAAAAGTACCCGCCACACCTAGACGTAAGCCATCTTTGGAGCCCGGTAAAGAATAGGCGCCCTGGACGTACTGAGAGCCTTCTGAATAGATCCCGTTAATCGATGCAGAATCACCAATACCGGTGGGATTAATGGCACTTAAGGCGATTACGCCTTGGTTTGCTCCAGTTGAGCGGCTACCGTAGTTATTCGCTTCAACCTTACCTTGATACCACTGAGGCTGAGTCAGCTGCAGGCGAAGAGCAGTTTCTCCATCTTTTTGACCTGGCTCTAGTTGACTAGAAACCATCACACCCGGGGTTTCATTCAAAATAATGAGGGCACGCTCAATCGCCTTCGTATTGAGTGGCTGACCTACAGGATTGGCATAAGTAATATATTCAGCAGCGGTTTCTTTATTGAAGCGTGTTTCTCCATTGGGAGTATCTACAAACACACTACTCAACTTGGCTTCAGTGACCAAAATCTTGACAACGCCATTGGCAATTTTTTGCGGAGGCAAGATGGCTTGTACTGTGTAACCGCTCTTACGATAGAGCTCCACAATCGCATCACAGGCTTTTTGTAAGTCATCAAAGCTAACTGGTCGACCAAGCCAAGACTTCAGAACCTCTTGCACCGTACCTACTGGTAAAATGCCAACACCTTCTAGTACAAACGATTTGACCTCAAATGTAACCGCACCTTCAGCCTTAGGGGTAGTGCGCAGTGGATCTTTTTCCGTGGGCTCAGGTAGCGCCAATGGTGATGGCAGGGGCAACTGTCTTTCAAGACCCTGTTGCAAGGCGCCCGCATCTACTTGAGCAGATGCTTGGTTCATTCCAAAAAAACTACCAATGGCCATGGCGAGTAATAGTTTTTTAAAATTAAAGGGGGTAAATGTACGCATGAGGTAATGGGTCAAAAAAACAAAATGAGTGAGCTAAGGTATTGAATCATAATACATATATTCATTATCTAAAGTAACAAAGACGCATAATATATGAAGCTAATTTATTCCCCCGAGGGCTCAACGTCATTTTTAAGTAGGCTTTAGCAGAGTGCATTAAGATTTAGCATGAATTCAGTTACTAGCACTCCTATTGCCTTTGACTACCACCAGCAAAATGCTGCCGGTAGCACCCGTACTGCCCAAGCGTGGGCAAAAACACCGCCACAACTACACGGCTCTGAAAAAGCTACCGTGATTGCTCGTATTAAGCAGTTACTAATCGAGAAAAATGCCGCCTTAGTGGCTCACTACTATGTAGATGGCGATATTCAAGATTTAGCAATCGAGACAGGTGGCTTTGTTTCTGACTCACTAGAGATGGCGCGCTTCGGTAAAAATCACTCCGCCAAAAATCTGATTGTTGCGGGCGTTCGCTTTATGGGTGAGTCTGCCAAGATTCTCAGTCCTGAGAAACGAGTCTTCATGCCAGACTTAGAGGCGACCTGCTCTTTAGATTTGGGTTGCGATGCGGCTGACTTTGCAGCCTTTAGAGCACTGCATCCCGATCGTGTTGTGGTTGTTTATGCAAATACTTCGGCAGCAGTTAAAGCGCAAGCGGATTGGATGGTAACAAGCTCTTGTGCGCTTGCCATTGTTCATCAGCTCAAGTTGGATGGTAAGAAAATTCTTTGGGCACCCGATCGTCACTTGGGGCGTTACATCCAAGAGCAAACTGGCGCTGACATGTTGCTCTGGAATGGTGCTTGCATTGTTCATGATGAATTTAAAGCAGTTGAGCTAGAAATGCTGATAGCCTCACATCCCAATGCCATGGTTTTGGTGCACCCGGAATCACCTCAAGCTGTTGTGGATTTGGCGGATGTTGTGGGATCCACTTCTGCCATGATCAAGGCGGTAGTAGAAGGCAACGCCAAAGAATATATTATCGCAACGGATAATGGTATTTTGCATCGTATGCGTCAGTTGGCGCCAAACAAGATTTTGATTGAGGCCCCCACTGCCGGTAATAGCGCCACTTGCAAAAGCTGCGCCCATTGTCCTTGGATGGCCATGAATGGTCTACAAGGCATATTGAACTGCCTTGAAAATACTAGCGGTGAAATTACCATCCCCGAAGAGACTCGCGTTAAGGCCTTAGATTGCATTGAGCACATGCTCAATTTTACAAAGAATCACCCCGATCTATTAGCCAAAGCGCAACATGGCTTTGTAAAAAATATAGGTTCAGCCTAACAAGAGCAATTAATACCAATTATTTGAATGACAAACACATTGGAAACACATGTTTGAATACAACGAGACCTTAGAGCAAGCTCGCCAACGCAATATCCATGATGCGCTCATGGAAGATATGGGTACCGGTGACTGGACCGCTCTACTAGTGCCCAGTAAACCTGTACATGCCCAACTCATCGTCCGTCAAGAAGCTGTTCTTTGCGGGGTTGATTGGTTTGAGGGCACGCTCAAGACCTTAGATCCCTTAGCAAAAGTGACTTGGCATTATGAAGAGGGCTCTGTCATGCAGCCTGATACTAAAGTCTGTGATATTCAAGCTAATGCGCGCGCCCTCCTCTCTGCTGAGCGCCCCTGCATTAACTTTTTACAAACTCTTTCTTGGGCGGCAAGCACTACCCGTCAGCATGTGAACGCTATTGCCGGTGTAAGCCCAAATCCACAAGGATGCGCGGTCCTTGACACACGCAAAACCATTCCGGGGCTACGCCAAGCACAAAAATATGCCGTCACTATTGGGGGCGGACAAAATCAACGTCTGGCTCTATGGCATGGCATTCTGATTAAGGAAAATCATATCGCCGCAGCAGGCGGGGTTAGTCTTGCCTTGAGAGCTGCGACTGCGCTTCACTCTGGTGTGGATATTCAGATTGAGGTAGAAAACTTGGCGGAGCTTGAAGAAGCATTGGCCGCTGGGGCCAAAAGTATCTTAATTGATAACTTCACCACCGAACAAATGCAGCAAGCAGTAGCGCTCACAAATGGCAGGGCTCTGTTAGAAGCATCCGGCGGCATTGATTTAGATCAGATGCGACAAATTGCTGCAACAGGCGTTGACCGAATCTCTCTAGGCAAGCTCACTAAAGACATCATAGCGGTAGATTTTTCAATGCGAATTTTATGAGCTAGCTCACATCATTAAAACGGATTGCTCAGTCACCTTGGCATATCAGTAAATGATGCGTAAAGAAACAACAAAGCCGCTCGAAAGCGGCTTTGTCTATGTTGCCTAGTAAGGCGTATGAGGCATGCTGGATATTGCGTATTACGTGTTACGTATTACGTTTTAACTATTACGCTTTACGACTTTTAGCAGCAGGCTTAGTTGCAGAAGACTGTACGCCTTGAACGTTTGCCATAGCAGCATCTACACTCTTTTCAAAGTTAGTAAATGCATCAGCAGCAGATGCGCGTACTTGGTCAAATTGCTGAATAGAGGCATCAAACATAGACTTGAATGCAGATATAAACGCTTCAGATCCCGCTGGAGCAGTCTTAGTAGCTTCTTTAACCATCTTCACTAAGTCAGCACGTGCATCATCGATGGAAGCGTCAACTACATCAGCAACTTCTTTATTACTCTTGCGAATAATCTTGCTTACTTTAGCTTGATATGCTGCAGCGTACTTGGCCGCTTCTTGCGCTGATTCAGGTTGAGCTAATTTAGCTAATTGCTGTGGATCTTTAATTGCGAGTAACTGAGTGGTGCCATCTTGAGCAGCAGCAACAACATCTTTAGCAATTGCCTGGTTGATTTCAGCTAATTCTTGAGCACTTTGAACGGCTACTTGAGCTAAATGCTTAGCAGTTTCAACAGATTTAGCTTGGGCTTGTACTAACTGGTCATTCAATTGGTTCTGGAACATGATTTATCCTTAATTTGTAAAAAGTGATTAATTTGTTGCTATGCACCATTTTAAGATAGCAGTTTTAACAAATCAAGGATTATTTGTTGCGTTGCAATAAAACAGCGGAATTGAGCGTTATTTCAATATAAATCTCATATTATGAAAAAAAATGAGCTTAAACCTAGAAAATTTGCATCATTCTCTGCTTTTTTAAACCTATCACCCTTCACTTGAGGTGATTTAAGCCTGGGTATTAGGACAACCTTCGGGCCAATCTTCGCGTTTATCTCCCTGCAATACCGTCTGATCCCTCGGCTTGTGGGGTCAAAATAGTAGGGTAAGACACTGCCCAAGTACCAGGGTAGTCTCGGCTGTAATGTAGCCCCCTACTTTCTCTGCGCATGAGCGCAGATCGCACGATGAGCTCTGCGCACTCGAGTAGGTTTCGCAGCTCTATCAAGTCTCTCGTAACTTTAAAGTTAGCATAATATTCCTGCACTTCGTAGCGCAACAGTTTGATGCGATGTAGTGCGCGCTCAAGTCGGCGGTTGGTTCTCACAATACCAACATAGTTCCACATCAAAGAACGTAGTTCATCCCAGTTATGGGCAATAACGACCTGCTCATCCGCATCTTCAACTTGGCTCTCATCCCATAGGGGTAGCTTTGGCATGGTGAGTATTTTTAAATTGCCAATATCGCGAGCGGCTGCTTTGCCAATCACAATACATTCCAATAAAGAATTACTTGCTAAACGATTTGCACCATGAAGGCCGGTATAGGTTGCTTCGCCCACCGCATAGAGACCAGGTAAATCCGTTTTGCCTTTAAGGTCAGTCACTACGCCGCCACAAGTGTAATGGGCAGCAGGCACTACCGGAATCGGATCTTTTGTAATATCCAAACCTAAAGTAAGGCAGCGGGCATAAATCATTGGAAAATGCTCTTTGATAAATGCCTCACCTAAATGCGTCGCATCGAGATGCACGTAATCAAGGCCGTGCTTTTTCATTTCAAAGTCAATTGCTCTGGCTACGATATCGCGTGGCGCTAGCTCATTACGCTCATCATGCTCTGACATAAAGCGCGTGCCATCGGGCAACTTTAATAAGCCACCTTCTCCACGCATTGCCTCAGTAATCAAGAAGGTACGATCACTAGGGTGATATAAACACGTTGGGTGAAATTGAATAAATTCCATATTGCCAATACGGCAACCAGCACGCCAAGCCATAGCGATACCATCACCTGTAGCGGTATCAGGGTTGCTGGTGTATTTGTAAACCTTGCCAACACCACCGGTAGCCAATACTACCGATTTAGCTTCAATGGTCTCTACCCGATTGTTTTTAATATCTAAGGCATATACGCCATAGCAACGATTTGGTTTATTGCGTCGTACTTTAGCGTCTAACTGGCGATTGGTAATCAGATCCAATGCAATCCAATGTTCGCGTAGTTCAATATTGCTATGCGCGCGGGCCTTATCTAGCAAAACCTCATGAATCGCCTTACCGGTAGCATCTGCAGCATGGGCAATCCGGCGATGGCTGTGGCCACCCTCACGCGTCAGATGCAATCCCATCGGACCGTTTTCATCAGGGGTAAAGGGAACGCCTTGCTCGACAAGCCAACGTATTGCCTCGGCACTTTCTTCTGCAATATAGCGCGCAGTCGATTCCACTACTAGACCAGCACCTGCATCCAAGGTATCGGCTACGTGTGAATCAATACTGTCATGCTCTTTATCAACTACACCCACAATGCCACCCTGGGCCCATGCGGTAGCTGCCTCACCAAGACCACGTTTGGCCATAATGATGACCGGCTGAGTTTGAGCTAGATGTAGCGCCACGGTTAAGCCTGCTAAACCAGCCCCAATAATAAGGACAGGTAGTTCCGCTTTAGAGTCTGGGGTACTTTGTGGTTCTTTTGCGCTAGTCATACCCCATTCTAAAGGCTAATTCAGGAATTGATTTTGCTTGCTGCCCAGGCAATCCCCCACGGTTTAATCCTGAGCTGTAGCGTTTTTAGTGGTGAAGCCACAAAAAATATGGCCACTCGAAAGTGGCCATATTGAAAGACTTGATAATTAGACTTAGTGAATTACGGCAACCTTCTGTCTAGCCGGATCATTGGTTCCATAGCCAATAACCTGAGCAACTACTCCACCTTTAGCTAACTTGACAGCGCAGTACTTAAACTCCGGGATTTTGCCAAATGGATCAAGTGCGGCATTGGTTATTAGATTCGCTGCTGCCTCATAGTAAGCAAACGGAATAAAGATGACACCGCGTGGGGTGCCATCATCTCGACGAACGTGTATGGCGACTTCACCACGACGTGACTGAACCGTAATCACATCGCCAGCCGATACCCCTAACTGAGTCATGTCCTCGCCATTCATGGAGACAGTGGCCATTGGCTCAATCGCATCAAGCACGGTTGCACGGCGAGTCATACTGCCTGTATGCCAATGCTCTAACTGACGGCCGGTAATCAACACAAATGGATACTCTGTATCTGGACGCTCGTTAGCAGGAATAATGTCTGCCGGCACCAATCTCACTCTACCGTCAGCGGTATCAAACTTGTCGTTAAAGACAATCGGGCGACCTGGATCTTCGGCTGATAAGCAAGGATAGGTGACGCTTGATTCTTTCTCTAAGCGCTCCCAAGTAATGCCGTTAATGGCCGCATGCATCGCTTGACGCATTTCGTCATAGACTGCTGCCACACCATCATCAGGTCCTTGGTAGTTCCAGTTCAGGCCCATGCGCTTTGCAATCTGCTGAATAATCCACAAATCCGGCTTTGCATCGCCAGGAGGATTAATCGCCTTCTTACCCATTTGGACCATACGGTCAGTATTGCTGGCAGTGCCCACCTTCTCAGGCCATGCACTTGCTGGCAATATCACGTCTGCCAATAAAGCAGTTTCCGTCATAAAAATATCTTGTACAACCAAAAGATCGAGAGCGGCTAAAGCATGACGCGCGTGATTTAAATCGGGGTCACTCATCGCTGGGTTTTCACCTTCGACATACATGCCACGAATCTTATCGGGATCACTATCAGGAGCAGTAATTTTATGCATGATCTCGACAACGGTATAGCCTGGCTTCTTATCTAGCGGCGTATCCCAAAACTTTTCAAACCAAGCATGTGCCTCTGGGTTATCAACGCGCTGATAGTTCGGGAACATCATCGGAATCAAACCAGCATCACTGGCACCCTGCACGTTATTTTGTCCGCGCAGTGGGTGTAAACCAGATCCCGGCTTACCAATTTGACCTGTGATACTCACCAAAGCAATTAGGCAGCGCGCATTATCCGTACCATGCACGTGCTGACTAACACCCATGCCCCATAAAATCATGGCTGATTTAGTAGTTGCAAACTCTCTAGCGACTTCACGCAAGGTTTCTGCTGGAATACCGCAGATCGGTGCCATAGCTTCTGGACTATAGCCCTTGATATTTTCCTTAAGCGCTTCAAAGTTATTAGCCCGATTCTGAATGAAATCTTGGTCAGCTAAACCTTCTTCAATCACTGTGTAGATCATGGCATTGAGCATCGCCACATCAGTATCCGGCTTGAACTGCATCGTACGCCATGCGTGCTTACTAATATCAGTCATGCGCGGATCACACAGAACAATCTTGGCGCCACGCTTCGCTGCATTCTTAAACCAAGTAGCCGCCACGGGGTGATTGGCTGTTGGATTAGATCCAATCAAGAAAATCATGCTCGAATGCTCAACATCATTAACCTGATTACTTACCGCACCCGAACCCACACCCTCTAAAAGCGCAGCAACCGATGAGGCATGGCATAAACGGGTGCAATGGTCCACGTTATTGCTACCAAAACCGGTACGCACTAGCTTTTGAAATAGATACGCTTCTTCATTGCTACCCTTAGCGGAACCAAATCCAGCCAATACTTTATTGCCGTATTGATCTTTCAGTTTCTTTAAGCCACCGCCAGCCGCTTCAATGGCCTCTTCCCATGTTGCCTCACGGAAGATGCTGGACCAATCCTGTGGGTTCTGCATGGCATTCTCATCTTTTGGAACGCCCGCTTTACGAATGAGGGGTTTAGTTAAGCGCTGCGGATTATGGATATAGTCCATACCAAAGCGGCCTTTAACGCACAAGCGATTATGGTTTGCAGGTCCGTCACGGCCATCTACGCTAACAATCTTTTCATCTTTAACGTTGTAGGTAATCTGACAGCCCACTCCGCAGAACGGACAAACAGAATCGACCTTGCGATCCACTGTTTGTGAACCAATGAGGCCCTTAGGCATCAGCGCACCAGTAGGGCAAGCTTGAACGCACTCGCCGCAAGCTACGCAAGTACTGTCACCCATCGGGTCATTGAGATCAAATACGATTTCACTATGGCCGCCGCGCATGGCGTAGCCAATCACATCATTGACTTGCTCTTCACGGCAAGCACGAACACAACGATTGCATTGAATGCAGGCATCTAAATTGACTGCCATCGCTGGATGCGACACATCACTACTCACCTTTTCACGGCGTATCGCCCTAAGTTCTGGACGTACTGTGACATCCATGCGAGTTGCCCAAGTACTTAACTCACCATGTTGGTTTTTTTGCTCTTCCTCTTTACTGTCTCCAACCCACTTAAAGCCTTCATCGGGCATATCAGACAACAGCATTTCTAAAACCAATTTTTGACTCTTTAAAGCACGCTCGCTATTGGCCTTCACTTCCATACCAGGCGTAGCACTTCGGCAGCAACTGGGTGCCAAGGTACGCTCACCATTAATCTCTACAACACATGCTCTGCAATTACCGTCGGCACGATAGCCGTCTTTAAAGCATAAGTGGGGAATATCAATTCCGTGGCGCTTAGCAGCCTTGAGAATAGTTTCGCCTTCGTAAGAAACGATGGTTTGTCCGTCAAGCTTGAACTCGACAGTCTGTAGCTCAAGTTCTTTAGGGTTTACTGGTGCGTTCATATTGGTCTATCTGCTCAGTTACGCAACTTCTTGCGGGAAATATTTTGCAATACATCGAATAGGGTTAGGGGCAGCTTGGCCTAAGCCGCAGATCGATGCGTCTACCATCACCACCGCTAAATCTTCGAGGGTGTCATGATCCCAGGTCTTTGCCTGCATCAAGGTAGCGGCTTTGCCAGTACCTACACGGCAAGGTGTGCACTGACCACAACTCTCATGCTCAAAGAAATGCATGACATTTAAGGCCATGTCACGGGCTTTATCTTGATTACTAAAAATCATGACTGCTGCTGAACCGATGAAACAACCATAAGGTTGCAAAGTGTCAAAGTCTAGTGGGATGTCGTTCATCGTGGCTGGCAAGATACCTCCAGAGGCACCGCCTGGAAGGTAGCCGTAGAACTGATGGCCCTCTTGCATGCCACCGCAATACTCATTGATCAATTCTTGAATCGTAATTCCGGCTGGCGCCAACTTGACGCCTGGCGCATTCACTCGGCCACTCACACTAAAACTGCGTAAACCCTTTCGATCATGGCGACCAAAAGAACTGAACCACTCTGGACCACGCTCAATAATGTCACGCACCCAGTAGAGTGTTTCAAAATTGTGCTCAAGGGTAGGTCGACCAAACAAACCTACCTGCGCAATATAGGGAGGGCGCATACGGGGCTCACCTCGTTTACCCTCGATACTCTCAATCATGGCCGACTCTTCACCACAAATATAAGCTCCAGCACCACGCCGAAGCTCAATCAATGGCAATTTAAATGGGGGGTTGGCCTGTAGTTTTTTAAGCTCTAGCTCTAGCAACTCACGACAGCCATGGTACTCATCGCGCAAATAAATATAGCAAGCATCAATACCCACCACGCTAGCAGCGATCAATAAACCTTCTAAAAAGCGATGTGGATCGCGCTCTAAATAGGTGCGGTCCTTAAATGTGCCTGGCTCACCTTCGTCAATGTTCACGGCCATCAATTTAGGGGCAATTTGATCGCGCACAATGCGCCACTTACGCCCCGCCGGAAACCCGGCGCCACCCAAACCACGCAGGCCTGAGCTCTCCATTATTTTGACGATACTCTCTGCGTCAAGATTACTTCCAGCGCTTGCATCCACCACCTGCTTTGCTAATGCATAACCACCTAGGGCTCTGTATGCTTCATAGCCAACATAATCTGGAGACACCGCTTGATCATGACCTTGAGGTGAAATTCCTTTTTCAACAAAAGCAACAGGATCAAAGCTGCCACTGTCTTTCGCTAAAGGATGCGTAGTCATTTGATTACTGACCGCGGCTAGAACTGTATCTGTTGTAGCAAACAAAACAGGGAATTGATGTACCGCAACTGCTGGAGCTTGCTCACAGCGGCCAATACAAGGGGCAGCAATAACTTTGACCTGAGGATTGCCTAAGATAGCAGGTAACTTCGCCAATAAATTTTGGGCGCCGGCAAGCTCACAGGCAATACCATCGCATACCCGCACTGTAATGTCGGCAACAGGGTCATTACCGCGCACCACTTCAAAGTGGTGATAGAAGGTAGCTACCTCATAGACTTCAGCCATCGGCAGATTCATCTCTTTTGCCAGGGCTACTAAATGTCGATCATGTAAAGCACGATAGGCATCGTTCAGTTTGTGTAAATTTTCGATTAATAAATCACGACGTTGCGAGTCGGTACCGATCAGTGCTCGCACTTCCGCCAAGGAAACATCATCTGCTTGACGACCTTTGAGCTTACTTTTGCGACGAATGGTTTCCCTTAAATCATCAACCGTTGCTACAGCAATAGCTTTGACTTCATTCGAAGGGTTCGGGTGATTCATAGTATTCAATCTCTAGTATTTAGTCGCAATAGTTAATGCCGGCATTACTACTGATGTTGTTTGTCTCAATAAAGCAAGCATGACCACTTATCAGATTCCAGCTAGTGGAAACACCACAAAATGCTTTATATAGGAGACACCCAAATCATGAACGATTTTGGGTTATTTTGCTCTGTAAGTCCTTGACGGCGCTCAAGGGTTTAAACCAAGGGTTTACCCTACTAAATAACCGATGGGGATGGCTTATCACCCGGTGGGAGTGAATAATCTAGCTTTCGCTCATACAGGCGGGATTTATAGCAATCTTGATAGCCCTTACTGCCAATTTGCCAGCCAATCGAGGTGCAATCTGCCTGAGCGGCAGATTCGATGGTGCCGCAAGCAGATACAACAGCGGTGACAATCAGAACAAGAGTAGCCAAAGGGCGCAATTTAGGTGAGTTCATACTTCAAGTCTACTTGATTCTGACTTCAACTTCGAGAGGAACATCCTCTTTTTTGGGGTCCGTTGTCCTGACTTCACCCAAGCTAATCCGATCTCTAAGAGCTGGGTTATTCATGAACATCAAATCTTGCGCTAGATTTACATGACAACAAACTTTTCCAGGTCCAGAAACTGTTGATGGCGAGCATCGGCAATACGCAGCCCATCTACTTCTCTGCGCATACGCAACGGGGAAAGACTCAGATCGCGATAACTGATTTCATAGCCAATTTTTTGACAATATCCTTCAAAGGCGTTTTTGAGAGCTGTCGGCAAAAAAGGCAACCGGCGAAAAGAATGGAGAAGTAAAGGCACGGGGTACTAAAGTGCGCCAGCGATTTTTGAACCCAATAGACGGATCAATGCCATGATTAATCACAATAAGAACATATTCGATTCATGACATCATCATTTTATAGAGACCGATTTTCATCGCTCAATTTGCCAGCCGAACAGCATTGGACTAAACCAAATTGAATTACGCTGGAGGAAAGCCTACTTTTTGTGCCCACATATTATTAAAGACATGGACGATGGGCTTTTCATAAACACCTGCTTTGGTGTAGGGCTCATCCTGAAGCCAGGCATCCAAATGCGCCCTACTTGGAAAATCCATGGCTAACAAACTGCCAACCGTTGTCTTGCCATCTTCCGAAGTGAGCGGCCCAGCAAATGACATTTGCTCTGCTTTAGTCGCCAAATAAGCGCGATGTTCAGGGCGGACTTGAATACGTAAGTCAGCAGTACCAGGGCGATCCATTAATAGAATTGAGAAGATCATATTGATTGTCCAGTGCGGTTAAGAAGGTATTTCACCAAGTCAAATATTACAGGAGGTGAGCCCCTACGCTTAATAAGGCGGGATTTGACTGACATGGTCCCAATCTTTGCATCAACTTAAGAAGAGAAGGATTGCCACCCCACGTGTGATTGAGTTTATTGAAGTTGTTTAGTAGATACGGACAAGATACGTTTAAGTCGCTAGTCACATCGTTAATATTATTTCCCGATCGGGAATGTATACCTATAATTTAGGCGTCAAAATCACCCAATTCATAGTAATGAAATATTCATGGGCACACAAATACAAAACTCCTTAGATCTAGGTCGCATGGTGCGTGAAACTCGCAAGCGCTTAAAATTGACTCAGCCACAATTAGCGCTAGCTGCTAATGTGGGAGTGAGGTTCATTGTTGAGCTCGAAGCCGGTAAGCCTACCATTAGATTGGAGAATATTCTGAGAGTGTTACAGGCCTTAGGTGGTGTTTTGAGTTTAGAGGGCATGGATTCCTTCATTAGCAATACTCCGGCAGAAGCGTCACAGTAAATCACCACTCAATGAAGAAGGCCTCCTACGATGAGAGCCTTGCAACACAGACGTTGTTCAATAAATGAAGATTAATTACCCCTTCCAATCTTCATAAAGTTCTTTGTCATTTCTTTGTACATCTTCAGAGTCAGCGGGGTCGGCTCAAGGTACTTCACACGACCATCAACTGCGTCAAGAAGGACGGACAAATTTCCTTTTTTGATCAATGACTTGACAATTCCATGGAGGGTGGCAGGGGAAGCAAAATCTTTAAGGGCTAGTACATCTGACACCCGCATTTTTTGGTTGCGAATGTATGACTGAGATATCACTCTGAGAATAAAGCACTCGCGTTCGCTGATATCGTATTTTTTATGAACAGCGTCTTTCGACTCCATAAATAAAAAATACTCAAACCCAGTAGCATTTAAAGATATTAATGTTTTCATTTGCCTTCTTATTTAAAGGTTTTTTAGTCATCTGAACCTTACCCGCTTTATTTTTTATTGCCAATGACTACTGACATAATCATTCGTTTTATAAGTATAAACCCGCACAAGAGTTACCCTAGCCCCCCCTCTCAGCACTTGTAGTTTTATTAATAAGACGTTAGGATTGAAAGTACTAATAAAAATTAAAAACTTAATAAATGCTGAATTACTTGAAACAACTTATTTTTCCCTCAACTTATTCTTTTAGTATTGTTGAGGTGAACAATGAGGGTAATTTTATAACTGTTGAAGATAGAGTTTTAGGGTACAAAAAAGATGTGGGATGGGGAAGTAAGAAGCTTAAGCATTCCAAGATTATTGGCGAGTATGAGGTTTTATTTACCTATGTCGATGGGTCATCTAAGATTGTCAAATTTCTTTATTGAGCAATTTGCTTTTTACTGCAAAACAAAGTTCACCATCCGAAAATTCTTCTTTTATGGCTCACACAGCACGTGACCTGTCCTGACATTTTCAGACCAAACTAATTTAGAGATAATGACTCCTCCTTGACTTAAAGGAGTAGTACATGAAGAGAGCCCGATTTACGGATGAGCAGATTGTTCGGATTTTGCAAGAAGCCGATAAAGCACCAGTTGCAGAGGTGGCTA
>NZ_PGTX01000006.1 GCF_002797575.1 Polynucleobacter brandtiae | reverse complement strand
CCGTAAATCGGGCTCTCTTCATGTACTACTCCTTTTAGTCAAGGAGGAGTCATTATCTCTAAATTAGTTTGGTCTGAAAATCCCAGGACAGGTCAGTAGCATTTTGACAGTCGTTTAGTTATATCGAAGCCTATATTTTTCCCTGTTTTTCCCTGTTATGTAAGGCTTATTTAGAGCAATTTTTGATTTGTTAGCTCATTTAATAGGCTTTTTCATGATTCTTGATGGGGTTTTAATCATCAGTACCCTGTAAATTTCCCTGTAAGCAGGGTAGGATGCTGAGACAATATGGATGGAGACTGTGTCCACCGCCAAGTTAATACGTAATACCTCAGCCAAAGATGGACAAGTCATTCATGAATCAAATCCATCAAATCCTTCGCCATGTGTTTGGGTTCGATCAGTTTCGGGGCACCCAAGAATCGATCGTTCAACACTTGGTTGATGGCGGCGATGCCTTGGTACTGATGCCAACGGGCGCCGGTAAATCCTTGTGCTATCAAATTCCCTCAATCACACGTGCCGGGGTTGGGGTCATTGTTTCTCCTTTAATTGCCCTCATGCAAAACCAGGTTGATGCCCTCACTCAGTTAGGGGTAAAGGCTGCGTTCTTAAACTCCAGCTTAGATGCGCAAGAATCCCAACGGGTTACCAGCCGCTTGTTAGCTGGAGACTTAGATTTAATCTATGTCGCACCAGAGCGGCTGTTAAGCAACAGCTTTTTATTTACGCTGGATAAGTTAAATGCTGGTTCTGGCATTGCCTTGTTTGCGATTGATGAGGCGCATTGCGTCTCTCAGTGGGGTCATGATTTTCGTCCGGAGTATCGACAATTAACGATCTTGCATGAACGCTTTCCGAATGTACCTAGGATCGCGTTAACAGCGACTGCGGATGCACCTACAAGGGCAGAAATTGTAGAGCGCTTATCTCTGGAGTCCGCAAAGCAATTTGTTTCTAGTTTTGATCGGCCCAATATTCGGTATAGAGTACTGCAAAAAAATAGCGCTAAACAGCAACTAGAGCAATTTTTAGAGGCAGAGCATCCAGATGATTGCGGCATTATTTATTGTTTATCTCGTCGCAGTGTAGAAGATACCGCGCAGTGGTTTGTGGATCGCGGTTGGGATGCGATGCCATATCACGCGGGCTTGAGTATCGAAATACGTAACGCAAACCAAAAACGTTTTTTGCGTGAAGAGGGCGTCATCATGGTTGCTACGGTAGCTTTTGGCATGGGGATTGATAAACCGAATGTCCGTTTTGTAGCTCATCTTGATTTGCCCAAAAGTATGGAGGGCTACTATCAGGAAACAGGGCGTGCTGGTCGCGATGGCTTGCCGGCAAATGCTTGGATGGCCTATGGTTTAGGGGATGTTGTGAATCTGCGGCAAATGGTGGATGCTGGTGAGGCCTCGGAGGACCGAAAACGCGTTGAGCGTCAAAAACTCAACGCTCTATTGGGTTACTGTGAGTCCATTACTTGCCGACACCAAGGGATCTTGCGCTATTTTGGTGAGGCGCATCCTGGGCAATGCAATCACTGTGACAACTGTTTAGAGCCCGTTGCGACGTGGAATGCAACGCAAGAGGTTCAAAAAGCGCTATCTTGTGTTTATCGAACTGGGCAGCAGTTTGGGGTAACCCATCTAATAGATGTGTTGCTTGGCAAATCTACGCCTCGCATTGAGCAATATTTTCATCAAAACGTCAGCACCTTTGGTATTGGCCAAGAACTGAATCAGGCTCAGTGGAGCAGTGTTTATCGTCAATTGGTGGCAGGTGGTTATCTTGATGCCGATATCGCTTCTTATGGAGGCTTAAAACTCGTTAATGCGATGGCTTTGCCAGTATTGCGCGGTGAGCAAGCAATCTGGTTGCGTAAAGACCCTGCTAAGGTAAAAACGAAGGCAGCTAAGTCAGGAAGCGGTAAGGCAGCGACGCGTTCATTTATTAATCCTGCTGAGGAAACACTTTGGTTGGCACTTAAAGCAAAAAGAACCGAGTTAGCGCGCGAGCAAGGTGTTCCCCCATATGTCATTTTTCATGACAGTACCTTGCAGGAGATTATGAAATCGGCCCCAAGAAATCTGCAGGACTTTAGTCATATTAGCGGGGTAGGTCAGGCCAAATTGGAGCGATACGGCACTCAATTTATTGATGTGGTCGACGAGGTTCTTTCAGGAGATTAATTGCTAGGTCGATCATGTTTTTCTCCGAATTTTGTGCAAAGCAGCATAAAAGGGTGTAAAATTTAGGGGTTAACCCTTAAAAGGAGGAAAACATGACCCAACTTAAAAATATATTTACCAATGTATTTTCTGGATGGAATGACCGCAGTAGCTTGGAAGTTTTTATTGCTAATCATCACCCCCAGTCACATGCAGAGGTAGAGCGTTTAACTAGCCAGTACTTTGGCTCTACCCACTAAAGGAATGTGAAAATGAAAATCAAGAAGCAAAATTCAAACCATTTTTTAAACCATTTACTTGATGCTTGGATTGAGGCTCGAGCAGCCTACACCAAGTGCTATCTCGATCATCATCGGATCGGCAGCTAATTTCAGCCTTCAGTAAGGACTTAAATAAAAACCACCTCTGTGGATCTGTTCACTAGGTGGTTTTTTTATTTGACTTTGAACATCGTCATTTCATTCAAGTCAAAAGGGTGATTAGTCACTAAAGGTCACTACGTGGTCTGCAACTAAGTGAATGCCAATTTTTTCACCAATCGCATGGTCGTGATGACTGGGAACAAAAGCAAAAATCTCTACATCTGAGCGTAACTTTAGGGTGTATAAAAAATCAGCACCCCGAAATGTTTTTCTGACAACCTCTGCCTGCATTGGACTGTGGTCATCGTGAACAATATCATCGGCGCGCAATAGGATATCTATCTCCTGACCTACTTCATAGATCTGGTCCTCCTCTAGCGCCAGCTCACCAAGTTCAATGTGAACTTTTCTCCCTGGTTGAACAATGCCTTTTACAAAGACGCCGCGACCAATAAAGTCTGCAATATAGCGATTTACTGGTTTGTGATAAAGCTCATACGGAGCATCCCATTGCAAAACTTTGCCATCGGCCATGACCCCCACTTTATCTGCGATAGCAAATGCCTCGAATTGATCATGAGTCACTAAAAGGGCGGTGATTGCATTGCTTTTAAGAATTTCACGCATTTCTGTAGCGAGACGTTCTCTTAGGTCGACATCTAAACTGGAGAAGGGTTCGTCCAGCAGAATTAAATCAGGCTCAGGAGCCATTGCTCTAGCGAGTGCTACACGCTGCTGTTGGCCGCCACTCAGTTCGTGTGGATAGGCCTTTTCTTTGTTTGATAGAAATACTCGCTTAAGCCACTCTCTGGCTACAGGCGCCCTTTTTTCATTGGGGAGATGGTGTAGGCCAAAAATAATATTTTCCAAGACGGTGAGATGCGGAAAAAGCGCAAAGTCTTGAAAGACCATACCAATTCGTCTTTGGTTGGGTGCTAGGTGGGTAGATGGGGAGCTGACAACCGTATTGCGTAGGAGGATGTTCCCCGCTTTTACGGGCTCAAAACCACAGATCGCTCTGAGCACTGTAGACTTGCCGCACCCAGAGGAGCCTAGAAGGCAGCCAATTTCACCTTGACGGAGTTCTAAATCAAGACCATTTACAGCGCTGACGTGACCATGCCCCTCTCGACTGCGGTAGTCAATTTCTAGCCCCTGAATGGATAGGAGTGCTTGATTGGGGTTGGTGTCGATCATTTTCTCATTGGCGCTAATGGTTTAATACAGAGCTAGAGTCTAAACGGATTACGGATTTAATGAACCGAATTGCTGCACTGCTTGCCTTGTTGCTATTTTTGCCCCTGTTTGGCTTGGCAATGCCTTTTCTATTTCCGAATATTGACGGTTCTGCCTTGTTGGCAATAGATACGATCAGCCATTTATGGAATTTTGTGCTCGGGGGGTATGTCATTTCTACTCTGATTCTGATCATCGGGGTAGGCTTAGGTGTCTTTATCTTGGGCGTTGGAAATGCTTGGATCATTGCAAGTTATGAGTTTCCAGGAAAGAAGATCTTTGAGTGGGCGCTCATTTTGCCGCTGGCTGTTCCTACGTATGTCATGGCTTATCTCTTTGTGGATCTCCTGCAGTTTTCTGGCCCTATACAAAGCACACTGCGCACAATGCTTGGAGCTGAGTCACTTTGGTTTTTTCCCGACCCTCGTTCTTTGGGTGGAGCTATTTGGGCTTTTTCATTTTGCTTATTCCCATATGTTTACCTGATCACCCGTACTGCCTTCTTAGAGCGTAGTGGAAGACTGATTGAAGTTTCTGAAACTTTGGGATATAGCCATCTTCAGGCGTTGACTAAGCTGGTATTACCAATGGCAAGGCCGGCAATTTTTGCAGGTATGGCTTTGGTTTTGATGGAGGTGTTAGCAGATTTTGGCGCCGTCTCTTATTTTGGCGTACAAACTTTTGCCACCGGCATCTTCAAGGCTTGGCTCTCGTTTGGTGATCGCTTAGCTGCTATTCAGCTTGCCTTAGGGCTGTTGAGTTTTGTTTTACTGATCTTTTTCTTTGAGCAACATAGTCGTTCTAAATTGCGCTATGCGTCTTCATTCGAAAGTAGGTTGACTCCTAAAATATTAAGTGGAGGTGGTCGTTTCTTTGCCGTGATATTTTGTGGCCTCACCCTCCTTTTCGGCTTCTTAATGCCCGCTATGGCACTACTTCAGCTACTTTATAAGCAGGGTCTCAGTATCGATATACGGTATTTCAGTTGGCTAGGAAATTCCTTATTTGTAGCCGCTGGAACAGCTTTACTTTCGGTGGTGTTGGCACTATTTTTTGCTTATGCAGTGCGGCTTAGCCCTCGCTTGGCCTGGGTAAATCGTTTGCTTGGATTTGGTTACGCATTACCGGGAGCAGTTCTAGCAATTGGCGTACTTTCTTTTCTTGAGACCTTTCAATTGGCTTGGTGGATTTCCAGCAGCATATCGGTATTGGTATATGCCTATGTTGTGCGCTTCCTCTCTTCCAGTTTGCAAAGCGTAGAGACAGGGCTCTCTCGCATCACACCATCGATGGATGGTTCTGCCGCGCTGTTAGGGTTGTCTAAGATTCAAATACTGAGAAAAGTGCATGTACCCTTACTTAAACGCAGCCTCATTACTGCTGGTCTATTTGTATTTGTAGATGTCATGAAGGAGTTGCCCGCAACCTTGCTTTTACGCCCCTTTAACTTTGATACTTTAGCTGTAGCTACCTATCAATTGGCGGCTGATGAGCGGCTTGCAGAATTGGCTTTGCCATCCTTAACGATTGTCTTAGTTGGACTTTTTCCCGTTTTATTGTTATCGAGAGTGATCTCAAAATCCTGAATGACTTCTCGTAGCCCAACTTAAGATTTACCTCTGAATTTATCTTAATTGATAATCATTCGTATTTGTGCTACATTGGAATGTATCCCACACTAATTACTAATACGGCAATAAAAAATGCAAAATATTCTTAAACATTTGAGCCTCTGTCTGCTTCTGACTATTGCTGGCCTTACAACAAATGCTGCTGCGCAGACAAACAAACAGACTGACCAGGAGCTCAATCTTTACTCGGCACGACACTATCAAACCGATGAAGCCCTGTATGGCGATTTCACCAAAAAGACCGGTATCAAAATTAACCGGATTGAGGCCGATGACAATGCATTAGCAGAAAGACTGAAAAGTGAAGGCGCTAATAGCCCGGCTGATGTCATTTTGATGGTGGATGCTGCCAGACTATGGCGCGCACAAATTGATGGGTTTTTTAAGCCGATTCAGTCGAAATATTTAGAAAGCCGTATTCCTGCTAATTTACGCGCCAAGCCTGATCCAGAGGGAACAACTTGGTTTGGATTTTCAACTCGAGCCCGTTTAGTGGTCTACAACAAGACGAAAGTAAATCCTCAAGATGTGGATACCTATGAAAAGCTGGCCGAGCCTATTAATAAAGGTAAGGTATGTACGCGCTCTGGTGCTCATCCCTATATGCTTTCCCTCATTGGCGCCATGATTGAGCGTCGTGGTGAGGCTGCTACGCAAGAGTGGGCCAAAGGAATGGTTGCCAATATGGCGCGTCCCCCAAGAGGTGGCGATACTGATCAAATTAAAGCTGTGGCATCAGGAGAGTGCGGCGTGGCGCTAACAAACTCATATTATTTAGTCAGGCTATTGCGATCTACTAAGCCTGAGGACCAAGCCATTGTTTCTAAGATTGGGTTTATTTGGCCCAATCAGCAAACAACTGGTGCCCATATCAATATTGCGGGTGGTGGTGTCGCCAAAAATGCCCCGCATGCCTCAGCAGCAACTCAGTTTTTAGAGTATCTGGCCAGTGACTCTGCGCAAGAATATTTTGCTAACGGCAATAATGAATGGCCGGTAGTGAAGTCGGTCAAGATTGATAATGAGGGTCTCAAAATGTTAGGAACATTTAAGGCAGAGAATATTTCTGTAGCCTCCATTGGTAAGAACCAAATTGCGGCGCAAAGATTGCTTGATCGAGTAGCTTATAAATAAGGTTGACTAAAATCAGTATTGCAATTTCGCGGACACTCACAAGGCATCACACATGAATATTTTCAGAAAGATTTGGGTTCTATTTTTTGGAGTTGCTTTGATGGCCTGCTCAACTCCGCAAAGTGAATTTGGCGTCTATCGCCAGTCTGACGGTACGATTGGAGTGCATGCCCCCAAATCTGCGAAGGATACCGAGGCACAGGCAGCGGCGGTTGAGGAGTGCAAAAAACTAGGAAAGCGTGGCGCCACTATCGTAGAAACACGAAAAACAGTGAACGATCGCTTTCCTATGACTTACATTTATAACTGCAATGCCTACTAATCTATTTCAAAAGAGAGGCTCATTATTAGCTCAGCAACCACTTTTTGATAGATTTATTGACACACATTGCATCCAAAGCTAAACCAAAGAATTCTGATCCATTTGTGATCATGCTTTCAATTGCCTCAACCTTACCTAATTTCACGCCACGTAAGTAGCTAGCGGCACGGTAGCGTAAGAAATGTTCATTCTTACCATCCTCATTATCCGTTGAGCAGATTTCTAGATTGCCATATCGCGTCTCCGGATTGATATTGAGGATAGAGAGGCCCAATGCACCAATGAGGTTTTCAGGAACAGGGATGGGGATGTATGAGTAAAGAGAAATTAATTGCTCTTCCTCGTCTACTTCAATGATGTGATCTACATCAAATACATCTTTTTCAGTTAACTCGGTTTCACCAGAGTCACCCCCACCAAAAGTAGACTCAAACTGCAACATGGCAGTATTACTATCTTTTGAGATCTCAATCATGTCGGGATAACCCAGCAATCCTTTCCACCAATACATTAGTGAAAATGTGCACGGCTTCACCTCTACCAAACCTTTTTTGGTTGACTTTGCAAAATACAAGCCATAAAACTCATCATCTTCCTCAAGTCCGTATTGATCAACCTTGAGCTGTTTAGGCTTAGTAGTTTTAGCTGATTTTTTTGCTACTTTCTTAGCTGCGGGCTTTTTGACTGCAGGCTTTTTTGCCGCAACCTTTTTAATGGCCGTCTTAGCCACTGGTTTTTTAGCGATTGCTTTCTTGGCAACAACTTTCTGAGCTGCTGATTTTTTCACTACCTTTTTGACGGCCTTTTTAGCAGGCGATTTTTTCGCTACTACTTTTTTAACGGCTTTCTTTGCAGGGGCTTTTTTTACCACCTTAGTAGCTACTTTCTTTTTTGCTGGTGACTTCTTTGTAGCCATGGTCTATTACCCTTCTTTTGGTAGTTAATGTGTACAGTACACCACCAGATATTACTTCAATTGCCGACTGTTTTTACTGATTTTTACATGGGTATATTTCTGATGGTTTTAAGAGGAGGTGCTGAAACGCGCCTTTAGTTACTTCACTATTTCACTAGGAGCTAGAATGAAGTGATATGCGTATCAAAGCCAACATCATCTTCAGTATTCTTGGCCTTTTAGTCCTCCTCGTAGTCATGGGGATTTGGTACGCCTCATCGTTGGTCAATCCAACCCAGCTAGCGGTTTTACTGACATCCTCAGTCAAAACGGCAACTGGGCGAGATCTTCGAATTTCAGGACCCATCAAATTGCAATTCTTTCCTGGTATTGCTGTCTCTGCAGAACAGTTGACCTTAAGTAACACTGCTTGGGGATCGCAGAGTGATTTTCTAACGCTGGATCAGATTTCACTTAATATCAAACTACTGCCTTTGCTGAGTAAACGTGTTGACATTGACAGCATCGAGCTCAAGGGCCTAGACCTCTTTTTACAGAAAAATCGATCAGGTCAGGCTAACTGGGTGATGGGTAGTCAAAGCCCTTTTGCCACTAATTTGGCAAGTGATAGGCAAGATGAGGCGCCCGCAAGCGAAAATAGTCTGACGAGTGTAGCTAATATCATGATTGCTAATGCGAATGTGCATTACCTAGATCCAACTGGCTTAAGTTCGATATACCAAGTCCAGCGCTTATCGCTGACTAAAGACGGGTCTAAGACCTTGGTTGCGATTGATATGAAGTACAAAGAGCTGGCACTGGAGGTGCGAGGTAAAACAGATTCAGTTTCAGAGTTAATGCAGCATTGGAATGTTTCGCCAATTCAGTTTGCCCTAGATCTTAATGTGGGGGTTAATGGTAAATCGATTCTTATTCAGGGCAATGTAGCCAAAAATCCAAAGACATTACCTCTGATCAATTTGGCAGTCAATTCTGCAGCAGTGGATTGGCCATCCAGTAATGCCATAGGAAAACCCCCCGCGCAACAGCCTACCAGATTGAGTGCCCAGAACTTAAAGGCAGCCTCAGCGGAGTCAGTGCAGCATTCTCCAGCTACCTATTTTTTTAGTGATGCCAAATTACCATTGGACCTTTTGCCTCAAGCTAAGGGAAAGATTTCAATAGGCATTATTAAATTGGGCTTACCAGGCCGTCAACCCATTGAGAATCTCAATGCCACCATTCAGGTGGATGGATCGCAGATCGCTGTTCCACAGCTTACTTTTGTGCTGGGGCAGGGCCAGGCTAATCTGGTGCTTCAACTTTCGAGGCTTGATACAGCCTCACCGGTAGTGACTGCCAAAGGAGTGACGACTAACTTTACGCTTGAAAGCTTAATGGCTCGACTAGATCCAAGCTCTAAGGTGAGTGGCGGTAAGATGAGGCTGGCGTTTAATTTACAGTCTACCGGAATGAGTGCACATCAAATGGCATCAAATGCCAGTGGAAAAATTCAAATCCGTATTGATCAAGCAAAAACAGATTCCCTTTTTCTTAATAGCGGGGGCGATTTTGTCGTTACGCTTTTAGGGGCTATCAATCCTTTACACAAAAAATCAAATCAAAATACGATTGAGTGTGCCGTGGCCTATATACCCATTTCTCAGGGGCAACTTAATATTGCTAATACTGTTGGGATGGAGACGGATCGTTTAAATGTGCTCTTGGGCGGCACGATTAATCTTAAGACTGAAGCAGTCAATCTGATGGTTGAGCCTTACGAAAAATCAGGACTCACTACGGGAATTGATTTAGGGGGATTGGTTAAGATAGGTGGCACCTTACAGAACCCCAAACCGATGATTAATCAGACTGGCGTTATCAACAGCGCCATTTCAGTTGGACTTGGATTTTTGACTGGGGGCGCTAGCATTCTGGCGGAAAATGCCTTATCCATTGGAAAAAAAGGCAGCCCCTGCAGTGATGCACTTCGCCCCTGGGCAGATATTTACCCTGGGGCTGAGTGATTTTTTAGGGGCTCTTAAGTTACCAATCCGCTGATAAAAAGGCTAAACAAAGAAATAAAGATGCTCGCAAAGAGCGCAGTCCAAAAGCTGGAAACCGTAAAGCCACTAACAACTGCCGATACCAGCATCAACACTAGAGCATTGACTACTAGTAAGAAGAGGCCCATGGTGAGTACCGTGAGGGGGAGGGTTAGTAGAATTAGCAGTGGTTTTACTACTGCGTTGGCAAACCCTAGCAATAAAGCGGCAATTAATAGGGATCCGCCATCCGCAAAGCGTAGGCCACTAAATATATAGCTTGCTACCCAAAGAGACAGTGACGTTAAGCCCCATTGGAGTAAAAAAGGCGTTAAGTTAATCATTATATTTTTCCTTTTGTGTGATCTGTGTTCAATTTAGTGTCGATATTAGCGGGAGCTTAATAGTGCGGAGGAATATCATCCATCAGCGAGCCTCCACCAGCCCCATCTCCAGCGCTCGATTGCTCTTTAATGGACTTCAGCTCCCGATATAGAAACTCAATTTGCTGCTGTTGTTTATACACAATTTGATTCAGTTTCTCGATCAAGTCTTCGGTAAAGCTCAATTTAATTTCTAAATTGGTGATGCGCTCTTCAATCATGACTCACTCCTTTTCAGCTGCTGGGATAAGCTCAAAGCGACCATCTTCCATTTCAGCTTGAGGTCGAATCCAAAAATCATGTGATTGCATTGACTCATAAACGTATGCGGGCGCTAAGCTCGCCTCTACGTTTGCCAATAAAAGTACCTTATAAAATCCACCCGTTTTTCGGTGTTTTAGCTTGCTTCCAGGCTTAAAGAGGCCGCTATCAGCATCAGCCATTTTGGGTTTATTCGTGCTCAATACATGCTTTCTTAAGATGGTTTGTCGGTATGATTGATCTATGGAAAATTTAGTTCCGTACTCTATTCTAGATATATCGCCGATTCCCCAGGGGTTTTCTGCTAGTGATGCGCTGCGCAACTCTCTTGAACTTGCCCAGCATGCTGAGCATTGGGGTTACAAGCGCTATTGGGTTGCTGAGCATCACAATATGACCGGAAATGCGAGTTCGGCACCTGCGGTCCTCATTGGATATATTGCCTCGGGCACTACTCGCATTCGGGTAGGATCTGGCGGCGTTATGTTGCCTAATCATGCGCCTTTAGTGATTGCTGAGCAATTTGGAACCTTAGCCTGCCTATATCCAGGCAGAATTGAATTAGGTCTTGGGCGCGCTCCCGGTACCGATCAGATGACAGCAAGGGCTTTACGCCGAGATCTACAGGGGAGTGATGACCGTTTTCCGCAGAACGTGATGGAATTACAGCACTATTTTGGTCCGGCGCAGGAGGGGCAGGCTGTCAAAGCGATCCCGGGTGCGGGTACCGAAGTGCCTATTTGGATTTTGGGCTCTAGTTTGTATGGCGCTCAATTAGCGGCTCACTTTGGATTACCGTATGCCTTTGCATCTCACTTTGCGCCCGAGCAATTACTCGAAGCGATGACAATCTATCGCAATCAATTTAAGCCGTCTGCGCAATTGGCAAAGCCTTATTGTGCTTTTCTAATGAATGTAGTGGCAGCCCAGACGGATGAAGAGGCTGTTTATCAATTTACTACCTTGCAGCAGCATGTGATTCGAATGCGTCGCAACACGCGTGGCCAATTACCGCCACCTATTGAAAATTTAGATGTATTTTGTGATCCTCATGAAAAGGCGACTGCTGCCAGTGCTCTACAGTGCTCTGCGGTAGGGTCTTTAGCGACAGTCAGGGGTCGGATGCAGCATTGGCTTGATCTGACCGGAGCTGATGAGATTGTGATGACGGGCCAAATCTATGATCATCAAGCGCGGTTGCAATCTTTTGAAATTGCTGCAAAAGCCGCCCAGGGGCTGCAAAGGGCTGCATTATTAATCTAGCTTATGAAAGCGTTATAGTCCGACGTAATGATGATGCCATCTTTTAGGGCATGACTAGCAAGCTTAAGAAGTGCCTTATCTTTGCTGATCAAAATAGATGGTCTAAATTGATGCGCTAGATTTAAAAAAATCTGATCATCTGGATCTTCGCAATGCCAAGGCGCTATTGCCAGGAAGGTATCGTCTTGCTGTTCGGCAATCGACTGCCATTGATTCATGAAGCTCTGTTGCTGTGAGCCTGTCAGCTTGAAGAGCGGACGGGAAATGACGTCAGCAAATTCTTCCAGTGTTTTTTGGCTTGCTATTGCGCGTATGCTGAAACTCAGAAGCGCCTGCTTTAAATTAGCAGCTCTCGTATCTTCAAAGACAAAAATATCGAGCAGGACATTGGTATCTAAAACAAGAGACTGCATTCTGTTTTGAGCTTATGTCTGATTACGCCAGATTTCTGGGGTGATGGTTACTTGCCCCATATCCGATGAGACATAAACCTCTTCATCTTGGATGTTGACATGGAGCACCATGCTGCGTTCAACTAGCTTGCTAAGTTCCTTCGCTTGCTCTGCTGGAATAGAGATAATTCGCAGGTTACGAGCGCGGGTGAGTTTATTGGCAATGCCATCCCACCAAATCTTGCTAGTATGACCACCATAGCAATAGACGATGACCTGATCGGATCGACCGCATGCCTTCAAAATACGGCGCTCATCAGGTTGCCCAACTTCAATCCAGAGCTTGATCGCATCAGTTAAGTCTTTTACCCAGATATCGGGCTCATCCGCATCACTTAAACCTTTAGTAAAGACTAAATCTTCTTGGGCTTGAAGTGCAAATGCGATGATGCGGATCATCATGCGCTCTTCGGTTTCCGAAGGGTGCTTGGCAATTGTTAAAGAGTGACTGCCGTAATAGTGGCGATCAGAATCTGCGACGTGAAGGTCGGCTTTGTGGATAGTTGCGCGTAGAGCCATGGCGCATTATCGCCTCTAAAATGCCAATAACCGACTATCCCAGTATTATTTGACATATTGCCCTTATTTAGTGTGTATCGTAGAAATCCATGATCCGTATTACCGAACTTCGTCTGCCTATTAGTCATGCCCCAGAAGCACTGGAAGAGGCGATTCTGAAGCGTTTAAATCTATCGCCGCAGGACTTGGTGCGCGCAGAGGTCTTTAAGCGAAGTTACGATGCCAGAAAGAATGTTGCTTTGGCTTTCATCTACACAGTCGATCTCTCGGTCAAGAATGAGGAGCTGATCCTTAAGCAATTCTCAAACGATATTCACGTAAGACCTTCCCCGGATACTAGTTATCACTTTGTAGCCAATGCGGCCCAAGTGAATACTCAAGTGGCGTCAGATCATTTTCAAAGACCTGTAGTGATCGGCTTTGGTCCTTGCGGAATTTTTGCGGCCTTGATTTTGGCTCAAATGGGACTAAAGCCTATCATTTTGGAGCGCGGCAAGGCTGTTCGAGAGCGCACTCAGGATACCTGGGGCTTATGGCGTAAAAACGTTTTAAATCCTGAGTCTAATGTACAGTTTGGTGAGGGTGGAGCAGGCACCTTTTCGGATGGCAAACTGTATAGTCAAATTAAAGACTCGAAGTTTTATGGCCGTAAAGTCATCCATGAATTTATTAGAGCAGGTGCACCAGAAGAGATTCGCTATGTAGCAAAGCCTCACATCGGTACCTTTCGCCTGGTTGGTGTGGTCGAAAAAATGCGCAAAGAAATTATCGAGCTGGGTGGAGAGGTGCGATTTTCACAAAAAGTAACTGGCTTTGATATTGAAAATGAGCAGATACAAGGTGTAAGGATAGAGGGGCATCCGGATCTAAAGGCCAATCATGTGATTATTGCTTTAGGCCATAGTGCACGCGACACCTTCCATGCGCTGCATGATGCCGGGGTCTACATGGAAGCTAAGCCTTTCTCGGTAGGCTTTCGTATTGAGCACCCCCAGTCATTAATCGACAAGGCTCGCCTAGGGCCTCATGCAGGCAATGCGTTGATTGGCGCCGCAGATTACAAATTGGTTTATCACGCTAAGAATGGGCGATCTGTCTATAGTTTTTGTATGTGCCCTGGCGGTACGGTGGTAGCCGCTGCATCAGAGCCTAATCGCGTTGTAACAAACGGCATGAGCCAGTACTCTCGTAATGAGCGCAATGCAAATGCCGGTATTGTTGTTGGTATCACGCCTGAGGATTACCCTGGCGGCCCTCTTGCTGGTATTGAGTTTCAAAGAATGCTGGAGTCTAAGGCATATGAAATGGGTGGTTCTACTTATGAGGCCCCAGGGCAATTGGTAGGGGATTTTTTAGCAGGCAGACCTTCTACTGAATTTGGCAGTGTGATTCCTTCCTACAAGCCCGGCGTTCATTTGACAGACCTTGTCGATAGTTTGCCGCTCTATGCGATTGAGGCTATTCGAGAAGCAATCCCTGCATTTGAAAAGCAAATAAAAGGCTTTTCTCTAAAAGACGCAGTACTCACTGGAGTGGAGACAAGAACATCTTCTCCGCTGCGGATTACTCGCGGCGCTAACTGTCAAAGCCTCAATATAAAAGGACTCTATCCCGCGGGAGAGGGCGCCGGTTATGCAGGAGGGATTTTGTCTGCTGGCGTAGATGGCATTAAGGTAGCCGAAGCAGTTGCGTTGGATTATTTAGCTAACTAGATAATCGATGAGATCTTCGAAGTTTGATGGATCGAAATGGAGATTGTCAAAACGCTGTATCAGTGCATGCTGGGGTGGATCAATTCTGCGTTGGCTATATTGCTCCCAATGGTTAAGCTTCCACTGGTCCCGCGGGTCTGCACGTTTTTCCATGCGATGCTTTGCTTCATCCTGATTTAAATCAATCCAGGCAACCTTGATCTGTGTTTCCAGTGGAATACCTAGAGCTTCTGGTTTAAACATCCTTCCAGATTGAATCTCACTAGAAAAAGGGCCCACCAGGATCACGTTTACGCCCAGTTGCAGATTTTCTTGGGCAATGGCAATCAGGCCAGAGTATTCCCAATCACGCAGGTTCTTTAGGTAGTAGGGGCTGTCACGATCATGGGGATCATTGGTGGTGAGCGCCATTACATGGGCGCTAAAGGCTCCATACACGGTATCTTTATCCAAGAAAAAGAAGTCTTCACCTGTTTTTTCAATAATGAGGGGCAAAGCCTTTTTTGCCAGCGTTGATTTGCCTGTACCTGCATGGCCTGCAAATAGGATCAGGCGGGGCGCGAAGGGGCTCAATTTACAGGTCATTACGCTCTTTATTAATGGTGGTGCTGAAATAAATTCTACCGCCCAATTCCCTGCTTTATCGAAAATAGGACCGCTTTGACCGAAGAGACGATAATGTCGCCATGGCTTTAATCGTACTCACTGATGCAAAACTGGCTTTTGGCCACGTTGACCTCCTCGCAAACACGGCTTTTTCCCTGGAATCTGGGGAGCGTGTCGGCTTAATTGGCCGTAATGGCACAGGAAAATCCTCTTTATTGAAGATTTTGGCTGGTATAGAAAAATTAGATGACGGACTCTTGCAGTTTCAGCAAGGTCTCCGCATTTCTTATGTGCCTCAGGAGCCCATATTCGAGGCTGAAGAGAGTATCTTCGAAGCCGTTTCCCAGGGCGTGGCTTTGGCCAAAGCGCTCAGGGAGGAATACGAGGCGCTGAGCGTGGGTGATTGGGATGATGTTTCTCAGCATCGTATGGATGAAGTGCAGTCTCAACTCGAAGCCTTAAGTGGTTGGAATTGGGAGCAGCGCGTTTATGAAACTTTAGATCGCTTGCATCTAGAGGCTGAGCTCAAAATTAATACCTTGTCCGGTGGAACGAAGAAGCGGGTTGCGCTTGCAAGAGCTTTGGTAGAAATGCCAGACGTCCTCATCTTGGACGAACCTACCAACCATTTGGATTTGGATTCGATTGCCTGGTTAGAAGAGTTATTAAAAGAATATCAAGGCTCTGTGCTGTTGGTAACGCATGACCGTGCCTTTTTAGATAATGTGTGCACCCAAATTGTGGAGCTAGATCGCGGCATTTTACGTAGCTACCCAGGTAATTTTTCTGCCTACGAAGTTTTAAAGGATCAAGAGCTAAATTCAGAATCCCTGGCAAATGCGCGCGCCGATAAATTATTGGCACAAGAAGAAGTTTGGATACGCAAGGGTGTTGAAGCCAGGCGTACCCGAAGCGTTGCCCGTATTGCTCGTTTAGAGGGTCTTCGGGACAGTCGCGCACAAAGGCGTGATGCGATGGGTCAGGTTAAGCTGGCCGTTTCTGCTGGAGACCGCAGTGGCAAAATTGTGGCGGACTTGCAGAACGTCTCCAAATCTTATGGCCGTCCGATTGTTCAGGATTTCACCGCTACGATTTTACGGGGTGATAAGGTTGGGTTGTTGGGTCCAAATGGCGCGGGTAAGACTACGCTGCTGAAGTTGATCTTAGGTACGATTGCACCTGACTCAGGCACGGCTACCATGGGAACTCGGATCGAAGTGGCTTATTTTGATCAAATGCGAGAAGGTCTTGATCTCAATGCCTCCTTAGAGGATTACATTAGCCCTGGTAGTGAGTGGATTGAAATTAATGGCAATAAGAAGCACGTCAAGAGTTACTTAAGTGACTTCTTGTTTTCACCTGAGCGGACCAACTCACCGGTAAGCACCTTATCGGGTGGTGAGCGAAACCGTTTATTGTTAGCCCGCTTGTTTGCAAGGCCAGCAAATGTCTTGGTATTGGATGAGCCAACCAATGACTTAGATATTGATACTTTAGATTTGTTAGAGCAGTTGCTCCAAGAATATAAAGGTACAGTATTCCTAGTTAGTCATGATCGTTATTTCTTGGATAACGTAGTAACCAGCATTATTGCTAACGAAGGTGACGGTTTCTGGCGTGAATATGAGGGTGGCTACGAGGATTGGAAAATCCAAAAGGCACGATCAGATAAGATTCGTACCGCTAATGGCAGTATGAAGTCTCCAGAAAAGAGTGACGCTAAGTCTACAGCTAAGTCTACAGCTAAGCTAGAGCCTAAGTCAGAATCCAAGCCAGTGGCGGCAAAGAGCGATGTTCTTAAACTCAATGGTAAAGAGCGCCAAGAGCTCGAGGCTTTGCCTTTGCAGATTGAAGTTTTAGAAACGGAACAGGCTGAAATCGGAATCGCTATGAGTAGCCCCGATCTCTACAAGAATGAGCCTGAACTGGCTGCTAGCATGCAAGCACGCCTATCGCAGATAACGGCTGACTTAGATATTAAACTGCAGCGTTGGGAATTTCTGCTGAGTCGTTCAGAATCTTAAGTCGCTGCGTGATGGCTTGATTTAAATCTAGAGAAAGCTTCAAGGCCAAAAGAGGCGACTAGGGCAATCAGTAGGGCAATGACACTTGAAGGCGATGTTTGCGCTGTGCTGATGGTGAGTGCCGTGAACAAGATCATATTAATCAAAATGGCGCACCAAAGAATTTTAGGGTTTGCACCGGTCTGTTGATAGATGCGGATATGGCCGTAGGTAATCACTGCATAAACCAATAAAAAGGCTAGGCTAGCCATTTGCCCCACTTCACTTAAAGGAAAAATCAGGGCTAAAAATATGACGCCGACCGATGAAATGGTGAGGGCGCGAAACTTAGTTTTGAGAACACTACTTCCAAGCGCACTAGAAATCATTTTCTTTTGAGCGACATCAGCCGCGATATTTGAGGCTGCGAAAATAGTAGCATTCACGGCTGCAGCGCAGGCTAGTAGGGCTGATATGCTGATGATCATCAGGCCGGCTTTGCCCGCAACGATTTGCGCGGCATCAGCCAAAACATGCCCACTATGAAGTTCTATCGCGCCCAGAGGCATTAACAACACAACTGCACTACTGACTGCTAGATAGGCCACAGTGACTAGGATCAGTGCGGAGAACATGGCTAAAGGAAGTTCTTTTTGCGGGGACTTCATGGCTGAAGAGGAGTTGGTAACTACGCCGAAACCTTGAAAATTGATATACAAAATTCCGGCAGCCACCGCGATCCCACTGATAGAGCCACTACCCATTTGAAAATTATTAAAATTTGCTTGATGAAACCCCATTGCTGAAAAAACTAAGAGGCTAATCACGACTAGGGCGATGGCAGCGGCCTCGGCTTTGCCAACCAAGCTAGGGCCTAGTAGGTTGATGAAGGTACAAATCAAAATAATGGCAGCAGTAATGCATTTGAGCAGCAGGGGAGAGAGGTCTCCACCAAATAATGTGTTGGTGTACTCGACAAATCCTGCAGCGTAAAGTGCGGCAGCAATCAGGTAGGCAATATATTGGAAGGTGTTTATTCCGCCCGAAATAATGCCAGGCCCAAATCCCATAACTGTGAAAGTGGCTGCGCCCCCACTGCTAGGAAATGCCGCGCCTAGCTTTGCATAAGAGTAGATGGAGAAAGAGGCTGCGATTGCTCCAATCAAAAAAGCTAATGGGACATGAGAACCGGCATGTGAACTTGCTAAGCCAAGTAATGAATATAAACCTGCACCCATCATGCCGCCAATGCCTAGTGCCGTAGCTGAAAATAGACTGACATCATCTACTTTCTTTTGAGTATGGCTTAGTAAATCAACGCTCATCAGTGATACTTTTAACTTGTACGGGGGCTTGGGCATGAAGTTGATTGCGTAGGCGATTGATTTCATCAAGAAGGTCTAAGGCCAAAGCAACTCCAGGCGTATTGAGCTCTAGATCATGACTTAAATGAGCGGCAGTCTTGGCTCTTTGAAGAGAGTCACCGCTGAAACGCCAGTCTTGTGCGCTTGTACCGCTTGGGCTCAGGACACCCTCGGTAACCCAAGACATAATTAAATCCTCGGGGGTTCGTACCGCCTGAGAGAGTTCCACAATGCTCAAGTGCAGCTCATCTTCTACGATAGCGCCTTCAATCCAAGTAACTGTAGTTTGCGTCATATTGCCCATCCCTCTAAATGGTTTCTTGGTTTGAAATCAAATGCTTTTTCAAAAGCTTGATAAGCTTCTTTTTGTGAGTCAGTATCTGCACGAGGTAAAACAATTGTTGGTACTACATATAAATCACCGGCTTCCTTACTAGGAATACCTTTGCCTTTAAGTCGCATCTTGCGACCCGCTGCTGTGCCCGCAGGAATCGTCAACTCTAAGATAGAGCCCGCAGGAGTTGGAATATTGACTGTAGTACCCAAGGCAGATTCCCAAGGTGCGAGTGGTAGATCTAGGTAAATATCTTTACCATCAACCCGAAAGATCGTATTGGGATGAAAATCAATTTCCAAATAGAGATCACCAGCAGGACCTGAACCCACCCCAGGAGCGCCTTGACCAGACAGGCGAAGATTCTGTCCCGCTTTCATTCCTTTGGGAATACTGACATCCAATTTTCGTTCTTGGGTTAGTACGTGGCCGCTAGCATCTTGCACAGGCATGTGAAGGGTGATCGTGCGCTTTGCGCCATTGTAGGTATCGGCTAGATCAATGAGGATTTTGGCGTGATGATCTTGCCCCTTAAAGTCCATGCCCTGGCGAGGATGACTACTGCGGCCACCTTGACGATGCCCACCACGGCCGAAAAGGGATTCAAAGAACTCACTTTGATCTCCCTCATAGCCGCCACCAAATCCGGCATGGCCGCCGCTAAAATTATTGTCAGAATATTCAAAACCTTCATTCCAATTGGGTGGGGGTGTGAAATTCTGACCATTTTTCCAGTCAGCGCCCACTCGATCGTAGGCTGCACGTTTTTCCGTGTCCTTTAAGACAGCGTAGGCTTCACCAAGCTCTTTAAATTGCTCTTCAGCACCAGACTCTTTATTGACGTCCGGATGATATTTGCGCGCTAGCTTTCGGTATGCAGCTTTTATCTCTGCTTCAGTTGCACCGCGAGCAACGCCGAGCGTTTCGTAATAATCTCTAAATTTCATATGCTTCATGAGTCCTATTGAATCAGTTACTTTAATTCTACCGTTCTCAGAGCCTTTTTTCAGTCCTTTAGCGCTTTTAGTATCAAGAAAAAGCGGGCACTTAGCCCGCCTGTCACTACTCAATCATCAAGAAGGGGCTTAACTCATCACCCCAATTTGCCAGGGAACAAATTCATAATCCCCTAAACCTAGTAGCTCGCTCTTGGAGGATTTGCCAGATGCCGTTTCTAAGAAGAGCTCAAAAATTCGCTGCCCCATTTCCTGAACGGAAACCGTACCATCTAAAATTTCCCCACAATTGATGTCCATATCCTCGGTAAGGCGCTGGAACATGGGGGTATTAGTCGCTAACTTGATGCAGGGTGCTGGTTTAGAGCCGAACATGGATCCCCGCCCAGTCGTGAAAGCTACTAGGGTTGCCCCACCCGCAATTTGACCAGTGGCAGAGACGGGGTCAAAGCCAGGCGTGTCCATAAATACAAAGCCTTTAGTTGTCACAGGCTCAGCATATCGATATACCTCCATCAGCGGGCCGGTACCACCCTTCATAGAGGAACCCAAAGACTTTTCAAAAATATTGGCCAGGCCACCTATTTGGTTTCCTGGAGAAACTTGACCATTGATCTGGACATCACGCCCAACCGAGTATTCGTCTTTCCACCAGCGAATCCGTTTAATCAGCTTTTCACCGATCTCCTTACTAGCCGCACGGCGGGTAAGGGTATGTTCTACACCGTAAATCTCGGGCGTCTCGGAGAGAATGCCGGTACCTCCGTGACGTGCAAGAATATCGACGGCAGCACCCAGTGCTGGGTTTGCAGTAATCGATGAGAAGCCATCCGATCCACCGCATTGCAAACCAACCGTAAGGTGACTAGCCGAGACTGTTTCTCGCTTTGCTTTGTTTGCTTCAGGTAGCAATGCTTTAACCGCTTCGATGCCTGCTTCAATCGTCTTACGCGTTCCGCCCGTTTCTTGCATGATGAAGGTATGCAAGGTAGAGTTTTCTTGTAGCGCCTCTTGCTCCATTAATCCTTTGAGCTGATTTCGTTCGCATCCCAGACCAATAATCAGTGCTGCCGCTAAGTTAGGGTGCTGGGCATAGCCTGCCATGGTTCTGCGTAGTAACTGCATTGGCTCGCCACTCATCTCCATACCGCAGCCAATATCGTGACTAAAGGCAACAACACCATCAATATTCGGAAAGTCTTTTAATTTTTCAGGGGTAAACCAAGCAGCAATTTTATTGACTACAGTGGCAGAGCAATTGACCGTAGATAAGATGCCAATGAAATTACGAGTTCCTACTTTGCCATTGCTTCTGACGTAACCTTGAAAGGTAGCCCGTTCAGATTCAGGTAAAAGTGTGGTGGGCTTATATTCACTGGCATAAGCGTAGTCACGATCAAATTCTCGGAACTCGGTGTTATGGCTATGTACCATTGAACCAGGTTCGATATCCGTGTTGGCAAACCCTACGGTGACGTTATATTTCAGAATCGGATCACCCTTAGCAATTTTTTTTGTGGCGATCTTATATCCTGCTGGTACTTGGCTTCGACTCGTAAACCCCTCACCAGAAACGACTTCACCAATAGCAACGTCTACTCGCGCAACCACGATGTTGTCATTAGGATGCAGGCGAATAATCGGCCCAGCTAATTTTTTTCCAGCAGTTTCAATCATTATTTTCTTTCAATTTATTTGTTTTTTAGTCAGCAGTAACGCCAGATTTTTTAACTATAGGACGCCATTTAGCAACTTCAGATTTGATGTAGTCCCCTAGGTGATTTGGGGTGCTTGTTATTACTTCAAAGCCTTTTGAATTTAATTGATTCTTAACTTCAGGACTATTTAAGGTGCTAATAAGCTGAGCATTGAGTTTATCAATAATTGCTTTAGGAGTGTTTGCAGGAGCGACAATCGCGTACACCAACTCCACCTCAAACTTAGGCAGGGTTTCAGATATGGCAGGAATTTCAGGCTCTGTAGCAGAACGTTTCAGACTGGTAACCCCCAGGGCTGTAAGCTTCCCAGATTTCACATAAGGTAGGGCAGCTGGTGTCCCAACAATAGCAGTTTGAATTTGCCCACCTAAAACATCGGTTAGTGCTGGCGCAGCGCCCTTATATGGGACATGCAAAATACTAGTTCCTGCCTGCGTATTGAACAACTCTCCCGCGAGGTGCAATGGCGTTCCAGCGCCAGACGACCCAAAGCTGATCTTCCCAGGGTTGGCTTTGTCATAAGCGATGAGTTCTGCAACAGTTTTTACTGGAACAGATGGATTAGCTACCAGCATTAATGAAGATGAGGCAATAAGTGAGACAGGGGAAAAATCTTTAACTAGGTTGTAATTTAATTTCTTATACAGAGTCTCGTTTATTGCCTGCGTACCAACCATCATTAAGAAAAGTGTATGGCCATCTGGTTTTGCATTAGCTACATATTCAGCAGCTAAATTACCTCCGGCACCTGGTTTATTCTCAAGAATAATGGGTTGACCAAGACTTTCACCCAGCTTTGGTGTGAAGCTGCGAGCTAACACATCAGACGGACCCCCAGCTGCAAAAGGAACAATTAACTTAATTGGCTGAGTTGGATAGCTCTGCGCACCGGATGCTGACGGCAGTAATGCTCCCAAAACTGATAGTGTCAAGATGAATCTTCTCATGTATCGTTCTCCTAAATTATTAAAATATGAATTACTAGGTTAAGTCCAATAAAGCAAAAAATGAAAATTACAAGCGCCGAAATTTATCCCTTATCGATACCACTCATCGAGCCCATAAAAATGTCTCGAGAGAATATTGTTGATGCGAAGACTGTACTTTGTTGCATCACGGACGAGCATGGAAGAAAAGGCTGGGGCGAAGCATCCGTTGCACCCTTGATGACAGGCGAGACTTTGGATAGTCTAGTAGGGAGTATTGAATATTTAATACAGGGCTGCATGGAGCTTGACTGGAAGGAGCCAAAGGATTTTACGGGCCTGTTTAATCGAGTTTTATACGCAAATGCCTCTGCCAAATCATGCTTGGAAATGGCTTTACTGGACCTATATACGCAAACACTTTCTGTACCGCTTTGGCAATTTCTACGAAGTGCAAACAATGCTACAAAAGCCGAGCTACCGACCCCAATCCCATTGCTGAGGATGCTTGGAGGCTCGCTAGATAAGGAGTTAAATGATGCTAAGGTATTTAGTGAGCTTGGCTTTAGGCACTGGAAAATAAAGATTGGCTCATTATCTTTGGATGAGGATCTACATAGGGTCAAAGTATTAAGCGATGCATTGGCTGGTGATGTGATTTCTGTCGATGCCAACTGTGCATTAAGTCTAGTCGATGCCATTCGATTTTGCGAATCAGAGGAGGCCAGTAAACTTACTTTTGCAGAGCAATTAGTCTCTACAGAACTTTCTGTTGGTGATTTTGCGCTTCTTAAGAATAAATCCCCTATTCCAATTTGTTTGGACGAGTCGATCCATGGTATTTCAGAAATTAAACGGTTTATCGATGCTGATGTATTTGGTGGGGCAAGTTTAAAGCTCACTAAGACGGGTGGCGTTATACAAGCTTTATCATGCGCTAATTTTCTACATGCAGGTAATTTTAAATTGAATCTGGCCTGCAAAGTCGCCGAGACTTCCCTATCAGCGGCAGCAACTGCCTCCTTGGGCTTTGCATTGGGTGCGGTGGATTGGGGCTTTAGCATGTCGAATCAATATTTACGGTTTGACATATGCGATGAGCCTCTGAAAGCGAGGCATGGGCATCTAGATGTTGCCCAGCTAGCATCAAGTGGTGTTGGTATTACGCCTAATCTGGATCGAGTGAAAGAAGTCATTGCTAAGGGTTATGCAGCTATTCAATGTTGAGAACATCGAAAGCTGCCTTAAGACGCCTAGAGTACAAGTCAGAAACTGACTCAATCTCTTGCTTTGACCATGTTCTAAATCCTTCGCCTGCTTTCATTCCCGTCTTACCTTCGTTCATTAGCTGAACTACTTTAGGTGGGAGCGTAGTAATGTTGGAGAGGGAAGGATAGATTTCCTTGGCTGCGTTAGCCATGCCATCCCAACCAGAAATTTCCTTTTGAGTCATAGGGCCTACGGCAGCGTATCGGAAGCCAAAGCTATAACGTACTGCATCATCAATATCTTCAGGACTCGCAATTCCTTGCTGCACAAGCGATAAAGCTTCACGCATCAAGGCATGCTGAATACGGTTGGCTAAAAACCCCGGAATATCTTTTTTAACTAGTACTGGCTTCTTGCCAATCTTTTTATAAAGCTGGCAAGCTTCTTCTGCGAATTTGGCATCCGTCTTCTCACCCATGACAATCTCAACTAAGGGGACAACTTCCGCTGGCATAAAGTAGTGCGCACCCATCATTCGATTTGCAGTCTTTAATTGAGCTGCAATTTTGGTAATTGGAAAGCCTGAACTATTACTACCAATAGGAATATTTGCCGGCACTCTTTCATCAAGGTATTGAAAAATGGATTGTTTAAGCTCAAGGTTTTCTGAAACGGTTTCAATAACCCACTCACATCCATCCCAATTTAGCCAGTCTTCAAGTACCTCACTCCTCTGTGCAGCCTTCACTTGGGTGGTATCCATTTTGACGTTAGCCCCAGTCATGCCAATCTTCATTGCCAGAGTCAAAGACTTATCTAGGCAAGCATCTGCTTTTTCTTTTGTTCTTCCTAGGATCACAACAGGAATGTTCTGAGAAATAAATCCTGCTGCAATGCCTGCAGCCATGATTCCACTTCCAATTACAGCGACATAGTTCATGGTATTTCCAGCTTATGCGGTTAAGTTTAAAAAGAAGAATAATTTCTTAGACATTATTTACGTCAGATTATCACTATTTATGTTTTAATTGTGAATCATTTGATTTAACTTATCCGTACAACTTTAGTAGAAAGCAAAAATTATGACCATGCACAATCCCTTTCAGCCTGTTGAGAAAATTAAAGCGGAAGTCTTTATGACGATGCCGGCAAAATTTCGCAAGAAGTCCCGCACCGGGTGGTCAGATCCGAACCGTCAGAATGCAGAGGTAGAGTGCTTCTTAGAGGGCCCCTCCTTTGATCGCGAAGGAAACCTTTGGTTTGTAGATATTCCCTTTGGGCGTATTTTTAGAATTACCCCTAAAGGGGATTGGGAGCTGGTGACGCAATATGACGGATGGCCCAATGGTTTGAAGTTTCACAAGGATGGTCGTGCCTTTATTTGTGACTACAAGATGGGCTTGATTGCTCTGGATCCTAAGACTGGAAAAATTGAGACAGTCTTAGGCTCTATGTACAGCGAAAACTTTAAAGGATTGAATGATCTGCACTTCGCCTCTAATGGAGACTTGTACTTTACAGACCAGGGTCAGACTGGAATTTCTGACCCAACGGGTCGTGTATTTAGATTGCGTGAAAATGGTCAATTAGATCGTTTGGCTATCAATGTTCCAAGTCCTAACGGCATCACTTTAAATACTCAAGAAAAGCATGTCTTCGTAGCTGCTACTAGATCTCAGCAAATCTGGAGAATGCCATTAATGGCCGATGGTTCAGTTTCCAAAACTGGTGTGGCTATTCAATTAACGGGCGGCGTCGCAGGTCCTGATGGTATTGAGATGGATTCTGAGAACGGCCTTTTAGTGTGTCATTTGGGTATTGGTATTTGGAGATTCGATAACAATATGCTGCCAACCCATTTGATTTATTCTGACAATCCACATCACCACCACTTGGCTAATATGTGTTTTGGTGGTGCCGACGGAAGAGATCTATACATCACTGAATCATTGTCTGGTGATATTCTGAAGGCGCGTTTACCGGTAGCTGGTAAAAAAATGTTTGGCCTCTCCTAATTGATGGAGAAGTTGCCTTTATATAAGACGCTGGCCAATACACTTGGCCAGCGAATTTATGATGGTGATTGGTCCGTCGGAACAAATTTGCCCTCTGAGGCATCGCTCTGTGAGAGCTTTAACACTAGCCGCCATACTCTAAGACATGCTCTTCAAACGCTCGAGGTAGATGGCCTCGTCTTGAGAAGGCAGGGGGCCGCCACTCAGGTGATTTCAAGGCAAAAGCAGAGACGCTTTATCCAAAGCTTTAATTCTCCAATTGATATTTTGAGTTATCCCAGAAATACCTATCGGGTGAATCTGGTAGAGGAATTTATTGAGCTAGATAAGCCTATGAGTGAATTGATTGGTAGCTCAGTTGGTTCATCCTGGTATCACATTGGTGGTATTCGAAAGCAGCACGATACAGAGCAGACGATTGCCTGGACTGATATTTATATTCTCCCGCAATTTGCCTCTTTGACATCTGATCCAGAGCATACACAAGTGATGGTTTTTGAGCAGATCGAAAAAAAGTATGGCACCCGTATCGACCGAGCAGAAGTAGATGTGTCTGCTGTTAGCGCCTCTCCTTTAATCGCAAAGCGCTTAGATTTGAAGCCTCATGCCTCTTGTTTGGTTATTACAAGACGATACTTTGATGCTCAAGATAAATTGTTTGAAGTTACATTTACCTATCACCCAGAAAATAAATATGTTTACAGCATGGAATTTAAAAGCAGTTCTAGTGCTTAATTTAAAAGGTTAACTTTGATGCAATACTTATCTATATCTGATTCCGAAAATTTCATTGCTGATGCTTTTCAGGCAGTTAATGTTCCCAGGGCTGATGCCAGAGTAGTTGCGAAGCTTATGGTGCAGTCTGACTTAGCGGGTGCAGATGGGCATGGCTTGTTTCGCTTGCCGGCTTATATTAAGAGAATTCGTGCGGGGGGTATTAATCTTCAACCAAATATTCATATTGAACGAGATCAGGGCGCCACTGCATTAGTTAATGGCGACAATGCCTTGGGCCATCTTGTAATGAATAAGGCCGTAGAAATTGCTCTTGAGAAAGTTAAAAAGCATAGCGTTTGCTGGGTTGGTAGTCATTACGGAAATCATTCTGGGGCTGCTTCTGTCTACGTTAGAAAATTAGCAGAGCAGGGTTACATCGGCATTTACATGGCAGTAGGCAATGCTAATCACATGGCTCCTTGGGGCGGTATTGATTTACTACTATCCACTAATCCTATAGCAATTGCTGTTCCCTCGGGCAATAGCCCAATGGTGCTGCTAGATATAGCAACGACTGTTGCAGCTTATGGAAAAGTGAAGCTTGCTGCGCAAAAGGGAGAATCCATTCCGGAGGGCTGGATGATCGATCGTAAGGGCCAGGCTCTAACTGATCCTCAGAAATCTGGGGAGGGCTCGCTACTTCCGATTGGCGGCTATAAGGGCTATGGCTTAGCAGTAATGATTGGTTTATTGGCTGGCACTTTAAATAATGCAGCGGTAGGCAAAGATACTGTTGACTTTAATGCACATCACGACTTGATTACCAATACCGGTCAAACCATCATTGCGGTTGATCCCACGGCTTTCGGTGATCAAGAGCAATTTATTCAGAGAGTGGTTACCCTAGTAGAGGATTTGAAGAATTCCTCTAAACTTCCAGGAGTAAATCAAATTCGCGTTCCAGGTGAGGGTGCTGCGAAGACGATGACAGAGAGGATGCTGACTGGCATTCCGATCTCGAATCAACTGTTAGAGGCATTAAATGCTTGCGCTAAGGAGTGCGGCATTGCAACTTTAGATTTATAAAATTTACCGGAGGAGACAAAATGATTAATCATTCAATAAAAAAAATAATATTTAGTACATTTGCATTGCCGCTCATCATAGGGTCAGCAGTCGCTGCCTACCCAGATAAGCCAATCAAGATGTTAATTGGTTATGCACCAGGAAGCTCAACTGACATTGTTGGAAGAATGATTGCCAATGATTTGAGTCTAGCTCTGAAGCAGCCGGTGATTGTTGAAAACAGAGGGGGTGCCGCAGGGACGATAGCAGCAGACGCTGAAGCCAAAAGTCCTCCTGATGGCTACACCATTCTCTTTGCTCAAAATGGCCTGGCAATTAATGTAGCAGCAAATCCTAAGCTACCATTTAATGGTCAGAAGGATTTACTCCCCGTTGTGGGGGTTGCCGCTACTCCACACATATTAATTGTGGGTAATAATTCAAAAGCGAAGACGGTGGCAGACTTATTGGCGATGCTCAAAGCGGATCCGGGGAAGCTGAGTTTTGGATCTTCGGGTATCGGTAATTCAGATCATATGGCTGGAGAGTTATTTTTAGCCACCACAGGAACCCAAGCAATTCATATTCCCTACAAGGGTGGATCACCTGCCGCTACCGATTTGGTAGGCGGTCAGATTGATTTTTATTTTGCCGGCATGCCCGTTGGTTTACCGCTATACAAAGGGGACAAGGCAAAAGCACTAGCTGTTACGGGTAAAAATCGCTTTAGCGGTGCTCCTGAACTCGTTACTATGCAAGAGGCAGGCATCAAGGGCTATGAAATGGCATTGTGGCAGGGCATGTTCGTCCCGGCGGGAACTCCACCCGCAATCATTAGCGCATTAAGCAGCACCGTTCTTAAAATTCTGGAAACACCTGAAATGAAAGATCGCTTTATTAAAGCGGGTGTTCAAATCGCTCCTATGAACACGCTTCAATTTACTGATTTATACATCTCTGATATTGCTAGATGGAAAGTAGTGATTGAAAAGGCGAAGATTAAATTAGACTAGACTGATCCAATTTTATTCAGTATTGCGAAGGGAGTGCGCATCAGTGCACCCCCTTTTTTTGAGATAAGTTACTGACTCAAATCAAAAACAAGTATTTCGGCATCAACGCCGTTGCAAAGGTCTAGCTGACTCTCATTTTCTATGAGAAGCGCATCTCCAGCCTCTAGGGAAATATGATTCACACTTAGGGCGCCTCTGATAAGGTGGACATAGGCTTTGCGTTGTGCAAGCAGATTAAGTTGTGCAGATTGAGCTCCATTGAATAAACCCAAATATATTTTGGCATCTGCATGTATTTTGACAGCCTCATGAAGTCCATCTGGCGATGCAACTAAGCATAAGGCGCCGTCTTTACTTGCAACGGGAATAGATTTCTGTTCATAGCCAGGCTCAATCTCTAATACCTTGGGTTCAATCCAAATTTGTAAAAAATGGGTGGTTTGATCCTGAGCATGATTAAATTCACTATGGCTCACGCCACTTCCTGCGCTCATGCGCTGAATATCCCCAGGAGGTATGGTCTCTATATTCCCTATGCTGTCTTCATGTGCAAGTTTTCCGGAAAGAACATAGCTAATAATTTCCATGTTTTGATGGCTATGCTTGCCAAAGCCCATACCTGCAGCTACGCGATCTTCATTGATGACTCTGAGGTTCCCCCAGCCCATAAATTTCGGGTCATGATAGCCAGCAAAGGAGAAGGAATGGAAGCTTTTAAGCCATCCGTGGTCGGCATAACCACGGTCTTGAGATTTTCGGAGGGTAAGCATCGATAGTACTCATTTCAAAAAAGGGATAAGCCTATTATCATGTCTTATGACCTATAGACGAGCAGGCTTTTATGGCGAGCATTAAACAAGATCTTCAAGAAACCTTTCTTGGCCTCTATGAGACTGCTCAAGAGAAGTGGAGTGACTTTACTCAGTTCCTGTTGGAGGCTTGGCCGCTACTAGTGGCTCTTTTGATTATTTTGCTAGGGGTATGGTGGTATGCGGATCCCCCACCGCCAAGGCATGTCATGATGGCAACAGGTGCTCCTGGGAGCTCTTATCATGAACTGGGAAAAAAATATGCTGATTTCTTTGCAAAAAAAGGGATCATCCTAGAGCTAGTTCAGACTGAGGGCGCGCAAGAGGATATGACGCGCTTAGCTAATCGTCAAGATCCTATTCAGGCCGCTTTTGTGCAGGCTGGGGTCGATATCCCCCAAGGGGTAAGTGGCATCGAATCTTTGGGTGCAATTGACTATGAGCCGATTTGGTTTTTCTACCGTGGACCCGAACTGAAGGGACATGACTTTCAGGCGTACAAAGCAGAATTTAAACAATTTTATAATGCCAAAATTTCCATGGGAGCCATTGGAAGTGGCACATATGTTCAGGCCAGTAAGATTCTTGGGGTCAACGGTCTGGGCGAGGGTCCAAAATTCGTTCATTTATCTTTGACTCAATCCGTATCGGCGCTAAAAGAGGGCCAAATTGATGGCGCATTTATTGTGGATGCTTATGAGGGACCAAGCGTTCAGGCTTTACTAGAAGATCCTAGTATTCGCTTGGTTTCCTTCCCACGGGCTGAAGCCTACGCTCGTTTATTACCCTATCTCCAAATATTACACGTTCCAACTGGTGCATTTAGTCTAGTGCGTAACTTCCCTGATTACGATATGAGGCTGATGTCAACGACTACTAATTTATTGATTGATAACAGAATGCATCCAGCGATTCAGTTTCTTTTTTTAGAGGCGGCGCGAGAGATTAATGGCAAATCTACTTTTTTTGCCAAGCGCGATAAATTTCCTTCGTTTGATAATCCGATCTTTCCAGAAAGTGCAGTAGCACTGCACTTCGAAAAAAATGGGTCTCCATTACTAATGGCCTACCTTCCTTTTTGGGTGGCTGAACTCATTAATCGCCTCGCATTTGTTTTATTGCCATTTCTAGCTATCGCCTATCCTGTATTACTGACTTTGCCTGGCTATCGCGATAAGCGAATTCGCTCCAAAATTAATAAGCTCTATGTGATGCTCAAAGGATACGAGCAGGAGTTGACTGATAGTGCTGGGCCGGTATCCCAAGAAATTTATCTTCAAAAGCTAGATCTTTTGGAGTATGAGGCCTTGAAATTAAACATCCCGAAGGGAGTGTCAGGTGATTACTACGCCTTACGAACGAGCATTGACTATGTACGCAATTGCCTCAATCGAGGTGTGCATCCCTATCAACTCCGAGACCAAAATATCAGTGCTTAAATTAAGTCTGCTACCTATTTTCCCTTTACGATATCCCGTGCCCAAGACTGCCAACCTATGAAATCATATGACCATCCTTTGAGAAAGCAATTGCACGAAGAGGTGCATGCGCGTCCCCCGATTGCACTGTGGCCTAACGAGCGGGTTCTGTCCCAATCTTTTTTGCTTGATGCGAGCTCTCGTCAGACACAAATTCAATGGATTCAGAAGTTGAGTGCCGCTCTAGGGATTTCGAGTGACCTTGAGCAGGATCATTCTTTCAAGATGTTAAGTTTGGCTCAAGAACCTGAGAGGGTGCTCATCAAATGGGAGCTCCATGGCGAGTTCGCAACTATTGCAGCGATTGTTCACAATCCAGTCAAGATCATCAAACCATTGCTGGAGTCACGTCTTGAGCTTGAGCAAGAGCTTGATGCTCTTTTTGAAACATTAGGCTGCCCTAAAATCGTAGAGGCGGGTGGAGAGAGAATTTCTGCATTAGATCTCGTCTTTGAGCAACGACCTTTATTTGAGGATGCCTTAGAAGTCTCAACTATTTTTAATGGTAATACTGTTTTAGGTGCTTATATTTTGGCGGGTAAGCAGGCCCAATTGTGGACAGATTTACGTTTGGATGTCGATGGCTATATTTCTTATTTCATTCCACATAATTTGTTGGGATCTCGGCAGGCAGGACGAGTAGCTAGAGCGCTTGCAGAGGCAGAAACTTACCGAATGGCAGCGATGCTAGCCTTTCCAGTTGCCAAAAGTCTTTCTCTTCCATTGAGAAGCGCTGAGTCTGAGTTATCCGAACTATCTCAGCATATTGCCAAACTGCAAACAGAGCCGGGTATTCAGACTGAAAAAGATGGAAAGTTTTTAGGTGAACTTTCTGGGCTTGCCTCAAGGGCAGAACAGTGGATCTCAGGCTATGGCTTACGCTTTACGGCTGCAGAGGCTTATAGCCAATTACTCAATAAAAATTTACTGGAACTTGCTGAATCGCCATTTCCGGGCGTGCAATCACTCTCTGAATTTATGGATAGGCGTTTTCAACCAGCGATGGGGACTTGTATTTGGACGCAACGTAGACTCAAGGAATTGTCTGATCGCATCTCTAGAACAACTCAAACCTTAAGAACCCGAATTGAATTCGTCAATGAAGAGCAAACTCAGAAATTATTAGCGAGCATGGACCAGCGAGCCCGATTACAGTTGCGCTTACAGCAGACTGTAGAGAGTTTATCTGTTTTAGTTCTGACCTATTACGCAGTCAGCCTGCTGGCCTATATGGCCAAGGGTGGTAAGGAGGCTGGCTGGGATATTCATCCTGAAATCGTTGCTGCTATTGCTGCTCCTGTTGTCGCCATTACTTTCTTTCTCATTAGCAGGTACAGACGCAATCGGATTCTAACGATCGTTAAATCATCTTAAGCGTTCAATAAGAGGCCTAGCCTCTTATTGAACATTCGCCGATTCAGACTACGCTAAGCTGTCTGCCCAAATATTACGAGCCCAGCCCCATGCATAGATACCCTCTAAAACAGACGGTGCTGGCGAAAGTCCTCCAGAGCCCGGCACTGGTTTAAAGGTTTTCTCCGCAGCGTTGTATTGATGAACACTTGCGACGTGAACCACATCGCGCTCATTCACAAAGCTGTAGCAAGTATTTGTCAATACTGGTGCAGGGTTGATTTCCCAAGCACTGAGCTCGGCAATAATTGCGGCAGCTGCTACCTTCGCATGTTGGTTAGCCATATGGCCTGACTTCGGCATTGCAGGAGCAACCTGAATGGAATCACCTAATACGTGAATATCTTTACGGGCAGTAGATTCAAAATTGAGGAAGTTCACATTCACCCAGCGGCCATTCGAGTTTGCAAGTCCTGTTTTAACCGCAATATCACCGGCACTCATTGCAGGCAATAAGTTCAATACGTCCCCTTTGATGTCATCTTGAACTTCCAGTTTCACAGTTCTAGTCTTGGCATCTACGCCAACTACATTGTGTTTTGGTAAGTACTCAATGATTCCGGGGTATTGCTCTGCCCACACTTTTTTAAATAATGCACCTTTGGATGTCACATCTTGATTGGCATCCAGAATAAGAACTTTGGATTTTGCTTTGTGCTGCTTGAGGTAATTAGCTACTTGGCAAGCACGTTCATATGGCCCAGGAGGGCAGCGGTATGGTGCCTCAGGAATGCTAATTACAAAAGTTCCGCCGTCACGCATCGCTGCAATTTGATTATGCAGTGCAGCCGTTTCGGGACCTGCTTTCCAGGCCTGCAATGTAACACCATCTTTATTCGCCTGTGCAAGCCCTTCAATACTATTCATCATTAGCGATACGCCGGGTGACACTACCACCTTGTCGTATCGTAAAGTTTTACCAGAAGTCAGCTTGACGGTTTTTTTGTCCGCATCGATATTGGTGACACTATCCTGGATAATCTTAATTCCGTGTCGCTTACTCAGGCCGTCATACGGGGAAGTGATATCGGCCATTGTTTTTGAGCCGCCCACCACTAGGTTAGACATGGGGCATGACACAAACGCAGTATTGGGTTCAATCAAGGTAACGCGAGCAGTATTGTTAGATAGCAGGCGAAGGTACTTGGCAGCAGTTGCGCCACCATAACCACCACCAATGACTAGAATCTCTGCTTTGGGAAGGTTGGCTCTAGCTTGACTAGAAAAGCCAGCGAGTAGACCAAGTGCAGCTGCACTTTGACCTATAAAATGTCGACGATCCATACTGCCTCCTTATGGTTTCTTGCCAAGATAATTGGCAATGGTGATGAGCTGTTCGTCCGTATAACCCTTAGCTAATTGAGGCATGATGGTCCCCTCTAGAGCGCCGGATTTGTAGGCATTCAATTTAGTCAGCATTTGCTCACTTGTGAGGTTGTTGATGAGTGGCATACCACCATCAACAACGCCTTTGCCATCGGTGCCATGACAATTGGCACAGGTTGCTGCCAATCCGCGTTTGTAGAGCTGATCCGCGTTTTGAGTCATGCCAGGCAGACTCCATTGACTTAAGCCAATAAAGACGCCAGTTACTAATATGGGTTTTAAATACTTGATGCGCATAGAAAGAATCTCCATTGAACTTGGCCCTGTTTTAAAGGTTTTAATTGACCAGCCCAATCTTAGTCGGATGCTGCCGATATTAGTAGTTTTACTTAGATTGATTGTGAATAAGCTTAGATTAATTACTGCTATTCAGGGGCTTAGTTAGTAGCACTTTAAGGGGTTTTTCTTAAGCCCTATAAACTATCTACATGCGAAGTCCTATTACTTACCGTAACGCCATATTTATCCTGATTTTAGGCATATTTACTTATTTGTACGGCTTAGACAGTCGTTTTGCCCCAAAAAATGGGGATGAATATCCTTATATGCATATCGTTCGCATGACAGCTGATGCTGGCGCATGGCTGCCGCTGCAGTCCGATATGGATGGCATTAAAAATACTAAGCCTCCCCTAGTATTTTGGGAGGGTATTGCTAGTACACATTGGGGTAGTGATTGGTCTTTGATTGCGTTGCGATGGCCCAGCGTGCTCTATACAGGCTTAACCGCTTTTTTCTTATTTTTAGCGGTGGCTCGCTTTAGCGGCAATAAAAAAACAGGTTTGCTAGCTGCTTTTGTTTGGCTCTCTTTCTTTGCCACCTATCGGTATGGGCGACCTTTTTTGACAGATCCACCAGAAGTATTTTGGTTGAACTTGCCATTTTTAGCGCTGTTGTACTGGGGGCGAGCGGCATTTGATTCAAAAGCACTATTCCCATTGCTGGCAGGGCTCTCCTTGGGTATGGCTTTACTTGCTAAATCTTTTGCCTATATCGTTCCAGCAACGTTCGCGTTAGGTTTGTTCTACTGGCGCTGGCGGGAGTGGCGCCTCTCTAGGGTACTGGTGCAGGATCTATACAAAATCCTTTTAACCGCTACTTTAGCTTTAGGTGTTTTTGCTCTGTGGTTTGCATTAGATCCATTTCCGGAAGCTATTTGGAAAGAATTTATTCTCGGTGAAAACGCAGCAAAGTTTGAGGCGCGAAGTACTCATTATTTTTTAGATCTTGTACGTGGCGGTGACAGTATTGGGATGCTGATACTCACGAGTCTGGCTAATGCTGGATTATTCTTTTTTGTATTGGTATCCACCTTACATCAGTGTTGGCGTCAACGACGCTTTCTTTCAGTTGAGGAAAGCCTACTTTTATTATTTGCTGTCGCTTTTCTGATTGTCTTTAGCCTGCCAAGCCAGCGTTCTGGGCGGTACCTGTTGCCAGTGATGCCCGCTATGGCTGTCTTGATTGCCTTGCATTGGGAACGCTTGCCTTTATGGGGCTTTCGGATAGCGTTGCTGTTGCAATTCATTTTGCTATCTGCACTGGCTTGGGTGGGTGGTAGCTTACAGCTTTCTCAATTCTTAGGTCAACCCGGAATATGGGACTACACCTACTGGCATTGGATATTGATGGCATCTTCATTGCTATTGGTAACGTGGGGTTTGATCAGCGCTGCTCGCTGCAAAATAAATGCACTGGCAGCCTGCTTTCTTTGCTATTGCGCACTAACCAGCAGTCTATCGCCATTAGAGGGCACTTTGGGCCGTTTTGATCAAACCACTATTAGGGCGGTAGTTGCGCAAGATCTTTGGGTGCCTTGTGACTATCGGGCTAAAGATGAGGAGTATCGACTCTTACTGCCCGGTGCTCAATTACATGGTTACCCAGCTAAAGACGCTAGCGATCTGTCGCTGCTCATGAGCGCCTATCCTTTAGTCGCCGTTCACTCCCCAATTGGCGTTGAGCCTGTCATTTGCGACTCTTGCAAGATTGTGGGTAAGCGCATGGAGATGCGGGCTCGACATTCTGATGCTCAGATTCAGGAAATGTTGATGGGTCGAATTGGCGAGCATTTATTTGTTAACGAGTATTTGATTTCTAATTCTGCACTAGCTCAGTCTCCCCCAGTCAGCTCCACGGCGAGTAAGGATGCATGCCGATGAATCGTATTGTTGCTTTTTGTGTTTTACTGCTTGCCGCCGTTTCAGGGTATTTACACATTGATAGTCGTCCTGCATGGGCGCCATTTTCAATTCCACAGAGGTCAATCGATCTTGCGGAGCAGGAAAGAGAGCCAGAATTAACCCAAGTTTATAAAAGTGGATTAACTAGTAGTAGAGCCTCTGTTAAAGCGACTACCCCCTTGGCAAACCTGATACTGAATTGGTTGCCAGACTCTAGTGCACCTTCAGTGCATGCTGCATCACTGATTGCGTTAAAGGATGGTGCAGTTCGTGCATTTTGGTTTGCAGGCAGTCGAGAGGGCGCTGCCGATGTTGTGATCAACACTGCCGTCTATGACACACAGTCTGCTAGATGGAGTGCCCCTACGGTGGTCATGGATCGAGTCAGCGCTGAAAAAGGGTTGTCCCGCTACATTGCTAAGTTAGGAAATCCCCTACCTGCGAGGATGTCCGACGGTCGCATACAGCTATTCGTTGTAACAGTCTCCATCGGCGGTTGGGCTGGTAGCTCAATCTCGACCGTCATCTCGGATGATGAGGGTTTAACCTGGAGCCAACCGGCTCGCTTGATTACTTCCCCATTAATTAATCTGAGCACATTAGTGAAGTCACCACCCTTGCAGTTTACTGATGGCCGTCTTGGATTACCTGCATATCATGAATGGATTGGGCGGTTTGGTGAGTTCTTACGTTTGGATGTAAATCGGGTGATTGACAAGCGTCGTATGAGCTCTGGTCGCGGTGCTATTCAGCCGGTGGTATTTGTAGATGATGCGCAGAAGGCAATTGCTTTGTTTCGTCAGACAAGAGCAAGTCCACAAGTAAAGCAAATACCGGTGAGCGATACCAAAGATGCTGGCCAGTCTTGGCGGGTTGCTCAAGACTTAGTCATCGCAAATCCGAATTCAGCGCTAGCATCTTTGACCTTAGGTGATGGCACTCGCCTTATGGTTCTCAATGATGTCGAAGTAGGCCGTTATCGCTTGGTCATGCTAATGAGTAAACAGGGCTCAACTGAGTGGGAGCTTATTGAGGTTCTGGAAGACGATGAATCTTTGGCCAACGATCAACGTCGTGAGTATTCTTATCCATATTTAATTACCGCTGATGGTAAGGACGCCCATTTAGCTTACACCTGGAACAGAAAAAGGATTCGACATATTTATTTTCCTGCTGCGTGGTTTAAGCAAGCGCACGATCATGTGAAAGAGATTAAATAATGATTACGAGCCAATATTTACAATCGATTGCACTGGTCGAGATGGCTATTACCTGTGCAGTGGTGTTGATTTACTTGTGTCAAAAAGTATTTTCAATTGACATCCCTTTTGTTGTGCGCCTGATCATGGTATTGATTTTAGGGAATGTATTATTTTGGCCCCTAGGTATGTCACTTGAGCTTCCCTTGGTTGCTTACGTTCGAGGCGTCACCGGTGAATTAAGTATTGTTACGATGCTTTTATTGTGGACGAGTGTATTGCCATCAGCTCAAAAGATACCCATCGGATTGAAGTTTTCAGTCATTCTGATTGCGTTGATGTTTTACCCCCTAGCCCTAGGCTTTGGAATGTTTGATCCATATGCATGGGGGTATGGCTCCATTGCTTTTCTGGGCTCAGTGATTATTTTTGCAATTTGCTGCAGCCTTGCCGGGTGGACAAAGGGCGTATGGATTCTGTCTTTAGCCGTCATTGCTTGGTCTGCACAGTGGCATGAATCTGCGAACTTATGGGATTATTTAATGGACCCATTTTTAGTGGTGTGGGCCATCACCTCTATTATTCAAAGTATTTACAAAAGGCGCCAAGAAAAAGCACAATCGGGTTACTTATTTAGGGCTGGTTAAGCTGACTAAGTTCATGAGGTGAGTAGGGGGTAACAAAAAAGCCAGCAGATCGCTGGCTTTTTTGTTGAAGACTATTCCAAAATTAATCTGGAATATTGGCTTTACGAATGACTGGACCCCAGACGTTGATTTCGCTTTCAAGGTGATTCTTGAGTCCTTTGGCAGATACTTTCTCCATCGGAACGATATCAATATTGGCATCTTCCAGACGTTTTTTGACATCCGGTGTGTTGAGCGCCTTTTTCAACGCAGCATTAATCTTATCAAGAATCGGTTGTGGAACTCCCTTAGGTGCGTAAACACCATGCCATACCTTGACTTCAAAGCCTTTTAAGCCCTGTTCGTTTAATGTTGGTACGTTTGGAATTGCTGGCAAACGCTTCATCGTAGTCGTACCAAATGCTTTCACACGACCATCTTTAATGTAAGGAATGGTTTGGGTAGTTTGGTCACATAAAAGATCAACTTGACCGCCTAAGAGATCTGTCAAAGCAGGGCCGGTACCTTTGTAAGGAATGTTGGTTAATCTAACGCCCATACGGCTTTGAAAGAGTAGACCGCAAAGCTGAGATACGGCGCCAGGTCCAGCATTGGCCATGGTGACTTTAGAGCCATTGGCTTTAATGTAGGCCTCTAACTCTTTAAAGTTGTTTGCTGGCAAATCTTTCTTACCTAGCAATACCATTGGTACATCAGCAACTTGGCCGATGTATTCAAAGCTGGTCATGGGATCGTATGGCAATTTGTCATACAAGGCATTGGCTGTTGCCATACCCATGTGGTGAATATAGATGGTGTATCCGTCTGGTGCTGCGCGCGCTACTTTGGTAGAGGCAATCGTGCCGCCGGCACCGGGAACGTTTTCAACAATAACGGTTTGGCCTAGTGCTTGACCCATCGGCACTGCGATAAGGCGTGCAATGGTGTCAGTGGGTCCACCTGCAGCAAATGGAACAACCATTTGAATTGCTTTAGTAGGCCAGTCTTTTTGTGCTGATGCCACGTTGCTGCCAATCAGGGCGCCGGTGCTGAGTACTGCAGCAATTCCAGCGAATAAAGTTTTTTGTAGTTTCATCAAAGTCTCCGTAAATTTCTTTGTGGTTCGATTTTGCCACCTTTACATGGACAAGGCCCTAGGGTTTACGCGCGGTGGCTAATGTTCTTTGGGCTAAAAGGACTACGGGGCGGTCGATCATCCTACCGTCAAGCTGGACTGCACCCCCTTTTGATGCCTTATCTGCTGCCACAACCCGCTGGGCCCAGGCCAGCTCTGATGCTGTTGGTATAAAGGCTGACACCACTAGGGGTACTTGTTTTGGGTGAATGCAAAGCTTGCCGCCAAACCCCATTCTTTTTGCCCGCTCTGCATCATCGGTGATGCGATCAATATCGTCAGTTGAGGGAGTAACCCCATCAATCGGAGGGGAAATTTGCGCCAACCGTGAGGCTAAAACAAGCTGAAAGCGAGCCGTTTGCAGTTCAGTTTCTTGAGCATCACAAACCATGCCTAGGTCTGCCTGTAAATCTAAATTACCCAAGGCCAACCGTAGAACCTGTTCTGAGTTGGCTATTTCGTTCAGGTGGTGCAGGCCAAGTGCGGTTTCAATCATGGGGATGATGGCGGTATTAGGCAAAATCTGTGCAGCACCATTAACCTGGTCTAGCGACTCGCATTTTGGAATGAGTATGCAGGCGACATCAAGACTCTCAGCCAGAATGAGATCAGCAGCATAAAACGCACTTCCTGGAGCATTGCAACGTATTACAAGGCGATTCTTTTGCTCTGCAGTAAATGTAGACCAGGACGCACGAATAGCGGCGCGCGCGGTTTCTTTATCTTCCTGCGCAACCGCATCCTCTAAATCAATGATGACTACTTCAGCGCTACTATCCAAGGCTTTAATAAAGCGATCAGGGCGCGTGCCCGGTACAAATAAGAAGCTGCTACTAAAGCCAATAGGCGTGTGAAGCGGATTCATATTAAAGCTCCTAAAAAGTTTTATTGTGGTGGAAGTAAGAACCCCACCTTTGCTTGAGAGCGAATATTCCATAATCGTTCAATGGCTAGCTTCATTTCTGCTGGGGTAGCACCTTTGCTGAAAGCCGCGAGGCGCATTGCTTTGTCAGTGATTTCAGCACGACTTAAGGTGTTCCCTGGGTCGCCCTTGGGCTCATCTACTCGGGCCTCTAGAACGCCTCCCTTGTGCAAATACACTTTGACTTTACCAATCCAGCGTTGTGGGTAAGCAGCATCGACCTCGGGATCTAGAACCATCGTCACTCGATCGCGAAAATCACTAATAGCTTGATCCTGAAAGTGCTGATCAAATTCTTGTAGACCGGCAAAATGATAGTGAGCAATCAGTGCCAACACCGTGCCCATTGAGAACTTTGATTGATGAATGGTGGCAGGATTAGTGACGGGCCCTAGAACATCGATTGCACCTTGATGAACGAGTGTTTCTACTTTAGCAATATCAGTCGGTTTGAGTTGATGCTCCAATATGACCTTTAATAAAGCATCTGCGGCAGGATGCGTATGACGGCACGAGGCATGATATTTAAAGCTTGTTTCCGCGAGCGTCCAGCGACTACCAAGTTGATCTGCTAATTTACTAGGATCTGTATCACTAGACATTCCAGCGGCTAAACCTTGCTTGCCTTCTAAAATCCGCTGCGCACCCGTAAAACCAGATTGCGCTAAGTAGGCCGACATCAGGCCGGTGGCTGATGCATGAGCAGTGTGTAGTTGTTTAGAATCTGCGGCATCGCGAAGAAACTCCCAAAGACCAGCAGATTGCGTGCCGGCTGACCCAAATGCATGAAGCATTTGCTCGGGGTTGAGTTTTAGTAAATGACCTACCGCAGCGGCGGCTGCTAAGGTGCCAGCAGTACCGGTTGTATGAAAGGTTTTGTAGTGAGAGCGGCCTAAAAATTCTCCCACACGAATACCTACTTCATAGCCCGCAATAGACGCCACTAAGAGGTCTTCGCCAGAAGCACCAATCGTTTGTGCAGTTGCTAGCGCAGCAGGAAACACCACCGTTGCCGGATGAAAGACGGAGCCATTGTGGACATCATCCTGCTCTGCTACATGAGAGGCTGCAGCATTGGCCATCGCTGCCAAGAAAGGGCTAGAGCTCGAGCGTGTAATGAGAATTTCAGCGCTACCTCGATTACTGCCGTTAAAGCCCCCCATTGTTTGTGCGAACTGCGTAATCGTTTCTACTGGTCGAGAGCCTTTGCCGGCGATCGCAGAGCCAAACCAATCGACCAATAAATCTTCGGCCCGATCCAGCACATGCTTTGGAATATCACCTAGCGTAAGTTGTGAGGCAAAGGAGGCTAACACTTTAGATGGGTGGGATGAAGACATGGGTTTTTATTTTCTGATGAAGGCTTTATGCAGATTCAATAGAGGCGCAATTGAGGCCCAAGCGTAAGTGAAGTGAGGCATTGATTAGGAGAGTACAGCAGTTGCTTGCATAGTGAGCCAGCCTTCATGATCCTGCGCCCAAATAGCAATCGTTTTTCCAGTAGGATCTTTTTCAAGATCGGGTTTAGCGCTGACTTTAAAAATATGGATATCGAAGGTAGGACGAATTGCCCTAAACTCAAATTGGCTTAATGTACAACCAGGAATACTTTGGCGAACAAGATCAACCAATAGGGTGGCGATCAGTGGGCCGTGGACAATTAAGCCGGGATAACCCTCCACCTCAGTTACATATTTACGGTCGTAATGAATACGATGTGCATTAAAGGTGAGTGCAGAGTAGCGAAACAATAAAACATCATCCGCAGTAATAGTCTTGGACCATAGCGCATCGATAGGTGCAGGGATGGGGGCGACGGGCTTATCCTCTGGGCTAGCTGCATCTCGATACACAATATCGTGCTCTTCAATCATGGCTAAACCTTGTTGATTCGAGATGCGATGCTCTACCAACACAAAGATGAGATCACCGGTTCGCCCAGCCTTATGTGTGACGGATAGGATCTGAGAGGTACGCTCTATCGTGTCACCAATGGCGAGGGGTGCTAGCCACTGAACGCGACTACCCGCCCACATTCGACGTGGTAGAGGCACCGGCGGAAGAAACCCACCGCGCTTGGGATGACCATCAGGGCCAATATCCGATTGAAGAGCATGTGGCAAAAAATAAAGCCAATGCCATAACTCCGGCAGAAAACTGCCGGTCGTTGGAAGTGGATCAGGTCGGTCAAGGGTTGCCGATAGGGCTCGAACAGGAGCGGCGGTGACCGTGTCTTGCAATGTCTCGGTGTTACCGAGCCATTCTTGAAGGTGGGAGATAGTTTGGGGTTCAATTCGCATAACCCATATTATGCCAATTTCAGTTACGCACCCTGTCGACTTAGGCTAATAAATTATTCATCAAATAACTGAGTAAGCCCACCATTGCTGAGCCTGTCAAAACGGGGAAAATTCCTTTATTGAGCTTAAAGAGGGCAAGTCCAGCAAACAGGCTGATGAAGACTGAAATCCAAGAAAGGGGACCACCGATACCAAGTGGAAAAAAGACGTGATAAGCAAAGAACAAGCCAAGATTAGCAATAACGCCCACGACGGCCGCAGAAATTGCTGTCAGGGGCGCGGTAAAGCTGAGCTTTCCATGAGTGCTCTCAATGAGGGGGCCGCCTACCAGTACTAAAAAGAAAGAGGGTAAAAAAGTAAACCACGTTGCCACGCAAGCACCCAGAACCCCAAACCAGAAAGGATCACTATGAGCAATGAGGTGTTGTATATGTCCGGCGAGATAGCCAACAAAAGCAACCACCATGATGAGCGGTCCAGGCGTCGTCTCTCCTAAGGCAAGACCGTCCATCATTTGCCCTGCACTGAGCCATTGAAACTGGTCTACTGCGCCTTGATAGACGTAGGGCAGCACCGCGTAAGCGCCGCCAAAAGTCAGAAAAGCAGCCTTTGTAAAGAACCAGGCAATTTGGGGGTAGAGGGTTTTCCAACCAAATATCAAGATCAGGCCTAACAAGGGAACAGACCACAACACCAATACGATCAGGCTATGCCTCACTGTTTTCTTCAGTGAGAACTGGGCATGCGCGGGCGTGGGGGTGTGATCATCAATGAGGGCTTCACCACAATGTCGCTCTTGTTCTTGATGGGGTGCATTGGTAATTTGAAAATATTTTGGGTAGCGCTTACCACCCCATGCGCCTAGTAATGCTGCGCAGATTACGATGACCGGAAAAGATAAATTGAGTATAAAAATAATTAAAAAGGAGGTGGTCGCAATGCCCTGCAATACTGAGTTGTGTAGGGATCGCTTACCAATGCGATAGGCAGCATGGATAACAATCGCTGTGACTGCTGGTTTGATACCAAAGAAAATAGCTGCAATCCAGGGGACTTGCCCAAAACTTAAGTAGACCCAAGAAAGTGCAATCAAAATAAAGAGTGAGGGCAGTATGAAAAGAGTGCCCGCTAATATTCCACCCCAAGACCGATGCATAAGCCAGCCAATGTAAGTCACCAGCTGCTGCGCCTCAGGCCCTGGCAGAAGCATGCAGTAGTTCAAAGCATGCAAGAAGCGCCGCTCAGAAATCCAGCGACGCTTCTCAACCAACTCTTGATGCAGGGTAGCGATTTGTCCCGCAGGACCGCCAAAACTTATAAAACCGAGCTTAGTCCAAAATTTAAGGGCTTCGCGCAGTGGTATGGCATTTAGACTCAAACCTCATCCATTCCACCAACGACTTGGCTAAAGCCGTTATCTACATAAATAATTTCTGCAGTAATACCATTGGCTAAGTCAGACATTAAGAATGCCGCAGTATTGCCAACATCATCAATAGTGACATTACGACGCAGTGGTGCAGTCGCTGCAACAGCTTCCAAAATCTTGCCAAACCCTTTAATACCCGAGGCAGCTAAGGTTTTAATTGGGCCGGCAGAAATGCCGTTGGCACGAATACCTCTAGGGCCAACAGAGCCGGCAAGATAGCGTACCGATGCTTCAAGCGAGGCTTTGGCAAGACCCATCGTGTTGTAGTTAGGGACATTACGCAAACTCCCCAAATAGGTCAGTGTCAATAAGGAAGATTTATCGCGCAACATTGGTAACGCCGCTTTAGCCATCGCAGGAAAGCTATATGCAGAAATATCATGTGCAATCTTGAAGCCTTCACGAGATAGGCCTTCTAAAAAGTCTCCGGCAATTGCCTCGCGGGGTGCAAAGCCAATCGCATGGACAAAACCGTCAAACTGGGGCCAAGATTTTGCTAAATCCGTAAATAAAGCATTAATTTGCTCATCGCTGCCGACATCGCAGTCAAAAATGAGTTCAGTATTGAATTCTTTCGCAAAATCGACTATTCGATCTTTAAAACGCTCACCGACGTAGGTAAAGGCCAACTCAGCCCCTTCCCGATGGCATGCCTTGGCGATGCCATAGGCGATCGAGCGACTGGAAAGCAGTCCAGTAATCAGAATTTTTTTGCCTGCGAGAAAGCCCATAGTGTGTCCTTTGCCTCTAATATGATTTGCTATCTACAATTGTTGCATATATGCACTTAACAAACCCTATTCGCCAATTGGCTCAAAACTCTCGACGCCTCCTGCCAATGCTGCTATTGATACTGGTGGGCACTGGCGCTGTCTCGATTACAGCAAATGCCGCTCAAGGGATCGCGCAGTACGGTAAGCCGAAGTATGCCGATGGGTTTGCGCATTTTGATTACGTCAATCCTAATGCGCCTAAGGGCGGGACACTCACCCTACCTAATCCAGGCCAACGAACAAGTTTTGATAAATTTAACCCTTTCACGCTTCGCGGGGTAACTGCGCCGGGTATTGAGCTGATGTTTGAATCCCTGGCTGAGGGGAGTGCAGATGAAGTCTCTAGTATTTATGGATTATTAGCGGAAGATATTGCGATTGCGCCAGACCGCTTATCTGTCACTTTTCGTATTCGTCCGGAGGCAAAATTTTCAGATGGTAGTGCCGTCTTGGCCGCTGATGTTAAGCATAGTTTTGATGTGTTGATGAGCGGGTTGGCTCATCCCCGCTATAAAACTACCTTTGCAGATGTGAAGCAGGCAGTTGTCCTGTCTGAGCGGACGGTGCGTTTTGATTTTAAGAACAACAACACTGAACTACCCATCATGGTGGGTACGCTCCCCATCTTTTCTCGTAACTGGGGTAGGCGACCCAACGGCTCAGTGATTGCATTTGATAAGCTGGCTTTTGAAGCGCCTCTGGGAAGCGGAACGTATTTAATCGAATCATTCAAGGCCGGTAAATCGATTGTGTACAAACGCAATCCACATTACTGGGCGAATGATCTTAGCAAACCCTTAAATGTTCGTGTGGGGTTTTATAACTTTGATCGTGTGTTGTACAAGCTGTATGGTGATGATGCGGTTCGCCTCGAGGCCTTTAAGGCGGGGGAGTTTGATGCCATTGTGGAATATCGCGCCAAGATCTGGGCCAAAGGTTATGTTGGCTCCAAGTTTGGGGAGGGACTCTTACTCAAGAAAGCCTTCCAAAACCATAATGGTGCTGGTATGCAGGGCTTTGCTATGAATGTCCGACGTCCTCTTTTTAAAGATCCGAGAGTCCGAGAGGCTCTGGGTTATGCCCTCGATTTTCAATGGCTCAATCGTCAAATCTTTTATGATCAATACGGTCGCATCAATAGTTATTTTACTAATAGCGATCTGAGTGCTAATTTTGATGGCCCTAGTAAACCAACAGAAGCAGAGCTCAAGCTCCTCAAACCGCTAAAGACAAAATATCCTCAATGGGTACCGGATGCCGTATTTGGCCTAATGCCTGCAGCACCCTCCACGGCATCACCCTCCAGCTTGCGACAGAATTTGCGCAAAGCCCGAGAGCTGTTAATGCATGCAGGCTGGCAGTACCGTGATGGTGCCTTACGCAATGAGCAAGGCGAACCCTTTCGGTTTGAGATCGTTGAAGATGGCGGCTTTTTCTTAAGGGTGATTTCTTCTTACATCCGCAATCTTGAAAAGCTCGGTATTGGGGTGGATGTACGTACTAGTGATTTTGCGTTACATCAAAAGCGCATGAATGAATATGAGTTCGATATGACAACAGTACGTTTCCCGGACTCTCAAAATCCAGGAAACGAATTATGGGATCGCTTTGGTAGTCAGGCTGCCAAAGAAAAAGGCTCTGATAATGTAGTGGGTATTCAGTCACCCGTTGTCGACGCCTTAATTGATGCCGTAACTAAAGCGCAGAATCGGGATGAGTTACGGGCTGCCACTCGGGCCTTAGATCGGGTTTTATGGAATAGCTACTATGTAATTCCACAGTGGTACAACCCAACCCATCGGGTGGCGTATCGCAAGGAGATGCAATTTCCTGAGCCCCCCTTGTACTACTCAGCAGAGCCATGGATCATGCAAAACTGGTGGAAAGTGGAGTCTAAATAATGCAAAGTCAAATGCGCGCTTATATTTTTAAACGGTTGCTTTTGATGATTCCTACCTTACTAGGGGTTTTAACGCTGACCTTTGCAGTTGTCCAATTTGTTCCTGGTGGCCCCGTTGAGCAAATGGTTTTAGAGTTAAAGGGCAAAGGCAATGCCGCAGTAGGTGGCTCAGAATCATCTGGTGCAGGAGCGACGTATCGCGGCAGGCAAGGGGTTGATGCCCAGCGCCTAGAGGAAGTGAAGGCACTGTATGGCTTTGATAAACCGCCACTAGAGCGCTATTTGATGATGTTGGGCCGATTTGCCCGATTTGATTTGGGGCAGAGTTACTACCAGCACGAGAGCGTCTGGAGTTTGGTGGTTTCTAAACTACCCGTTTCGATCAGCATTGGCTTATGGACTTTTTTTCTAACCTACTTAATCTCTATTCCATTGGGCATTGCCAAAGCAGTCAGGGACGGCTCTCGCTTTGATGCTGTTACCAGTACGATGATCTTGGTAGGCTATGCCATACCGGGGTTTGTATTGGGTGTATTGCTGCTAGTGTTGTTTGGTGGAGGTAGTTTTTTGCAGCTTTTTCCGCTTCGAGGTTTAACTTCAGACAACTGGAGTGAGCTCAGCATGATGGGCAAAGTGATGGATTACCTATGGCACTTAGTTCTACCTATTACAGCGTCTGCTTTGGGTAGCTTTGCAGTGGTCACGATGCTGACCAAAAATTCTTTTTTAGAGGAAATTCGTAAGCAGTATGTGCTTACCGCTAGAGCAAAAGGCTTGACTGAAAAACAGGTACTTTGGAAGCATGTATTTCGTAACGCACTCTTGCCATTGGTGACAGGATTCCCAGCAGCTTTTATTGGTGCCTTTTTTACTGGCTCACTGCTGATCGAAACGCTGTTTTCACTTGATGGACTTGGTCTACTCTCTTATGAATCGGTAATGCGTCGCGACTATCCTGTGGTGTTTGGTACTTTGTACTTATTTACCTTAATTGGTTTATTTACAAAGCTAATTTCTGATTTGTGCTACGTCTATATTGACCCTCGAATTCAGTTTGGCGCTGGAGGCGGTTCATGAGTCGTTGGCAGCGCTTTAAAAACAGTCGCCGAGGATATATTAGTCTTTGGATTTTTGTGGTGCTTTGCGGCGCTTCTTTTTGTGCGGAATTCATTGCCAATGACAAGCCGCTGATCGTACGCTACGAGGGACATTTTTACTTCCCCATTATTAAAAACCAGGCAGAAATTGTTTTTGGCGGCGATTTCGCGACCCCTACAGACTTCTTGGATCCAGACATACGTCGAAATATCACCAGCAATCGTAACTGGGCAATTTATCCTCCGATTACTTATAGCTATGAGACGCTGAATTACTTTTCCACGGCACCCAATCCTGCGCCACCCTCCCTTGAAAATTGGCTTGGCACGGATGATCGAGGGCGCGATGTCTTATCACGACTGATTTACGGCTTTCGTTTGTCGATTTTATTTGGCCTGGCGCTCACCATCGTGGGAGTTAGTGTGGGCATAGTGACGGGTGCTTTGATGGGTTTTTTTGGCGGTAAGTTTGATTTGATCTCGCAGCGATTCATTGAAATCTGGTCGGCAATGCCAGAGCTCTATCTCCTCATTATTTTTGCCTCTATTTTTAACCCCAGCATTTCTTTGCTCATCATTTTGCTGGCAGCTTTTGGCTGGATGGGATTGTCTGACTATGTGCGAGCAGAGTTCTTTCGCAACCGGGCTCTGGAGTATGTGCGCGCTGCGCGTGCTCTTGGTTTAAATAACTTTCAAATTATGCGTCGCCATATATTGCCCAATAGCTTGACCCCGGTGATTACCTTTTTACCGTTTCGAATGAGTGCAGCTATTTTGTCACTTACCAGTTTGGATTTTTTAGGATTAGGTGTTCCACCTGGCACACCTAGCCTAGGAGAATTGCTTTCTCAAGGTAAGGGTAATTTAGATGCCTGGTGGATCTCACTATCAACCTTTGTCGTTTTGGTGACCACGTTGTTGTTATTAACTTTTATGGGCGAGGCTTTACGTGATGCATTTGACACTCGTAAGGCAGGCGTGATGAATGGAGGTCGCTCATGAGTTCCGCGTTGATTTCTCCGCTACTGCGTTATGAAGATGTTTGTATTTCATTCGGAGCAGGGCGGCGTGAAAAATTTGCAGTAAGCCATTTGAATTTAGAAATTGGCGTAGGTGAGCGGGTTGCCTTAGTGGGTGAATCTGGCTCAGGTAAGACCCTCACTGCTTTGGCGCCACTTAGGCTCGAACCGGAGGGAGCTAAGGTCACCGGCCGGATCTTGTGGAACGCTAACCAGTCGAGTGCATCGGTTGATTTGGTTGGATTGCCCATGCAGGATATTCGGGATATCCGGGGGCGCGAGATTGCCATGGTGTTTCAGGAGCCGATGACAGCGCTTAATCCCTTATTTACAGTAGGCAATCAAATTGTTGAGGCAGTGCAGGTATATCAACCATTGATTTCAAAAGCGGATTCGATGTCTGCTGCGATTGAGTTACTCAAGAAGACAGGAATTGTGCAACCAGAGAAACGGTTCCATTCGTACCCCCATCAGCTTTCGGGCGGGCAGCGCCAACGCGCAATGATTGCGATGGCCTTGGCATGTAAGCCGCGACTCTTGATTGCAGATGAGCCTACTACTGCATTAGACGTGAGTCTGCGCTTGCAGATACTCGATTTGCTTAAAGAGTTGCAAGCAGAATCTCAGGGTGATGGTGGTATGGCAATTTTGCTCATTACGCATGATTTAAATATGGTGAAGCATTTTGCTCAGCGGGTTGCAGTTTTGAATCAAGGCAATCTAATGGAGGTTGGATCTACAAAGCAAATATTCGAACACCCTAGCGACCCCTATACAAAATCCTTAGTCAACAGCAAGCCAGTACGTGAGATTGCGCCAGTAATGCCCTTGGCGCCCGTGCTATTAAAGGCGGATCAATTATCGGTTTCTTATCCGGACGCTGAATCATCTACCTGGTTTCAAAAGCAGGCGCGTAATCTGGTGTTACGTAAGGTAGGTTTTGAGCTTAAGCAGGGGCAAACTATTGGCGTGATTGGTGAGTCCGGTTCAGGCAAGACAACCTTGGGAATGGCGGTATTGGGTTTATTAGGAGATTCTGCGGCGCGCATTACTGGTCAAGTCAATGTGCTGGGTGATGACTGGCAACAGTTAAAGCCCGTAGAGCGCCGTATGCTGCGATCGAGTTTGCAAGTGATTTTTCAAGATCCATTTGGCTCTCTTTCTCCGCGGATGAATGTGATGCAAATTGTTTCGGAGGGGCTAGATATTCACTTTCCGGGTTTATCTCCGACTGAACGTGAATCTCGTGTGCTGGATATGTTGCGAGAGGTGGGAATTGATCGAACCGCTTTGCAGCGCTATCCTCATGAGTTTTCTGGTGGCCAAAGACAGCGAATTGCGATTGCGCGCGCACTGATTCTCAAACCCCAGATTTTGGTGTTGGACGAACCCACCTCTGCTTTAGATGTTTCCATTCAAAAGCAGGTGCTTGCGCTATTGGCTGAACTGCAAAAAAAGTACAACTTGGCCTATCTACTCATTAGCCATGATTTGGCCGTAATCCGGGCGATGTCCCATGAAGTGATGGTGCTTAAAGAGGGCCGGGTAGTGGAGTTTGGGGATACCGAGACCTTAATTTCGGATCCTCGCCAGATTTATACAAAAGAGTTATTCGCAGCAGCAGAGCTGGTTTAGTAGGTCATTTAGCTTCACTTTTTGGCTCTAATTTGGTGCATAGATTGCGCTATATTTCATTTAGTTTAATGTAATCAATGACTTAAGTATAAATCAGGCGCTTGGTAAAACCAGGCTTCTTTGTTAAACTGATCTGATGTATTTTTTCAAAGTAACTTTCAATCGAATGGCTAAGCAAGTGCCACTGGCCTTGGCGGCTGCGCTAGTCTTTTGTGCTAGCCCGGTGTTGGCGGTAGACCCCGTCACAGAGGCCCCCAAAGAGCTAGTTGAGATTCCAAAAGAAAGTATGTTTCAGGCTGGTAAGTCTTACTTCACCCGGGTGTCTGATCGCCTAGCGGATTCGGTAACTGGCAAGTCTGAGGAGCTGATAAATCGTGCCATGGTTGTTATTGGTGTGCGCTACCGCTGGGATGCTGAGTTACCCCAATCCGGTCTAGATGGCAGTAGTTTTGTGTCTTATGTCTTTAAAGACAAACTGGGATTTTTATTACCACGTAAGTCAACTCAAATGAGTCGTGTAGGTAAGCCGATTACCCGTGATGAATTACAGCCTGGCGACTTGGTGTTCTTTAACACTATGCGCTTAACTTTTTCACATGTAGGTATTTACGTTGGCGACAATAAATTCATCCATTCACCTTCTAAAGGCACCAGTGTGCGGTTGGATGATCTCGGTAGTCTTTACTGGGATAAGCGCTTTGATGGTGCCCGTCGCTTGGATGGTAGTGACAATTTAGGTGATTCAGAGCGGCAAGAGCTATTTAATGAAGTGAATAAGCTCAAGCGCAAGTCTCACAGTCTTTAAACAAGCTAGCTCTTAAGTCTTTCTTTTAAGGCGGCCATTTGTTCTTGCGCGGCTACCTCACCAGCTAAGATTGCTGCATTTCTAGACTTAAAATCACTGCCACTCATCTGCTTGAGGCGCGGCGTGATCACAATATCCGCACTTTTTAATTCGTATTGATTAATGCTTCTTTGCATAATCGAAATGGTTTGCTGCAGGATGCCGAAAGTACCACTAGCGTCTTGATGTACCGGCTCCGAAGAAATATTGACTGCAATGACGAATGTGGCGCCCATTTCTCTGGCGTAACTTACGGGCACTGGAGCAACTAAGCCACCATCAACATATTCTTTTCCGCCAATGACTGCTGGCTGAAATACCCCGGGTACGCTACACGATGCTCTGACAGCCAAGCCAGTATTACCCGAGCGAAACAGAATTCCCTTGCCTGACTGCAGTTCGGTGGCCACTATTCCCAAAGGTATGTGCATTTGTTCGATAGTCTTATTTTGAACATCTCGATTCACCATCGCTTGTAGTGCGTCGCCCTTTATTAAGCCGCCAAACTTGCCCATAAAAGGCAGATCCCAGTCGGCGATGGTCGCTTCATCTAGATTGAGGGCTAGCCGATTGAGGGTATTACCTGTGGCACCAGAAGCCAGTAATGCAGCGATAACGCTGCCAGCACTGCTTCCAACAACGATATCCGGCCGAATACCTTGAGCCTCTAGCGCTTTAATTACGCCGATATGGGCAAAACCACGGGCTGCACCCGCTCCCAATACTAGGCCTACGATCGGCTTGCGGCTTGATAAAAGGCTGCACCCACTCAGGGTGGAACCACTAGCCAAAGCACCCAAACCCAGACTTAAGCCCAGAAAGCGACGTCTTTTTGGGATTTCAGAGGATATAGGCGGTTGTGGGGCATCATTTTTTTGCATGTAGCTATTGTATTGAGCCTCCCCTATAATGAAGCACGGTGAATGAAAAAAAGTTCGCTTCAGCGTAGGCGGCTCTCCAATACCCATTTGGGAGATGAGTTGCCCGGTAGTAGCTAGAAGCTGTCACCAGAGAACACCACCAACCCACTTTTAAAATACTTTATTTAACGCTAATCAGGTCACTACCTGATAGCCCTAATTTTATGGATAATCACAGCAAACGCGTAGTTGAAACCGCTCTCTTGTGCGCGCAAGAGCCACTGACCGTGGTGGATCTTTCTCGCTTATTTGTTGAGGAGACTGCCGCCAATGAGATTGAAGATGCACTGCTGGAGCTCCAAAACGCTTGGAGCGATAAAGGGATGGAGCTAGTACACATTGCTACTGGTTGGCGTTTTCAGAGTCGCTTGTCCATGCGCGAATATCTCGACCGATTAACCCCTGAAAAACCACCAAAGTATTCGCGTGCAGTGATGGAGACCTTAGCGATCATTGCCTATCGTCAGCCAGTCACCCGTGGTGAGATTGAAGAGATCCGCGGCGTTGCAGTCAGTAGTAATGTGATGAAGCAACTGGAGGATCGGGGCTGGGTCGAGGTTATTGGCCACAAAGAAACAGTGGGTCGTCCAGGTTTATATGCAACCACTAAACAATTCTTAGACGATTTGAGTCTGACCAACTTACAAAGCCTGCCAATGCTAGAAGATGCAGCACCAATGGCAGCAGCAGAGCATTTAGGTCAAGCCGTCATTCAGTTTGATCCCACAGCCACTGTAGAGAGCGTCATCATTACTGCAGATGAGGTCACGGTTGTAGAGATGGTCGAAGAGGTGCTCGATGAATCAAGCAGTGAGCAAAACAATGAATCAAACAATGAATCAAACAATGAATCAAACAATGAATCAAACAATGAATCAAACAATGAACCAACCCCTGAATCTGAAGACCAATCAGATCACACTAAATAATTATTAATGACTAGCCATAACGATAACGATTCCACTCCGATCAAGCCAGCATCGGAAAATGCCGCAAACCAAAAATCCTCTGCTGATACCCCAGCCGCTGATGGCGTGAAGACTGAGGGTCGCGAGGATCGCCCACGTCGACCACGTCGTCAAGGTTCCAGCAACAGAGACGGCAACAGTAACAGCTCTGGCTCCGCCAGACATGCGGCGAATAAAAAACGTCCACCAAATAAAGATCGGCCTCGTAGAGAGGGCGGTGATGCTCAAGGTACGCGTGAGGGTGGAGTTCATTCCGCCGCTAAGCTGGCACCTAACCCAGCTGAGAGCGAAGCTTTGTTTGCTTCGGTAGTTTCTGGTGAGTTTGATGCAGCTCTAGATGCACCAGAAGCTGAGCAAGTTCAGAATCAAGATGGTGTAAACGAGAATGAAATTTCTCATCAAACGGGTGCTGAGCGCAATGCTCAACGTGTACGTCATGACGATGATGCCGATGTTCCGAGTGATGACGAAATGAGTAGTTTGCAGTTTGCAAACATTGATGACTTACCACTCAGTCTACGCAATGAAGTTTGGTCTGACCTGGATGGTCTAGATGATGAGGCTGATGACGAAGATACTGTGAAGTTACATAAGGTCCTAGCGGATGTTGGTATGGGCTCGCGTCGCGACATGGAGGACTTGATTATTCAAGGACGTGTCTCTGTGAATGGATTGCCTGCACACATCGGTCAACGTATCGGACCTACTGATCAAGTTCGCATTAATGGCAAACCAGTTCATCGCAAGATTCAAACTAAACCACCTCGCGTTATTTTGTATCACAAGCCTGCAGGTGAAATCGTGAGTCAGTCCGATCCTGAGGGCCGCCCAACGGTATTTGATCGTTTGCCCAAACCAAGGCAAGGCCGTTGGATTGCTGTCGGCCGTTTGGACTTTAATACAGAAGGCTTATTGTTATTCACCACTTCTGGTGAATTGGCTAACCGCTTAATGCATCCTCGTTATGGAGTTGAGCGCGAATATGCCGTCCGAATTCTTGGTGAGTTAAGTCAAGAAAATACATCCCTATTAAAGACAGGTATTACTCTGGATGATGGCCAAGCGAAGTTCTTGCGCTTATCCATGGGTGGTGGCGATGGTGCAAATCGCTGGTATCACGTTGCTTTGAATGAAGGACGTAACCGTGAGGTACGTCGTATGTTTGAAGCGGTTGGGCATACAGTGTCTCGTCTGCTGCGTACTCGCTATGGAATATTTTTATTACCTCCGCGCTTAAGGCGGGGAAAGTGGGAAGAGTTAGAGGCTGGTGGCATCTACAACTTAATGAAATCAGCGGGCTTGAGAATGCCTCAGCCAACAGATAAAGGGCGTAATCCACATGCTCAAGGCCGTGATCGTCAATCTGCTCCTGTGGGGGATTTCCAGCCAGATCCAATGCAAACCTCGGTTTCTTACTGGGGTTCTCGTGATGCTTTGACAATGGCCAGTGGACATCATGAGATGACGCATCAAGGCCGAGGCGGTAAACCTGGTGGTGGTTTGCCAACTGAAGGTCGTGGCCCGTTTAGGGGGCGCACTCAGGGCGGACGCCCCGGTTCTCCTGGTCGTGGAGGTCAGAGTAGCCAGGGTGGACGAGGTGCAGAGGGCGGTCAAGGTCAGAATCGTGGCAAGGGCGGAGGCGGTAAAGTGCATCATGGTCAGTCGGCTTTTGTGACTGCTAGCCCTCAAAATCCTGGAAATGGCCCTAAACGCGGAGCACCAAAGGGGCGTAAACCCTTTAATAAAGGGCCGCGAAAGCCTAGAAACCCAAGCGAAAGCTTCTGATTTTGATGGGTTTTCCTCTAAATCAGCTATAATTTTGGTCTTGCAGCGAATTATTGCTGTTTTAAGTGTTTACCGACTGATGTTGCGATCAACGTAAGTCGGCCTGTTCTGAATTTCGAGAATATGGGCTTCAAAGCCCATTTTTTTTTGCCGTTTTGTATTGAAGGGTACTTTTGAAAGATCAGCGGATTATTTCTGCAGAGGTAGAAAACCTGGGTTACGCGCTAGTGGAAATTGAGCGTGAAGCCGGCGGACTGCTGCGTGTAACGATCGAAAACCTAGATTACGACCGCATGATTAATGTACTGGATTGTGAAAAAGTGAGTCATCAACTGAGCTATACCTTGCCAGTTGAAAATATTCCTTTTGAGCGTTTGGAGATTTCTTCGCCAGGTTTGGATCGTCCAGTCAAATCTGCAGCGGACTTTGAGCGTTTTTCTGGTGCAGAGGTAGATTTAAAGTTGCGGGTTGCCGCTGGTGGCCGCAAGAATTTTCGTGGTGTGTTGCAAGGTTTGCTAAGCGGTGAATTGGATTCACCGGATGCCAAATTTGGTTTGTTGTTTGAAGGCGCTGATGGCGCTGAGTCTCAATTGGAGTTTTCTTTAGCCGAGGTCGATAAGACTCGGCTGGTCCCTGTTATTGATTTCAAAGGAAGAAAGTCATGAGTCGAGAAGTTCTCATGTTGGCAGACGCCTTAGCGCGTGAAAAGAACGTTGATCGTGAAATTGTGTTCGAGGCGCTCGAAATGGCGTTGGCATCGGCCACTAAAAAGCGCTACACCACAGAGGATGTGGATATTCGTGTGGTGATTGACCGTGAATCCGGCGAATACGAATCTTTTCGTCGTTGGTTAGTTGTGCCGGACGAGGCTGGTCTTCAAGAGCCGGATAAGGAAATTCTTCATTTTGAAGCTCAAGAGCAATTTGCCGACATGGAAGTTGGCGAGTACATCGAAGAGCAAATCGAATCTTTAGCCTTTGGCCGCATTGGTGCCCAAGCAGCTAAGCAGGTGATCTTGCAGCGTATTCGTGATGCTGAACGCGAACAAATTCTGAATGACTACCTTGAGCGTGGCGAAAAAGTCATGACCGGCACGGTCAAGCGTGCAGATAAGAATGGCTTGATTATTGAATCAGGTCGCGTAGAAGCATTATTACGCCGTGATCAAATGATTCCTAAAGAGAATCTTCGTTCTGGCGACCGTGTGCGCGCATACATCATGAAAGTGGATCGCGAAGTTCGTGGCCCGCAGATTGAGCTCTCCCGTACTTGCCCAGAATTTTTAATTAAATTATTTGAAAATGAAGTTCCAGAGATGGAGCAGGGCTTATTAGAGATCAAAGGTGCTGCCCGTGATCCTGGTATTCGCGCAAAAATTGCTGTAATCACTTATGACAAGCGCATCGATCCTATCGGCACTTGTGTAGGTGTTCGTGGTACCCGTGTTACAGCTGTTCGTAATGAAGTTGCTGGCGAAGCGGTCGATATTGTGTTGTGGTCTGAAGATCCAGCACAGTTTGTGATTGGTGCCTTAGCTCCAGCTCAAGTGTCCTCGATTGTGGTGGATGAAGAGCGTCATGCCATGGATGTAGTGGTAGACGAAGAGAACTTGGCAATTGCGATTGGCCGTAGTGGTCAAAATGTTCGTTTAGCAAGTGAGCTGACTGGATGGCAGATTAACATCATGACCCCAGAAGAGTCTGCTGAGAAAACAGAAAAAGAAGCCTCTTCTGCGCGCCAGTTATTTATAGATAAATTGGACGTGGATCAAGAAGTTGCTGATATTTTGATTGCAGAAGGGTTCAACACATTGGAAGAGGTTGCTTATGTACCACTTTCTGAGATGTTAGAAATCGACTCCTTTGATGAAGATACTGTGAATGAGCTACGTACTCGTGCTCGCGACTCTCTCTTAACGATGCAGTTAGCGCAGGAAGAGCGTGTTGGTGAGGTTTCACAAGATTTACGCTCCCTAGAGGGAATGACTACGGAGTTGGTTGCTAAGCTTGCTGACAATCAGGTTCATACCCGTGACGACTTGGCTGAACTGGCTGTTGATGAGCTAGTTGAGGCGACACAAATTGACGAAGAAACTGCGAAAACGCTCATCATGAAAGCGCGCGAACATTGGTTTACTTCATGAGAGGAAGTAGTACATGGCAACAACAGTAAAAGTACTCGCTAAAGAACTAAAGCGTACCGCACCAGATCTTTTGGAGCAGTTAAAAGCTGCTGGCGTTGAAAAGGGCTCTGAAGACGATAGCATTACCGAAAAAGACAAGACTGCCTTGCTTGAGCATTTGCAAAAAGAGCATGGCAGTGCCAATACAGGTAATCGCAAAAAGATCACCTTGATCAAACGTGAGAACTCGGAGATTCGTCAGGCAGATTCCGCTGGTCGAACACGCACTGTTCAGGTTGAGGTTCGCAAGAAGCGCGTACTCGAAAAAAGTGGCGACCCAGTTGCCCAAATTCCAGTGCCCGAGAAGGCTCCAGTTCAGGCTGCGGCTCCTGTAGAGTTAGCACAATCCATTCTTTCCACTCAAGAGTTGGAAAAGCGGGCTGCTGAGGCAACTCGTCATGCGGAGTTGCTTGCGCGTCAAGAGGCTGAAATGAAAGCGGCAGTAGATGCCCGTCAAAAAGAGGCTGATGCTGCTGCTACTGCTGCTGCGGCAATTGTCGTTGCCGGTACTGTTGTTGAAAAAATAGACAAATCCATTGAAGCGGATGTTGCTGCCACTGCTGCTGCAACCGCTGCTGCAACTGCTGCTTCTGAAAAGAAGGCTGCCCTAGAAAAATCTGCCAAAGAGCTAGCTGATGCTAATAAGGCGCAACTTGCGGATATTTCAAAACGTCGCGCTGCTGCAGAAGCAGAAGCACTAGCTATTCGTGACATGATGAGCGCCCCCGCACGCGTCCTTAAGGCACCAAGTGAAATTGCTGCCGAAGAGGCAAAGAAGGGCACATTACACAAGCCTGCAAAAGTAGAGGGTGCGGACGACAAAAAGAAAGTCGCACCTAAGGTTGGTGGAAAAACGATTAAGTCTGCTGAAACATCGTCCACTTGGCAAGAAGAGGGCGCGAAGAAGTCGGTCGGCCTGAAGACCCGTGGCGATAGTTCTGGTGGTGCAAATGGATGGCGCTCCGGCGGTGGTAGAAGAAAGCAACGTCAAATTGCTGAAGCGAACGTCGATACCAACTTCCAAGTGCCTACAGAAAAAGTAGTTCACGATGTTCAAGTTCCTGAGACTATTACGGTTGCTGACTTAGCGCACGCAATGGCTGTTAAGAGTGCTGAAGTGATTAAGCTCCTAATGGGTATGGGGCAGATGGTTACCATCAACCAAATTTTGGATCAAGATACTGCGATGATCATCGTAGAAGAGATGGGTCACGTAGCTCATGCTGCTAAGTTAGATGATCCAGATTTAGATCTTGGTACCGACGGTCAGGATGCAGAATTGTTGCCACGTCCACCAGTAGTAACGGTGATGGGCCACGTTGACCACGGTAAAACTTCCTTGCTTGATAAGATTCGTGCGGCAAAGGTAGCTACTGGTGAAGCGGGTGGTATCACCCAACATATCGGCGCATACCATGTCCAGACTGATCGTGGCATGATTACCTTCTTGGATACACCGGGCCATGAAGCGTTTACGGCCATGCGTGCTCGTGGTGCCAAAGCGACCGATATTGTCATCTTGGTAGTGGCTGCAGATGATGGCGTTATGCCGCAAACCAAAGAAGCGATTCACCATGCCCAAGCTGCTGGCGTTCCTATCGTTGTGGCAATCAACAAAATTGACAAACCAGAGGCAAACTCAGAGCGCGTCAAAACAGAGTTGGTTGCTGAGCAAGTTGTTCCAGAGGAATACGGTGGCGACGTGCCATTTATCCCGGTCTCCGCTAAAACTGGTGAAGGCATTGATGCTTTGCTTGAGAACGTACTTTTACAGGCAGAAATTCTTGAGCTCAAAGCAGCTAAGGATGCACCAGCACAAGGTCTTGTTATTGAGGCGCGCTTAGATAAAGGTCGCGGTCCGGTTGCCACTATTCTGGTTCAGTCTGGAACACTCAAACGTGGTGATATGTTGTTAGCTGGATCGACTTACGGTCGCGTGCGCGCAATGATGGATGAGAACGGTAAAGCGTGTAACGAAGCCGGCCCATCTATTCCGGTAGAGATTCAAGGTTTATCTGAAGTTCCTGCAGCGGGCGAATCCGTTCAAGTAGTTCCAAATGAGCGTAAAGCCCGTGAGGTAGCACTGTTCCGTCAAGGGAAGTTCCGTGATGTGAAGCTAGCGAAGCAGCAAGCATTCAAACTCGAAACTATGATGGAAAACATGGAAGAGGGTGCTATTGAAGCCAAACTATTGCCATTAATCATTAAGGCAGATGTTCAGGGTTCACAAGAAGCACTATCTCAGTCATTACAAAAATTATCTACATCTGAAGTGAAGGTGCAAATCGTCCATGCCGGAGTCGGTGGTATTACTGAAACTGATGTGAACTTAGCGGTTGCTTCAAAAGCTGTCATTATTGGCTTTAATGCACGTGCAGATGGTGCAGCACGTAAGCTAGCGGAAAATAATGGCATAGACATTCGCCATCACAACATTATTTATGACGCAGTTGACGAAGTGAAGGCTGCCTTAAGTGGTATGTTGACTCCAGATAAGAAAGAAGAAATCACCGGTATGGTTGAGATTCGTCAAGTCTTCTTGGTATCTAAGGTGGGTGCGATTGCTGGTTGCTTGGTACTTGACGGTGTTGTAAAGCGGAATTCCAATGTACGCCTCTTGCGTGACAACGTAGTAGTTTGGTCGGGCGAGTTAGATTCTCTCAAGCGCTTTAAAGATGATGCAAAAGAAGTTCGCGCTGGTGTTGAGTGTGGTCTGTCATTAAAAGGCTACAACGACATTAAAGAGGGTGATCAACTTGAGGCATTTGAAGTGACTGAAGTGGCAAGAACACTTTAGGAATCATTAAATTAATGCATAAAACTAGTCCACATCGTAACCAGCGTCTCGCCGATCAAATTCAGCGAGACCTGGCCGAGCTGATCCCTCGTGAATTGCGTAGTCCAAGCTTAGGTTTAATTACTATCCAAAGTATTGAGCTCACGCCGGATTTAGCACATGCAAAAGTATTTTTTACGGTATTGGGTGCCGAACCAGCAGTTGCCTTAAAGGCGCTGCAAGATAAGGCGGGTTATTTACACTCCTTATTATTTAAGCGCCTGCACATTCATACTGTGCCAACTTTGCATTTTCACTTTGACAGTTCAATTGAGCATGGTATTGAAATGTCTCGCTTGATTGATGAAGCTGTGGATAGTGACCGCAAAGACGAGAGCGCACCACAGTGAAGTCGGTGCGGATTGATGGTGTGGTTTTGCTTGATAAGCCGTCTGGTATGAGTTCTCAAGGAGCAGTGACTGCTGTGAAGCGCGCTCTTAATGCAGACAAAGCAGGTCATACAGGCACCCTAGATCCGATGGCTACTGGCTTACTCCCGATTTGTTTAGGGGAGGCCACTAAATATTCTCAAGATTTATTGGATGCCGATAAAACCTATATTGCGCAAGTTCAATTTGGCCAATGTACAGATACTGGCGATGCAGAAGGTCTCGTTACCCAAGAGTTCCCGCTGCCGATATTTGCTGATGAGGCAGCATTGAGACTTGCTTTAGATGCGCTGCTACCAGGATTCACCGGCCCTATAAGCCAGGTTCCTCCTATGTACTCCGCTCTAAAGCGCGATGGTAAACCTTTATATGAATATGCCCGCGCAGGAGTTGAGTTAGAGCGTGCTGCTCGGGAGATCACGATTCATGCGATTCGCTGGACTAAGATTCAATGGCCAGAAGCGACTTTAGAAGTGAGTTGCAGCAAGGGAACCTATATTCGGGTGTTGGCCGAAGATCTTGGTAAGACTTTGGGTTGCGGGGCTCACTTAGTGGGTTTACGCCGCACTGAAGTAGGCCACTTAAATTTAGAGCAGTCTTTTACAATTGAGAATATTCAGCAGGGGCTACAAGAGAGTTCAAGCTATATATTGCCAGTTGATGCCTTGCTTCAGACTCTGCCACATCTGACAATAGATGAGCAACAAGCGAAACGCCTTGGATTGGGCCAACGGGTCCCCTTGAGCATTCCATCAATTGAAGCTTTGGTACGGATTTATCGTGCTACTGCTGCCCCTCACAACTTTATTGGTACAGCCGATTGGCGTTCAGGGGTTTTACATCCGAAGCGGCTTATCTCACAGACCTCTTAATATAGATTCAGATTTATTTACTTGTACTTTTATTAACCTTACTTTTAACTTTTAGAAGCTTCACATGACTAAACGCGCACTTCGTAACATCGCTATCATTGCCCACGTTGACCACGGTAAAACGACCTTGGTTGACCAGCTCCTACGCCAATCTGGTACATTCCGCTCCAATGAAAAAATGACTGAACGTGTCATGGATTCAAACGATCTAGAAAAAGAGCGTGGGATTACTATTTTGTCCAAGAACTGCGCTGTTGAATATGACGGCACTCATATTAATATCGTTGACACACCAGGCCACGCCGACTTCGGTGGTGAAGTAGAGCGTGTGCTCTCTATGGTTGACGGTGTTTTATTGTTGGTAGACGCGGTTGAAGGCCCAATGCCACAAACCCGTTTCGTTACCAAGAAAGCCCTTGCACTTGGTTTGAAGCCTATTGTTGTGATCAACAAAGTAGACCGCCCAGGCGCAAGAATTGATTACGTGATCAATGCAACCTTTGAGTTGTTTGATAAGTTAGGTGCTACAGAAGAGCAGCTAGACTTCCCAGTTGTTTTTGCATCGGGTCTAAATGGTTATGCAGGCATGACCGATGATGTGCGCTCTGGTGATATGCGTCCATTATTTGACGCTGTACTGAAGTATGTTCCAGTACGTGATGACGATGTAGATGGTCCTTTGCAGTTCCAGATCTCTTCGATTGATTACAACAGTTATGTTGGAAAAATTGGTGTTGGACGTATTAACCGCGGCAAGGTTAAAGCCGGCATGGAAGTAGTTTGCATGAATGGCCCTGATGGCGTTCCTTTTAAAGGCCGTATCAATCAAGTACTGACCTTCAAAGGTTTAGAGCGCGAGATTGTTGAAGAGGCTTTTGCCGGTGATATCGCTCTGATCAACGGCATTGAAGATTTGGCTATTGGTACAACCGTTTGTGCACCAGACAAACCAGATGCATTGCCAATGCTCAAGATTGATGAGCCTACCTTGACTATGAATTTCATGGTGAACACCAGCCCATTGGCAGGTCGTGAAGGTAAGTTTGTAACGAGCCGTCAAATTCGTGAGCGCTTAGATCGTGAACTGAAGGCCAATATGGCTTTACGTGTTCGTCAAACAGATGATGACACCGTGTTTGAAGTGTCGGGACGTGGCGAGTTGCATTTAACGATCTTAGTTGAGACGATGCGTCGTGAGGGTTACGAGATGGCTGTATCCCGTCCGCGCGTCGTGTTCCATGAAGAAAATGGCGTCAAGATGGAGCCATACGAGAACCTTACAGTTGATTTAGAAGATGCTACTCAAGGTAGCGTGATGGAAGAGTTGGGCAAGCGTAAGGGTGAGTTACTCGATATGGTCAGTGATGGCAAAGGCCGCACCCGTCTTGAGTATCGCATTCCAGCACGGGGTTTGATCGGCTTCCAGGGCGACTTTTTAACAATGACTCGTGGTAATGGCTTACTCAGTCATACTTTTGATTGCTATGCGCCTGCTAAAGACGGTATTTTTGGCGAGCGTCATAACGGTGTATTAATCAGTCAAGATGATGGCGAGGCTGTTGCTTATGCGATTTGGAAGTTACAAGATCGTGGCCGTATGTTTGTTAAGCATGGTGACCCTGTATATGAAGGTATGGTGATTGGTATACATAGTCGCGATAACGACTTAGTGGTTAACCCAATTAAAGGTAAGCAATTAACTAACGTACGTTCATCCGGTACTGATGAAGCAGTGCGTTTGGTAACGCCAATTGATTTAACGCTTGAGTACGCTGTCGAATTTATTAGTGATGATGAATTAGTTGAGGTCACTCCGAAGAGTGTCCGCGTACGTAAGCGTTACCTGAAAGAGCATGATCGTAAGAAAGCATCCCGCTAATTATTATTTGCGTTTGATGTGTTGATAGAGGCCACCTACGGGTGGCTTTTATCTAGGTATGAAGCTAAACACCTTTTGTTCTCAATTTACTAAACCTATCTAATTTAAAAATATGCTGCCATCCATTGAGCAACGCCTTGCCCAAGAGTTATCCGCTAAACCTGCCCAAGTGGCTGCAGCAATTGCCTTAATGGATGAGGGTGCTACCGTACCGTTTATTGCGCGTTATCGCAAAGAGGCGACTGGCGGCTTAGATGATACGCAATTACGTTTACTAGAGGAGCGCCTCAGTTATTTACGAGAGCTGGAAGATCGTCGCAAGGCGATTGTGTCCTCCATTGACGAGCAGGGCAAGATGACGCCAGAGTTATTAAAGGCCATCATGTTGGCTGAAGATAAGACCCGCCTAGAGGACTTGTATCTTCCTTATAAGATCAAGCGTAGGACAAAGGCACAGATTGCCTTGGAGGCAGGTTTAGAGCCCTTAGCGAATGATTTACTGGCGAACCCGTTACTAGCCCCAGAGGTAGAAGCAGTTCGGTATTTACGGGAGGCTTTCACATCCGATCAAGGAGAAAATCCGGGGGTAGCCGATGCAAAGGCCGCCCTAGAGGGTGCTCGTCAGATTCTGATGGAGCGTTTTGCAGAAGATGCTGGTTTAGTCCAGTCACTGAGAATCTATTTACAAGATCATGGTGTTGTGGAGTCCAAAGTAATAGCAGGTAAAGAACAAGAAGGTGAGAAGTTTTTTGACTACTTTGATTACTCCGAGCCGATTAAAGCGATTCTATCCCATCGCGCCTTAGCCCTGTTTAGAGGTCGCCGCGAGCAAATGCTGATGGTGAATTTACGATTGGATACGGAAGCGGAAAAGCCTAAATGGGATGCACCACATAATCCCTGTGAGTCACGTATCGCCAATCAATTTAAGATTAAAAATGAAGGCCGCCCGGCAGATCAGTGGTTATCTGAAACAGTTCGGTGGACTTGGCGAATTAAATGCGCTATGCACCTCGAGTCTGAGCTAATGAGTGCTTTGCGTGAGCGTTCTGATGCTGAAGCGATTAATGTCTTTGCCCGTAATCTTAAAGCGCTACTCTTAGCGGCTCCTGCTGGTCCTAAAGTGACCATTGGATTAGATCCTGGTATGCGTACCGGGGTGAAGGTTGCCGTAGTAGATGCAACCGGTAAAGTAGTTGATACCGAGGTCATTTATCCACATCAACCGAAAAATGACTGGGATGGCTCGCTTCATACCCTGGCGAAATTGGCACAAAAGCACCAGGCGACATTGATTTCTATTGGAAATGGGACGGCCTCTCGAGAGACCGATAAATTAGCCCAAGATTTAATGAAAGCAAGACCGGAATTAAATTTGATCAAGATTGTGGTCTCAGAGGCAGGAGCATCTGTATATTCTGCATCAGAGTATGCGTCAAAAGAACTGCCAGGCATGGACGTATCACTTCGCGGCGCAGTATCGATTGCCCGTCGCTTGCAAGATCCACTCGCAGAGTTAGTGAAAATCGATCCTAAGTCTATCGGGGTAGGTCAATACCAGCATGACGTCATGCAAACGCAGCTCGCAAAGTCTTTGGTGGCAGTCGTAGAAGATTGCGTGAATGCAGTGGGCGTCGACGTCAATACTGCTTCTGCCCCATTGTTAGCCAGGGTTTCTGGCCTGAGCAGCAGTGTTGCTGAGGGGATCGTAGCTTATCGTGATTTGCATGGCGCATTTGGATCTAGAGCAGATTTACGTAGCGTACCGCGCTTAGGTGACAAGACTTTCGAGCAGGCAGCTGGTTTTCTACGGATTATGAATGGCGCCGATCCTTTAGATGCTTCAGCCGTTCATCCAGAGTCCTACCCTTTGGTGGAGAAGATCCTGAAAGATATTAAAAAAGGAGTCAAGGAATTAATTGGTGACGCTGGAATACTCAACAGCCTTAATCCAGCAAAATATGCCGATGAAAAATTTGGGGTTCCTACGGTTACCGACATTATTAAGGAACTAGAAAAGCCAGGACGAGATCCAAGGCCTGAGTTCACGACTGCTACATTTAAAGACGGTGTTGAAAAAATCAGTGACCTCAAAGTAGATATGATCTTAGAGGGTGTTGTCACTAACGTTGCTGCGTTTGGCGCCTTTATTGATATCGGTGTTCATCAGGATGGCTTAGTCCATATTTCAGCGTTAGCAAACACCTTCGTTAAAGATCCCCATACCGTTGTGAAGGCAGGGCAGGTTGTGAAAGTTAAAGTACTAGAGATAGATGAAAAGCGTAAGCGGATTGCGCTAACGATGCGACTTTCTGATGAGGCGCCAAAGACCTCTGCCGAGGAGCGGGTCAAGCAAGGAGCGCCAAATAGATCGAGCGTATCAAGAGGTATTGAATCTAGAAGGCCTCAGGAAGATAAAAGAAGTACTCCTCCCATCAATAATGCAATGGCGAATGCCTTTGGAAAATTAGGTAAAAAATAACTCTTTTTGGGGGCTTAACAATGTTCCATTATTTAAGGAAAGCATCATAGAATGTTTTGATAATTAAAACAGTTACCAAAATAAAGAAAGCTTTACGAATAAATGCATTGCCGTGTTTGATGGCAATTTTGCTACCGATTTGCCCGCCAATTAAATTCGCTATTGCCATAAGAAGGGCCAATCTTAAATCAAAGTAACCTAAGTAAATAAAAACACAGAGCGCCCCTAGATTCGAGGCAATGTTCAGAAATTTAGCAGGTGCTGCTGAGCGTAAAAAATCAAAGCCCAATACTCTTGTATACAGTAGCTTATAGAAAGCACCCGCACCAGGCCCCAAGAATCCATCATAAAAACCAATGACTCCGGCGCCAGTCGAGGCAATCGCTTTTTGTCTATGAGGCGAGTACTTAGGGGCATGAACTAAACCGGCATTCGATTTAATGCTAAAAAATAACAAGGCAATGAGTAAAAAAGGGAGGGTGCCACGAAGCCACTGTGTGGGTATTTGCGTCACTAAATAGGCTCCACTTACCGAGGCTATAAACGCGATGATGCACGAAATGATCACGAGTCCCCAAGGGCTTTTATTCGCTCGCGTATACTGAATCGCAGATCCCATAGTTCCAATCACGGAGGCAAACTTATTTACCGAAAGTAATGTTGGCGGTGGAAAGCCTGGCAGTAATGCAAATAGGGCGGGAACTTGAATCATGCCGCCACCACCCATAATGGAATCGACTAAACCCGCTATTAAGGCGCATGCCATCAGGAGGCTAATATCAAAGGTAGATAGGTGAAGGGTGGAAAGTTCAAACATGGAAATTCTGCTGAGGCATTGAGCGAAGGAGTGCCTATTTTAAAGCGGTAGTGTTCCTATATGAAATTAGGTGATGGTGATACATCATGTGCGGGATGCTAATGATGGTTTATTGCTGGCAGTGTTTAAATAAAGTCAAAGGCTTACATAAAAGGAACTACTACGAAATAGGAATATATATTGTTAGCTTTGGTTAACGATTGCCCGCAGTTCAACTTGAGACTCCGGTACGGATATCAAAATTCCATTCTGCTATAATCTGACTAGAATAGTCATAATAGGGATTAAATATGCATATTTGGCAAATACAAGAGGCAAAAGCACAGCTTTCTACCGTATTACGCGATGCAGAACTTGAGGGGCCGCAAGAAATAACAAATCATGGCCGATCAGTGGCGGTTCTTCTTTCTCGCTCCGATTACGATCGTTTGACTGGGGCTAATAAATCACTCGTAGAGTTTATGCAGTCATCGCCTCTGTATGGCGATGAAGCACTATTGATTGAGCGAGACGATAGTCTGACCCGCGCCATTGAACTATGACCTATCTGATTGACACTAACGTCCTATCCGAGTTGCGCCGCAAAGAGCCCAACGCAGGGGTTGCCAAGTGGTTTTCTCAAAGGCCAGCTACGACGCTATTCGTGAGCGCGCTCACCTTGGGTGAAATTCGCAAGGGAATTGATCTGCTGCCAGATAGTGAGCGAAAATTTGCGCTGCTCGATTGGCTTGGGGTTGATTTACCAGCTTTTTTCATTGGGCGCGTATTGACTGTAGATCTTAACGTCGCCGATCGGTGGGGGCGTTTAATGGCGCAGGTGGGGCGCCCTACTCCAGCGATTGATAGTTTGCTGGCAGCAACTGCAATCCATCATGGATTAAAACTGGTCACTCGTAACACCCGAGATTTTGAATTTATAGGGCTGGAAGTGATCAACCCTTGGACAATCTCAAGCTGACATTAAATCTTCTCGATTTGTATTGCAGAATTGCGGGAGGTAATGCTGTAGCGGTGCTGAATCACAATAAGCCTGAAGCTTACTTGCTATCAGTCAAAGCCTATGAAAAGCTATTGGATGCAGTAGACGATCTGGCGCTCTTGAAGGTAATTCAAAAACGGCGTGGCGGAAAAACCATTCGGTGAACGTTGAAGACCTATAAGCTTGAGTTCTATGCATTAGCTGCAAAAGAGTGGGATAAGCTAAATGGGTCAATTAAAGAGTAATTTAAAAAACAGCTAGAGCGACGCTTGCTGATGCCGCATGTGGAATCGGCAAGGCTTTATAGTGAACTTGGGGGTTTTTATAAGATTAAGCTAAGGGCAACTGGCTTTCGCTTGGTACATGAAGTCATTGATAGTCGATTGGTCATCATCAAGGTTGCATTTAGTTCAGGATTTTTGATTCACTAAATACTAGCCAATAACAAAAGCGGTTTTTTCAGTAGCTTTTTGGACGTAAAGCATGTGTTCGGAACCTACCCGATTCTAAAGGGTTGGTCGGGTGAGAATTGAGCTACAATGTAGCTCACAAGATATAAAAGGGTAAAATCATGACTGCAAATGCCGTAGTACGGGCCAGAATTAATGGGGGCATTAAAGAGGAGGCCACTGCTGTATTGGCGGCTATGGGCCTTACTCCGTCTGATGCCTTTCGGATTTTGATGACCAAAGTAGCTAAAGAGAAGGCTTTACCTTTTGAACCACTCATCCCAAACGAAGAAACCATTGCAGCCATGAAAGAAGCGAGAAAAGGAAAACTTAAATCCTTCGCTTCTATTAATGACTTAATGGCTGATTTGAATGCGGACGATTGAATATACAGGGCAGTTTAAATGCGACTATAAAAGAGAAGCTAAAGGTATTCACAAGAAAACCTTGGCTGAAGATCTCAATGCTGTCTTCAAGTTGCTAATGGCAGATAAGAAGCTACCCCAGAAATACTTTGATCACCCACTCTCAGGTGATTGGAAGGATCATCGAGATTGTCATATCAAGCCTGATGTTGTTCTAATCTATAGAAAACCAGATGAAGTAAGTTTGCAATTAGTTCGTCTGGGCTCACTAGCCAGTTGGGTCTTTAAGGGTCTCTAACTTGCGGAAATAACTTACTAGGCCTTACTTTAAGTAATGCTCTGGCGGTGGTTTTCATCAGTTTGTAAGAATTTAAAAAAAGACAAATAAAATAACGAATAAAATAATGAAGAGATGAAGCAGAAAAAAAATAACAATGAATTTTTACTTATTTACTGCTGATGCTTACAAAATAAAGATAGCAAAATCGACCATATAGAAAAAACAAAGTCTAAAAGATTAGCCGTCGCCCCGATGATGGAGTGGACAGATCGTCACTGCCGCTCATTTCATCGCACGCTGACGAAAGACGCGACTCTCTACACAGAGATGGTGACTACGGGCGCATTGATTCATGGTGATGTGCCGCGGCACTTAGATTATTCTCATGATCAACACCCAGTGGTTTTGCAGTTAGGCGGTAGCGATCCCAGTGAGTTGGCTCAAGCAGCAGTACTAGCGCAGCAGTGGGGTTACAACGAAGTTGATCTTAACTGTGGCTGCCCATCAGAGCGAGTACAACGAGGCGCCTTTGGCGCTTGTTTGATGGCAGAGCCAGCGTTGGTGGCGGACTGTGTAAGAGCGATGAAAAGCGCAGTTGATATTCCTATTTCGGTAAAGCACCGTCTTGGCTTAGATAGTATGGATGCCGAAAATTCTGAAGTCGATTATCAATTTGCACTGAACTTCATCTTGGCAGTTGCTGATGCAGGAGCGAGTCAGGTAACCATTCATGCGCGCAATGCAGTACTTAAGGGCTTATCGCCAAAAGAGAATCGGACGAAGCCACCACTACGTTATGAAGTTGCCGCTCAATTACGACTCGACGCACAAAAGCAGTTTCCGCATATTCAGGTTCTGCTCAATGGCGGTTTGGAAACAAATGAGCAGATTGCCGGCCATTGGGACCACTTCGATGGCTTTATGGTGGGTAGGGCAGCTTATCATTTCCCTGCAATGCTATTGGGCTGGGATGATTTATTGGCCAGCAATGGTGAGGCTGCGGGATATTTATTTAGTGAAACGGAATGGCATCGTATTCAGGTCGGCTTGGTAGGGCAAGTTCAGGCCTGGTTTGATGAGTGCCGTGCTAAAGAAAAGCCATTCTACATTGGTGCATTTACACGCCATATTTTGGGCTTGGCGCATGGTCGTGCGGGCTCTCGATATTGGCGCCAGCGTCTCTCAGATCATCATGCTTTGGCTAAAGTGCAGAGCAGGGCAGCTATTGGAGATTTCTTCCTAGATGCAAGTTTGACCCTCGGGGATTGGGCGGCTTTTGAGTTGGGACCGACTTAAATAGATTGCATGGGCATTTTTTGACAGAGTTTTGGCCTCAAAGCTATAATATCGACTCTACTGTGGCGGACGTAGCTCAGTTGGTAGAGTCCCAGATTGTGATTCTGGTTGTCGCGGGTTCGAGCCCCGTCGTTCGCCCCACCGTATATCCACAAAATACCTACATAAGCTCCCTTATGTTTTCTAGCGCTCTCTTAGCGCCTTTACTTAAAAAGCAATCAGCATGAAAAAAGTTGATATTTTATCTGTTGTTTTTGGTGTGTTGCTCTCAGTTATCGCGCTCTACTTTATGCTGCGTCCAGCAGCCGTAGCGGCCTCTTCAGCCATCGCTGCTGCGACAAATAGTGCGCCTGCTTCTACCGCCTCTATCGCTTCCACCATTCCCACCATTAAAGTTGGTGATGTCATTTGGGATCAAACGGAGATGACGGTTGCGGATACTAAAACGGTTGCTAACGCTACGGGATTTGTTAGTCAAGCGGAAAAAAATGGCGGTGGCTTAAGTTATGAGGGTGGCTTTGTTAAAAAAGCAGGCTGGTCTTGGCGTGCGCCTTATGGCATTACCGCAATGGATCAGGAGCCTGCAGTACATCTCAATAGGAAAGAAGCAGAATCGATTTGTCACTTTTATAACAAGCGCTTACCTACTGATGCTGAATGGACAAATGCGGCATTTTTAGAGCAAAGAAATCATCCGCCTACTGGATTTATCAAGGGGCAGCGTTACCCCTATCCAGGCGGCAGTTCACCGCTGGTGTCCCATTGTTTAAGTGGTTGTGGTGATTACAAAGGACTTGCTCCTACGGGCGCATTAAATCGCGGCACCGGACATGTTTTGGCAGGCACTACTAAACCAGGCGTCAATGGTTTGTATGACATGGGTGGCAATGTTTGGGAGTGGACTTCAACAGAGCACAATGGCGGATACATGACTAGAGGCGCTTCTTGGTGGTACGGTCCAGATAGACAGCAAGAATCCGATACCGAGTCAAAGTCAGGTGATATTGCTGTGGTCTATATTGGATTTCGTTGTGTTGCAGACAGTCCTAAAGTCCATTAAGACCTCAAATCATCGGTTGATCTGGACTTCCTGCAGTCGGACACCATGATGTTCACGCAGAAGCTAATTTAGTACTAACGCACTTCAAATAGCATTATCTTGGGGGATGTCTTTTGACTAGTCATCCTTTTATGGAATATTCGACTTTAGATCGATATCAGAGGGTATTCTAAAAGCACTAGAGCTAATTTAGTCTTTCTCGATGAGAAATGCTGGGCAGTGTGATCTACAAATCCCGTATGATTAGGGCACATTTATTGACATTTATAACGATATTCACAGTACTTTAGAAGAGCTTATGATCACTGTTATTCCAGTCATTCTTTGCGGCGGATCGGGCACCCGTTTATGGCCTCTTTCAAGAGCAGGGTTCCCTAAGCAATTTTTAGTCCTTTCTGGCACGACTAGTCTTTTTCAGCAAGCTGTTGAACGTATCAATACCTTGCATCGAGATAGTCAAAATGGTCAAGATAAAGCCATTCATTTAGGCTCTACTTTGGTAGTGACCAATGAAGAGCATCGCTTTTTAGCACTCGATCAATTACGAGAACTGAGCAGCATTACCGCTAGTCTCTTGCTCGAGCCAGTCGGCCGTAATACCGCCCCCGCTTTGACCTTGGCTGCTTTGTATGCACAAGATGCTCTCAGTTCTGATGCTACCAGTTCTAAAACAGTCGATGCAGACCCCATCTTAGTAATCACCCCGGCCGATCAAACCATTCAAAATGCACCCGCTTTTACAAGTGCCTTGCAACAGGCTATTGCGGTAGCGAGTACTGGCGCCATTGCTATTTTAGGCATTACTCCAAGTAGCCCAGAGACAGGCTATGGCTATATCAAGCGATCAGGAGTTCCAGGCTCGCAAGGTGAATATCGAGTAGAGAAATTTGTAGAAAAACCTGATGCAAAGACCGCACAGGCTTATTTAGAGGATGGCAACTACCTGTGGAACAGTGGTATGTTTGTACTCAAGGCCAGTGTTTGGTTAGCGGCCCTTACCGAGTTTCGTTCCGACATTGCAACAGCTACCCAAGCGGCCTGGGATGCCAAAACTACTGATACATCGGGGAGCACTTCTTTTGTGCGCCCAGATAAAGCCTTATTTGAATCTATTCCCAGTGAGTCGATTGACTATGCGGTGATAGAAAAGTGCCCCGGTTCAAAATTTCCGATTCAGATGATCGAACTGGATGCCGGCTGGAATGACTTAGGTGCTTGGGATGCAGTGTGGCAGGTAGGCCAGCGAGATGGTCAGGGCAATGTCACTTCTGGCGATACCTTGCTGACCAATACTAACAATTCTCTAGTGCATGCCAGTACCCGTTTAGTCACTGCAGTCGGAGTCGACAATCTGGTCATTATTGAAACGGCCGATGCCGTCTTGGTAGCTAATCGAGCCACAAGCCAAGATGTCAAACACATCGTCAATCAACTAGAAGCCCAGCAGCGCGAAGAAAAGAATCTTCATCGTAAAGTCGCTCGCCCCTGGGGTTGGTATGACAGTGTGGATGAGGGTGAGCGATTTAAAGTGAAACGCATTCAGGTAAAACCGGGAGCTAGTCTGTCTTTACAGATGCATCACCATAGAGCAGAGCACTGGATTGTGGTCAGAGGCACTGCCCAAATTACCAATGGCGATCAAGTGCTGATACTCACTGAGAACCAGTCAACCTACATTCCCCAAGGTCAAACCCATCGCCTGGCAAACCCCGGAGTAGTTCCCCTAGAAATCATTGAAGTGCAATCGGGCAGTTATTTGGGTGAAGACGATATTGTGCGTTTTGAAGATACCTATGGCCGTAGCTAGACTCTAGAAATAACGTCAACACCAAAACTAAACTCACAGTTCAACACACCCCAATACACTCCAATACATCCACTGACATCCTATGAATACAACAAAAAAAGTTGCCCTGATTACAGGTATTACCGGCCAAGATGGTTCTTACTTAGCTGAGTTTTTATTAGAAAAAGGCTATAAGGTGCACGGTATTAAACGCCGCGCTTCCTCTTTTAATACTGATCGCATTGATCACCTCTACCAAGATCCCCATGTCAATCATCCTGATCTGATCTTGCACTATGGTGATTTAACCGATACGAGCAATCTCGTGCGCATTATTCAAGAGTGTCAGCCTGATGAGATTTACAACTTAGGCGCCCAGTCTCATGTAGCTGTCTCGTTTGAGTCTCCTGAGTACACGGCTGATGTCGACGCCATGGGCCCACTTCGTATGTTGGAAGCCATCCGTATTTTAGGTTTAGAAAAGAAGACCCGTTTTTATCAAGCGTCGACTTCTGAGCTCTATGGCCTAGTACAAGAAATTCCGCAAAAAGAAACGACGCCTTTCTACCCAAGAAGCCCGTATGCTGTTGCCAAGATGTACGCCTACTGGATTACCGTGAACTACCGCGAAGCCTATGGCATCTATGCGTGTAACGGCATTCTTTTTAATCATGAGTCTAAGCGCCGTGGCGAAACTTTCGTAACGCGTAAGGTGACCCGAGGCCTAGCCAATATTGCGCAAGGAATTGAACAGTGCCTTTTCATGGGTAATATCGATGCGCTGCGCGATTGGGGTCATGCTAAAGACTACGTGCGGATGCAATGGCTTATGCTGCAACAAGACCAGCCTGAGGACTTTGTGATTGCCACCGGTGTGCAGTTCACGGTACGCGAATTTATTACCCGTAGTGCGAAGCAACTGGGCATCACCCTTCGTTTTGAAGGATCTGCTGAAAATGAAAAAGCCATCGTAGCAGCCATTGAAGGCGATGCTGCGCCAGCCTTGAAAGTTGGGGATGTGATTGTGCAGATTGATCCACGTTACTACCGTCCTACTGAAGTCGAAACCCTCTTGGGCGATCCTACCAAGGCGAAGGTAAAACTCGGTTGGGTTCCTGAAATTACCCTCGATCAAATGATCGTGGAGATGGTGGCTAATGATTTAGAAAAAGCCAAGCAACATGCTATCTTGCAAAAGCATGGCTATAGCGTGGCTATGGGTACGGAAAGGTAAGCAAGTATCATGCCATCTCCTTCAGATCTTCAGGCAAAAATCTACGTCGCAGGCCATCGCGGTATGGTGGGCTCGGCCATTGTGCGCAACCTGCAAGCCAAGGGTTTTAGCAATATTGTTACTAAAACGCATGCAGAACTTGATTTAACCAATCAAGCAGCAGTCAAAACATTCTTTGAAACTGAAAAACCTGAGCAAGTCTATTTAGCGGCAGCCAAAGTGGGGGGTATTCATGCGAACAACACCTACCCAGCCCACTTCATTTACGAGAACTTGATGGTGCAAAACAATGTCATTCATCAAGCTTTTGTGAACGGCGTTAAAAGACTCCTCTTTTTAGGGTCTAGTTGCATCTATCCAAAATTAGCCCCCCAGCCGATGAGCGAAGATGCGCTTTTAACAGGTAAGTTAGAGTCCACCAATGAGCCCTATGCCATTGCCAAGATTGCCGGTATCAAGATGTGTGAGAGTTATAACCGCCAGTATGGTCAAAGCCATGGCGTTGACTATCGCTCAGTGATGCCCACCAACCTGTATGGCCCTGGAGATAATTACCACCCAGAAAATAGCCATGTCATTCCGGCGCTGATTAGGCGCTTTCATGAAGCGAAGGAAAGTAAGGCAGCAGAAGTGGTGATTTGGGGGACAGGCACCCCCAAAAGAGAGTTTTTGTATGTGGACGATATGGCTGCAGCCTCTATTTTTGTGATGGACTTAGAGAAGGTAATTTACGACCAGCAGACTGAGCCGATGCAAAGCCATATTAATGTGGGCTTTGGCAGTGATGTCACTATTACCGAGCTAGCCACTGCGGTCGCAAAAGCAACGGGGTATCAAGGCAAAATCAGCTTTGATCCAATTAAGCCCGATGGGTCGCCTCGAAAATGGATGGATAGCTCTAGACTCAATAATCTAGGCTGGCAGGCTCAAACCGGTCTAGAGGAGGGGCTTTCTAAAGCTTATGCAGAAATGCTCGCGCGCGTATGAAGTGGCGCAGCCCTTGTAAATCTAAATATTATTAATTAACCCTTGGGTAACCCCCCTAGGTCAACCTTGGTGGATTTAAAAGTAGAATTTCTATGTAGTTGACCTCCCTCTGTAACCCCCAAAAACCAGAGGATTTAAAACCAGAATCCTAACCTCGCTCTAAAAAAGTCAGTATTGATCGGGCTCATTTATACGATAACTTGCATGGGGATGGCGTGTGACAATGGGGGGATGACAAACTCCGCTATTGAATCTTCTGAAATCGAAATCACCCCTGAATACCAGGCCGTAATTGATGCCATCGAACGTCATGACCCCTTCATCTTCGTCAGCGGAAAAGCCGGTACTGGTAAAACGACCTTAATTGGCTATCTGCGTGAGCATATCTCCGGTAACGTAGTCGTAGTTGCCCCCACGGGAGTGGCAGCACTGCAAGTGAAGGGTGTCACGATTCATTCTTTCTTTCGACTGCCGCCGCGCTTGATCTTTCCTGAGGAAGATATCAAGCCACTCAAAGATAAGCGGCTTTATAAAGATATTCGCCTACTCATCATTGATGAGATCTCCATGGTAAGAACCGATGTAGTCGATGCGATGGATTTATTTCTGCGAGCGAATGGCCCACATAAAAATCAGCCTTTTGGCGGTATACAAGTGATGTTTGTGGGAGACTTGTTTCAGTTGCCCCCAGTGGTATCGAATGCCGATATGCAGGTGCTGGCAGAGCGAGGTTATGAGGGGCCTTATTTCTTTTGCGCTATGGTATTGCATCGTCAAGATGTCACGATGGTGGAGCTCTCGAAAATCTTCCGTCAGAAAGATGTCCATTTCGCGGGACTCTTAAATCAAATTCGGATTAATGAGAATATTGAAGAGGCCTTAGATACCCTCAATCACCAATGCTTTACCAATGCTGCGGCGATCGATGAGCAAACCATCACACTGACAACAACGAATGCACGGGCAGATCAAATTAATGGTGCCGGGTTACGTGCACTAACAACCGAGCCCAAGATCTATGCTGGCAGTATCACTGGTAAATTTAGTGTGGATGAGCGCAATCTACCGTCCCCTAATCGCCTCAATTTGAAAGTGGGGGCTAAGGTAATGTTCACTGCAACGGACCCCAACTTTCCCAAGAAATGGGTCAACGGCACGATTGGGATCGTTCGAGAGTTACTCCCCAATACCGTCAAAGTGGTGGTACAAAACGGCCCATATGCCAATACCGTAGAAGTCAAAGGCCACCAATGGGAATCTTATCGCTATGACCATGACATGATGTCTGGCAGGATCTCTCCCAATATTGTGGGTACCTTTGTGCAAATCCCCTTAATGCTGGCGTGGGCGGTAACGATTCATAAAAGCCAAGGAAAAACCCTTGATAGAATCAAGGTCGATCTCTCCTCTGGGGCATTTGCATCGGGACAGGTTTATGTTGCCTTGAGTCGTTGCACTTCTATCGAAGGCATCACCCTTGAGAGACCCATCCAAGCTAAAGATGTTAGCTGTGATCAAGAAGTGAAGCGGTTTTATCTGAACTGTTTGCCGAGCTAGTACGTATTGATTGGGCGCAATACTTTTTCTTAGAATGCAATGAGGACGACATTGAAGATCGATGAAAACATGCTTGTTAAAGCAAAAAAGAGCTCACTAAAAAAGCAGCAGAGCATGGAGAGCGCTGCATCTGGTCTAGTGAGTCAAGATTTGGCATCTCTTTCTCAAAAAAATGTTACTCGCAATGGAATATTGTTGTTACCAATTCGTGTCGATGGGAGGATTGTCACCCCCGAGATGGTGAAACAATTTGGTGACAGTATTGTTTAGGTAGTCGATAAGCAAAGATTGCTTGACAGAACTTTTGTATCGTTATAACATTGTTAATACCATGAAAAAGCAGCTACATCTTCAAATCCGACAAATAGGGAACTCTCGTGGAGTGGTTATTCCTAAGGTTATTCTTGAGCAAGTGGGCTTTAATGAGGAAGTCGATCTAGTTGTTGAGGATGGCACACTTATTTTAAGTAAACCAAAGAAGAGCTCTCGTGAGGGTTGGGCAGAACAGGCAAAAGCAATCACGGAAGTCGGAGATGACCAGCTGGTATTGGGTGACTTTAATAATGATGAAGACAAGGATTGGATTTGGTAAAGAGCATCATTTATCAAGGGGATATTTGGCTAATCAAATTAGACCCTACGCAGGGTAGTGAGATCAAAAAGACAAGACCCTGCTTAGTTATTTCTCCGCCTGAACTGAACAATAATTTAAGAACTATCTTGGTAGCACCTATGACCACTAGGGCTAAGGAAGCTGATTTCCGAATTTCATTTACGCATGCGGGAGAAAAAGGGCTAGTTCTGTTTGATCAGATTCGAACAATTGATAAGTCTAGGTTAGTGAAAAAGCTAGGGAAACTTCCTCCCAAAACTCTTTATGCAAGTTTGACTATTTTGCAAACAATCTTTGGGCACCAATAAGGCACTCTAAAACCCCGCTGCCAATCCATCCCTACGATGATCGCTACCGGCAATGTAGGCATCTTTGGTTTCTTCACCCAGCAAAGCAATGGCTTGGGCACTACCAAAGTCTAGGCTATCGGCAGGCATCACAGTGACCTCATGCCCCAATACCTTGAGTCCTTCAACAATAGCTGTTGGCATTGATGCCTCTACAGTGAGATGACCTAGATCATCAATTCTCCAGCGTGGTGCATCTGAACAAGCTTGGGGATTGAGATGTTCATCGATAAAGCGCATGACAAATTGAATATGTCCTTGGGGTTGCATATTGCCCCCCATGACACCAAATGCCATCGTAGGTTGGAGATCTTGCTCCTTGCCCTTAGTTAAAAATGCCGGAAGGATCGTATGAAAAGGGCGCTTGCCGGGTGCTACTTGATTGGGATGACCATCCACCAGGCTAAAGCTCATGCCGCGGTTATGAAAAGCAATACCGCCAGGAGCGACAACACCCGAGCCAAAGCCCTTAAAGTTGGACTGGATATAGGAAATCATCATGCCTGATTCATCAGCGGCGCATAGGTAAACGGTGCCGCCGGCATGAGGATCACCTGCACTGTAAGTACCTGCATGCTGATGATCGATTAAAGCAGCACGGCCAGCCAAGTAGGATTGATTCAGTAAGGCGCTGCTAGGCACCCTCATTGAACTGGCATCGGATACGTGGGCGTAGGCATCTGCAAAAGCCATTCGCATTGCTTCCACCTGCAAGTGAATGCGCTGAGCAGAGTTAGCTGGATACTGCTGAGCATTGGCAGCCTGCAAAATACCGAGCGCTATTTGGGCGGCGATGCCTGAGCCATTGGGTGGGATTTCATGAAGCGTGTAATCGCCGTAGTCAAAAGCTAAAGGTTCTACCCACTCTGGTTTATTAGCGGCAAAGTCAGCCATCGTAAAACAGCCGCCCGTACTTTGGGCAAAGTCGACCATACTTTGCGCTAATTCTCCGCGATAAAAAGATTCTCCTTCGGACTCGGCAATTTTTCGTAAAGTGTTTGCTTGAGCGGGGAAGCGCCAGATGTGTCCGGCAGCCGGGGACTTGCCAGCGATTAAAAAAGATTCAGTAAAGCCTGGTTGCATCTTGAGAGTGGGGATTGCTTCACGCCATTGCCGCGCTATTACTGGCGATACTGGAAAACCATTCTCTGCGTAATCGATTGCCCGCTTAAAAAGTTGTGCAAAAGGCAACTTACCAAATTGACGAGAGAGTGCGATCCAGCCGGCAACCATGCCAGGCACCGTTACCGTATTCCAGCCAATGAGATCCATGGCGGTTTTGCCAGCAAAGAATTCCGGTGTCCAGGCTGCCGGTGCACGCCCTGAGGCATTAAGGCCATGGAGTTTGTGGCCATCCCAAATTAATGCGAAGCCATCGCCACCCAAACCATTCATCGTGGGTTCAACCACGGTTAAGGTAATGGCGGTTGCTAAGGCAGCATCAACGGCATTGCCACCCTGTTGCAGTGCTTCAATGCCCGCTTGAGTCGCCAAAGGTTGTGAGCTAGCAACCGCATTTTTAGCAAGAACGGGCGCGCGAGCACCACCAAATGGGGGAGAAATTAACATAAAGTGTGTATCCGATCTGAAGACATTGCTAGTGGTAGTTTAGGCATGCTGGTGGTCAGCTGTTTCAATCAACTTTAATGTTGGCAGCCTTCACAATTTTCTCCCACTTATCATGTTCCGTTACGGTAATTTCGGCTAGGCGATTTGCATTTGCAAATTGCGGATGAATGCCTTGACTCGCCAATTTGGATTTGAAATCAGGATTCGTCAAAATTTTCCGAATTTCTCTTTCCAGTCTGGCGATAACCGCGGGCGGTGTGCCTTTGGGCGCAAATACTGCATAGAGATTCTCTACATCAAAGCTTTTCATTCCATCTTGGCCCATCGTAGGTACATTCGGCATCAATGGCGAGCGATCGGGCGCGGCAATGGCGATCGGGCGTAACTTACCACTCTGAATATGCGGCAGAGATGCAGTCACACTATCAAACATCATCAAGGTATTGCCTGCAATCAGATCGGGCAAGGCAAAGCTGCTGCCTTTGTAAGGAATATGCGTACCCGTTGCGCCGATGCGCTGCATGAACAGAACAGACTCTAGATGGGAAAGGCTGCCATTGCCCTGAGAGGCGAAATTAAAGTCTCCCTTTTTAGATTTAATAAAAGCTGTGAGCTCGGTAATATTTTTTGCAGGCACCGATGGATTAACAACAATCAGGTGAGGAATGGAGCCAACTAATGCGACAGGTACAAAATCCTTGCGAAGATCGGCAGGCGGATTTTTGAATAGAGCTTGAGAGATGCTTTGATTTGTCAATGCGCTAAACAACAGCGTGTAGCCATCGGGGCTGGCTTTTGCTGCTGCTTGCATTGCAATCATGCCGCCAGCGCCAGGTTTATTTTCAATGACGATCGCTTGGCCGAGCGCTTCACCTAAGGGTGCCCCAATACTTCTGGCAAATACATCAGTAGAGCCGCCCGCAGGAAATGTCAGTATTGCCACAATCGGTTTTTTAGGCCAATCAGAATCTGCGGCTAATGCAGTATGAGAGAGCCCCAGTAGCATGAGCAATTTAAGAAGCAGTGTGGCGAAGTTAGTACGCATAGTCATTTAAGGTCCAGTGGGTCTAGAGGTTCCAGAAGGTGAAAGGTCATTTTTAATAAGCTTAACCTCTAATTATCTCCCCCACCCCTTACATGGGAATGGTTTAGGGCGTCAATGCACATTTTTGGGGCGGAAAAATGACGAGGTTCACCAAATTAAGGATAAAAAAGATTCCAGGAGCATCAGCCTTTAATTGAATAAGTGATAAATGATCGGAATCGCAACCGCACTAATGATGCCATTCATACCCATCGCGAGGCTAGCATAGCCACCCGCCTCTGGGTGAATACTAAAAGCGCGAGAGGTGCCAATGCCATGTGCCCCAATGCCAATCGCAAAGCCGCGTTGCCACCAAGCCTTCATTCCCAAAGCATTCAGAATAAAGGGCGCTAAGATCGCACCCAGAATGCCTGTAGTGACCGCAAAGATCGCGGTTAAGGTTGGAGAAACCCCAATTCTTTCGGCGATACCCATGGCAATGGGAGCAGTAACGGATTTGGGGTACATTGCCCCGGTAATGCTAGCGTCAGCGCCCAGCATGGTGGCGATGCTAATGGCGCTAAAAATAGAGACTAATCCACCGGCGACTAGTGAGGCCAGTAAAGGTAATGAGCGATTTTTCAGGCTACTTAATCCTCTGTAAATTGGGATCGCCAACGAGACGGTCGCTGATCCCAATAAAAAGTGAATAAATTGAGCCCCTTCAAAGTAAGTTGAGTAGGGCATCTCTACAAACTGAATTAAGCTAGCTACAAGAATGATGGCGATGGCTACTGGATTAGCCAACGGATTTTGCTTTGTTCTTTTATAGATCCATAGTCCTAATTGATACGCTGCCAAAGTAATAAAGAGCGCAAATAAGGGGCTGCCCGACAAGTAAACCCAAATCTCCACGATGGAATGTTTTTCGCTCATCAGTCCGCCCCCTCACTTTTGGAGCTCAAAAAGCGTACTGTGACAGCGCTGGTAGCGATGGTCAAAATGACGCTACCCACTAAGGCACTCACAATGGCTAAGGCATTGGCCTTAAGTTGCGGCAAAAATAACACGACACCTACTGCCGCTGGGACAAACAATAATCCAAAGTATTGGCTAAAACCATCTGCCACCATCGCTAACTCTGCGTTAACCCCTTTGCGTAACACCAGCCAAATAATCAGTAGAACTAAGCCAATAACCGGGCCTGGCAAGGTGGGGAGTACAAACTTGGAGAGGAGTTCACCCAAGCTTTGGAAAAGGAGGATTTGTACTAGGCCGGAGATCATGCCTCGATATTAACGCCCAGCCCTGATTGCTGCATAGCAATGTAAACTTTTTTGGGTAATATAACCATATTAAAAGTAAGCGCTTTATTCATTGGATAGGGCGTCCAGATCAAAAGACCGAGGAGAGCACAGATGGCGGATTTAAATATTAATGGTAAAAAATATAAAGTTGATGTGGATCCCAGCACGCCCTTGCTCTGGGTGATCCGTGAACAAGTTGGTTTAACGGGCACAAAGTATGGCTGCGGTGTTGGCCAATGTGGTGCCTGTACAGTCCTTTTTGATGGCGCAGCGATTCGCAGTTGCTCTATTCCAGTGAGTGTTGCTGAAGGTAAAAAGATCGAAACGATTGAGAGCTTAGAAAAGAATGGCCAACTCTCTAAAGTGCAAAAAGCCTGGGTTGACAATCAAGTTCCTCAGTGTGGTTATTGCCAGTCTGGCATGGTGATGGCAACAACTGCTCTATTGCGTACCACCCCCAAGCCAACAGACGCGCAAATTGATGCAGCTGTTACTAACATCTGCCGTTGCGGAACCTTTCAACAAGTGCGTGATGCAATTCATGCTGTGAGCAAGGCATAAGGAGCGATCATGACTAAAAATACAACTTCATCCAAAACTACATTCACAGCGGCACCCGATGCCCTCGATTTATCTCGCCGTCATTTCGTGGTTGGTGCTAGCGCCCTTGGTGCTGGCTTAGCAATCGGCTTTGACTTATCACTGATGTCTGCTGCCAATGCGGCCGAAGGATCTGGCACGAGTGCGATGACGCCGTTAACTACGCCAGAGATCGGTGTTTGGGTAGTAGTACAGCCCAATGATGATGTCACTGTTCGGATCGTACGTTCAGAGATGGGTCAAGGAACGATTACCGGTTTAGCTCAAATGGTCGCAGAGGAATTACAGTGCGATTGGAAAAAAGTCGGTTACGACTATCCATCGCCAGGCGAGAGTCTCAAGCGTAAGCAGGCTTGGGGTAGTTACTCAACCGGTGGTAGTCGCGGTATTCGTACTTCTGAGCAATATGTGCGTAAGGGTGGTGCAGCAGCTCGTATGATGCTGATCCAAGCTGCCGCTAATCAGTGGGGTGTTCCAGCTTCTGAGTGTGTTGCAAAAGATAGTGTGATTACCCATACACCATCGGGTCGTAAAACTACGTTTGGTAAGGTGTCCGTTGCCGCATCTCAATTAGAAGTACCAAAAGAGATTGCCTTAAAAGATCCAAAAGAATGGACTTTGATTGGCAAGTCAGTGAATCGAATTGATGGCACATCGGATAAGGTGACCGGCAAGCAAATTTATGCCATTGACTTGAAGTTACCGGGAATGTTGGTAGCGACGATTCATGAATCTCCTGTCTTTGGGGGTAAAGTGAAAAGCTATGATGCCGCTAAAGCTAGCAGCATGAAGGGTGTCAAGAAGGTTGTTCAAGTCGGTGACTCAGCAGTAGCTGTTATTGCTGATACTTTCTGGCAGGCCAAAATGGGCTTAGATGCGGTTAAGGTTAACTGGGATAACGGGGCCAATGGCGATGTCTCTAGCGCCTCTATCAAAAAGGCGATGGTAGAAGGGCTTACTGCGAACGATGCTTTTGTGGGTAACTCAAATGGAAATGCAAAAGAAGCGCTTGCCAAGGCATCCAAAACGATTGAAGCGACCTATTTTTATCCTTTCTTAAACCACGCTACGCTTGAGCCACAAACGGCTACTGCGAAGTGGACTGCAGAGGGTTGCGAAGCATGGGTGCCGACTCAAGATGCTGAGGCTTCCTTAGCCGCAGTCATCGCTGCCTCTGGCTTACCAGCTGAAAAATGCAATGTGTACAAGGTGAACCTGGGCGGTGGTTTTGGTCGCCGAGGCGCTTTTCAGGACTATACAACGCAAGCGGTCAATATTGCTAAGCAGATGCCAGGTACCCCCATTAAGTTGATCTGGACGCGCGAAGAGGATATGACGCAAGGGCGCTATCACCCGGTAGGGATGTGCAAAATGACAGCATCGATTGATGATCAGAAAAATATTACTGGCCTCAATATGCGTTTATCAGGTCAATCGATCTTGGCAGCAGTACGTCCTGCAGTAGTGGCGGCGAACAAAGGTAAAGACCCAGTTGCCTTTCAGGGTTTAGATGAAAAGGGCGAGCATGGCATTACCTATAGCTTCCCAAATTTAATGATTGACCACGCCATGCGCAATACGCATGTCCCTCCAGGATTCTGGCGGGGTGTCAATGTGAACCAAAATGCGATCTTCTTAGAAACATTTATGGATGAGATGGCAGAAGCGACCGGTATGGACGCTGTTGAGTTCCGTCGTAAACATATGGAAAACTACCCACGTGCTGTAGCAGTTCTTAATGCTGTTGCCGATGGTATTGGTTGGACGAAGCCGGCTAAGCCTGGTGTTTTTCGTGGTCTTGCACAGATGCGCTCCTTCGGCAGTTATGTAGCGGCCGCTTGTGAGCTATCCGTTACGAATGGTAATGAGGTGAAGATTCATCGTATCGTGGCTGCTACTGATCCAGGTTATGTAGTCAATCCTGCTCAGGTAGAGCGCCAAGTATCTGGCTCATTTGTCTTTGGTTTGTCGGCGCTTTTTGAGGAAGAAATTACGATTGATAAAGGTGCTGTTGTTCAGAAAAACTTTGATACCTTTAATTCGATTCGTCTGTATCAAATGCCAACAGTAGAAACCATCATTATTCAAGGTGGCGGTAAGGAGTGGGGCGGCGTAGGTGAGCCAACGATTGCAGTTGCAGCACCTGCAGTATTGAATGCGATTTATCGTGCTACCGGTAAACGTTTGCGAGATGTGCCCTTGAAAAATAGTGGCATGAAGCTGGTTTAATCTAAAAAGATTGGTGCAAGGGTCAGGCGGGATGAGGGGAGTGCTAGCAGGGGTAACGCTAGGGCTATTCATTTGTTTGTTGCCTGATGCAGTTCAGTCTCAAACTTGGGAGGGGGATTCCATTGTGAGTCCCCTGACTTCCTCACCGGGTGATGCAAGCAGAGGGCGAGCAATCGTGGTCAGTCGCCAAACGGGTTTGTGCCTCTTGTGCCACAACGGCCCTTTTCCGGAAGAGCGTTTTCAGGGAAACCTAGCACCAGAATTAGGTGTGAGTGTGGGGAAATATAGTGCTGCGCAATTGCGTGCTCGGATTGTTGATTCCTCCAGGTTTAGCCCAGGGACAATCATGCCAGCCTATTACCGCACCGAGGATTTGAATCGCGTTGCACCAAAGTTTGTCAATCAGCCGATCTTAAGTGCCCAAGAGATCGAAGATGTAGTCGCTTTTTTAGTGGGCATGAACGCAAAACCTGGTGCACAATAAAACCAATACTAATGGGAGGCTGGAAAATTCAATGACTCGTTATCTGCATAATCTCCCCTCACCGAATGGAGGGCGTCGATGGTTTTTGTCGGCACTGGGTACGTTGGGCACGTTGGGCATCTCAAGCTATTTCAGCTCATCCCTGGCTCTTGCAGATACGCCGCAGGCAATGCAGGCAATCGCGGAAATTGTAGGCGGTAATCGGGTTCAGGATGGACGTGTAAAGTTAGTCATTCCGCCATTGGTCGAGAATGGGAATTTGGTCGTGTTAAAGGTCAATATTGAGAGCCCTATGACGCCCAATAATTATGTCAAAGCAGTGCATGTGATTGCCGAAGGTAATCCGCTGCCCAATATTTTTAGTGCTTTTTTCACGCCACGATCTGGGCGCGCTGAGCTTACTACCCGAGTCAGACTAGCGGATTCGCAACGGGTTTGGGCGATTGCGCAAATGAGTGATGGAAGTTTTTGGCGTGGCCACGCTGATACTTTGGTGACCCTATCTGCTTGTACGGAGATGATATGAGTAAGACATCTCGAACAGTCATTACGATGCCCAGTCAGGCAAAGAAAAATGCCATCATTGAAATCCGTGCCATCGCTCAGCATGATATGGAAACAGGCTTTCGATACACTGAGGAAGGTAAGCTAATTCCTCGCGATATCATCCGATTATTTACTTGCCAATATAACGGTGAGGAAGTCTTCAGGGCTGACTTTTACCAAGGCATTGGTGCAAATCCCCTGATAATTTTTACTACGGTGGCGGTAGCTTCTGGCAAGCTGGAGTTTAAGTGGGTTGGAGATAACGGCTACGAAGCAACGAATCAAGCACAAATTACGGTATTGTGAAAATACGCGTTTTCAGGTATTGGTTTTTAGCTTGTTCGCTTGGGTTGTCAATCGCTTCCCCTGTGAATGCTGTTGCAGTTGAGCTAACTAAAGAGCCAACCAAAGAAACCAGGCAATCAAGTTATCAGCTCATGACGCCTGAAAACCAGGCGATGCAAGATGATTCCAATTTAAATCCTGCCTTGTTTTGGGTGATCGATGGCCATAGCTTGTGGAAGCACAAGGCCGGTAAAAAAGACGTTGCCTGCGCTTCCTGTCATGGCGAATCTGGGCTCAGTATGAAGGGCGTAGCCACGCAATACCCGAAAATTATTCAAGGTAAGCTTCAGACACTAGAGGGGCAGATTAATCGCTGCCGAGCAGATAAACAGGAGAGTGCTACCTTAGCTTACGAGAGTAAAGATTTATTGGCGTTAACTACCTTTGTTGCAAGCCAGTCTAAAGGTATGCCGATTGCTGTTAAAGAGAACGTGCAAAATAAGCCAGATTTGCTTCAGGGCAAAGCCTTCTTTAATGAAAGAATGGGTCAATTGAACTTGTCCTGCGCCCAATGCCATCAAGATCGTGCAGGCTTAAAGTTAGGCGGTAGTCTGATTCCGCAAGGACATCCCACTGCTTATCCTATCTACAGAATTGAATGGCAAACCATGGGATCTTTGCAAAGACGCTTACGCAACTGTATGAGCGGCGTAAGAGCCAAGCAGTTTGAGTATGGCTCTACCGAAATGGCGCAATTAGAGCTATACCTGATGTGGCGTGCAAGAGGCATGACCCTAGAGACTCCTGGGGTCAGACCCTAAGCACACTCTAGTCTGAAAAGACCACCGAAGTAGCGCCGTTAATCAGAACACGATCATGCAAGTAGTAACGCAGGGCGCGGGATAACACCGTGCGCTCCAAATCACGCCCCTTACGTACTAAATCCTCTGGGCTATCACCATGCGTTACTCGTGTTACGTCTTGCTCAATGATTGGACCCTCATCCAAATCGCTCGTAACAAAGTGTGCTGTTGCTCCAATTAACTTGATGCCGCGAGCATGCGCTTGATGATAGGGTTTAGCCCCCTTAAAGCTGGGCAAAAAAGAGTGGTGAACGTTAATACAGCGTCCCGATAATTGGGTGGAGAGATGGTCGGACAGAATTTGCATATAGCGTGCCAAGATCACCATATCTACTTTGGAGTCGCGAACAATATCCAATAATTTCGTTTCTTGAGCCGCTTTTGTCTCGGGCGTAACCGGTAAGTGATAAAACGGAATATCAGCAAAATCAATGCTGGCATACACTTCGCGAGGGTGGTTGGAAACAATGCCACAAATAATCATGGGTAATTCGCCAATGCGCCAACGATAGAGTAAGTCTACTAAGCAATGATCTAGCTTGGATGCCATGATCAAGACACGTTTGAGTTCTTTTACAGCGCGAAGATCCCAAGTAAGGCTAAAGCGCTGAGCAATTGCCAAAAATCCTGTCTTGAGCGTTGTGGCATCGGCATCACAACTAAAGCTCACTCGCATAAAAAATTGCTTAGAGGCCTTATCGTCAAATTGTTGCGCCTCTTCGATATCGCCACCTAATTCAAAAATATAGGTAGACACTGCAGCAACAATGCCGGGCTGATTGGGGCAAGTTAGTGTGAGATAGTAGTTTTCTGTGGACATGATTTATGAGTAAAGTTAGTAATGCTGAAGCTAGTAATGCTAAAGGATTAATTTTAGTCTGCCTGCCTAGGGTCTGATTAAATCTGCGGGCCCTTGGTAGAGCTCGCTCTTATCGTTCACGGCAGGAGTGCGGATATCGCTACAGATGGGTTTTGGCCCTAAAGCATTTAAAAAATTACAATCTTGCTTAGTAGCGACCGAAGCCGCATGCTCCAAGGGTGATTTACCCGTAGTGGCGGTAGATATCACGCTCGCTGCAGTACTAGGGTTGGCTACAGCGACCGTTACTGCAGCAGTTCCTGCGGAGCTAGCTGCCGCACTCCCGGCACTACTAAAGGCCAGTAGGGGTGCTGCACACCCTGTGAGGTTAACAGCCGCAACACAGCCCACAACATAGCCTGCAATAGAGCCCAGAGGGGCGATCAACCGCGCGTTGATGAATAAAAGCCTATTTGCGTTGACAAACAACGTTGAACACTCCGGCCGTCCAAGATTCACTGACTACTGGCTCAAATTCACTATTGGGGGTTTTATTATCCGAGACCACTTTGCCCGAACCTTTATTCCCAGAAAACTCTTTAAATTCGATAGGGCGATAACTGATAGCGGGGCAATTATATTCATTGAGGCCAATGATTGAGCTGACAGCTTGTTTTGTTTTTGGATTCATGCCGGGCTTCTTAAAATCAAGCATTGACATAATCTGGGCTTTCTCACCTTGATCGTTGATCGTATCTAGGTCCACGTAGACTACCATCAACTCATTTGCTCCTAACTCTTTCCAGGCCGCCATACTGTTGGCGATTGGTAAAAGGCAAAGGGAGCTAAATAGAAAGAGTGCGTATATTTTTTTCATGATCAGTTTTTATAAAATAAGAGCCAAAGCAAAATAAAGAATGGTTAATACTAAGCTTAATGAAGTCTAGTTTACTTGGTATTGAGCTCTAGCTGACGGCCCACTTTTTCGGGCTTCATTTGTAGTGGAAGATACTCATTTTTAGCCCACAGCGTGCTCATATTTCGATATAGCTTGTTTTGCACCCAACCTGATTGACCCGTTTGATAGATAAACAGGGATTTTTCTAAATCGGATAGATCGTACAAGGTCCGCAGACTGGGAGCTTGTTTAGTTTCAAAGGCGTTTTGACTCTTAAGTAGCTCTAGCCGACCCACATTAACGGTGAAGCTATCACCGGGGAATGATTGGCTAAGATTAAACAGGCTGCCCAGGAGTGGAACTTTACTAAACGGACGATGTTCTGATACGGCAATATGCGCATTGCCCCATGCCCACTTTTGGGGGTCGCTACCAAACTGCTTACTGAGTTGCTCTACTGCTAGGTCAAATGCCGTATTAGAAGCTTCAGCACAAGACTCAACCGAGGCTGTTGTTGGGTCGTCGCACCATGGGCTATTGGGGTTTTGTAGCTGGATCATTAGTGGGGCTCTATAGCTTCGAGTGCCATATGTCTCTGTAAAGAGGTAGCCTAATCGAGAAAATAATTTACGCGTGAGTTGATCTGCCCAAGCATTAAAAATCAGTGCGCTGGCACTGTCGACTCGCATGTCGCCATTAAAGTCTTTACTGAGCTGTAAAGCCTGTTGCCCTAAAAGATATTTTGATTGAGACGATTTAAATAAATCAAGCAAGGGTGTAGCTCCTAAAGAAAGCGTATCGGCCTGCATTGCTTTCATCGAATCTAAATCATGAACTGATTTGTCTTTAATAAGGTCAACAATTCTGTCGTAGCGAGTAGGGTGTTCCCAGTCACCCGTTAAGGGATTTGAATCGTTACTAGCCAGAACCTGTTGGTTGGCCGTGGCAATCCAGCCTGAGTCTGGGTTATTACTGCTGGGTAGTTGATCAAAGGGTACGTAAGCAGTCCAATCGTATTGCTTTTCCCAGCCCAGGGCAGGAGCCACTCCGTAAAGTCCTTGATGTAATGTTCGCTTAGGGGTAACGCCTGCCGCTTGATAACTAATATTGCCATCAAGATCGGCCATCACAACGTTTTGCATCGGGGCATAGTTTTTGCGTAGCGCTTGCTTAAAGGTGGTTAGATCGGCTGCCTGATTCATTTCTAGTAAGCCGACAACGGATTGGTTTTCAACATCGAGCGCAGTCCAGCGTAAGGCTAAGGCAAAGCGATCGGTGTCTATTACCCGTTTCGCTCGCTCATACGACTCAGAAATAATCGGACCATGACTCGTTTCTTTAACAACAAAACGTAAGGGTTCGGCACCTTTGATGTCAATGATTTCTTGACGGACCTTAAAGGCCAGCAAACCCTCTGGCCCACGATAGACCCCTGGATTTTTTGGATCGAGTTGTTCGATATAGAGGTCTTGTACATCGGGACCGGTATTAGTAAAGCTCCAGGCAAATTTATCTGTTCTACCTAAGACAACAGCCGGAATACCTGGCAGGGTAGCGCCGATAACATTCAGGCCGGGAGCCTCTAAATGCGCGACATACCAGATTGCAGGAGCGGATAGGCCAAGGTGAGGGTCATTTGCAAGCAAGGGCTTACCGGATACAGTGAGCCTGCCATTCAGTGCCCAATTGTTAGAGCCAATACCCTCTTGCCCACCAGGCACTCGGTTGATGGAGAGCTCTGTGGATGGCAGCGAATTCGATTTTTGATTTCTAACTTGTGGATTTTGATTAAATACCTTGTTGTCACGATACATCTTGGCAAAATCCACGTTACTTACGGGGTTGCCAGGCGTGTATGGCGGTAGAACTTCCCATACTTGCTTGGTCGTTAAAAATTGAGATAACTCCAGTCGTTGCAATTCTTTATCCCAATTGCCACCCAGATCCAGTGCCATCATGAGCATCCAGGCCACACTATCGCTTGGGGACCAGTGACCGGGCTTACTACCAGTTAAAAAATACTCTAGCGGTAGGGCCCAGCCTAAGTGAGCGTTGCCGGTGTTGACGCCATCTGCATATGATTGCAGTAATCGCTTTGCAGCGATCGGATAACGATCAAATTGTTTCTCAGCAGCGTGCTTTATTCCCAGTGTGCGAATAAAGCGGTCGATGGAAACAGTTTCTTTGCCTAGAATTTCAGAAAGGCGACCACTGGCTAATCGACGATTGATTTCCATCTGCCAAGATCGTTCGCTAGCATGGAGATACCCCAGTGCAAAAAGTGCATCTGCAGAGGTTTTCGCTTGAATATGCGGGATATCGCTGGCGTCAAAGGTAATGACTACCCCGTCGCCCAAACTGTTGATTGTGCGTGCGCCAGAGAGGCTTGTTTTGGCTGAAACAAGATAAGCCACCCCGACGATGACTATGACTACGAGGCATGCAGATACAGTCCAGGCACACCCTTGAATGAGGGGTTTAAAGCCTAAAGCGGAGCGCAGAAATTTCATCAGGACAGTGTAATGGGTTTGCTCTAAGTGCCGCAAAAGCAGGGCTTCGATCAGGTTCTTGGTTGCAGAGTGCCCCTCGTGCTAAAATTTCTATTGTCTTGTTTTATTGAGTGCGACTTCATTGCTCGCACGAGCCCGAGTGGTGAAATCGGTAGACACAACAGATTTAAAATCTGTCGCTTTCCGAAAGGGGCGTGCCGGTTCGATTCCGGCCTCGGGCACCAAATACACCATCGGGTTTCTAAACCGGCGGAAAAAACCAGATAACTTCATAGATTACTTACTTTCAGTACGCTAAAACATTGGAATTATCAAAGCTCAACCCCAATCACCCATCATTACGCCTTGATGTATTGATTGGTAGGTTGGATGGCTCGCAAGGGATCTCCATCAACCTAAAATACCGAATCACAATTGAAATGATTATTACGAAAAGTGAAGTCGCTCTCATTCACGTCGGGGATCACGAAGCAGTTTATTAATCGGCAGATCTTTTAGCTTTCAGCGATCAATCTCCTCAAGCTCTTCTTTAGGCCTTTTCTAGCAGCTTTGAGTTTATATACCGATTTTCTTGATTTCTTTAATGCGATTGTTGGGGTCGATTAGAACTACCTTTGGAATGTGGGTAAGTGCATCAGCTTCACTCATCGGGCCATAAGTGCAGATGATGAGCAAATCACCAACGTGTGCTTTGCGAGCGGCTGCGCCATTGAGTGAAATAATTCCGGAGCCGCGCTTAGCCTTAATGATGTAAGTTGAAAAGCGCTCACCATTATTAATATTATAAAGTTCAATTTTCTCGAATTCTTTCATGTCAGCGGCTTGCATCAGATCCTCATCAATACCACATGAGCCTTCGTACTCTAAATCTGCCTCGGTGACAGTAACGCGATGTAATTTGGCACGAAGCATAATGCGCTGCATAATTTAAACTTTCAAGCAAGAGTTGAGTCGTTGTGAAACTAGAAAATACCAACAAGGTTTATTTTATAGTACCAAGAATTCACAGCCGCATTGGCACCCCTCCAATTTGATTTGGTAATACCCATGATTATTTTTATTGCCAAACTATAATTAGGTCATCATTTTCGATTGCAGTCTCGAGCCTTAGTAGGCTCTCGTTAATTATCTTAAAAATAGCCATGAATGATGATCAGATCCTATTTATCGATTCTCCTCTTAGCGACTTCCCTTTTTGTGAAGTCGTCACTTGCACAAGCAGTCGAGCCCCTAGTTTTTACTTGTGTGCGGGCTGAGCAGCAGTACACCGAAACTTATGAATTCAGAATAGATCCTGCCACTAAAAATCAGAAGGCTAAAGTGTTTGTGGATGGCCGCGACTTAGACCGTACTGATGAGATGGGGGGTCAAGTCGTGAGGTCAGTAGTGATGAGTAAGGACGCCGCCTTAATTTCTATACAGGCTGACTTTTTACCTGAGCGTTATGACGGAGTGCAATACGGCCCTGGTTTGGTAAGCACATTCATTAATGTTCATCTTTTGACGGGGCGTCTAATCAAAACGGAAACGATTCAAGGGGGAATCTTATCGGCCACTTTGGGTAATGGTACTCAGACCTATCAAGAGCAATGTGCTGTGATGAAACGATCTGCCCCCTAATGGGGTGGCAGCAGCATACTTAATTCGGTTCAGTTACAAATCCCAGCTTGGTAAGCCCCGCACGTCGTGAGGCGGCTAGTACTTGTGCAACATACTCGTATTTGACCGACTTATCTGCGCGCAAATTAATTTCTGGTTGCGGTTCTTTTTGCGCTGCTTTTTCTGCATACCCATCAAATGTTTTTAAATCAATTGGAGCGCTATTCCAAAAGATTTGTCCTTGAGCGTTAATCGTCAATTGAACAGACTCCGGCTTTACTTCATTACGCACGCTGTTGGCTTTTGGTAACTCCACTTTGACTGCCTGCTGGATGACTGGCAAGGTAATCATAAAGATGATCAGCAGCACCAACATGACATCCACCATCGGGGTCATGTTGATTTCAGCTATTAGACTATCTTCGCTCTGATCATTCTGCAAATTGAATGACATCGTTATTCTCCAGACTTCATGCGGGCGCCAGTCACAAAATAGGCTAGCAAATCATTTCCAAAGCGATTAAGTTCAGCGCCCAGTAATTTATTGGCACGATTGAGCGCATTGAATCCCAGCACTGCAGGAATCGCCACCGCTAAGCCCAGAGCAGTCATGATGAGGGCCTCACCAATCGGCCCAGCTACTTGATCAATTTGAGCGCTACCAGAGCTGCTAATCGCAATTAATGCGTGATAGATGCCCCAAACCGTACCGAATAGGCCGACAAATGGTGCGGTTGCTCCGGTAGAGCCTAAAAAGGTCAATCCCTTTTGGAATCCTGCGGTAACGCCATCAATACTATTTTTAAGGCTTCGTGCCATCCATTCAGAGTAGTTCAATGTCTGCAACAGCTCGCGATGATTGCTTGCTTGACTTTGGTGGTGCGCAGAGGCGGCGCTAGCTGCTTTGGCTATTTGATAGTAAGGATTGGCTGCATGGTTAGTCAATGCCTCAAGACCTTGTTCATACGATGTGGCGCGCCAAAATTGCTCTAGCTCAGGTTTCAATTTCTGTAGGCTGCGTACAGCCCAAAAGCGTGACAACAAGATTACCCAGGTAACAATAGAGCTGGTCAGTAGTGCGATCGCTACAAAGCGAGTAATGGCATCGCCTTCGAGCCAAAGATTTGCTAAGCCAAATGGTGTATTCATAATGATTAATTCTTTAAATTAAATTTAATTAACAGGTTAGTAGAAATTCTGGCAGCTGCACCATTGACTATAAATGGCTTAAAACGATAACGTCGACCAATTTCAGTTGCCGCACGATCTAGGCGCGGGAATGAACTAGAACGCAATAGGGCAACATCTTCAACATTACCTCCCTCATCAATAATCAACCTGACTACGACCTCCCCTTGTTCACCTGAGCGCTTAGAAAATGAGGGGTAGTAAGCATCGGCATCTGGCTGATATGCCACAACTAGTTTACCAATGTCAGTCTGAATAGGCGTACCACTAGATCCTGCATTAGTAGCAGGGGCAACCGCTGCATTGGGTGTTGGGGACTCGCTTTTGGATGTTTGCGGGGTTGTTGGGTTAGCCTTCTGTTCCTGAGGTTGTGGCGGTGTTTGTGCTTGCGTGGACTTTTCATCCACCACTTTTTTCTTTTGCTCTTGCTTTGGCTTGGGTGGAGGCGGCGCAGCTTGGGGTGGCGTAGGTTGGGGTGGTTGAGCGGCTTCTGGGCTAACGAGATTGGCCATCACTCTAGTGTCATTCTGATCATCGCGATGATCATGGGAGGGTAGCCGAATGAGATCAGCAAATAACAACGCATGTAGCAGAATTACCAAACCAATAATGATGCGATCTGTTTTATTAAACGGCAGGAAGGCGTCTATTTTTTGGAAAAAAGGACTCATGCAAGCTCGCCCAAATGTTCAGTGGAGACCACATGCACCGTCAAATCCGTGGCCATTAAATCTTTTGCCATCGATAGCAGGACAGCCTCATCTTTACTGCTAATGAAGTCAACAGTGCCATGCTGGGTACTACCATCATTCATCAGCTGCAGTGAAGGGGGTAATAGTAAATCTATCTGCCTTTTGAGTTGCTTGACTACCGCTTCACTAGTGTCAACTAAAGTGATTGTGTCCCCGAGTAATTGACGAATCACCCTTTTTAAAAAAGGGTAGTGAGTGCACCCCAGAACCAGTGTGTCGGCACCCGCCGACTGAATGGGTTTGAGGTGCTCAGCCAGCAGTGCAATGGTTTCTACGCTATCGGCCTGTCCAGCCTCTATTAAGGGGACTAAGCCAGCCCCGGATTGTTTAATAAAGCGGCAGTGCTCGGGCAATGTTGCCAGCAGTGCATTGAACTTATCACTATTAAGGGTTGCTTCGGTAGCTAGGACCCCTACGATTCCATTGAAAGACTGCATCGCTGCCGGTTTAATGCCAGGCTCCACCCCGATGATGGGAGTATCCGTGAGTTTAGAGCGAATATCGGCAATCGCTTGTGCCGTTGCGGTATTACAGGCAACAACAATCACATCACACCCCAGTGCAGCTAAGTGTTGACAAAGTGCCATGCTGCGAGAAGCAATCCAAGCGCTGGTTTTTTCTCCATAAGGCGCATAGAGCGAGTCGGCTAAATAAATATAGCTATGCTCAGGCAACCTGAGTAGGGCCTCATCCAAAATGGATAGGCCGCCTACGCCAGAATCAAAAACCCCAATGAGTGCCAAAAAATAAACTGCGCTTTAAATAATTGTGACCGGGATATTGCCGATCTTCGCTTGCCATTCTTTGGGGCCGATATCATGCATTGAGATGCCAGCAGAGCTGACCGCCACTGTCACGGGCATATCTTTGACATCGAATTCATAAATCGCTTCCATGCCTAAATCAGCAAAGCCAACGACCTTCGCTGTTTGAATTGCCTTGGATACTAAGTAGGCAGCGCCTCCAACAGCCATCAGGTAAGCAGATTGGTGTTTTTTGATTGCCTCAATAGCAACCGGTCCACGTTCTGCTTTTCCGATCATCGAGATCAGGCCGGTCTGAGAGAGCATCATCTCGGTAAATTTATCCATGCGAGTCGATGTCGTTGGGCCCGCTGGACCGACAGCTTCGTTGCCTACAGGATCAACTGGGCCAACGTAGTAGATCACTCTATCCTTAAAGCTGACTGGGAGTGCTTCACCTTTGGCTAGCATGTCCTGAATACGCTTATGTGCTGCATCACGACCCGTTAAGATTTTGCCGTTTAAGAGCAATGTTTCGCCTGCTTTCCAGCTGGCCACTTCTGTGGCGGTAAGGGTATCTAAGTTCACTCGCTTTGATTTTTGAGTATCCGGCGTCCAAGTCACATCTGGCCAGTCTGCTAATGAGGGAATCTCTAACTTGGCAGGCCCATCACCATGCAGGTGAAAATGGATATGACGGGTGGCTGCGCAGTTCGGAATCATGGCCACAGGTAATGAGGCGGCATGGGTTGGATAGTCCAGAATTTTGACATCTAACACCGTTGTGAGGCCACCTAAACCTTGAGCGCCAATGCCCAGTTGATTTACCTTTTCAAAAATTTCTAAGCGGAGCTCTTCAACGCGATTTTTAGGGCCGCGAGTAATTAATTCTTGTATATCTACAGGGCCCATTAAAGATTCTTTAGCCATCAACATGGCTTTCTCTGGGGTGCCCCCAATACCAATACCTAGAATGCCAGGAGGACACCAGCCCGCACCCATTGTAGGTACAGTTTTCACTACCCAATCTACGATGGAGTCAGAGGGATTAAGCATGACCATCTTGGCTTTATTTTCAGAGCCGCCACCCTTGGCTGCACAAATGACCTCGACATCATCGCCCGGAACAATCTCATAATGGATCACGGCGGGGGTATTGTCACCGGTATTGCGGCGCTTTCCGGCGGGATCTTCCAGTACTGAGGCGCGTAGTGGATTTTCAGGATTCATATAAGCACGGCGAACACCTTCGTTCACCATGTCGGAAACGCTCATCGTGGCGTCACTCCATTGAACGTTCATGCCAATTTTGAGAAACACCACAGCAATACCGGTGTCTTGGCACATGGGGCGATGTCCTTCTGCGCACATGCGACTATTGGTCAGGATTTGAGCAATAGCATCTTTGGCTGCAGCACCTTGTTCTAGCTCATATGCTTTACCCAAAGCCGAGATGAAATCCTTAGGATGGTAATAAGAGATGAACTGAAATGCATCGGCAACGCTCTGAATGAGGTCGTTTTGTTTGATATTGGTCATAGTGATGGGCTTATTTTGTAAAGTTTTTCTTATTTTAAGGGTTTGCCATAGAGCAAAAGCTACGTGTTTTCACTTATCTTATTAGTAGTTGGGAACGTATTTCCCTAATTCTGCGTTATTTTCGTGGAAAAAGACGATTCATTATTTATTTGAGGGCTGTAACGCATGGAGCAATTATTGCAAGAAAACCGCGTATTTCACCCACCAGCAGACTTTATAAAAGGGGCTGCTATCTCTGGGATGGATGCTTATCACCAGCTATGTGCTGAGGCAGAGACAGATTATGACGGCTTCTGGGCGCGTCTTGCCAATGAACATATTTTTTGGAAGAAGCCATTCACAACGGTTTTAGATGAATCTACAGCACCTTTTTACAAATGGTTTGAAGATGGTCTAACCAATGCTTCATACAACTGCCTAGACCTCAATGTTGAAAAAGGCCTTGGCGATAAAAAAGCCATTATTTTTGAAGCGGACGATGGCACCGTCAGTAATGTGACTTACCAAGATTTATTGGATCGCGTTTCTAAGATGGCAAACGCACTTCGCAAAATGGGCATTCAGTCGGGCGATCGCGTAATCATTTATATGTCGATGTCCATTGAGGGTGTTGTGGCAATGCAAGCATGTGCTCGTATTGGTGCAATTCACTCTGTAGTGTTCGGTGGCTTCTCTGCAAAATCATTGCAAGAACGTATTGTGGACGTTGGTGCGGTAGCTGTTATTACTGCTGATGAGCAATTGCGTGGCGGTAAAGCATTGCCACTTAAAGTGATTGTGGATGAAGCGATTGCCTTGGGCGATTGTGAAAAAGTAAAGAACGTCATTGTTTATCAGCGCACGGGCGGCAATATTCCAATGACAGCAGGGCGTGATTCTTGGATGCATGAAGTTGTCGCTAATGAATCTGCGGTCTGTGAGCCAGAGTGGGTTAGTGCTGAACACCCACTATTTATTTTGTATACATCCGGCTCTACCGGTAAACCAAAAGGCGTGCAGCACTCTACGGGCGGCTACTTATTGTGGGCTATTCTCACAATGAAATGGACCTTTGATATTAAGCATGATGACGTGTTCTGGTGCACTGCTGATATTGGCTGGGTCACTGGTCACTCCTATATTACATATGGTCCTTTAGCTGTAGGCGCTACAGAGATTGTCTTTGAAGGTGTGCCAACATTCCCTAATGCAGGCCGTTTTTGGGACATGATTCAAAAACATAAAGCGACTATTTTCTACACTGCTCCAACCGCTATTCGCTCGCTGATTAAAGCCTCTAGTAATGATGTAGCAGTGCACCCTAAGAGCTATGACTTATCCTCACTGCGCCTGCTAGGCTCAGTAGGAGAGCCAATTAATCCAGAGGCATGGATGTGGTATTACGAAAATGTGGGTGGCTCACGCTGCCCGATTGCTGACACGTTCTGGCAAACCGAAACTGGTGGTCATATGATTTCACCATTGCCGGGCGCAACACCAATGGTTCCGGGTTCATGCACCTTACCTTTACCGGGAATCATGGCAGCGATTGTGGATGAAGTAGGTCACGACGTGCCAAATGGCCATGGCGGTATTTTGGTAGTAAAACGTCCATGGCCTTCGATGATCCGCACGATTTGGAATGACCCTGATCGTTTCGTGAAGTCTTATTTCCCTGAAGAATTGGGTGGGACTTTATATCTTGCGGGTGATGGCGCTATTCGAAACAAAGACAATGCCTATTTTACGATCACAGGCCGTATTGACGATGTCTTAAATGTTTCTGGACACCGCATGGGTACGATGGAAATCGAATCTTGCTTAGTCGCCAATCCATTAGTTGCTGAGGCTGCAGTAGTAGGACGCCCAGATGAATTAACGGGTGAGGCGATTTGCGCTTTTGTTGTGCTCAAAGGCGGCCGCCCCACAGGTGATGAGGCGAAAAAGTTAGCGCTTGATTTACGTAATTGGGTTGGTAAAGAAATTGGCCCGATTGCAAAGCCGAAAGATATTCGTTTTGGCGATAACCTACCTAAAACACGCTCGGGCAAGATCATGCGTCGTTTATTGCGTGTTATTGCTAAGGGTGAAGAGGTGACACAAGACACATCCACACTGGAGAACCCTGCCATTTTGGATCAGCTAAAGCAGCCTCTATAAGTATATTTATCCAGGAAACCCTTTCTCAAACTTCAATAATCGTATACTTGCAGACTTCGGAAGGGTGGATGAGCGGTTTAAGTCACACGCCTGGAAAGCGTGCGTAGGTTTATAGCCTACCGCGGGTTCGAATCCCGCCTCTTCCGCCAAGTTGTCAAGTAGATAAAGGGCCTTCGGGTCCTTTTCTGCCTTTTCACCACAAATTTCCCCACACAGCCCCTATTCCTCATCCCTTTCCCGAGTTAGAGGCAGGTTAGCTATCTTGTCTTCTGGTGCTGGCGTTGCCGTTCTTTGATGCCGCGCTTCATCTACCGCAGCCTCCTCAAACTCTCTTATACGCTTGAGTTCAAGATCCTTAGCTTCTGCTAGCTTAGATGCTGGCATCACTGTGCCGTCCTTTATGAGCTGCTCTAGCTGGAACTGCTTAAAGGTCTGAGTTTTTATCGTGCCAGCGTATTTGGCATCACTATTGTCTGAGCTATCAAAATCCATAAGGTTAATGTAACAGTGTTACTGGGGTACCCCCTGTTGATTTCTAGGAATCTAGACCCCACGGTACCCCCACCCCCTAAATAGGCCCCTTTACTTGGGGAGAGGCTATACATAGTATTTTGCTCATTCAAAGTACGCCCAACAGTTTTGTTTAATACGCGCGCCTCATTAACTTACGCCCTTCTAAGGCGTAGGTCGCACGTTCGAATCGTGCTGGGAAGGTCAGATCTTCGAATTGAATAAGCTTTGTAATCATTGGTTTAACTGTGATTGGGTCTCAATATAAGTTGGGCTTGATCACAGGGTGTCGGTTTTACCCGACTACAGATGAGGTGGGGGCTTAGTTTGTAAGTAAAGGTTTTTAAAGATTGATAGTGCTAATGTAGTCTTATTTATCCCTACTTTTCTTACTTAGCTTAGCCATGATATCCATGCGTGATTCACATACCTTAGCTATTAATAGCGCCCTATAGCGTTCGCGTTGTAACTTTTCAATCAAATAGATGACAAGGACAAATAAGGATATATAGATCAGAATCGAAAGCAGGTCTACTGGATCTTCAATATCGAAAGAGTTGAACGGAGGGATAAAAAAATAAAAAGCTAATGGAATTGATATGGCCATAGTAAGAACGGCCGGTCGAAAGCCAAAGTAGTAGCAAATAATTGTTGTGTTGAACAAAAAAAATAAAATGGGAAATGAGCCCTGCAAAAGTAGTTGAAGACTATATCGAATATAAAAAGCTGCCAGTACACCAAGTAACGCAACTAAATACACTTTGGGTGAACTATTACACCAGGCGCGTGAATTTTTAATTAGCATTGATGCATCTCGATAAATGTTAGTATTTTGAATTATAGGAGCATAAATGTCAGATGCAAATCAACTCTTGAGCAATCAGTATATTCATGGCAAAAGCGGTTGCGCAGTCATCTTATTGCCGGGCCTACAAGGCACTCCTCTTGAATTGGGTTCTATTCCACGAAAGTTAGTAGAGCTCGGACATTCTATCTACTATCCCAAGATTGAGGGATACATTGCGGGTACTGGAATCAGCGATTATGAAGAGTGGTTAATCCAATTGGATGGGGCTGTGGAACTGCTTGCCCAAGACCATCAAAGTATCGCTCTGATTGGTTTAAGTATGGGCGCTACGCTAGCCTTGGCGTATCAGGGTGAAAATCAAAAGTGTGCTGGAGTAGTTGCGCTCGCCCCAGTTTTAGCTTATGACGGCTGGACGATCCCCTGGTATTACCCTCTACTTCATCTGATATTTACACTAGGAATTAAAGGCTGGAACTATAAAGAATCAGAGCCCTTCGGTCTTCGCAATCTTGAGGTGCGACGAAGAGTAGCAAGGCAAGTAGCAGAGCAAGAAATATCAGAAGTAGGGGCTTCTGTATTGACTGCAAAACATCTTTATCAAGGACTAAGATTAATAGATTTTACAAAGAGTATCCTACGTGAAATTAAGTCTAAGTTATTGCTCATTGGTTCTATTGACGATGACGTTGTTAGTCCACAAACGATTGAGTTAATAAAACAAGAAGTAGCTTCAGATACTGTCAGGATCATTTGGTTGGGAAATTCTTATCACATCATCACTTTGGATAATGAGCGTGAGATTGTAGTTAACGAGACGGTAGAATTTATTGATCAAATTTTTCAACAGAAAAAAAGTAGTCAAATATATTCTGACGAAGCCAAGCAATTAATGATTCGAGCGCGGCTATCTGATTAATGCTAACTACTTGAACCGATAAGCAAGCCCAACAAAAACCGTATCTTGAAACGATTTCGTTAATACAGGGCTATTGCCAACGCCATTTCCTAGCCACTTGCGCTTGCCATACAAATTGAGGTACCAATCATCTACTACTGGTATTTCCAATAAAAAACCAGCTAAAGGGTTTGTTGAGGTTTTAGCATTAAAGGCTTGGTATCCGGTTTGCAGGGCTTCCTCGCTAGTGATTCCATAGTAGTAGTTAGCGTAGCTAGATGATTGTTGCTCAATACCCAGCTGAGGATAGATTTTGATTTGATCAATCAACTCAACCTCACCAAAGTAATTGAACTCTAAGAGGTTACCTCTCGATTTTCCAAAATCATGATAAAGGTTCAGCATAAAAATACCCATATCAGTCTCTTGAAAAGTTCCTAGTCCTATCGGCGCTTGGTAGCCTTTATTAATAGTTTGTCCATTGATAACAGATTTGACCTTGTAGGTATCGGGATCTACTTTTCCAACAATTTCCAAATGCCCAGCACCTAACTTAATTGTTTTAAAGGCGATTTGATCAATTCTGACAGCAAGCCGTTTGTAGTCAAAAAACCCATAGGGTAAGACGGCTGTTTGCGGCCCGTAACTACCAATATTTAAGTTAGTTGAGTAGACGGCGCCACCAATATCACCCACAATGCGATTAGGAAGGGTGGTAGATTCATCCAAGCCCTCGAGCGTCATTGCATTTGAGAGCATGGGAAAAACAAGTAGTAAAAAAATAAGAGGCAACTGAGCCAGTCTTTTTCGCGTTGCAAGTCTCAGCTTTTTGAGTGTCATGAATGTGATTTTCTGTAAAGGTATGATGTTGCGAACAACACAGGAAAAATAGATGAACCAGCATATCAGTAAAGCCCTTGCCATAAGCGCTTTTAGTGCCCTAATTCTTTCGTCAAATGTTCTGGCCCAAGACATGACTCTTGGATCTTGGGTAACGATTGACGAAAAATCAAATCTACCTAGCTCTCGAATCTTGATTGTAGAGAGAAATGGCGAGTTGATTGGGACTGTTACAGAATTGATTACTACGCCGGGGGAGATGCTTCAAACCCATTGCACACTCTGTAAGGGTGATCTCAAGGGCAAGCCAATTATTGGCATGACCATTTTAAAGGGCCTTAAAAAGGATAAGCCTGGGCAATGGTCCGGCGGAGAAATTGTGGATCCCGATGATGGGGAGGTTTATAAAGTGAGATTGTCTACAGATGATGGAAAAATATTGAAAGTAAGAGGGTATATTGGCATTCCACTTTTAGGAAGAACCCAAAACTGGATACGTTAACTTTGTTGGCTCAGTTATACGGTTTTTTACACGCTGCTCAATTTAAGCCCCTAAACTACTGATTCGCATAGGCACTTGAGCAGCACTGATTTCTTCTAAGGCGTAGGTCGCACGTTCGAATCGTGCTGGGCAGACCAAACTCTCCAAACCAAATGTATAGCCAAATTGATTGGCTTAAGCTGTGATCAAGCCGGATCCGTTAGTGGGGGTGATCTTGAAGTGTCGGTTTGACCCGACTGTAGGTGGGGTGGGGGTATCCTACGCCATTGAAACCATCTAAGTATTAATCCAGAGTAACTCTGATTCAGTAATGTCGTTTAAAACGGCATTTGAGCTAATTTATCCGATGTAATGCATGGTTATGGAATTAGGCTTAATATACAAATATGCGTCGTTTATGCCTTCTCATCTGCTTTAGTTTACTCTCCAGCCTGATTCATGCGGCTGTGATGCCTATTGCCGGTCTCGAGAATAGCGCTAAACAAAAGATGGCTATGACTGATTTGGGTCATGTATCAAGCCACTCTTCCAGTTATCAATTAGCCCACACAGATGAGAATGTCCAGTCCAGTCATTCGAATAAAAGTCATGCTGGATGTGATTTATGTATCGCTGCAATTCCTCATCAGCCAGACTCTCATAGTCTTGGAATTATCCCCAACGGCGCTCCTTTCGGAATGTCTCTCTTAAAAGAGTCAGCCCCTTCACAGCAACTCGCAAAACCACCCGTTTCTTAAATTTAATCTAGTAGTCCGTCCGAAATTTGGACTTATTGAATTTACATAAAGAAAATTAGGAGTTTTGTATGAAAAAAATCATACTTGGGTCATTGCTACAACATTGTTTGCTCTATCGATCAAGCTAAAGCATGTGGCGAGACTAAACAGTTCTCAAAAATGGCTTTATCTAGCGAGCTTAAAAATCTATTGAGTAGAGGCATTTTTTGCTTTTATAGCTTCCCTAAATCTTTTAACAATTATTTAATTTGAGCTTTCTTATCGGACGCAGGGATTACTTTTTTTGGAGAAATAATGATTACGATTTATGGCGTACGGCGAATCAGCCTAATCTTGTTAGCAATTGCTTTAGAGGGTATTCCATTTGCATGGTCTCAAAATGATTTACAAGCAAGTTCCACTAAGACCTTACCGATTAATCCGCCTCAATATAGTTCTGCATTTAATGGTTATCAAAGCTATCTTGAGCAAAAGATAACTCCTTGGAATCAGGCAAATGCTGTTGTTGAGAATATTGGTGGATGGCGAGCCTATGCTAGAGAGTCTACAAAACTAGAGGCTCAGGAACCAATACAAAACAGTAGTAAAAGTCTTGAAAGGGTCAAATGATGATCATTCCATTTGAAAAAAAGTATCGCTTTATTGCTGTCTTGCTTTTAAGCGTACTTTCAGGATGTGCTAGCGTTAACATTGATGAAGTCTTAAAAAAAACTAACGACGAGTCTAGTCAATTTACCAAAGGACAAGTAGTTTTAGCTAAAACAGTACAAGAGCGTCAAGTACTAAATCAAAGGGCACAAGATTTATTATCCAAAAATTTAACTCAAAGTGAAGCAGTTCAGCTAGCATTAATTAATAGCCCAGCTGTTCAGGCGCTGATTGCACAAAACTGGTCTGAGGCTGCATCTGCAGCACAGGCTGGACGTATGTCAAATCCATACTTTGTATTTGAAAGAATGGTTGCGAGCCCAGAGGTTGAGTTTAGTCGTTGGTTTGTATTTGGGTTACTAGATCTGATTACCTTGCCTCAAAGAAAAGATGTTGCTGATAAACGTATTGAGCAGGCACAAATTCGTTTAACTTCTGAAATTATTGATCAGGTGACTTTAGTGCGCCAGTCTTGGGTAAGAGCAGTAGCTGCTAAGGAGACATTAAAGTATGCCGAGCAAGTGTTTAGTAGCGCAGAAGTAGCTGCAGAGCTTGCAAAGCGTATGGAAGCTGTTGGTAACTTTAATAAAATCACAAGAGCAAGACAGCAAGCTTTTTATGCCGATTCTGCAACCCAGCTTGCCAATACAAAGCAAGTGGCTGTTGTGCGTCAAGAAGAATTGGTTCGGGCTCTTGGATTAAGTCAGTCTCAAGCAAGTGAACTAAAGCTACCTAATCGACTACCGGCACTCCCTAAAACACCACTGGGTACTGAATGGGTTGCAGAAAAAGCAGGTGTTGAGCGTTTAGATATACGACTAGCGCAAGCTACCTTAGAGGCTGCAGCAAAAGCTCAAGGGCTGAATTTAATCACTAGTTTTACTGATATTGAGTTAGCGATTAATAGGGGTACTAGATTTAATTCATCAACAGGTGAAAGCGTACCTAGACAAGGTTATCAAATTGCAATTCGGTTGCCTATTTTTGATTGGGGCAATATGAGCCGTGATGCTATGAATGCCCAAACCTTAGCAGCTTTTAATAGACTAGAGGCTGTGACTCGTAATGCAAGCTCAAATCTGAGGCAGACATATTCTGCTTATCGAACCTCATATGATGTATCTCAACATTATCGTAATGAGGTAGTGCCTGTTCGCAAAGCAATCGCAGAAGAAAGCCAACTGCGTTACAACGGCATGATTATTGGGGTTTTTGAATTACTTGCTGATGCAAGAGATCAAGTTTCTACAGTCATTGGAGCGATTGATGCTCAACAGCAATTTTGGCTAGCAGATGCTGCCTTGCAATCATCATTGATTGGTAGGCCTACATCACTTCAAGTTCTAAGTAATGGTGCAAGTGCAGTAATGGCAAGCCCCGCTGGACACTAATAAGGAAAAAGATATGAGCTCACGAAGAGATTTTTTTAAATATGCCGGAATTGCTGGAGGTGCTGTAGCTGTTGCAGCAGTAGGGCGATATTCATTATCGGGTCTTCCCGAAGTGATTACTCAAAGTAATGCAAATACTATGCCGCCCTTAACTCCTAGTACTGGCCGCCCTTATAACCCAGTAGTCACTCTCAATGGATGGACGCTTCCTTGGAGGATGAATGATGGTGTTAAGGAGTTTCATTTAGTAGCAGAGCCTATTGTGAGAGAGATGACGAGTGGGTTCAAAGCTCACCTATGGGGCTATAACGGGCAATCTCCAGGGCCCACGATTGAAGTAGTTGAAGGGGATCGAGTCAGAATATTTGTCACGAACAAGCTGCCAGAGCACACATCAGTACATTGGCATGGACAAAGATTACCCAACGGGATGGATGGGGTTACTGGACTTACTCAAACAGGTATTCAGCCTGGCAAAACGTATATGTATGAATTTATTGCACGTCGTCCAGGAACCTTTATGTATCACCCGCATGCAGATGAAATGGCTCAAATGGCAATGGGAATGATGGGTATGTGGATTACTCATCCCAAAGACAAAAATCCCTTAATTGATGATGTTAATCGTGATTTTTGCTTTCTATTGAGCGCTTACAACATTGATCCAGGTAGTTACACACCCAAAATAATGACCATGCTTGATTTCAACTTGTGGAGCTGGAATAGTCGAATTTACCCTGGAATTGATTCTTTAAATGTAGCGCTTGATGATAAGGTCAGAATAAGAGTGGGCAATCTGACTATGACAAATCACCCTATTCACCTTCATGGTCATGAATTTCATGTAACGGGAACTGATGGTGGTGCAGTACCAAAATCTGCACGTTGGCCTGAGGTGACAACCGATATAGCAGTAGGACAAATGCGTCAGATTGAATTTATAGCAAACGAAGAAGGTGATTGGGCATTTCACTGCCATAAAAGCCATCACACCATGAATGCAATGGGGCATGATGTTCCGACCATGATTGGTGTTGACCATACGGGTATTAGTAAAAAAATTAACAATCTGATTCCTGACTATATGGTGATGGGCGAAAGAGGTATGGCAGATATGACTGATATGGAAATGCCCATCCCTGACAATACAGCTCCCATGATGACCGGGACTGGCCCATTTGGATCGGTTGAGATGGGTGGTATGTTCAGTGTTTTAAAGGTTCGTAAAGATCAAAAGCCAGGTGACTATCAAGATCCAGGTTGGTATAAGCATCCAGCAGGAACTGTGGCATCAGCATATACAGGGCCATTACCAAAGGCGGTGCAAGAGCCTAATGCTAAATCAATTAGCGCAAAAATTACTAGTTCAAAAAAAGATGTAGAAGTAAAAATTATCAAACCTACCGGCCATTCTGGTCATTAACTTAAAAGGGAAATTTTATGAAACGGATGCATCACGTTGTAATCACAGCATTAATTGTTTTATCAAGTACTTCTTTTGCGCAAAGTAACATGCAGTCTCACGGAATGGCCGAAATGGGTCACGGAAATATGGCACATGATCAACAGCAAGCCACTAATGAATATACAAATGGTCAGGTAAAAAAAGTGAATTTAGAAACGAATCAAATAACTATTCGTCATGAGGTGATTAAAAGCCTGGATATGCCGCCCATGACCATGGTCTATATTGCAAAAAATAAATCAATAACTCAAGGTGTAAAGCCTGGCGATAAAATTAAATTTACTGCAACGAAAAACAACGGAAAGTTATACATCACTAATTTAATTAACGAAGGTAGTGAATAATCTTAAAGAAATATACAAAGCTGCCCCTAGGGACGCTTTCAGCCTGGAGAAAGTCATGATTCAAAAATATCAAGTATTAAATACGCAACGAAGAGTTCTTTGCCTTGGTTTAGCTTTACTGCCTGCGTGGAGTTTTGCTGTACCCCAAAAGCAAGTGGTTGAGATGTGGAAGAGCCCCACTTGTGGCTGTTGTCAGGATTGGGCTAATTACATGGAGGTAAATGGTTTTGTGATTAAAGTGCACACAGATGGCAACGATGAAATCAGAAAGAAGTTAGGCATGCCCATTCAGTTTGGTTCTTGTCATACCGCTTTGATTGGCGGCTATGCGATTGAAGGACATGTGCCAGCAAAAGAAATTAAGCGGCTGTTGTCAGAAAAGCCCAAGGCTATTGGACTTACAGTTCCAGCAATGCCAGTAGGCTCTCCAGGCATGGATAGCCCCGAATATAAGGGTAGAAAAGATCCATACGATGTGCTCTTGATTGCATTAAACGGCAAACCATCGGTATATCAGTCTTATCGATAAATGCATAGATGCAATGCTATAAGAAACATCATTACTTAAATTAATTTTATTCTTATTGTCACTGTGGCCTGAACTAGATATTAAAGGCTAATTATAATTTTATAAAATGACTTAGCAGAACTGATCAAATGGTGTCGGTTCGACCGGACACCAAACAGCCAGGATTAAATTTATTCAGGTCGCCCAAACCCTAATCTGAAGTTAAGCTAGCAATTGTGCAGTAACTACTCGCTTGTAATGCTGAATTGAAATCTACCATTTTCCGTTTCTACCTAGTTAACAAGTCTCTGACCTGTCTGGTTTCTTCGGACCATTTTCATTTAGAAACATGGGCTCCAGGGTTTAAGTTATTGCGCCATTCAGATACGAACTCTAGCGGGGTTTGATAATCCAAACTGGAGTGCGGTCTGATTAAATTGTCCCTAAAGGGATTTCCTTTGGTCATTTGCTTACGCCAAGTTTCAATAATCACCTTGGCATGCTGCCTGCTGTAAAACCAGTTCAAAGCTAAACATTCATCTCGGAACTTGCCATTAAAGCTCTCGTTAGTACCGTTTTGCCAAGGCTTGCCTGGTTCAATATGTAGGTTATGTAGACCTTTGGCTACAGCCCATTCCAACAAGATAGTACTAATAAACTCCGGGCCGTTGTCACTTCGTAGAACTTTAGGGTAACCCCGCTTTGCAATCACTTCTTCTAATATCTGCACCACTCGCTTACCTTTAATTGAGCCGGCTACATCAATATACAAACTCTCCTTGGTGAACTCATCGATCAAGGTTAAGCACTTGAGCTTTTGACCATTGGCACAAGC
>NZ_PGTX01000005.1 GCF_002797575.1 Polynucleobacter brandtiae | reverse complement strand
ATCTGGGAATCGGTAAATTTAGAACGTTTCATGCAGAACTCCTCTAATTGAGAAAATTCTACCTTCAAGGACGGTTAACCTAGGGGACGATTACCCTGATATGCAGGGCGAATAATTTTGTCATACCAGGGCCCATCACAAATGGCATCTAATACGATGCGTTGAAAACAGTGATCGTTTTGAACTGGCCAGTCAGTTTGGGTTGTTTTAGCCAGTATTGGCATGACATTCTTAGTAAGATGCAGATAGCGCTCGATATGAATTGCGTGTGATTTTTCTTCAGAAAGCAATGTAAGTGGTAATTGAGTCAAGATTCATCCACAAGAGGCGCATTACTAGCGAGGTGATCATATTTCAGGAAATTCTCACGATGTCTTCTGTAAAACAATAGTCCCTCGTTTAGGCTAGTTACTGTTGCACCTGCTTTCTGCATTTCATCCCATAAATGCCAGTCTTCCTGTGGATGAATGCCGTCTGTATATCTTTTTTTATAACCGATTCTTTTACCAAGCGATGCTCTATACAGCATTGACCCGTGATGTTTGCCTGTACGGTCCCAATACAAATCACCTTGATGGGCAATAGTTTCGCCAGGTACTCGATCATGAATTTCTTCTTTAAATTCACCCGTGACGACAATATCGTACGTCACTACATCAGTACTATATTTTGACAATAACTCGATTGCATCGGATCGAAGCCAGTTATCTGCTCCAATGAAAAGAGCATATTCGGTATCAATCGTCATTAAAACATCATGGAAATTGTCAACCGTGCCTAAATTATTAGGTCTCAGAATATATTCAATGTCTGGATATAGCTCAGGCAAGTGCTTGCAATCAAATGCACCATCATCTACAAACACTATTCTTTTTGGGGCAACAGTTTGAGATAGAAGAGACTCGATGCAGTGGGCTGCAAGATGTCCATATTTATAAGAAGCAATAACGACAGTAATCATGTCAAGAATTTTAGACCATATTTAAGTGTAACTATTTCACAAGCTCCCAGTAATGCACACCTGTGATGCTTTTGGTTTGGGACCCTTATCTACATTTTTGACTAAACCTCTTAATGGGTATGGTTATTACTGTCTTATTAGAGCTATCAAGACAACCATAGCCACACAGCTAGGTTTGCTTGCTTGGTCGCCAAACTCTGATGGAGATTTTCTTAAAAGATCCCAACCCCCAGGAAACCTTACCTTTTGTGGTTGCAAGCTGGTTTCTTTACCTATTACGTTCAATACCGCTTAATATGGCTAGTGCTATTTTTCTTACTAAGACTTTTTAGCGCTCTTCCGCTGGCCATACTTCAAATAGTAGGCGGAGCTGTAGGCATAGTAGTCTACTGGTCCTCTCCAAGATACAGGGCACGGTTAAATACAAACCTGACAAGTGCTGCAGACCTTCATAGATTTAAGCCTCAGTATCTTAAGGCGGCAATTTCAGCGGGGATGATGTTTGGAGACAGCTTATGGATTTGGCGCCATCAAGATGCCGTATTGGCTAAGACAAAAATTGAAAATCGAGATGAGCTGATTTATCTAGCAAGTAACAAAAATGGACTGATTGTTCTTGCCCCCCATTTCGGCGGCTTTGAAATTATTCCGCATATTTTTACTCAAGAGATCAAGACGACTGTCATGTATCGACCGGCTCGTTTAAGTTGGATTAATCAGCTAATGACAAAAAGCCGTCATAGCTCAAAAATACAATACGTCCCAGCTGATATCAATGGAGTAAGACTTGTCAGAAGGGCCTTGAATAACGGTGAGGTTGTCGGAATCGTAGCCGACCAGGTTCCTAGTGCTCGGGATGGGGTGTGGGCTACATTCTTTAATCAAAGCGCTTATACAACGAACTTTCCCTATAAGCTGAGTCAAAAAAGTCAGGCTGTAATCATATACATTACAGCAGAGAGACTGGCTCTTGGTAAGGGGTGGCGATTTCATACTCAACTCGCTAAGCCGCAACCCCCAAATGATCCAGTCTTTGCCGCAAATGAAATGAACAATGCGTTTGAGGAAATGATTTTATTGAACCCCACACAATATTTATGGTCCTATAACCGCTATAAAAACCCATTTGGGATAGTGACTGGATAAGAGTCAATTGGAATTTTTCGGTATTGGGTGTGCAAGTGAGGGCATTGAGATGATCATTGCCTCACCATTGACCCACCATTGACCCACCATTGACCCAATTACTTATCGCATCATTACTTTTTACTCTTTTTCTTAAGGAGCGGTGACAAAGCATGCTAAATGATGGACATTTTTAATTCAGATCAACAGTTGAGTCAGGTTTCACCGCAAGATGCGCTAGAGCGTCTTATTGCCGGTAATGCCCGTTTTCTGGCGGAGCAGTCATCAACCCCTACATTAAAGCAGCACCTATTAAATAAGCAGGCAAAGGGACAGCAGCCTTACGCTACTATTTTAGGTTGTAGCGATAGTCGAGTCCCGCCCGAACTCATCTTTGATGCTTGGCTAGGGGAATTATTTGTCGTACGTAATGCGGGCAATGTTTTAGGGCCTTCTATATTAGGCACCCTACAATATGCTGCTCGCCATCTTAATACGCAACTATTTGTCGTGATGGGCCATGAGGGTTGCGGCGCAATTAAAGCGGCCATTAATTATCAATTTAATGCTGAGCGCCAACCTGAAGAAATTGAATCTTTGCTCGATGAGATTACCCCCGCATTAAGGGGTTTGGAGTCCGATCAAGATCCAGAGACCTTGGCAACTCAGGCCGTTGAGGCGAATGTTCGCATGACAGTCAAGAGACTTGCTGAAACACCTGAAGGTCAGAGGCAAATAGCAAATGGCGCCAAGCTCATTGGTTCGGTCTACGATATTGAGTCAGGTATTGTGCGATTCTTGGACTAAGTACTTTTTAAGCGCTTATGTTGCTAACAGGGGCGCTCGCAACACTAAATTTAGGTGGTCCACTATCTGAGCCCAATCCGCATCTTGCTTAATAGAATCTTTTAAAAATTGAGCCTGTTGATGCGTCCAAAATGGCGCGTCTTCCAAAAGAATATCTGCCCGTAAGGGTTTATGCATTTGGATAAATTGATAAATGCCTTCTGGATCTGCTGATAGACCAAGCTGAGAAAATAACTCAGCAAAACGAGGGGGATAGTCATTCATGGAGGATGTCGATTCGTTAGTAAATTGAATTGAACTTATTATTGAGCCCTATGACAGAGCTAGGCTTAGTTATGCACCAAACGGATGAATATCTCCTGGGGCTCTGAGCATTTTGTTGACCTCATCAGTATGCATCTCCTCTGCAACAATGAGTTCCCTGGCGTATTCTTCAAACAATATTGATTTATCTTCACTTTGACTCAGAAGTAGGTAGTACAAATTCTTGGTTTCAGTTTCATGAGCGAGTGATTCTCGCAAGATATCGCCGATATTGTGATTATGAGACTCTAAGAGTGGGCCAATGGCTAGCGATGGGTGACCACCCAGCAGGGTTACCATTTCACCTGCACGCCTCGCATGCACGAGACTTTCCTCAGCTTGATCCTTAAGCCAACTAACTATGGGAATACGGTTGTAGCCATAAATCATCAACTGATAATGGGTATATCGAACCACACCTGCCAGTTCGTATTCGATAATTTTGTTGAGTGTATCTAAAACCGCAACTTGATCTTTTTCTTGGAACATCTATTTCTCCTTGATTGTTGGGTATGTTTTTACCTTACTCTTAATTTATGTCATGGTCATTAAAACAATTTATTTTGATTGATTGAATTAAGCGCATATTCGGAGTAGGGTGAAAGCTAGGCGTAACTCAAAAAGGCTTTGATGACTACATATACAGTTTGTGTGATTGTGGGTAGCTTACGTAAAGATTCTCTCAATAAGCGATTGGCTCATGGCCTAACAAGGCTGGCTCCTCAAAATTTTCAATTTCAATTCGTTAACATCGGTGATTTACCGCTGTATAACGAAGAGGATGATGCCAATCAAAGTCTCCCAGTGAAAAGGGTGAAGCACGCGATTGAAGAGTCAGATGGAGTTTTATTTATTACTCCCGAATACAACCGTTCCATACCGGGAGTGCTAAAAAATGCACTAGATCATGGATCTCGGCCGTACAGCCATAATTCATGGAGCAAAAAGCCTGCAGGAATTATTGGCATCAGCTTAGGCGCTATGGGCACCTCAATGGCGCAGCAGCACCTTCGTAATATATTGGCCTACTTGAATATGCCGACCTTAGGGCAGCCGGAAGCATTTTTAAAGATGAGTGATGATTTCTTTACGGAAGATGGCGATATTGGAGAGGACAGTCGTTCCTTCCTTCAGGACTGGATGAGTCAATTTACGAAATGGATAGCGTTACATTCAAAAAAATGAAGGAAAGGTTGGATATGTAGTATCTCCCGTCAATTTTGACTAAACCAAACAGTATTGCAGGCTAGCGAAAATCAATTCAGTGAAAACAGTCTTACATTCGATGCTAGGCACCATTACATTCTTAATGGTGCTCCTCTTTTTAGGGACCTCTTTAGCGACACAATTTTTCTATTCACAGGAAGATATCTTGCAGACTAAGATATTGATCTTAGAAAGCATGCCTTATTTTTTAATCACTTTAGTTTCTGCTGGAATACTGGGGCTGTTTTTAAGTAGGGGGAGAGTAGAGGTCGTCATTGCTGATAAAAAGAAAAGAATGCTATTCATACTGCTCATTTGTACTTTAATGCTCTGGCCACTGGCTTACTTTTTAGATCAATTTGCTAGAAACCATTCCTTTAACTTAGCCTATGACGCAATGCAATCGACGGAATATGGCTTAGATTTAATCATTCTTACTTTACTCGGCTTAAATTTTAGGGATGGCGCTAAATTAGTTGCTCATGAAGCATAGTTTTTGATCGTTAATTCTTTAACTACATCGAATAAAGGCATATATGACTAAACCTCGCAAGGGTCAATCTCCACCGGTATTAGGGCGAAATGAATTTCATCTGCAATTTCATCGATCCTTTATTGACCCAACTTATCAAGCAGTTAAACATGAAATTAGCGCTATTGAGCAGATCGCATGGGAAAACTATATTAATGGTCATAAGGCCCCCTTTACTAAAAATGCAGGCCCTGAGTTTGTTGATCCAGACTATCAACTATCAGAAGAGTGGAGCGCTACCCGTGCTAGCCTGATAGCTGCAGAACTAAAACAAAAAGACCCTAGCACCCAATCTAGAGTGTTGTTGATATGCGGCTCTGCCAGAAATGATGGTAGCTGTGCCGGTGAAATCTCTAAAACATTTCGACTGATTCAGATCGCTGCTCAGACATTGAAAGAACGTGATATCGAGGTCGATATTCTTGATCTAAGCTTGCTCACCTCGGATTATGACAAGCATATCTATCCCTGCAAAGCCTGTGCATCTACCGCAATGCCCTTATGTCATTGGCCATGTAGTTGTTACCCCAATTATGGTCAGCGTCAAACCAATGATTGGATGGCTGAAATTTATGAGAAATGGGTCTCAGCACATGCAGTGATTATCATGACGCCTGTTTATTGGTATCAAACTCCAAGTGTTTTAAAGTTAATGATAGATCGCTTAGTTTGTGCGGATGGGGGTAATCCTGATCCGACAAGTACATCAGGTAAAAATGCTGAAAAAGCAAAAGCACTAGAGCTAGCAGGCTGGTCTTACCCTAAGCATCTTGCTGGTAGGGCCTATGGATTGGTAGTGCATGGTGATGTTGCCGGGATAGAAGGAGTTCGCAGAGGCTTATCTGATTGGCTTGACTGGATGGGCTTAATTGATGCTGGTGTTCTTTCTCGTCTGGATAGATATATTGGTTATTACGAATCGTATGCCCAAAGCCATGATGCGCTTGATGCTGATACTGCCATGCAAGAGGAGGTAAGAAACGTAGCAAGCGCGGTAGCTCATGCTGTTCATGACATCAGAGCAGGAACTTTATCAGTGCCAGATGCTGGATTGGTTCGACCTCGACCAAAGTAAGCTTGCGATGATTTTGATTGGTAAGGGTAGTCGCTATTATTTAATAAGGCGTTTAAGTCATGTAATAGCTATCTTTGTAAGTAATGGCCTCTGAAATCAGGTGAAAGTGCCAAAAGGGCGTATAACAGTTGTTTTCCTCCTGAGTTTCTAAAATGCAAGGTATTGGCTTCTAATGACTTTTTCCCATATGAATTTAGATAAAAAGCTTCTTAAAAAATCCTTTTCGATTCTTTTGCCGGCACTGCTTGTTGTGGGAATTACTTTATATTTGCTATCGCTTAGTGGTTTAAATTATCGAAATGATGATCCCCTAGAGGGCAAGCCACTGATTGCATACCCTCCTTATTACCCCATTGAATCCAATAAAAAAGGTATGTTGTACTTAGATAAGAATAAATTTATCGCCGCTTGTGATTACTTCACTCTCCATCCCAGCCCTAAAGCCATTGCTGATTTAATCTACCTTGGGCAAGCAAACGATATTGCATCGTTACTCGAGGGCAAGGAAAGTAAATGTTACCAAGACCTCATGCTGAGCTCTCCCTTCGTAGACCCCAAGAGTATTACCGAGGAGAAGGAGAGAATTTTTCAAAACTACATCGATATTGCCAATGCTATTGCTGTAACAACTTATGGAACTGATGCTGAAATCGTAGTCTACGATGTTCGCAACCCATTACGCTCTGTAGTACTCAGTGAGAACTCATTGGCTGGGCCCACTCAGATTGGTACTGCAATATCGCCCTTTGGCCTAGAGGTTATTAAAAACTATGCTTTATACGAGCGCACTGGAAGCAGTTTTACCAGTTTTTTATTGACTGGCGATGGAGGTAAAAAACTTAAATCTACTGTGATTCCTCTTTTTAATAAACGTTACGGCTTAGTGGGTCTCATGTGGATCAATATCGACATTACGAAGTTTGGAAAGAGCGCGAACTCTCCTGAAGTGAAGGTCTTTTTGCAAAATTATGCAAAGGTTGTTCCGAATGACAGGATTGAAGAGCTCATTAAGCTCTCTAAGTCCGGATCATTAGAAGAGAAATAGGTTGGTAATGTTATTTTTAACAGGCTATGGCTGGCTTTTAATCACGCTTTGCGGATGTCTGCTGACGGGTGTGATCTATGCGTACTTCACTGGGCACGAGGCCGTAAAACCTTTTTTATGGACTTGGGCTGCTTTATTGGCGCTTCTGGTAATTTTTCAAGATGTATTAATTCAACTTGAAATCAATTTTTCAGCGATAGTCTTACTCGTTCTTTTTTGTTTTATCGTCTTTATCTTTTTTGAGGTGTCAGATAACGCTAAGATAAAAGAAGAGGTGGCTCGAATTTTAGAACTATCTAATGATCGGCTAGATGAAGAGCGCAAGATTATTTCTATTGAGTTGCACGACAGCCTTAATCCGAAATTGATACTTGCGAAACAAAAATTAGTCATCGCGTTAAAAAAGAATGACCTTCTTGTAGCGAGTGAAGATATTCATCACGCAATTGATTACATCAATAGTGCTTATCAAGACGTTAGAAACATTATTTGCAATACGCGCTCAGAAATCGTGGAATCAATCGGCCTTACGGTTGCATTGGAGTCGTTAATTGGGCATTACAAAGGCGTGTTCGACAAGCCGTCTATTGCTCTTGAGCATAATTTACCTAGGCATCCTAATTTACCCAAGAACGTGTCCCTTGGCCTTTTCAGAATTCTTCAGGAAGCAATTATTAATGTGATCAAGCACGCTGAAGCTGATCATCTATACATCAATATTTCTGAGAACAAGCAAATTTATGCCGTTACGATCCGTGACAATGGCAAAGGCATTGGTTCACTAAGTGGCATGAGTAAAGATGGTATCGGCCTAATTGATATGCGGCGAAGGGTAAAAAAGCTGGGTGGGGACCTCAAAATAGAGGTGCCACCTCAGGGGGGTACTGTACTTTCTTTTTCATTTCGTGCGCCAGAGGTAAAAATGATCATCGATCGGAATTAGCCAACCTAATTAATTATTTTCTTATCGCGCTTTATAAGTTCAGTGTTAACCAAGCCATATTTGATGGCCAGTTTTGTAAACTCCGGCAAAGTTTCAATACCTAGTTTTTCTTTCATCACTTTTTGATAGATAGTGATGGTCTTGTATGAAACATCCATTGTTGTAGCCACTTCTTGTGCTGTCATGCCGTCAGCAAGATGCTTAAAGGCGCTGAGCTCTTGTGCGCTGAGAAGCCTTCTGGGGTTCAAAGGGTGAATGGTTTCTTTGGCCAATTGTTTGGCAATCTCTGAAGAGTAGTAAGCCTCCCCGTTGGCTGCTTTACTAATGGCATGAATTAAATCGTTGATTTCATCTTTTCGGATAAAAGCGAGGACTCCAAGGCGATATGCGCGCTCAACAATCCATTCATCGTCAAATTGAGACAAGATAATAATCTTGGATTTGGGGTCGTGCTTTAAGAGCTCTTCAGCCATATCTAGACCATTTATATCTTCATTAAACCGTAAATCGAGCACCATGACGTCGGCTTTTGACTCTAAAAAGTTTTGTCTGAGCTGTTTCAGCGTATTACTCGTGCCTACAACTTCAATCTGCTCTTCTTGTAGAACGGCTTTGAAACCAGCAATGAGTAGTTGATGATCATCCGCTAAGAAAACTTTGATTTTCACGATGCTTGCCTGTTAGTTTTTTAAAATACTGTTTTACCTGAACAAATTTACTTTATCAACCTAATGTTTCATATTGAGGCTATTCATAAATAATTTAATTGATCAAAATAGTCTATTAAATAACATTTTTAGGTAATATCATGGCATAGCCTAATTATTAGGGTCAAAATAAAGGGGCTTTTCGTGCGGTGCTTCGTAACAATAAACCCATCGGCCCATCATATTCAGCGCCTCTCGATTGGCATGTACGAGGCTCATTGCTCATTCATTCAGAGGCTGAGTCGATCCATTGGATTTGACTTTGTAAAACTACTTTGCTGCATTTGGCTCTGGAGCGGTTTTACAGCGCAGGCGATGACTTTGGGTTCACCCCAGATTCTTTCTCAGCCAGGTCAACCCTTGAGAGTTGAAATTCCCATTCAAGTTTCGATTGATGAAGCGGGCGCTTTACCTTCTCTGAAATCGATTGCCTCTAACAAAGCTGAATACGAACGTTTGGGTATATCAGCTAGAGTCTTAGAATTCAATATACAGTCACAAGTATTGCGCAACCCTCAGCAGCAGTTGCGGATACTGCTTGAATCCGTTGAACCTATTCCTGTATCTGCTGGTCCTTTTATTGATTTTTTAGTAAAACTCAGTTGGTCGTCTGGAAGTATTCATAAAGTCATCACCTTGCTTATTGGGGATGCCCAAAATATTTTAGTAGGACCGGGTGAGACGCTGTCAGAGATTGCCTCAAAAATGGCTCCTGAGTTTGCGGGAGCCAGCCTTAATCAGGCAATGATGGCGCTATTTAAAGAGAATCCAGATGCTTTTGCTAGCGGTAGTATCAACTACCTACAGGCTGGGGTTGAATTAAAGAAGCCTAGCCTGGCACTATTAAAGTCCATCAACCCTTCAGAGGCTGATCGATTTGCAGTCGAGGCGAATACACAATGGCATGCCGCACAGAATGCCAAAAAAGCAAAGCCAACTTTAGCGCTGGCAACAGAGCAGGGCAATCCCCCTCCCTCTCAAGATAGACTGAAAATTGCTTCTCAAACAATAAGCAATACAAAGCAACTCTTGTATACCGAGCAATTGGTTGAACAAGAGCTTCTGTATGCTCAGAATAAAGCCCACATAGTGGAGTTAGAGAAAAACATTGCAACGCTTCAGATTTTGCTGGATGGCGCTAAAGTGAGGCCAAAGAGTACCGGTGAGCAAAGCAGTCAGTTTGATTTTATTGGCGTAAGCCCAGAAATATTGATGCCTATTTTTATCGCGCTCATCAGTCTTTTATCTTTTGTGCTGTTAATATTTTTAGTTCTCTATGTCGGCCGTTTTGAAATCAAGTACTTCACTCAAAGATTCAGACGGCACTCTAAATCAGCAAAATTAGAAAAGTCATCAACAGCAGACAGTAAGCAAGGGGAAGCAGTTCAGCGGGTTGGCCCAGTATTTTCTGGCGCCAGTCTTGATCCTGCAGCAGGGGATCGGGAGCTATCCCATTCAGTTGTAGTCAATCTCCCGGCTGAATTCTTGAGGTTAAAGCTGAATCTAGCAAAGGCCTATATCAAGATTCATGATTTGGATTCAGCTCAAATATTGCTGGAGGAGATTTTGCAATTTAGTGGCGCTGTTGACTCCGCTGTCACTTTGGAGTGCCAAGTGATGCTTATGGAGCTTTTGCAAAAGAAAGGCTAAAAAGCACTTTTTAGCCTTAAAACAGGCTTTTGGCCATCAGTAATATTCGTTTTTCTTCTGAGATAACGCAAATTACATGCATATTAAGTCATTACTTACCTATATTAATTACTTATATGTACTAAGACTTCCAATATATTACGTTAAATAGTAAAATATTGTCATTGAAGAGGATAAATGTCACCTTTGTGACAGCTTGAACTTCATGTCCAATTGGAGGTAAAGTGCGCCCCGTTTTAGTTTTATCCCGACCCCAAAGTCATTCTCACCATGCTTCACGGTGGGTAAGTGCTATTGCCAAATTAGTAGGCTATGGGTTGGTATTTACTGTTATTGGGCTTTTCTCCCGAGTGACTTTTGCACAGCAATTGCCAACAGCTGGAACGGAAATACAGCAAATTACGCAAATTCCTCCGCTGATTAAAGCGCCGCCTAAATTGGATGTGGAAATAAAAGCGCCTGAGGTAATTAACGTACCAAGCAATGCCAGAAAAATTGAGATTAAAAGTATTCAAATTAAGGGTATCAAAAATATAGCTGCGGCTGACCTTATTGCTGCCTCTGGTTTTGTACCTAATAGCATGTTGAGTTTTGAAGAGCTTAAAAATCTCACGCAAAAAATGGTTGCCTATCTTCATGAGAAGCAATATTTTGTGGCCCAAGTATTTTTACCTCCACAGGCCATCTCAGATGGCGTGGTTATCTTTGAGGTGATGGAGGGTAAATATAGCAAAGTTGAGCTTAAGGGTAATGGTGTTATTCCTAAGGCAATGCTGACAGCGTTAATGGGTAAGGTGAAGAGTGGAGAGCCTATTAAGGCGAATGACCTAGAGCGTGGCCTTCTACTAGTATCAGATTTACCGGGAGTATTGGTTTCATCAAACCTGAGCCCAGGGCAAGTTACGGGCACTTCAGATTTAGTTGTTGAAGTTGAGAAAACGGCCTTGCTCAGTGGGAGTGTTGATTACGATAACTTTGGCAACACCTATACCGGAGTCAATCGGGTTGGGGGCACGCTCAATATTAATAATCCATCAGGCAATGGCGATATTGTGACCTTAAGGGCGCAGACCTCGGCAGTGGGGATGAACTATGGCCGTGCATCTTATCAAGGCCAGGTGGATGTATTTAAGCCTGGCATCGCTTTAACCAGTATGCAGTATCAGTTAGGGCAACAGTACCAAAGCCTTTCTGCTTATGGCAGAGCCAATATTGCTAGTGTATACACAGGTTACCCCGTTATTCGTTCACGCGATGCCAATCTCAACATGTTGCTTAATTTTGATCTTAAGCAACTAAATGACAATGTACGCGCCACTAATACGATGACCCCTAAAAAAGCTGAAGTCGCTTCTTTTAATATAAATGGTGACTCAAAAGATCAATTGCTAGGTGGCGGTTTTAATACTTACTATTCCAGCTTTAGTGTTGGCAATATTGTTTTACAAAACCAACAGTCTATTACTAATGATGCTCAGTATGCCCAGACTAATGGCACTTTCAATAAGCTGTATTTGAATACCACTCGCTTACAAAATATTGCAGGACCCCTGTCTTTATATGGCGCGTTTAGAGGACAGTTTGCTTCTAAAAATATGGATGGTACAGAAAAGATGGGTTTGGGAGGTGCAAATGGTGTACGCGCTTACCCTGAAGGGGAGGGATATGGTGATCAGGGTTATCTCCTCAATATTGAAGCCCGTGCTAATGTGCCCAATCCATTTTCAATCATGCCGGGGCAATTACAGCTCATCGGATTTTTTGATAATGGCTCCATTATGTTTAATAAAAATCCTTGGCCTGGCGCAGGGATTAATAACCATCAGACGCTCAGTGGCGCTGGAGTGGGTCTGAACTGGACATCTCAAAATAATTTAGTGTTGAGATCGTATCTTGCGCACAAGGTGGGTGGCGCGGCTCCTACTTCAGCGCCAGACCAAACCTATCGTTTTTGGGTTCAGCTCATTCAGTACCTATGAAGATCAGCCCCCACAAAACTTTCCACACTTATAGCTGATATATGAACACTGCCTATAAAGTTCTGTGGAATGCACGCACTCATAATTATGTCGTTGTCTCTGAGTTAGCTAAAGGACGCTGTAATAATTCCGTATCGATTAAGGATGGTGTTGCGGGCAATATCTTTTATCGCTTTCCGATCAAGCGTATTGCGTTTGGGGTGCTGCTCACGCTGGGCACAAAGTTATTTGCTGCTCCCCTTGGGGGAATGGTAGTCGATGGCAGCGCCTCTATTGCGAGTAGTGGTAACAAAACCATCATTACGCAGAGCACTCCCAAAGCAGTGATTAATTGGCAAAGCTTTGATGTAGGCGCGGGTCAAGCTGTCCAATTTATACAGCCAAATGCTAGCTCAGTTGCGCTGAACCGTGTCATTGGTTCTAGTCCAAGTAATATTCTGGGGAGTATTAGCTCTAATGGTCAGGTATTCCTCATTAATCCAAACGGAATTTTGTTTGCGCCTGGATCTTCTGTTAATACTGGTGGCTTTGTCGCTTCTACGTTAGATATTAGCAATACGAATTTTAAGAATGGAAACTACCAATTTAGTGGCAACAGTGCAGCTGGGGTGAACAACCAGGGCACTATTAATGCAGATGGTGCTTATGTCGCATTATTGGGTGCACAGGTCAGCAATACTGGCCTGATCTCTGCAAAAATGGGAACGGTTGTACTTGCTGCTGGTAAGTCTGTAACGCTCGATTTAGTCGGCGATGGTCTACTCAAAGTGACAGTTGATCAAGGCGCAGTAAATGCCCTAGTGAAAAATGGTGGCATGATTCAGGCTGATGGGGGCCAGGTCATCATGACTACCCAATCTGCCGGGGCTTTATTAAATACCGTTGTAAACAATACGGGAGTCATTCAGGCGCAAACGCTTAGCGAGGTAGGTGGCAAGATCTATCTACTAGGTGATATGCAGTCTGGTGTAGTCAATGTTGGTGGCACTTTAGATGCTTCTGCCCCTAAAGGGGGCAATGGCGGAAAAATAGAAACTAGCGCCGCAACGGTCAATATTGCTAACAATGCAAAAGTGAGCACACTTGCGCCGAGCGGTAAAACAGGCGAATGGCTGGTTGATCCGGGTGACTTTAATGTGGGTGGCGCAGGCAGCAATATTTCTGGGGTCACCCTTGCATCTAATTTAGCTGATAACAATGTCACCATTCTTTCGAGTGCTGGAACGACTGGCGGTGCAGGTAACGTCAATGTAAATGAGAGTGTTACTTGGGGCGCAAATACCAACTTAACATTGACAGCTAGTAACAACATTAATGTCAATTCTAATATTTTGGCTACGGGTGCAACTGCTGGACTCTCCCTTAATTCAAATACTGCCAATGGTACTGAATTAGCAAGTGGCTCAGGAACTCTCAATATTGCCCGTGGCAGCTCTATTAGCTTACCCAATGTTTCATCCGCCCCCGGTGCTGCATTAAAACTGAATGGTGTAGCCTATTCAGTGATTAATACACTGGGCGCACAGGGTAGTACATCAGGAACTGATTTGCAAGGTTTGAGTGCAACAGGGCATTACGCTTTAGGTAGCTCTATTGATGCTTTATCTACTAGCACTTGGAGTGGTGGAAAAGGCTTTACACCGATCACTGGTTTTACTGGAGTGCTCAATGGTATGGGGCACTCTATTAACAACCTCACTATTAATAGACCTGCTGAAAGTTATGTTGGGTTGTTTGGTGCTGCCGCTGGGGTGATCACCAATTTAGGGGTGGTTAATCCCAGCATCACAGGATCGACATACGTTGGCAGTATCGTTGGCTCTTTAAATTTAGCCGCAGGCGACTTTAGCTATAACTACTCCACGGGTGGCTTTGTTAAGGGCGCTGATGTAGGTACTTATATTGGGGGCCTAGCTGGTTTTGCAGCGATTACAGCTGGTGATTTTAAGAACAACTATTCCACAACCTCGGTGGGCATTCCTGGTACGGGTACTTTTCATGGGGGTCTAGTTGGAGAGGTTGCCATTACTTCAGGTAACTTCAAGAACAATTACGCTACCGGCGATGTCACTGGCGGTACTTATCAAGGTGGTTTAGTAGGTATCGCTACCGTTACAACGGGTAACTTTACCGATAATTACGCTACAGGCAAGGCAACCGGCACAACCTATGTAGGTGGCCTAGTAGGTGCAATGACAGTTACTACGGGTACGTTTAGTGATAACTACGCTACAGGTAATGCTTGGGGCACAACCTATGTAGGTGGATTGTTAGGTGCTAGCACTGTTACTACCGGTAGTTTTTTAAATAGTTACGCTACAGGGCGTGCTGACGGCACTACCGGGGCAGGCGGACTAGTAGGAACGAGTACTGTTACTACTGGTAATTTTAGTAATAACTATGCCAGTGGTGTAGTCACAGGCGCGGCTCCAGGTGGTTTGACTGGTGCTAGTACGGTAACGACGGGTGCATTAACAAATAGTTTTTGGAATACGGAAACATCAGGGATTGCTGCTACAGCCGGAAGTATTGGTACGGGTGTGACAACTGTACAGCTAGCTGCCTCACCTATTTTTAGTGCCTGGGATACTAGCAAGTGGCTCATTATTCCGGGGCAATTACCTATTTTGCGTAGTGTGATGACGCCATTGATCGTGACTGCGACTAACGCTACGAAGACTTATGACGGCCTTGCTTACAACGGCAGTGCAGGCGTAACTTATTCCATTACACCTGACTTTAACTTTCTGAGTGTTGCCAATCTAGCCTATACAACTCAAAGCGGAAACATCAATGCTGGAGCCTACGCAATTGCACCCACTGGACTTGTTAATACAACCAGTCAGTCTGGTTACAACATTACGTATGTGCCTGGAACACTAGTCGTTAATAAAGCCAATGCGGTAGTGACCGCCAATAGTGGCAGTGGTACCTATACCGGTGTGAATCAAACCGTCACTGGCTTTAGTGCGAGTAACTTGGTCAATAGTGAAACCGCTGCAGTACTGACTGGGGTATCTGCGAGCGGCACCGGTAAAGATGCCGGCAGCTATGCCAGCACCGCTATAGGCACGGATAAGAACTACAACTTAAGCTTCCAAGCAGGTAGCTTAGAGATTGCTAAAGCCAATGCGGTAGTGACCGCCAATAGTGGCAGTGGTACCTATACCGGTGTGAATCAAACCGTCACTGGCTTTAGTGCGAGTAACTTGGTCAATAGTGAAACCGCTGCAGTACTGACTGGGGTATCTGCGAGCGGCACCGGTAAAGATGCCGGCAGCTATGCCAGCACCGCTATAGGCACGGATAAGAACTACAACTTAAGCTTCCAAGCAGGTAGCTTAGAGATTGCTAAAGCCAATGCGGTAGTGACTAGCAACAACCTAATAACGACATATGACGGTACTCAGAAAAATCTATCGGGTTATGTTGTTAAAGATACTAACGGTAAACTTATAATAGATACATTAGGTGTCTCAGACATCGACGTTTCAGCTATTAATGTGGGATCTAGCATATTGCGTGCATCTGGTATGTTGCCTAATTACAATTTGAAGTTCACTGATGGTGTGCTGCAAATTACACCCGCTCCTTTAGTCATTACTGCGGCAAGCTCAACTAGTATTTACAACGGCGCCATTCAAAGCAATACAGGTGCCACTGTTTCTGGCTTAGTTGGCTCTGATTCTGTAAGCAACTTAGCTATTACTACTAGCGGATCACGCCAAAACGTTGGTACTACAGTAACAAACGCAATGGCTAACGGAACGATTGCCTCTAACTACAGTATTACTTACGTTGCTGGTGGCCTAGTAATTACACCTGCAAGCGTAACAGTTACTGCAGATAGTGCAGCGGTGTTATATGACGGGGCTATTCAGTATCTTAATACCTATACAGCATCGGGAATGGTGGGCAAGGAGCGCACATCAGTTCTCACAGGAATTACCGCAGGCGGATCGGGTACCAATGTTGGGCTCTACGTTAATACGTTATCTGGAGGTACCAACCCAAATTACAATATTACTTTCGTTAACGGCATCTTAAGTATTATTCCAGCTACGCCTAAGACAGGGCTGACTAGCTATAAAGCAACCTTGATTGCTGGTTCTATCGTGCTAACTCCGGTAAACACAATGATGACCTCCAGCCAAGCTAATGGCGCACTGTCAAAAACACCAAACCCCACATCAGGGGACTTGGATGGAATGACGATCGATACCCCCATCAATCTTTCTGACGCCCTTAATCATAATCCCGCTGGCTCAGGTATGGACAGCTCTAGGGGTGTTAAAGAGACTGCTAATGTGAGTAAAGAACTCAACACTATCAGTAGTGATTTAAATATTGCCCTGGAGAATATGTTGCGAATGCTCGACTCTAAGACTCTGGTTGATAGTTACGTATCAAAAACGCTTTTCTCGCCCCCCACAGTAAAGTCGCCGTACGATGGATTTATTAAGTTTGCCATGGACAACCAGATTGGTTTATAGGCTCGTATACCCCTAAATTCTTTGTGTTTAGATGTATTTGAGTGAGCTTGAAAAAGATTTGAAGTTTGCACAGGTCATTAATGCCTCACTTAGTTAGAAACCTATTCTTCGAATGGCTTTATACCAATGAGCGGATGATCAGTTTATTTAGACGAGAATCTTAACGATAAAGAAATCGAGCTCAGAAATTTCAATAGGTATGTATATTAATTAATCCAATAATGAAATACACCTACATTATGTTAATGATGATCCCTTTAGCTAATGCAGTAGCTGAGGAGAGGCTCAGCGCACATTCTGTAGAGTTTGAAAAAATAAGCCAGGAATGTCATTTTCAATTTCAGCAATCCCAGCAATCTGAAGGCGCTCAGCAAGCAAATAGTTCCGCAAAGGTCGACACAATATTTGATGCTTGCATGAGTGCAAGGGGTTGGTCATCTCCAAAAGGAAATCCATCTCAAGCGATGCTCGATGATATTCAGGAGCTGATTAAAGCCTCCATTGTTAAAATGAAGGCAAGTCAAGAGGCTACTTGTGTAGACCCTACTTTAAAGCTGTATTACGAAAGGAGTAGCTGCCTAGGAGATCAAATTACTTTTGAGCAATTAACGGATTCAAGCAAAATTACGCCCGCACAAAAAGAGGTGCTGATCAAGCAAAGAGCAGCTGTTGCCGTTCATCAAAAGGAGGGTATTGAATTTAGTCGGCAGGTCGGCGGTGTCATGGGCGGCAATATTGCAGACCTGATGGAGACATTATTGACCCCGCAAAACGATCAGAATAATTTAGATCTATACAGCGGTAAGATTACTTGGGGTGAATATAACCAAGTTAGAAAGTCGATAGCTACAAAATTTAGAGAAACTATCAAAAATTTAGAGCAAGTAGATCCGATTAAACCTTCACCTTTTTAGACGAGGTATTTTTAAGGCCCGTCTTTACGCCAAACAGTGGCTAACCATGGTTGCTGATGGCGGGGCAGGTTAGGCGGGCGATAGAAATGCTCAAGCTCTACAAACCCGGCAGCCATGACGTAATGACGCCAGGTTTCAATATCGTAATATGCGCCGTATCTCCCACTGCCTGTACTTTCTTCATTATGACCATGGGGGTTAGATGCAAACATCACTCCACGGGGCTTCAGAGCTAGGTTGATTTCTTTCAAAACGCGAGAGAGCTCTTGAGCTGGAATGTGAAATAAGGAGGCATTTGCATACACACCATCAAAGTACTTCGTAGGTAAGTCAAGCTTGAGGAAGTTTTGTTGCCACACCTCGCATCCAGTATCAGCCCGTGCTAGTGCCACAGCCTGCTCGGCGCCTTCAAGACCAATAGCCTGATGGCCTAATTCAGATAAGGTCTTGAGATCACGTCCGGGCCCACATCCAAAATCAAGCAATGTAAAGGGTGGGGACCTCTCAAGATATCGCAATAAGGCTGCAATGTTCTGACTAACATCATGGTTTTGGGTGCCTTCACGATAATCTCTCGCATGCTCGTTATAGTGCGCGATAGTGGCATTAGCAGCGCGTATCGATTCTGGTGTGTTCAATTGGTGTACCTTGATCCTGGATTTGGCGCTCGGAATAATATAAGTTCATTATGAAGCGATTGATTGGTGTAATGGTCTGAATCTACTGAGTAAAACGGGCGACTATCGATACGAAAATGACATCCCCAGTTGGCTGACTGTTGGCTGACTGCCGTCGGATTGTTATCGGATTATTATCGGATTGTTCAGCACCTCAAATTAATCAATGAGATTTTGAATCTATGCGATTAACTGTTTTTTTACTCTATATAAATCAATAAGTTAGATGCTTTTCGAGGCTGTCTAAATAATACAAAAGCAAATAACAAAGCCTCTGCATTGATTAGCGAAAAGACTGCTCAGTCAGCTTGTTTGCCATCCAAGGGATCATGGGTACAGTTCCTGCCAACCGCAAAATCTTTCATTGATCCAAGTTGCAGCAGTAGTCCTTTTTTCATTTTTACTGAATTCATCATCCCTTCATGTAGATCCCTTATAGTTCATGTATGAGTATTTCTGTCACTTCTGCAGCTATTTCCAGCCCCCCAGTGGTGATGTGGAGCCAAACCGATGCCCATATTGCCAAGGTTGTGCTATCTGGCAAGATTGATGTGTACTCCTTGGGCGGTATTTGGACTCAAATCTCTGCTGCCCAGACCGCTTGGCTAGGCTCGGTAGACAAGAGTGATGCACCAGAGAAAACGCTGACCTTTGATGGGTCTCAGATTGCCTCAATAGATGGTGCGGGGATTGCATTTCTGATTGACCTTGAGAGAGCGCAACAAGAAGCCGGTGGCAAATTTGAGGTGATAGGTCTGGACGCACGTTTCCAGCCGATGTTGCATGCATTTGATCCAATTAATCTTTTGTTTCCAGCGCCAACGATTGAGCCCAAAAGAAACTTTATCGTCAGCACCGGAATGGCTACGCAAAATCTCATTGATGATGCGCTAGGGTTGATTACGTTTACTGGACACCTGGCATCTGATCTTATTTGGTCTGTTTGTCATATTAAACAGGTGCGCTGGGGTGACTTTGTCAATACAGCAGTTCAAGCAGGAATTGCAGCACTCCCAATTGTGGGTTTAGTTTCTTTTTTGATCGGCGTCATTCTTTCCTTTCAGGCTGCGATTGGCATGGCGCAGTTTGGCGCAGTCTCTTTTGTAGGGCCCTTGGCGGCATTGGGCATTGTTCGAGAAATGGGCCCGCTTATCACCGCTATTTTGCTTGCTGGCCGCTCATCAGCTGCCTTTGCTGCTGAGATTGGGACAATGACAGTCAATAGCGAAGTAGATGCTTTAGTTTCTGGAGGCTTAAGCCCCATTCGATTCTTAGTTGTGCCTAGAGTACTTGCCGGAATTTTAGTGGCACCGATTTTGACTTTATTTGCCGACATCGTCAGCATCTTTGCCTCGATGGTCACCATGCTTGCTTATGGCGTTCCATTTATTAATTTCTATAACGGCATGCTTAACGCAGTCGGCTTAGAAGATATCGGATCAGGCCTCATTAAGGCGACTCTGTTTGGAGTGGTGATTTCTGCAGTGGGTTGTTTGCGAGGCATGCAAACCGGTACTGGCGCTGCTGCAGTGGGTATCTCTGCTACGCGGGCGGTGGTTAGTAGCATCGTGATGATCGTTTTGGTTGATGGCATCTTTGCATTCATCTCCTATAAGACGGGCTTCTGATGAACACCTCAGTTACCACCAGCGCTCCAAGTATTGCTATTGACGTACAAAACCTGACGGTGGGGTACGGATCTAACGTGTTGATGCAAAACCTCAATTTCTCTGTGAATTCAGGTGAAATCTTTGTCATTCTTGGGGGCTCTGGTTGCGGTAAATCCAGCCTATTAAAAAATCTGTTTGGTCTTTATCAGCCCCTAGCAGGTGATGTCTTGATTGAAGGTCAAAACATCACTAAAGCCCTTGGTATAGAGCGTCAAAAGATCATGACGAGCTTTGGCGTGATGTACCAGCAAGGCGCTCTATTTGGGTCAATGAATTTGCTCGATAACGTCACGTTATTTATGCAGGAATACACCCAGCTAAGCCAAGACCAAATGGATTTGTTGGCGCGCTGTAAATTAGACTTAGTCGGGCTGTTGCCTTATGAGGCTTACATGCCTAGTGAGATCAGCGGAGGCATGCAAAAAAGGGCAGCGATTGCCAGAGCAATGGCTTTAGACCCTAAAATTCTCTTTTTGGATGAACCTTCTGCCGGGTTGGATCCTATCACTTCTGCTGACCTAGACAGCACTATCATTGATCTGTCTAAAAATCTGGGCATTACCTTTGTGATTGTGTCTCATGAGTTAGCAAGTATTTACGCTATTGCAGATAAAGTCATTATGTTAGATAAGGGTGCCAAAGGCATCATTGCGCAAGGAGATCCTAAGGTATTGCGAGATACCAGTAAAGATCCTCGGGTGCATCAATTTTTTAATCGCATTATGAGCAAGGACGCGGCATGAGCAAAAACTCCAATCCCAATTACTTCCGCTTAGGCGTTTTTGTGCTGGCTGCGATCGGCGTATTAATTGCCTTGATTCTCATTTTTGGATCTGGTCAATTTTTTAAACAATCATTTACGGTGGAAACCTACATTAAGCAATCGGTTACCGGTCTGGATACGGGCGCTGCCGTTCGCTTCAGGGGGGTGAAGATTGGCCAAGTTACCTCGATTGGTTTATCGGGTGTTCTGTATGAAGAGGACATTCCTTTTCAGGATCGCCGGCAATATGTTGTGGTCAGAATGCAAATTATTGGTGAAAAGTTGACCGAGAAAAAGATTGCAGAATTTGTGAAGAACAACTTACGTGCACGCATTAAATCGATGGGGATTACGGGCGTGAACTATGTTGAATTTGACTTTGTCTCAAAAGATCCTGATTACAAGCCTTTGCCGTACGGTTGGACCTCTGAATATCCTGTAGTTCCCTCATTACCTAACCAAGCAGATCAGATTCTGACGGGAATACAAAAAATGCTCGAGGCAGTCAATCATTTGGACATTAATGGGACGCAGAAAAAATTCGATGATTTACTGACGAACTTAAATGCGGTAATGGTCGGCGATAACAAGCAGGGTGGCGGTCTCGTAAATTCAGTAAAGGACCTCAATATCCTGCTAGCACGCATGGCTAAGGTGACCGATAAAGATGAATTGAATATCCTCATGCGGGAATTAGTTGGCACGATGGCTGCATTGCGCCAGACGATGACCAGCATTCAGGGTGACACTAGCCTTACTATTGAGAATCTGAAGCAAACCAGTGAGCAGCTCAATGAATTTACTCGAATTGCGAGCCAATCCCCTTCCAGTCTGATTTGGGGTGAGCCACCACCAAAAATTGTGCTCCCCATGAATGGAACCCAAGGACAGTCTGGAGTACAAAAATGATCAAATATATTGTCAGCGCTCTAGCATTGTGCGTGTTAGTATCTTGCGCGCTACCTACCCGTGCCCCTATTACGCCCAGTAGTTGGCTTCTGGCTCCCGAGCGAACTGGTCAGGCCTACAAACCCCGCACTGATTATTGGTTAAAGATTGGCGCTGTGACGGTTGCCCCACCATTTGATGGCAAGTCATTGGTCTATCGATTGGGTGATCAGCGCTATGAAAAAGACTTTTATAACGTGTACAGCAGCATTCCCGCCGAGATGTTTGCAAGTGCTGAACGACAGTGGCTCTATCAAGCTGGTATTTTTTCAGCAACATTAGGTCAGGGTAATAGCTTTTTCCCTTATTACACATTACAAGCTACAGTAAATGCGCTGTATGGTGACTATCGAGTAAAGCCAGAGGCCGTGGTGAGTGTAGAGTTCTTTCTGAGTGTCGAGACCGGCGGCAAACCTAACGCATTGATCGGTGCAAATCAATACACCAAGCGCGTAACCCTGAAAGACAACACTCCGCAAGCATTGGTTCAAGGTCAGCAGCAAGCCCTCGCAGAGATTTTTAAAGAGTACGAGGCGCAGCTATACCAATATGCTGGTAATCTGCCAAAGCCATTTGGAAATTAATCGTTGAGGAAAATATGAATTTAGGACTCACAGGAAAAGTAGCCTTAGTGTTGGCTTCAAGTCGTGGTTTGGGGCAGGCCATGGCCGTCTCTTTGGCGCAAGAGGGTGTGAAGGTTGCGGTTACCGGACGGAATGCAGATGGCCTAAAAAAATCAGTGGAGATGATTGAGGCTGCCGGCGGTAAAGCACTGGCCCTCATCTGGGATTTATCGGATGCTACCGTAATCGATGGCCTTGTCACTCAAGTGGAGCAAGTGTTGGGTCCGATTGATATTCTGATTAACAATACGGGCGGTCCACCGCCAACCCCTGCTGCAGGTCAAGATCCTGCTTTATGGCAAAAGAGCTTTAATGACATGGTGTTGTCTTTAATCGCGATTACTGATCGAGTGCTACCCGGAATGCGTCAGCGTAAATGGGGGCGCATTATCACCAGTACCACATCGGGCGCTATTGCTCCGATTAAAAATCTGGCCATTTCTAATACCCTGCGGGCGGCATTATTGGCTTGGTCTAAAACTTTAGCTGCAGAAGTGGCGGCCGAGGGCATAACAGTCAATGTCATCATGCCAGGTCGTGTGGCTACTGATCGACTGCGTCAATTAGATGAGGCACGTGCTCAGCGTGAAAATACAAGCTATGAGGCAGTAGTGCAGTTGAGTCTGAAACAAATTCCGATGGGCCGCTATGGTGATCCTCAAGAGTATGGTGACGCTGCTGCATTTTTGGCGAGTCAAAATGCCTCCTTCATTACCGGGTCAGTATTGCGGGTCGATGGCGGTCAAGTGCAGGCTGTGTAATTGCCGTGTTCCTTAATGGCTTTCATCGGATTCAGAGGAACTTTAGATCTAGTGAGTTAGTGTGGCTCTTGGTCGCACTGACACTGTCAGTTGCCGCCTTATCCAGTGTTAGTTTTTTAGCAGACCGCATGCAGCGTACTTTTCAGCTTGATGCTCGCCAACTGCTAGCTGCTGATCTTTTACTCGTAGCCGATCAGCCTTTACCTGAACGATTTTTTCAAGAGGCCAAAGATCGTCAACTGCAGATTGCCCAAACTATTGTGTTCCCCAGTATGGCAACTACAGGATCACAAAGTAAGTTAGCTTCTCTCAAAGCAGTCAGTGCGCAATACCCATTACGCGGGCAGTTGCAAGTTTCTGTAGCACCAGTATCGACTACCGCCACCACCCCCGCTGCCTCAACTACGCCTGACAAGGGGTCTGTGTGGCTAGATCCAGCAATGATTGCTAGCCTAAATATCAACGTTGGGGATACGATTTCTCTAGGTGACAGAACCTTCATTGTCTCTGGCGTACTTGAGCGGGAGGTAGATCGTGGGGCTGGATTTATGAATTTTGCGCCACGCATCATGATGTCCTTAGAAGATCTTCCCTCTACGGGTCTGATTGGTCTAGGAAGCCGGGTGACCTATCGTTTGCTATTGGCAGGTAGTGACTCGGCGATTACTCAGTACGAGACCTGGGCCAAGCAATGGATTGCATCAGAAGATCTGCGGGGTCTACGGATTGAAACGCTGGAGAATGCCCAGCCGACGATGCGTAAAACCTTAGATAGGGCAGAGCGCTTCTTATCTCTAGTGGCCTTACTCACAGCAATGGTTGCAGCAGTTGCGATTGCCTTATCAGCACGTCGCTATGTCCTCAAGCAGGCAGATGTCTGTGCGGTCATGAAGTGTCTAGGCGCAAGCCAAGCGGTCATTCTTAAATCTCAATTAACCATACTGGCTAGCTTGAGTTTATTTGCTGCCATCATGGGCTCTGCTATTGGCTTTGCTATTCAAGAAGTATTGATGCGTATTTTAGGTAACCTGGTAATAGCAGACTTATCCATGGTGTCCATTTGGCCTGCCATCTGGAGCATGCTCTTCTCCACTTTTTTACTCATCGGTTTTGCTGGCCCCCCGTTATTGAGCTTAGTTACTATTTCACCGATTCGTTTAGTGCGAAAAGAACTGGGTGTTATTAATATCCGGGTGGTGTGGGTAGCCCTTTTTGGCCTCACTACTTGCTTAGCCTTAATTGCGGTAGCGGCCCAGGACTGGAAGCTGACTTTCTGGATTAGTCTCAGCTTTGGCCTTGCCGTACTTTTATTTGCAGTCTTAGCAAACTTATCTTTACGTTTATGTAGCGCCTTATTTTCAAAATGGGGTGCAAATAATTTTGCTTTGCGCTTTGCTCTCACTTCGCAAACGCGCAGTGCTGGATTTGCAGTAATGCAAATTACTGCCTTAGGGATTGCTTTAATGGCGCTGCTGATGATTCTATTACTAAGGCAAGATCTGCTAGCGACATGGCAAGGTAGTATTCCTGTGAATGCGCCCAATCGCTTTATGATTAATGTTCAAGCGTCGCAAAAGGAAAGTATTAGCAACACCCTCAGTACTGCGGGGGTGGATAAGCCCTCCTTTTATCCCATGGTGCGCGCTCGTCTCATTGAAGTGAATGGGGCCAGTATTGTCCCAAGCGATTATGCGGAGGATAATGCGCGCCGCTTAGTGGACCGTGAGTTTAATCTTTCCTATACAGAGCAATTACCAGAGGGAAATCGTATTACGGCAGGCCGCTGGATTTCTGGTGGAGCTCCAGAAATTTCATTAGAAGCGGGTATTGCGAAAACCTTAAAGCTCAAGTTAGGCGACCAAATGACTTTTGAAGTTGCTGGTGAGCGCGTTGTCGCGCCGATCACTTCATTGCGCAAACTTGATTGGGGTTCTATGAAAGTCAATTTCTTTGTCATCTTGCCCCCGGTGCTACTTAGTGATTTACCGCAGTCTTGGATTACCTCTTATTACCAAGATCCTGCCAAAGCGGGACTTGATTTTCAGTTGGCACAGTCATATCCCAATCTCACCATTGTGGATGTTGCTTCATCGTTAAATCAAATACAGAATGTGCTAGACCGACTCTCTTCAGTACTATCTCTACTGTTTACTTTCACAATTGCCGCGGCAATTTTAGTATTGGTTTCTGCTATTGCCGCTACGCAAGATGAGCGCTTTAGAAGTGCTGCCTTACTTAAAGCAGTAGGAGCATCACGCCGCTTACTAGGCAGAATTGCGATTACTGAGCTCTTGTTAATTGGTATTTTGGCTGGCGCCTTAGCTGGCCTAGCTGCTGGTATTGCCGCTTGGGCTTTAGGGCGCTTTGTTCTAGAGATTGAATTCAATGCTTTTGCGCAATCTTTAGGCATGGGCATTGCGTTTGGGGTTACTGCATGTCTTTTAGCGGGCTATCGCTTTCAGAAAAGAATCCAAAATGCGACTGCGATGGAATGCTTGCGTGAGATTTAGTTTAGACGAGAGTAACCCGGTTTTTTGGCAGCTCAACTAAACGTGTTTTAGAGAAGCGGTCTGGAAAACTTTGACGAGACAAGGGATTTACTCGGTCTAAATAGATGGTCACTGGCCATAGAAATAGTGCAACAGCGAAGAGCATTTCAATAATTTGCCATTGATGTAATTCCAGGGCCCATTGTAAAAGTACGCAAGGGACAATCCAAAGTGAACCAAGAGCATAGCGCCAGATGGCCTGCCTACGTGTCACATTAAATCCATTGAGATCAACCATACGGATTCTCCAAGTTTGCATGGCCAAGGTTTGGCCTGACTTAGTCCAGTACCAAACAAAGTAGACACCAAGCACAAGATACAAATACAAAAAGGAAAGCCAGCTAGGTAGTGCGATATTGAAAAGAATACCCAGACCTAAATTGGGCAGTAAAAAAGTAAGGGCAATTACACCCAGTAACACCAGTTGCTCATACAGCGCGCAAGATACGCGTCGCCAAAATTGCGGTGAAGGCAGGGCATTGAGTTCAGTTGGCGTCATCATGACTTATGGTGTGCTTATGGAGTGCTTATGGGGTAGCGCCGGCGCCGCCACTATTGTTGTTAGTGACGCCGTCATTGTTTGTATTGGGTGCATTCTCCGGCAGAGCTTGAATGGCAGCTGGCAGAGTAGGGGCTATGACCGATTTTTGACTGACGGTATGTTGCTGCAATGTAGGTGCATTGACTGCTGTTGGCTTCTTTTTATTTAATTCCTGTTGGGCCAGCTTTTTCTTTTGTTCATCACTGAGCTTTTGATAGGCACTCCATGCCTCTGCTTTTTGTTCGACTGGAAACTTGAGGCTAGTAAGGTAATTTTCACGAGCGAGCCGGCGGTTTTTTTGGGATAAATTCGACCATCCCATCATGCGAGATTGCAGTCGTTGCTGATCGGCCTGACTCATTTTTGGGTAAAGATTAGAAACCTGAATCCACTTTTTGCGGCTATCGGGAAGCATGTAGTCCCAATCATCTTCTAGGGGTGCCAGGATTTTTTGTTGTTCAGGCTTTAAGCCCTCCCAAGTACCATCGGGCTTCTTTTCATAGGTGTTAGCTGCTTTTGCATGCGCTCCAGTCGCGCTTTGGCCATAAACGCTATTGCTTGCACTGAGTCCGAATACAGAAAGCGCCAGTATCAACAGTGCGTTGATCGCAATGGCAGTTCTCAGTAGTCTTAATGATTTAAAAATCACTTTATTTAGATAAATCTAGACTGGATTTATCAGAGTCGGCAGGGGCGCCATTCTTTAGGAAGCCCAAAAAGCCGCTATCAGCGTAGGCATCTGGGGGCACTTCGTCTGTTAAAAGTGCTGCATCGAGCTCAGCAATGTCGTTGATACGTGAATCTTGCTGCCATTGGGCGATACCGATCATGCCGAACACCAAAACGATTAGCGGGGCAATCCAGCCAACGTTATTCCAAAAAGAGCGTGAACCTGATGTTGGGGACCATTTACCCATGACGCCAGCCAAAACAGGCTGTTGGATGCGGATTTTTTCTGATTTCTTAACAGAGAGTGCCTTCAAGCGCGCAGCGTAGAGGCGATCTTTGATGCCGGCTGGCAGGGATTGAGATCCATGACTTAAAAGGGCGGCAGTAGCCAAGCCAAATTGGTCGACTTCATTTGAGTCTAGGAGGTCTTCATTAGTCCGGTTCACAGCGTAATTCCTTTTAATTTCAATGCTTTAGCTAGAGCCTGAGTGGCTCTTGAGCAGTGGGTTTTGACGCTACCTTCGCTACAACGCATAGCGAGAGCAGTTTCAGTAATACTCAGCTCATCCCAATAACGCATCAGGAAGGCTTCTCGTTGACGGGCAGGCAATTTTGATATTTCTGACTCCAAAGCCTGTAATAGCTGACTTCGCTCTAGTCGATATGCCCCATCTTGGTGAATTTCACTATCATCTGGGGCTGAAAGGGACTCCAGGGGATCGAAATCATCACTTTCATCGACCTTCTTGCCCATGCTGGAGAAGAGCGTAACCCAGGTGTTGCGAACCTTTTGCCGTCTAAACCAGTCATGAATGCGGTTTTGTAGGATTCTAGTAAATACCAGCGGGAGTTCTGCTGCAGGGCGATCCCCATACTTTTCTGCTAACTTGATCATGGCATCTTGAACAATGTCTAAGGCAGCATCATCATCACGGACGGCATAAACCGCTTGCTTAAAGGCGCGCTGCTCAATGCCACTTAGGAAGTCAGAAAGCTCTTGGGGTGAAGCCATTAAACAGATTAGACCTGAATCGGGAGGAATTGGCCCATATTAGGGGTTTGCTATAGAATATACGGCTTACTACCAAGATTTTCATTTACGAAATGGTTTTTTTGGTAGCAGCGCCGCTCGAACTCAGGCCACAAGCAAGAGACAGGGCAGACCAATCAATTTTTTGCCGAAAATTGCAAAGGACGAAAGAGAAAAATGAATACAAGCAGCGCAGAATTTTTAGCCAGTCAGGCTAACAAAGACATAACAAACCCCAATTCCGTAGAGCCGGTTCCAGAAATTATTGGTGCCGAGATGCTTGTGCGTGCACTGCACCACGAGGGAGTCGAATTTGTTTGGGGTTACCCAGGCGGTTCAGTACTCTTTATCTACGATGAAATTTTTAAGCAAGATAAGTTCGAGCACATTTTAGTGCGTCACGAGCAAGCAGCAGTTCATGCGGCTGATGGCTATGCGCGTGCTACCGGTAAGGTGGGCGTTGCTCTAGTTACTTCCGGTCCTGGCGTTACTAATGCCGTTACTGGTATTGCTACTGCTTACACCGATTCGATCCCTTTAGTGATCATTAGCGGTAACGTGCCTACTTACGCCATTGGTGAAGATGCGTTTCAAGAGGCTGATACAGTTGGTATTACCCGGCCGATAGTCAAACATAACTTCCTGGTGAAGGATGTAAAAGATCTTCCACTGGTGCTTAAAAAAGCTTTTCATATTGCGCAGACCGGTCGTCCAGGGCCCGTACTGATTGATATTCCTAAAGATATCTCTGCTGCGAAAGGCCCTTTTGTTTATCCAGAAACGCTAGAGATGCGTTCGTATAACCCAGTAGTAAAGGGGCATAGCGGACAAATTCGTAAAGCAGTTTCTTTGTTGCAAGAAGCAGAGCGCCCCTATATTTATACCGGTGGCGGTGTGATTCTGGCAGATGCCGCTCCTGAATTAAAGGCCTTTGCTGACTTACTGGGCTACCCAGTAACTAATACCTTAATGGGTCTTGGTGGATTCCCCGGCACTAGCCCACAATTTTTGGGCATGTTGGGAATGCACGGAACCTACGAAGCCAATATGGCGATGCAGCACAGTGATGTGTTGATTGCGATTGGTGCACGCTTTGATGACCGCGTGATTGGTAACACTGCTCACTTTGCTAGTAATCCCCGTAAGATCATTCACATTGATATCGACCCTTCAGTGATTTCTAAGCGGGTAAAGGTGGATGTGCCGATTGTTGGCAACCTCAAGGAAGTATTGCAGGAGATGACCGCTCAGCTCAAAGTTGCTGGCCCTCGCAAAAATGACGCAAAAATAGCTGCATGGTGGGATCAAATTAATGAGTGGCGTAAAAAAGATTGCTTAAAGTACGACGAAGCTTCTCAGATTGTGAAGCCGCAATACGTTGTTCAAAAGTTATGGGAGCTTACGGGCGGCGATGCATTTATCACCTCTGACGTAGGTCAACATCAAATGTGGGCTGCGCAGTTCTATAAGTTTGATAAGCCACGTCGCTGGATCAACTCTGGTGGCCTGGGTACTATGGGTGTTGGCTTGCCCTACGCTATGGGTATCAAGAAGGCATTTCCGGATAAAGATGTTTTTGCCATTACTGGCGAAGGATCTATTCAGATGTGTATTCAAGAGCTTTCTACCTGCAAGCAATACAACACACCGGTGAAGATTGTGTCTTTGAACAACCGCTACCTCGGTATGGTCCGTCAGTGGCAAGAGTTGACTTACAACAAGCGTTACTCGAGCTCATACATGGACTCATTGCCAGATTTCGTGAAGTTGGCCGAAGCCTTTGGACACGTTGGTATGCGTATTGAGAAAAAATCAGATGTTGAGGGTGCGCTCAAAGAAGCAATTCGCTTAAAAGATCGCACAGTATTTATGGACTTCCAGACTGACCCAGAAGAAAACGTTTGGCCAATGGTTCAAGCGGGTAAGGGCATCACTGAAATGCTCTTGGGTAGCGAGGAACTGTAATGCGACACATTATTTCTGTACTGATTGAAAACGAACCGGGCGCTTTATCACGCGTGGTGGGATTATTTTCTGCACGTGGCTATAACATTGAGTCTCTGAGTGTCGCTCCCACTGAAGATCCTTCACTTTCTCGCATCACGATTGTGACTTTTGGCTCTGATGATGTCATCGAACAAATCACTAAACATTTAAATCGTTTAGTGGAGGTGGTGAAAGTGTTTGATTTGAGCGAAGGCCCTCATATCGAGCGTGAGTTGATGATGATCAAGGTGCGCGCCGTAGGCAAAGAGCGTGAAGAGCTTAAACGCACAACGGATATTTTCCGTGGTCGCATCATTGATGTGACGGATAAGAGTTACACCATTGAATTAACTGGTGACGGAAGTAAATTAGACGCCTTTATTGATTCGATTGATCGTGCATCGATTCTGGAAACTGTTCGTTCAGGCGGTTCTGGTATTGGGCGCGGCGAGCGAATTTTGAAGGCATAATTTTTTTAACTGATTCATTACAGCATTACTACTTATTTCAATACAAGGAAAGAGCATGAAAGTTTTTTACGATAAAGATGCGGATTTATCCCTGATCAAGGGCAAAAAAGTAACCATCATTGGTTATGGTTCACAGGGTCACGCACACGCATTGAACCTCAGAGACTCAGGCGTAAACGTAACCGTTGGTTTGCGTAAAGACGGCGCTTCTTGGAGCAAAGCAGTGAATGCTGGTTTGACAGTAAAAGAAGTGACTGAAGCAGTAAAAGATGCCGACGTTGTGATGATGCTATTGCCAGATGAGCAAATTGGCGATGTTTACAATAAAGAAGTGCATGGCAACATTAAGCAGGGCGCTGCGCTTGCTTTTGCTCATGGATTTAATGTCCATTACGGTCAAGTTCAGCCGCGCGCTGACTTAGATGTGATCATGATTGCCCCAAAGGCTCCTGGGCATACCGTTCGTGGTACCTATGCACAAGGTGGTGGCGTTCCCCATTTAATCGCTGTGTACCAAGATAAATCTGGTTCAGCACGCGATGTTGCTTTGTCTTATGCGACAGCTAATGGCGGCGGTCGTGCTGGCATTATCGAGACTAACTTCCGCGAAGAAACAGAGACTGATCTATTTGGTGAGCAAGCGGTTCTATGTGGCGGCGCTGTGGAGTTGATTAAAGCAGGTTTTGAGACTTTAGTAGAAGCCGGTTACGCCCCTGAGATGGCTTACTTTGAGTGCTTGCATGAACTCAAGTTAATCGTAGATTTAATTTACGAAGGTGGCATTGCTAACATGAACTACTCCATCTCCAATAATGCAGAGTATGGTGAGTATGTCACTGGCCCACGCATCGTTACTGAAGAAACAAAAAATGCAATGCGTCAGTGCTTAAAAGATATTCAGACTGGTGAATACGCCAAGAGCTTTATCTTGGAAAACAAAGCAGGCGCACCTACCTTGATTTCTCGTCGTCGTTTAAATGCAGAACATGACATCGAAGTAGTCGGCGCTAAGTTGCGTGCGATGATGCCGTGGATTGCTAAAAACAAATTAGTCGACCAGACTAAGAACTAAAACCGAAAAGGCTCAGAACAAAGATGATGTATCCGCACCCCATTATTGCAAGAGAAGGTTGGCCGTATTTGGCTTTAGTGGGGGGTGTTACATTGCTTGTGCACTTTCTTGCGGGCCTTGCTTGGTCCTGGCCGCTTTGGATTATTTTCTTCTTTGTTCTGCAGTTTTTTCGTGATCCCCAACGTATTCCTGCTTTAGGTCGTGACCTGGTTTTATCGCCAGCCGATGGCCGCATCGTTGTGGTGGAAAAAACCAATGATCCATACGCAGGTCGTGAAGCGCTGAAAATTAGCGTGTTCATGAACGTCTTTAACGTCCATTCGAACCGAAGTGGGGTCAATGGACTAGTTAAAGAGATCCAGTATTTCCCTGGTAAATTTGTTAATGCCGATTTAGATAAAGCGTCTACAGAGAATGAGCGCAATGCCGTGGTGATTGACGCCAACGGGCAAACTGTGACTCTCGTTCAGGTGGCTGGCTTAATCGCTCGTCGCATTCTTTGCTACACCCATGTGGGTGATCGACTCACTGCGGGCGAACGCTATGGCTTTATTCGTTTTGGTTCCCGGGTCGATGTTTACCTTCCTCTGACTGCAGAGCCCTTGGTGAGCGTAGGTGATAAGGTATTTGCCACCAATACCGCCTTGGCTCGTGTGCCTGGCTTAGATTAATCTAGTACTGTTACCGGAGCTACTTTGCCAACATTTCGCCGTCGTGGTCGTATCGATCGTAGTCGTCTTTCCTCAAAGTCCGCTGAGCGTAAGCAGGATGACTGGGCGGAAGAGCTTGGCGATGCAGTAGATTTTGAAGTGGAAGAGTTGCACGAAGGAAGGCCGCGCAAACGCAGTAAGGGCATCTACCTTTTGCCTAATGCATTTACGACCGCAGCGCTGTTTTGTGGATTTTTTGCCATCGTTAATGCCATGAATCACCAGTTTGAGACTGCCGCGATCGCTATCTTTGCCTCGCTCGTTCTCGATGGTATGGATGGCCGCATAGCACGTATGACAAATACCCAAAGTGCTTTTGGTGAGCAGTACGATTCTTTAGCTGACATGGTTTCTTTTGGAGTGGCGCCTGCCTTAGTCGCGTATGAGTGGGCACTTAAGGATATGGGTAAATTAGGCTGGCTCGCTGCCTTTACCTACTGTGCAGGTGCCGCTTTGCGCCTGGCTCGCTTTAACGTCAATACTACAGTTGTCGATAAGAAGTTTTTTCAGGGCTTACCAAGTCCTGCGGCTGGCGCTTTGATGGCTGGCTTTATCTGGCTCGCTGATGATAATAAAATCCCGGTACGCGATACCGCTATTCCTTGGATCACCTTCTTTTTGGCCATTTATGCTGGTTTGACGATGGTCTCTAATGCTCGTTTTTATAGTGGAAAAGCGCTGGATGTGCGCTACCGCGTGCCCTTTGGTGTGATGGTGTTGATGATTCTCACCTTTGTATTGATATCCTCCAACCCGCCTCTTACCTTATTTGGTTTATTCGTTATCTACTCGATTTCAGGTTATGTCATATGGGCTTGGGAGCGCTTTAGTGGGCACCGTATTAGCTAAGCTCTGGTAAAGATTTGGCTAATTACAAATAATTGGGTTATATTGAAAGTATGTTGATTAATTCTTACCCCTTACATGAGCTCCTTCTACTGGCGCTAAGCTTACAGCTTGGGGCAGGTAAGGCCTGAGTTAATGAGATTGAAATAATTCATTAACCACCAAATACCAGCCCCAGCTTATAGCTGGGGTTTTTGTTTTAAAGAACCTAATTTTAAAAAATATCCAAAGCAATATTGAACCGGAGAGTAGTGATGAGCGATAAAGTAATCATTTTTGACACCACCTTACGTGATGGCGAGCAATCCCCTGGCGCCTCGATGACAAAAGATGAAAAGGTTCGTATTGCTCGCCAACTAGAGCGCCTGAAAGTTGACGTCATTGAAGCTGGTTTCGCAGCCAGTTCTGAGGGTGATTTTCAGGCGATCTCGGCAGTAGCCGCAGCCGTTAAAGACTCGATTGTGTGCTCACTTGCGCGTGCCAACGACAAAGATATCACTCGCGCAGCAGATGCTTTAAAGGCAGCTAACGCTAAGCGGATTCATGCCTTCTTGGCTACCAGTCCATTGCATATGGCAGTGAAATTGCGCATGTCTCCTGAGGAAGTATTAGAGCAAGCAAAACGATCTATTCGTTTTGCCAGAAACTTGGCCGATGATGTGGAGTTCTCTGCAGAGGATGGCTATCGTTCAGAGATGGATTTTTTATGCAGAGTCGTTGAGGCCACCATTAAAGAGGGTGCTTCTACGATTAACATTCCGGATACCGTTGGTTACGCCACTCCGGAGCTGTATGGTGAATTTATTAAAACCTTACGCACCCGTGTCCCAAATTCTGATAAAGCGGTATGGTCAGTGCATTGCCATAATGATTTAGGGATGGCGGTAGCGAACTCTTTGGCAGGAGTCAAGATAGGCGGAGCGCGTCAAATTGAGTGCACGATTAATGGCTTGGGTGAGCGAGCTGGTAATACTGCGTTAGAAGAAATTGTCATGGCCTTACGTACACGTAAGGATTACTTTGATATGGTTTGCGGCATCGATGCAAGTCAAATTGTTCCATCATCGAAGTTGGTCTCTCAAATTACTGGCTTTGTCGTTCAGCCCAATAAAGCGGTTGTTGGTGCCAATGCATTTGCACATGCCTCAGGCATTCATCAAGATGGCATTTTGAAGAATCGCGAGACATATGAAATCATGCGCGCAGAAGATGTAGGTTGGGCGGCCAATAAGATCGTATTGGGCAAATTATCTGGTCGCAATGCTTTTAAACAGCGTTTGCATGATTTAGGAATTGCTGTTGAAGCAGAGTCAGATTTAAATGACGCCTTCGTACGCTTTAAGACATTAGCTGATCAAAAAGTGGATATATTTGATGAGGATATTATCGCCATCATGTCAGATTCTGCGACAGCGGAAGCGGGTGAGCATTACCACTTTGTCTCCTTAAGTCAGCATTCTGAAACTGGCGAGCGCCCAAAAGCTAAAGTGACTTTTAGGATGGGTGAGCATGAGGTGAGTTCTGAGGCTGAGGGTAACGGCCCGGTGGATGCCAGCTTAAATGCGATTGAGGTACTGGCTCAAAGCGGGGCAGAACAGTTGCTTTACTCTGTTAATGCCATTACTTCTGGTACGCAGTCACAAGGTGAGGTTACTGTACGCCTGACCAAGGGCGGGCGTATTGTGAATGGCGTTGGTACTGATCCTGACATTATTGCTGCTTCTGCTAAGGCCTATTTATCTGCTCTGAATAAGCTGCATGATCCCAGCTTAGTCAAGATCAACGCTCAGATGACACCCTAATTAATTTAGGGTGCTGTCTTTGTAGTACTTGGTTCCTTTGCCCGTAATTTCGGCTGCAAGTCCAGAGTCAGTTAGCTGGTACATCAATACGCCAGGAGCGACAACTACAGCATCTTGGTACGCATCGCCATCATTTTGATATTTAGCGGCAGCGGTGACTTGACCACCAAAAGTCCAGCCTGAGTTGATAAAGTCGTTCATCGCGGCAGCGGTTTGAAACACGAATACATTCTGGAAAGTTTTTATTCCAAATCCGAGCCCAGCTTGGATTTCAGCCATATTCATATAGGTTGCTTTTTTGTTGGCATTGTTGATGACTACACCGCTACCGGTGCCTCCACCAGCAATCAGAATCTTCATGCCAAAATTACTGAAGGTCGCATAACCTGCAGCTCTATCGATGGCCTCTCGTGCTTTGGGCGATACTTTGTAGAGCTGTGCGAGAGTGGCTTGGTTTTTTTTGAGAATCTCTTCCCGCTGCTGAGAAATAGTCTTATCCGATGCAAACGGATTTGAAAACTGAGCAGATGCCATTAAAGGGCAGAGAAAGATCAGCCCTACGGCTAGTTGGAATATGAATTTTAGGGGCACAAGAACCTTGATTGTGTAGAGGGAAATTGAATAACTCTTTGTACACTACGGACTATCTTACGAGCGGTTGACTGGGGAGTAGTCAGGCAGAATAAGCAGAATAAGCAAAGTAAGCAGTCAAATTTTCATTAAAAACACCTTAAATGGCCCGTTTTGTGAAAATATGCGAACTTTTCCTTAGCTGTATTGCGGGGCTTGAGGCCGTTGATCCCACTGTAATCAGCCCAAATGCAGGGTTTTATCGCTAATCTGCTACAATTTAAGGGCTTTGATTTGTAAAGCTTTTTTGTTTCATTTTGTTAATAACGCACGACACAAATTGGGTGAGAGCTCAGGTGTTCGCAAGTAAGGAGTATGAAAATGGCAGTTGCTGATATTAAAACGGCGGAAATCGTCAAAGATAACGCGCGTAGCGCAAACGATACGGGTAGCCCTGAAGTGCAAGTTTCATTGCTAACAGCCCGTATTAACGAACTAACACCCCATTTCAAGGTTAACGCTAAGGACCATCATAGCCGTCGTGGCTTGTTGAAGATGGTTTCACGTCGTCGTCGCCTTTTGGACTACCTCAAAGGCAAAGACTTGGGTCGCTATCGCGCATTGATTGAGAAATTAGGCCTGCGTAAGTAATTCTGATTGGTATGTAATGCCATCTATCTTAGGGTTGTTTCTTTGTTGAATCAGCTTTAAGAAGGTGGCATGTTTTTTGGGCGGTTGCAGATTATTTGTATAGAGGATCGTGTCATTCCAATGAGTTTCTGGGCTTAGTAAGTCAGTGCCTCCCTGGAATGACATTCTTTGCAATCTTCAAGCGCTCCAGTGTTGTCGTGACACTGCTTTATCCCACGACAAGCATGTAATCCATGTGGCTTATGTGTGAACAATTTGGAGAAGATCAAAATGACTATGTTTAACAAAGCAGTAAAAACCTTTCAATGGGGCAATCACCAGGTAACAATGGAAACAGGTGAGATTGCTCGTCAATCCGGTGGCGCTGTCATCGTGAATATCGACGACACAGTCGTCATGGGCACAGTGGTAGCCTCTAAGTCAGCCAAGCCTGGACAGTCTTTTTTCCCGTTGACTGTTGATTACCTAGAAAAAACATATGCCGCTGGAAAAATTCCTGGCGGCTTTTTCCGTCGCGAAGGTCGTCCATCCGAAGGTGAGACACTGATCTCCCGTTTGATCGATCGCCCATTGCGTCCTTTATTTCCAGAAGGCTTCTTAAATGAAGTTCAGGTTGTAATCCATGTTTTATCGATCAACCCTGATGTGCCTTCAGATATTCCGGCTTTAATCGCTGCTTCTGCTGCGTTAGCTATTTCCGGTATTCCGTTTGCTGGCCCCGTTGGTGCGGCACGCGTAGGTTATGCAAATGGCCAATACCTGTTGAACCCAACCCGTCCCGAGCAAGCCACTAGTGAGATGGACTTGATCGTTGCTGGTACACAAGCTGCAGTATTGATGGTGGAATCAGAAGCCAATCAGTTATCAGAAGAAATCATGTTGGGCGCAGTGGTATATGGCCATGACCAAATGCAGACAGCTATTAATGCTATTAATGAATTGGTTAGCGAAGCTGGCAAGCCAGAGTGGGATTGGACTGCAGCCCCTAAAGATGAGCCATTCATTGCTAAGGTTACCGCTTTGGCTGAAGGCCCATTGCGTGAGGCATATCAGATTCGTCAAAAGGGTGCACGTTCAGACAAGCTAAAAGAAACCACCAAGACTGTATTAGCCAAGTTGGCTGAAGAGGGTGATGTTGATGCGGTTGCTGTGAACGATATTCTTTTTGAAATCGAAGGCAAGATTGTTCGTAGCCAAATTTTAAATGGTGAGCCACGCATCGACGGCCGTGATACACGCACGGTTCGTCCAATCGAAATTCGTAATGGTGTATTGCCACGTACGCACGGTTCCGCATTATTTACCCGTGGCGAAACTCAAGCTTTGGTAGTCGCTACTTTGGGTACTGCGCGTGATGAGCAAATTATTGACGCCCTCGAAGGCGAGTACCGTGATCGCTTTATGTTCCACTACAACATGCCTCCGTTCGCTACTGGCGAAACAGGTCGTGTAGGTAGTCCAAAGCGTCGTGAAATTGGTCATGGCCGTTTAGCTAAGCGCGCATTGATTCCAGTATTGCCAAGTGCAGAAGATTTTGCTTACAGTATTCGTGTGGTATCCGAGATTACTGAATCGAATGGTTCTTCATCAATGGCTTCTGTTTGTGGTGGTTGTTTGGCCATGATGGATGCTGGCGTTCCAATCAAGGCGCACGTTGCTGGTGTTGCAATGGGCTTAATTTTGGATGGCAATCGCTTTGCTGTATTGACCGATATCTTGGGTGACGAAGATCACTTAGGCGATATGGACTTTAAAGTAGCCGGTACTGCAAATGGTATTACCGCTTTGCAAATGGATATTAAAGTTCAGGGCATCACTAAAGAAATCATGCAAGTTGCGTTAGCGCAGGCTAAAGAAGGCCGCTTACATATTCTAAGCAAGATGCAAGAAGCGATGGGTTCAGTTCGTACAGAATTGTCTGAGCATGCTCCGCGTATGGTGTCGTTCAAGATTCATCCAGACAAAATCCGTGAAGTTATCGGTAAAGGCGGCGCAACAATTCAGGCTTTAACTAAAGAAACCGGTTGCAGCATTGACATCAAAGATGATGGCACGGTAACCATTGCCTCAACCAGTGCTGAGGGTATGGCTGAAGCCAAAGCCCGCATTGAAGGCATTACTGCTGAAGCTGAAGTTGGCAAGATCTACGAAGGTCCTGTAGTGAAGCTGCTTGAATTCGGTGCGTTGATTAATATCCTTCCAGGTAAAGACGGCCTGTTACACATCTCTGAAATTTCAAATGAGCGTGTAAAAGAAGTAAAAGATTATTTGCAAGAAGGTCAGATTGTACGTGTGAAGTTGTTAGCTGCTGATGAGCGTGGTCGTTTACGCTTATCCCTCAAAGCTGCCATGGCTGAAGAGGGCGGTACGATTGCTCCTTTAGCTGGTGCTGATGAAGCTGCACAAGCTAACCCAGCTTCTGATGAAACTGCATAAGCAATACTGAGTAAAGATTAGAGCGGAAATCGTTATGCGCGTAATTGAGATCAAAGAATTTGGTGCGCCGGAAATGCTGGTACCTAACATCCGTCCCGACCTGGTGGCTCCGGCTGCTGGCGCGGGTGAGATCTTAATTAAAGTAGCTGCTGCAGGAATTAATCGTCCGGACGTATTGCAACGAAAGGGCTTTTACCCTGTGCCAGCTGGCGCATCTGATATTCCTGGCCTAGAAGTCGCCGGTGAAATCATTGGCGGCGATTTAGCCCATGCAGATAATGTATTTGGGCTGAAGCTGGGTGATCGCGTTTGTGCTTTGGTGCAGGGCGGCGGTTATGCAGATATGTGCCTAGCTCCTATCGCGCAGTGCCTACCCTATCCTAAAGGTTTTACAGATCAAGAGGCTGCAGCTTTGCCTGAAACGTTTTTCACTGTATGGAGTAATGTCTTCATGCGTGGTGAGCTTGCGCAGGACGAAACGTTATTAGTGCAGGGCGGTTCAAGTGGAATCGGCGTAACTGCCATTTTGATTGCTAAAGCCTTAGGTCACAGAGTATTCGTAACTGCAGGGACCGATGAAAAATGTGCTGCCTGTATAGCCTTAGGTGCGGACTTAGCAATTAACTATCGGTCGCAAGATTTTGTGGAAGAAGTTAAAAAAGCAACGGATGGTAAGGGTGTAAATGTCATTTTAGATATGGTCACCGGCGCCTATGTTCAGCGCGAGATCGATTGCTTGGCTGATGATGGCCGGATTGTGATCATTGCCATTCAGGGTGGATCAAAGGCGGACGTTAGCACCAATCAAATTTTGCGTCGTCGCTTGACGATCACAGGCTCTACTTTGCGCCCACGTCCGATTGCCTTTAAAAAGCAAATTGCACAACAGCTGCACGAGCGTATTTGGCCTTTGCTGGATGCGGGTAATTTAAAGCCAGTGATTTATAAAACATTTACTTTGGATCAAGCGGCAGATGCTCATGCCTTGATGGAATCATCTGAGCACGTTGGTAAGATTGTTTTAACTGTTTCATGATTGCCTGAGTTAGATTTCATGCGACCACTTATTATTATCGGCAACTGGAAAATGCATGGCAACCTTGCCAGCAATTCTGACTGGGTAAAAACGGTTTGTCGCGGGATGGAGCAAGGTATGCCTGCAGGGCGTCAATATGCGGTGTGCGTACCATCGCCGTACTTGGCGCAGTGCGATGCATTGATCAAAGACTGCTCGCTCGCTTTTTTGAGTTTGGGTGCGCAAGATGCTTCTGCTTTTGCAGCTGGCGCTTATACGGGTGATGTTGCTGCATCGATGTTGAAAGAATTAGGATGTGCTTATGTGATTGTTGGGCATTCTGAGCGCCGTCAGTTTCATTATGAGACTGATGAGCAGATAGCTGAGAAAGCCTTACAAGTACTTGACAATGGTATGACCCCAGTGATTTGCGTTGGTGAGTCTGCTGATGAACGTAATTCAGGACGTGAAGTGGAAGTGGTACGCAGTCAGATTGCAAGGCAGGTTGCTGTGTTGCAAGATCGCTTAGCGGATTGTTTAATTGCCTACGAGCCTCTTTGGGCAATTGGAACCGGTAAAGTTGCTAGCGCTCAGGTTGCTCAGGATATGCACCGTGCAATTCGCTTGCAATTAGCCGAGTTTAATGAAGATGTAGCATCCCATGTGGGAATTTTGTACGGAGGCAGTGTCAAACCTGACAATGCCGTTGAATTGTTTGCAATGCCCGATATTGATGGTGGATTGATTGGGGGGGCTTCATTAAACTCCCAGGATTTTTTAGCTATTTGTCAGGCCTAGATTTTTTATTTGGAGATAAGCCATGGAATGGTTTAAGACTTTACTGATTGTTTTGCAGGTGATTTCAGCATTAGCTGTAATCCTGCTTGTGTTACTTCAACAGGGTAAGGGCGCAGATATGGGTGCCGCCTTTGGCTCGGGTTCATCTGGTAGTCTATTTGGCGCTAGTGGATCGGCTAATTTTCTATCTCATGCAACTGCAGTCTTTGCGGCGGCCTTCTTTATTTGCACTCTGGGCATTACTTGGATTGGAAATAAAAAAGAAGTGAGTCCCGGTGTACTTTCTGGAACAGTGGCTCCAGTAGTTGCACCTGCGGCCGCTCCGCTTGTGACACCTCAGGATCCAAGTAAGCCGGCGGTTCCGAAGTAAATACCGTTTTTTTGGTGTTGCTAGGGTGTTTTATGCTGTGGGGAAGTAGTGCAATGCAGTAGAATTGACATGTTTTACAAGATGCCGACGTGGTGGAATTGGTAGACACGCTATCTTGAGGGGGTAGTGGCTTAGGCTGTGCGAGTTCGAGTCTCGCCGTCGGCACCAAAATTGTGTTTTTATGGGGTTAAAGTTGGCGCTAAAACGCAACTTACTAGACTCATTGATAATTGGAAGTAACATATGCCAAATTTGGCTAATGACTCAGGGCTATTTTGAATCTCGCTAATTATTTTCCTGTTTTGCTGTTTATCCTTGTAGGTATTGGGGTTGGTTTAGTCCCAATGTTCCTCGGAAAAATCTTGGCTCCTTCAAAGCCAGATGTAGAGAAGCTGTCTCCTTATGAGTGCGGTTTTGAGGCATTCGAAGATGCCCGCATGAAATTTGACGTGCGCTATTACTTAATTGCCATCCTCTTCATTCTATTTGACTTAGAAACAGCCTTTCTGTTTCCGTGGGGCGTTGTTCTGCGTGATATCGGCTGGGCTGGATATGCCTCGATGGTGGTTTTCTTATTTGTATTTATTGTAGGTTTTGTGTACATCTGGAAAAAGGGCGCCCTCGACTGGGAGTAACGATAAGCATATGGCACTTGAAGGCGTTCTAAAAGAAGGATTTGTGACCACTACAGCGGATCAGTTAATTAACTGGACGCGAAATGGCTCTTTATGGCCCATGACCTTTGGCCTAGCTTGCTGCGCTGTTGAAATGATGCATGCTGGTGCTTCTCGTTATGATTTAGACCGCTTTGGCGTGGTTTTTCGTCCATCTCCGCGCCAATCCGATTTGATGATTGTGGCTGGCACTTTGTGCAATAAGATGGCCCCAGCCCTTCGCAAGGTCTACGACCAAATGCCTGAACCACGTTGGGTCATCTCAATGGGTTCCTGCGCCAATGGCGGTGGTTATTACCATAACTCATATTCGGTAGTGCGCGGCTGCGATCGTATCGTACCAGTTGATATTTACGTTCCTGGATGCCCTCCTACAGCTGAAGCATTGATCTACGGAATTATTCAGTTGCAGTCGAAGATTGCACGTACCAGCACTATTGCACGGAAAGCTTAGGCCATGTCAGATCGCTTAGTTCAACTGGCAGCTAACTTAGAGAAGGTTCTAGGCAAGCGAGTGCAGTCTATTGAAACTGCCTTAGGTGAAGTAACTATTGTTGTGAATGCTGATGCCTATCTTGAATCAGCAATGCTTTTACGTGATGATCCCTCGCTTGCTTTTGAGCAATTAATTGATTTGTGTGGCGTGGACTATCAGGATTACAAAGAAGGGCAGTGGGTTGGTCAGCGCTTTGCTGCGGTTTCTCATCTCTTGTCACTGGCACATAACTGGCGCTTACGTGTGCGTGTATTTGCACCCGACGATAGTTACCCTGTAGTTGCATCGCTTACCTCAGTATGGGCTGTTGCCAATTGGTTTGAGCGTGAGGCGTTCGATCTGTATGGCATCCTTTTTGATGGCCATGAAGACTTGCGTCGCATCTTGACGGATTATGGTTTTATCGGTCACCCCTTCAGAAAAGATTTCCCTATCTCAGGCAATGTAGAAATGCGCTACGACCCAGAGTTAAAGCGAGTTGTCTATCAGCCAGTAACGATTGAGGCGCGTGAGATAACGCCGCGTATCGTTCGTGAAGAGCAGTACGGAGGTCCGGTTTAAGTTATGGCGCAAATTAAGAACTACACCCTCAATTTTGGTCCTCAACATCCTGCGGCACATGGTGTTTTACGCCTAGTGCTTGAGTTGGATGGAGAGGTCATTCAGCGAGCGGATCCGCACATTGGTTTATTGCATCGTGCTACGGAAAAATTAGCTGAAACACGTACTTGGATTCAGAATGTTCCGTACATGGATCGTTTGGATTATGTATCGATGATGGCCAATGAGCATGCCTATGTCATGTCTATTGAAAAGTTACTTCAGGTAGATGTGCCTTTGCGTGCGCAATATATTCGCGTGATGTTTGATGAGCTAACGCGCTTGCTGAACCATCTTTTATGGATTGGTTGTCATGGTTTAGACGTTGGTGCGATGGCGGTGTTCTTGTACGCCTTCCGTGACCGTGAAGATATCTTTGATATGTATGAGGCGGTATCGGGTGCACGTATGCATGCTGCTTACTATCGTCCGGGTGGCGTATATCGTGATCTGCCAACAGAAATGGCGCAGTTCTCCAAATCCAAGATTCGTAGCGCATCTGCGATTAAGCGTTTAAATGAAAACCGAAGCGGTTCCTTGCTCGATTTTATTGAATCCTTTTCAGGACGATTTGATGCGAACGTTGATGAGTACTGCAACCTGTTAACTGATAATCGTATTTGGAAGCAGCGCTTAGTCGGTATCGGTGTTGTGACACCTGAGCGCGCTTTGCAACTAGGCTTTACAGGTCCGATGTTACGTGGCTCTGGTATTGAGTGGGATTTACGTAAGAAGCAACCCTACGAAACCTATGACAAGTTAGATTTTGATATTCCTGTTGGCGTGAATGGCGACTCATACGATCGTTATTTGGTGCGCATGGAAGAGATGCGCCAATCCAATCGAATCATCAAACAGTGCGTTGCCTGGCTTAAAGCGAATGACGGCCCAGTCATGAGTGATAACCATAAGGTTGCCCCTCCAAAACGGGTAGATATGAAAACTAATATGGAAGAGTTGATTCATCATTTCAAACTCTTTACAGAAGGTATGCACGTTCCGAATGGCGAGGCTTATGCCGCTGTTGAGCATCCTAAGGGCGAGTTTGGTATTTACTTGATTTCTGATGGTGCTAATAAGCCATATCGTTTAAAAATTCGGGCTCCAGGATTTGTACATCTTTCCGCAATGGACGAAATGTCACGCGGACACATGCTGGCAGATGCCGTAACTATTATTGGTACTCAAGATATTGTTTTCGGGGAGATTGACCGCTAATGCAGCGTGCCAAGGATGAATACATGACAACAACAATTGCACTCTCCGAAAAAACGCTCGCTGATATTGCGCGTAATGTTGCTAAATATCCTCCAGAGCATAAGCAGTCTGCAGTGATGGCTGCATTAATTGCGGCACAAACTGAAGTGGGCTGGGTTTCTCCTGAAGTAATTGAGACTATTGCCCAAATCTTAGAAATGCCAACGATTGCTGTCGATGAGGTTGCTACCTTCTACAACATGTATGACACCAAACCGGTTGGTAAATATAAGCTGGTGATTTGCACCAACTTACCCTGCCAGTTAAAGCATGGCGAAACTGCTGCAAGCCATTTGAAGAAAACTTTAGGCATTGGCTACAACGAAACTACTTCTTGCGGTATGTTCACCTTGAAAGAGGGCGAGTGTATGGGCGCTTGTGGAGACTCTCCTGTGATGTTGGTAAATAACAAGCGTATGTGCAGCCTCATGAGTAACGAAAAAATTGACGCTTTACTGACTGAGTTACGAGCAGAAGGAAATGCAGCATGACCAGCTTGCACGGTAGGCATATTAAGCCCCTCATCCTAGCTGGGCTGAATGGCGAAAATTGGCGCTTAAAAGATTACGTGAGTCGTGGCGGCTATCAACAGCTTAGCCGCATCATTAGTGAAAAAATGACGCCTGATGCCATTATTGCGGAGTTAAAAGCATCCTCTCTTCGTGGTCGCGGAGGCGCAGGCTTTCCTACGGGGCTGAAGTGGAGTTTTATGCCGCGCCAGTTTTCTGGTCAGAAGTATTTAATTTGCAATAGCGATGAAGGTGAGCCCGGGACATTTAAAGACCGAGACATCATGCGCTATAACCCACATGCATTAATTGAAGGCATGATTATTGGTGCTTACACCATGGGCATTTCCGTAGGGTACAACTATATTCATGGTGAAATTTGGGAAACGTATTCTCGTTTCGAGGAAGCGCTAGAAGAGGCCCGTGCCGCAGGCTTCTTGGGTGACAAAATTTTAGGAAGTGATTTTAATTTCCAGCTACATGCCTCACCAGGTTGGGGTGCGTATATTTGTGGTGAAGAGACTGCGCTTCTAGAGTCATTAGAAGGCAAAAAAGGGCAGCCACGCTTCAAGCCACCATTTCCAGCAAGCTTTGGCTTGTACGGTAAGCCAACAACCATCAACAATACTGAGACGTTTGCTGCTGTGCCGTTCATCATGGCGATCGGTGGCCAAGCTTATTTAGATTTAGGTAAGCCAAATAATGGGGGCACTAAGATTTTCTCCGTATCTGGCGATGTTGTATATCCAGGTAATTATGAGATTCCCCTTGGTACGCCCTTTGCAGATTTGCTCAGACTTGCTGGCGGTATGCGAGATGGTCGGACTTTGAAGGCAGTTATTCCTGGTGGTTCTTCTGCGCCTGTAGTTCCTGGCTCGCAGATGATGGATGTGACAATGGACTATGACAGCATTGCAAAAGCAGGATCAATGCTTGGATCTGGCGCCGTTATTGTGATGAACGATACGCGTTGCATGGTTCGGGCTTTAGAACGCTTGTCTTATTTCTATCACGAAGAATCTTGCGGTCAATGTACGCCATGCCGCGAGGGTACTGGTTGGCTGTGGCGCATTGTCAGCCGTATTGAACATGGTCAGGGTCGCCCAGAGGATTTAGATTTATTAAACGATGTAGCTGCCAATATTCAGGGCCGTACAATTTGCGCCTTGGGTGATGCTGCAGCGATGCCAGTGCGTGGCATGTTAAAGCACTATATGGATGAATTTGCGTATCACGTGGAACATAAGCGCTGCTTAGATTCTGCGCAACCTTTATAAAAGATACTGAGTACGGGATAGCTTAAAGTGAGCATGGTCGAAATCGAATTAGATGGTAAGTCAGTAGAAGTTCCGCAAGGTTCGATGGTGATGCATGCCGCCAATAAAGCGGGCACTTATATTCCTCATTTTTGTTATCACAAGAAATTATCCATTGCTGCCAATTGCCGCATGTGTTTGGTAGAGGTTGAGAAAGCGCCTAAGCCATTACCTGCTTGCGCAACACCGGTGAGCCAAGGGATGAAAGTATTCACGCATTCTCCCAAGGCAGTTGAAGCCCAACGCTCTGTTATGGAGTTTTTATTAATCAACCATCCTTTAGATTGCCCAATCTGCGATCAGGGTGGTGAATGTCAGTTACAAGATTTAGCGGTCGGTTATGGCAAGTCCAATTCTCGCTATGATGAAGAGAAGCGGGTAGTTTTCCATAAAAATGTTGGCCCGTTGATTTCGATGCAGGAAATGTCACGCTGTATTCACTGTACCCGTTGCGTTCGTTTCGGACAAGAGGTCGCTGGAGTGATGGAGTTAGGCATGGTCAATCGTGGCGAGCATTCTGAAATTACTACTTTTTCAGGTCAAACAATTGATTCCGAGTTGTCTGGAAACATGATTGATATTTGCCCGGTGGGTGCATTGACTAGCAAGCCATTTCGCTATGCCGCACGTACATGGGAATTAGGTCGCAAGCGATCTGTCAGTCCACACGATAGTTTGGGTAGTAACACTACCGTTCAAACAAAAGCAAATAAAGTCATGCGCGTTGTGGCTTTAGAAAATGAAGCTATCAATGAGTGCTGGATCAGTGATCGCGATCGGTTTGCTTACGAAGGGCTTAACAGCGCAGATCGTATTACTGCCCCGATGGTGAAACAAGGTGGCGAGTGGTTGGAGACCGATTGGGAATCTGCCATGACTTATGTGGCTAATTCATTAAAGACGATTGCCGCAGAGAGTGGTCCTGAAGCAGTAGCTGCACTTGCTCACCCCATTTCTAGCGTTGAAGAATTACATCTTTTACAGAAACTCATTCGAGGTTTAGGTTCGAGCCAAGTTGAGACCCGTTTGCATCAAATTGATGTGAAGGGCGCACCTTCTACCCCTTGGTTGGGAATGCCAATAGCTAAACTCGATGAATTAGATCGTATCTTGGTAGTGGGTAGTTTTTTGCGCAAAGATCAGCCATTAATTGCTGTTCGTTTGCGTGCGACTGCCAAACGCCATTTGCAATTGCTTCGTATTGATGCGGGCGGCGATGATTGGTTAATTCCAGCGGTTGGAAGTATTGCTGCCGTACCAAGCGCCTGGGTTAAGGAATTAAGTGAAGTGGCATCTGCTGTTTCTATTGCGAAATCTATCTCGATGCCACAGGGTATCGAGCTTGTAGCGATTTCTCCAGCGGCTCAATCGATTGCAGATAGACTGCTGTCGGGCTCTTCAGTAGCGGTGTTAATCGGTTCGGCTGCTCAGGCACATCCTCAGGCGGCAAGCTTGTTTGCGTTGGCACAATTTATTGCCACTCACACTGGCGCTACCTTAGGCTTTCTCCCGGTCGGCGGAAATGCAGTAGGGGCAAGCTTAGTGAAAGCAAATAGCGCTGGTGTCGATGCCTTGCTCTCTGGTGAGCGCCGTGCTGTGTTGCTAATGAACTTAGAGCCCGATGTTGATTTGCCAAACCCCCAATATGCTCGTGCCGCTCTAGCTAAAGCAAACACCGTAATCGCGCTAAGTGCTTATCGCAGCCCTGATTTACTGGAAGTTGCGGATGTCATTTTGCCGATTACACCATTTACTGAGACGGTATCTACTTTTGTGAACGCAGAAGGGGTTGTCCAAACAATTCAGCCTGCGGTTAAACCTTTGGGCGACTCTCGCCCGGCCTGGAAGGTGCTGCGTGTTTTAGGTGGCTTGCTAAATTTAGATGGATTTTTATTTAATGCGCCTGAAGAAGTTCTCGGTGAGGCCTTGTCTGAAGACTATTGCTCGCTGTTAAATAATCAGGGCACTGCATCCGTCAGCATGACTCCAGTAGGTACTGGTCTGGAGCGCGTATCCGATATCGCTAGTTATAGCGGCGACTCAATTGTGCGTCGTTCACCAGCATTGCAATTAACTCGTGATGCAAAACGCGGTAATCAAGTTGGTTTAGGGCAAAAGCTATTTACGGAGATGGGCTTAAAAGAGGGTGATGCTGTTCGGGTAACTCAAGGATTGCTCTCTGTTGATATGCCGGTAACACTAGAGCGTAATCTGGCTAGTCATGCAGTGAGGGTTTCTGCTGGGACTTTAGCTAGCGCGCAATTAGGGTCGATGTTTGGTCCTGTAACCATTAGTAAAGTTTAGGGGCCAAGATGGATCATTTCTTGACCCTAGTCACCACCCAAGGTGAATCTATTTTTGGTTCGCTCTGGCCAGCAGTCTGGGCCTTAGTTCGAATCGTCATTATCGTATTACCGATGTTTGGAGCGGTTGCATACCTTACCTTGTGGGAGCGTAAGCTAATCGGTTGGATGCATATTCGTATTGGGCCTAATCGAGTTGGTCCATTGGGTTTGTTGCAGCCTATCGCAGATGCTTTGAAGTTGTTGATGAAGGAGATTATTTCTCCTGCGCAGGCCAGCAAAGTATTGTTCGTTATTGCTCCTGTGATGGTGATCATGCCGGCATTTGCCGCTTGGGCAGTGATTCCTTTTCAGGCAAAGATGGTGCTTGCTGACGTGAATGCAGGCTTACTCTATGTAATGGCCATCTCTTCTATTGGTGTTTATGGCGTGATTTTGGCTGGTTGGGCATCAAATTCTAAATACCCATTTCTGGGTGCTATGCGTGCTTCAGCTCAGATGATCTCTTATGAGATTGCCATGGGCTTTGCTTTGGTTACAGTACTACTCACTTCAGGCTCTTTAAACTTAAGCGCGATTGTTGCCTCTCAAGAACAAGGTTACTTTGCTGGTTTGGGCCTGAATTTTCTTTCGTGGAATTGGTTGCCTTTGTTGCCAATGTTCTTAATCTACTTCATTTCTGGCGTCGCAGAAACAAACCGCCATCCATTTGATGTGGTGGAGGGTGAGTCCGAAATTGTTGCTGGTCATATGGTGGAATATTCCGGCATGGCATTCGCGATGTTCTTCTTGGCTGAATACGCCAACATGATTTTGATTGCAGCCTTGGCTTCAACATTATTCTTAGGTGGTTGGTTGCCAATTGTGGATTTACCAATTTTGCGCGACATACCAGGCTTCTTCTGGTTGTTCGGAAAAACTTTTTTCCTTTTGTCATGCGTTATTTGGCTACGTGCTACCTTGCCCCGATATCGTTATGACCAGATCATGCGCTTGGGTTGGAAGATCTTTATTCCGATCTCAGTATTTTGGGTCGTTGTCGTTGGTGCATGGGTTGTTTCCCCATGGAACATTTGGAAATAAGTTGATCAATCATGTTTAAGAAAATTTCCCAATTCCTTGATAGCTTGATGCTCAAAGATATTTTGACGGGCATGGCTATTACCGGTCGCTATCTGTTTAAGCCTAAGATTACGATTCAGTATCCTGAAGAAAAGACTCCTCAATCCCCACGTTTTCGTGGCCTGCATGCTTTGCGTCGCTATGAGAATGGCGAAGAGCGTTGCATTGGTTGTAAGTTGTGTGAGGCAGTTTGCCCAGCCTATGCCATCACCATTGAAACGGCAGAGCGAGACGATGGTACGCGTCGAACTAGTCGCTATGACATTGATTTAACAAAGTGTATTTTCTGCGGCTTTTGCGAAGAGGCCTGTCCTGTTGACGCTATTGTTGAGACCAATATTTTTGAGTACTTTGGCGACAAACGCGGAGATCTTTATTTCACTAAAGACATGTTGTTAGCCGTTGGTGATCAGTACGAAAAAGATATATCTGTGAACCGTGCTGCTGATGCCCCTTATCGTTAATCGAGTTAAGAACAACAATCCATGACATTCGATTCTGCTTCTATTTTTGCTGTATTTTTCTATGCGTTTGCTGGGCTGTTAGTCATTTCAGCATTGCGTGTAGTTACTGCTCGCAACCCCGTACATGCTGCATTATTTTTGGTGCTCGCATTCTTCTGCGCATCCGGTTTGTGGATGTTGCTCAAGGCCGAGTTCTTAAGTTTGGCATTGATTCTGGTTTATGTGGGCGCTGTCATGGTCCTCTTCCTATTTGTTGTGATGATGCTCGATCTTGATGTTGAGCACCTTCGTCGTGATTTTAAGAAATACCTCCCGGTTGCTTTTTTAATGGGTGCAGTGATTGTTCTTGAGCTGTCTATTGTCCTGATTCGCAGCTTTGTTGGCACCAGTACGCCGGTCCAACCTATGCTGGAAGAAATCATGGCGAGCAATACTCAGGCTTTGGGAATGTTGATTTTTGTAGACTACGTCTACGCATTTGAGGTTGCTGGTGTTATTTTGTTGGTAGCGATCATTGCTGCTGTAGCGCTGACCTTACGTAATCGCAAAGATTCCAAATCCCAAAACATCCATGAGCAAGTGAATGTCAATGCAGCTGATCGCATGCGTATCGTGAAGATGGATTCTGATATGGGTGCCAAGCAAGACGCTCGAGGAGAGAAGCAATGACTATTACCTTAGCGCATTACTTAGTATTAGGTGCAATTCTGTTTGCAACAAGCATAGTGGGTATTTTTTTAAACCGTAAGAATGTCATTGTGCTGTTGATGGCAATTGAATTGATGTTGCTCTCGGTGAACATGAACTTTGTTGCCTTCTCTCATTTTTTGGGTGATATGGCGGGTCAAGTATTCGTATTCTTTATTTTGACTGTGGCTGCTGCTGAGGCGGCAATTGGTCTAGCAATTTTGGTGGTTCTCTTCCGTAAGGTAGACACCATTAATGCTGAAGACCTTGACCATCTAAAAGGCTAGTCATGCAATTTACTTTAACACTCCCTCTTCTTTGCGTAATTCCTCTGGCGCCATTGTTTGGCTCTCTCATCGCCGGTTTGCTGGGTACTAAATTAGGCGGCAACCGAATTGGTCATGGTGCCTGTCAGTTCGTTACGATTTTGGGTGTGACGATTGCATTTGTATTGTCTTGCTTTGTGTTGGTTCAGGTTAATGATGGTTTTTATTTCAATGGCTCCGTTTATCGTTGGATGGAGCTAGGTGAGCTGAACTTAGATATTGGCTTCTTGATTGACCCTTTGACGGCGACCATGATGTGTGTGGTGACTTTTGTGTCCTTGATGGTTCACATCTACACCATTGGTTATATGCGGGGTGAAGAGGGCTACAACCGCTTCTTCTCCTACATCTCACTCTTTACCTTTGCTATGTTGATGCTGGTCATGAGTAATAACCTTCTGCAGCTATTTATTGGCTGGGAGGCAGTAGGTGTCGTTTCCTATTTGCTCATTGGTTTTTATTACGAGCGTCAAACAGCAGTATTTGCCAACATGAAAGCGTTCTTAGTCAATCGTATTGGTGACTTTGGTTTCATCTTAGGTATTGGTCTTTTATTAGCCGCTACGGGTTCAATGAACTATGACGTTATCTTTTCTCAGAATTCGAATCTGGCAGCACAAGTCCTGCCTGGCACAAGCTGGAATCTACTGACGGTTATTTGTATCTGTCTTTTCATTGGCGCGATGGGTAAATCGGCCCAATTCCCACTCCATGTTTGGTTGCCAGATTCTATGGAAGGCCCAACACCAATTTCGGCATTGATTCATGCGGCTACGATGGTTACTGCTGGAATCTTTATGGTTTCCCGCATGTCCCCGTTATTTGAATTATCAGACGTAGCTCTAAGCTTTATTTTGGTGATCGGTTCTATTACCGCACTCTTTATGGGTTTCTTAGGCATTGTTCAAACAGATATCAAGCGTGTTGTAGCTTACTCAACACTATCGCAGCTGGGTTACATGACAGTAGCCTTAGGCGTATCTGCCTACCCAGTGGCTATTTTTCATCTGATGACCCATGCTTTCTTTAAGGCCCTATTGTTCCTTGCGGCTGGCAGCGTTATTTTAGGAATGCACCATGAGCAGGATATGCGCAAAATGGGCGGGCTTTGGAAGTACATGCCAATTACTTGTCTGATGATGCTGCTGGGCAACTTGGCTTTAGTTGGCACGCCTTTCTTTTCTGGCTTCTATTCAAAAGACTCGATTATTGAAGCCGTTGCAGCTAGCCATCTTCCGGGATCGGGATTTGCTTATTTTGCGGTAATGGCCAGTGTTTTTGTAACAGCACTGTATTCATTCCGTTTATATTTTTATGTATTCCATGGCAAAGCGCGATGGGGTCATACGGATTCACATGCGCACGATCACCATGATCATGCAGAACAGGGTGATGATCATGCTCATCATGGCTTAGCTCCCGGCCAGAAACCCCACGAATCTCCCCTTGTTGTGACGCTGCCATTGATTTTATTGGCTATCCCATCGGTGATTATTGGTTATTACACAATTACGCCCCTGTTGTTTGGTACTTTTTTCGGCGACTCCATCTTTGTAGATATTGCTAGACATCCTGCCATGAAAGAAATTGCCGAAGAATTTCATGGTCCAGTAGCAATGGCTTTGCATTCCCTCACTTCGCCAGTTTTACTTCTGGTTGTACTGGGCGTATTCACGGCAGCAATTGGATACTTATGGGCTCCTAAATTACCTGGTGTTGTTGCCCAGGCTTTAGCGCCATTTAAAAAGTTATTAGATAACAAATACTACCTTGATGATTTCAATCAGAGGGTATTTGCTAAAGGCCTGTTATGGATAGGCGGCGTGCTGTGGCATCGCGGCGACCAGCAAGTCATCGACGGCTTTTTAGTGAATGGTAGCGCCCATGCAGTAGGGCGCCTATCTTCTGTAATCCGTCATTTGCAATCCGGTTATTTATATCACTATGCCTTCGCAATGATTGCAGGCTTAGCAGTATTGTTGGCTTGGGTTTTGTATGCTTATCTGCCTTTTGTTCGCTAGACCTATGTTACGTAAGTACCCATCATGATTCTTTCATTTGCCATCTGGATCCCGATTTTTTTCGGCATCATTATTTTGTTTTACGGCTCAGATAAGCCTAGCGCTGGTGTCCGCTGGCTAGCGCTTGTCGGTGCAGTTTTAGGTTTTATTGCTACGCTCCCATTGGTAATTGAATTTGATGTAGCTAATGCCGGAATGCAATTTGTCGAGAAGATTAACTGGATTCCTCGATATGACGTCAACTATTACCTGGGTGTTGATGGGATCTCTGTTTGGTTTATTGTTTTGACCGCATTTATTAATATTTTTGTAGTGATTGCCGCTTGGGAAGTCATTGATCAGAAGGTGTCCCAATACATGGCTTCATTCATGATCCTCTCTGGACTGATGATTGGCGTTTTTGCCGCCTTGGATGCCTTGCTTTTTTATGTTTTCTTTGAGGCAACGCTCATCCCAATGTACATCATCATTGGCGTATGGGGTGGTCATAACCGAATTTATGCTGCGTTCAAATTCTTTCTCTATACCTTGCTTGGCTCTTTATTAACTTTGGTTGCGATGCTGTACTTGTACAACGTCACCAATACCTTTGATATCTTGGCTTGGCACAATGCCCGCCTTGATGTCGTTGAGCAAATCCTGTTGTTTTTTGCCTTCTTCATGGCCTTTGCTGTCAAGGTGCCAATGTGGCCATTGCACACTTGGTTGCCTGATGTCCACGTCGAGGCGCCTACGGGTGGATCAGTAGTGCTAGCAGCCATTATGCTCAAGCTAGGAGCGTATGGTTTTCTGCGTTTCTCATTACCGATTGCTCCAGACGCGAGCCAGTACCTCGGACCCTTCATTATTTTCTTGTCTTTGGTGGCCGTTATTTACGTTGGTGCCGTTGCATTAGTGCAAAAGGATATGAAGAAGCTAGTTGCTTATTCTTCTGTAGCGCACATGGGTTTTGTGACATTGGGATTCTTTCTCTTTAGTCCTTTGGGTATTGAGGGCGGCATTGTGCAAATGATCTCTCATGGTTTTGTTGCTGGTGCCATGTTCCTCTCGATTGGCGTTCTCTACGACCGGATGCACACTCGACAAATTGCTGACTATGGTGGCGTAGTTCATCGCATGCCTGCCTTCACAGCATTTGCTGTATTGATGGCAATGGCGAACTGTGGCTTGCCATTTACCTCCGGCTTTGTTGGTGAGTTTATGGTTATTTTGGCCGCGGTTGATTATGACTTTACGATTGGCTTGCTGGCATCTACTGCGCTTATCTTGAGTGCTGCCTATTCTCTTTGGATGGTCAAGCGGGTATTTTTCGGCGCCATTACCAACGAACATGTCGCGGCCTTGAAGGACCTCAATGCGCGCGAGTATCTGATGATGTCAGCACTGTCTATTTGTGTGATTGGTATGGGCGTTTATCCAAAGCCATTTACTGACATTATTCATCCGGCTGTAATCAATCTACTGCAGCATGTTGCTGTCAGCAAAATCTGAGTAAAAGTACATGCAAGCATTCGACCTATTAGCCGTTCTGCCAGAACTCGTTTTACTGATTGCCACCAGTTTTTTATTGGTTGCCAGTGTCTATGTTCCTGAACGCCAGCTTGCAACTCCAGGGGTAGAGCAGGATATCTTCCATACACCTCGCGGTGTTGGATTTGTATATTTTTTCACTATCATTTTGCTGGTCTATTTGATTTTTGCGTTCATTGGCCGCATGGGTGATGTTTCATTAGTGGCTATGAATGGATTATTCCAATCAGACCCATTTTCTAATTTGTTAAAAGCTTGCTCGTGTGCTGCAGTCTTGGTGAGCTTGATCTATTCCAAGCAATACTTGACAGATCGTGCCATGTTCCGCCCCGACTTTATAGTCTTAGCCTTGTTGGCCTTGCTAGGTCAATTTGTGCTGATCTCCGGCGCTAATTTACTCACCCTTTATTTGGGTCTGGAGTTGATGGCTTTACCAACCTATGCTTTGGTAGCCATGCGCCATAACAGTGAGAAAAGTGTAGAGGCGGCGATTAAGTATTTTATTTTGGGAGCCCTAGCTTCTGGCTTCTTGTTATACGGCATGTCAATGCTATACGGAGTTACCGGTTCACTTGATTTAATTGAGATTTTCAGAACCGTTGCGGATCCACGCGTTAATCATTTGGTAATGGCTTTTGGCTTGGTATTCATTGTGTCTGGGCTCGCTTTTAAGTTGGGTGTTGTACCGTTTCACATGTGGGTGCCAGATGTCTATCAAGGTGCGCCTACTGCAGTGACCCTCATGATTGCAGCTGCGCCTAAGCTTGCTGCCTTTGCACTGCTGTTCCGCCTGCTGGTTAATACCCTATTGCCGCTCGTGGACGACTGGCAGCCAATGCTGGTCTTGTTAGCTGTTCTTTCTTTAGTGATCGGCAACGTCACTGCGATTGCGCAAACCAATTTAAAGCGCATGCTAGCCTACTCAGCGATTGCGCAAATGGGTTTCGTATTGCTCGGTATGTTGTCGGTATTTGATGATCATGCATTTAGTGCCTCTATGTTTTACGCCATCACTTACGTTTTGACGACGCTGGGAAGTTTTGGGCTCTTAATGCTGTTATCACGCAAAGGTCATGATTGTGAAACTTTGGATGACCTAAAAGGTTTAAACAAAAATCATCCTTGGTTTGCATTTATTGGGCTAGTGATGATGTTCTCTTTGGCGGGTATTCCGCCGACTGTGGGTTTCGCTGCTAAGTTGGGAGTATTGGAAGTCTTAGTGGATGGTGGGCATACATTTATTGCCATCATTGCAGTAATAGCCTCCTTAATCGGCGCCTTCTACTACCTAAGAGTCGTTAAAGTAATGTATTTTGATGAGCCAGTACTTCAACATCCAGTGCAGATATCGGGGTCAGGTGTTGCTCGTGGGCTTTTGGGTCTTAATGCAATTCTTGTCCTTGCCCTAGGTATTTTCCCATCCGGTTTGATGGATGTTTGTCTTGATGCTATGCGCCGTACTTTATTGGGCTCATAGTTGCCGTGATGCTAATGAGTAGCAAAAAGGCTCCTACGGGAGCCTTTTTGCTTTCTGTCATTTATTTTTTGTAAGATAGCCTATTAAACAAGGACAGTAATTCATGACTGAAAAATCATTCAAAGATCTTCCTGTTGGTGATCAACACTTGAGAGAAGATCGTCTCTCCGGTGAAGACATTTATGGCGGTATTTTCTTAAACATGAAGCGTGACCAAGTGAGCTTACCGGATGGTGGTCAAGCAGTACGGGAGTACCTTACGCATCCCGGAGCAGTTGCAATTCTTGCAATACTGGATGATGGTCGGGTATTAATGGAGCGACAGTATCGCTATCCTATCGCTAAGGCTTGCATTGAGATTCCCGCTGGAAAGTTAGAGATTGGTGAGGATCACTTGCTTTGTGCTCAGCGGGAGCTAAAGGAGGAGACGGGATATACCGCGAGTAAGTGGAGTTATATACGACGTATTCATCCTGTGATTTCTTATTCGACAGAATTTATCGATATCTATCTTGCGCAGGATCTGGTATCTGGTAAGAGCCACTTGGATGCAGAAGAGTTTTTAGATGTATTTGCTGCACCGTTAGAGCAGTTACTTGAGTGGGTGGAGCGGGGCGATATTACTGATGTCAAAACGACAATTGCTACATATTGGCTGGATCGCTACCGTCAGGGTTTGATCGCCCCAACACCTTTAGACTGAGGTTTTCAGGAATCCTATTAAAATAGATCTATTGAATTTGATACTTTTGCCCCGATATAGGTCTTATGAAAGTTTATAACCTCGCTTGCCCCACAGATCACCGATTTGAGGGGTGGTTTGCCTCTGAGGCAGATTTTCTTGCTCAGCAAGATGGGAATATTTTGGTTTGTCCACTATGTGATAGCTCTGGCATCATCAGAATGCCTTCTGCACCGCATATTACTAAATCTGGATCGAGTAAAGACACGACCTCGACTTCTACCGAATTGACTGTTGCCAGTCTTGGCGGCGCCATTGAGGGAGGAAAATTAGCGGGATCTCCTAGTGGGGACGTGATTGCCTTAACGGATAGCGATCATTCTCATTTAGAGGCTCAGGTTCAAGCTGCCTTCTTAAAGGGAATGCGTGAATTAATGGGTGCGTCTGAGGATGTAGGCAATTCTTTTGCGGATGAGGCTAGAAAAATTCACTATAAAGAAGCCCCTGAAAGAAGTATTCGGGGTCAAACCTCGCTAGATGAAGCTGAGGCTCTACGTGATGAAGGTATTGAGATCATGGCTGTGCCAATGCTGCCAGCCTTTAAAAACACCCTGCAGTAGCCTGTTCCTGAGCTTAAGTCCCAGTGCATTCAGAGCGGGGTCAAAATCCCCTATACTGTTTTGATGCCCAAGATGGGCCTCACTACACAATAGAACCGGAGTAACACCTATGAAGCGCTTAATTACAGCACTATTCGCCGCAATTCTGGCGCTGACCATCTTAGGCTGCTCTAAATCTCCAGATTCTAAAGAAATTAAAGTAGCCGTTTCCCCAGCATCTCCCCCCATGTTATTTGACGATAAGGGTCAAATTATTGGCGTGGATATGGATCTTTTTCAGGGCTACTGTCAGTCACGTGCTTGCACGTTCAAAGTAACGCCCTATGACTGGGCTGGGATGTTGGGTGCCGTCTCTAGTGGTCAGGCTGACGTAGCTTTCTCTGGTATTTCTATTACCGATAAGCGTAAAGAAGCGATGGATTTCTCGCAGCCTTATTATGATAATTCTTGGCATCTAGTTAGCATGAAGAATAAGAACATTCAAATCACTGATTTAAATCAACTTAAAAAGTACTCTATCGGCTACCCGCGTGGCATGGCCTATGACGATCTGATTAAGAATGAGCTTGCGCCAAAAGGTTACTACTCACTGAGCAAGGTAAAACTTTATCCGTCTTATGCAGAGGTAGTTACAGACTTGCAAAATGGTAATTTAGATCTGGCCTTTATTGAAGAGCCCGTTTTTCTCAATTATCAAAATAAACTGAATCTATCCATTCAGAGTAGTTATGAATTTAAAGGCTTCGATAAGCTGGGCTTTGCTTTTGCAAAAGGATCCAAGCTTCGCGATGACTTTGACAAATACCTCACTGAGCTGGGTCCAGAAAAAATCAAGGTGATTTTAGATAAGTGGATGAAGTAATTTCCCTGCAGAATCATTCTTAATCATTAGCTGGTGATTCGAAAGCTTATTCCGTGAATTTCTTGGATATTCTTGCGCAGCTGGCGCAAGGACTGCTTTATACCGTAATGGTTACTCTGGTTTGCTCTGCGACCGGGTTTGTTATTGGTCTAGCGCTGGTCAGCTTGCGTCGGCTAGAGCTACCCTGGGTGCGATTGCTGATTGATATCTATACCTATGTCTTTCGGGGTGTACCAGTGCTTGTTTTGCTTTTTATGGTGTACTTTGGCCTACCGAGTATTGGCCTCAAAGTACACCCCTTAATGGCGATGGCCCTGAGTCTGGGGTTGGTGGCATCAGCCTACTTGGCAGAAGTCTTTCGTGGCGCATTTAACTCGATTGATGTTGCTGAAGTCCTTGCTGCAGAGGCGATGGGAATGTCTCGGCTACAAATCTTGCGATATATCGAGTTACCGCAGATGCTCCGTTTCTCTTTGCCGGGAATGGTGAATGAGTTCACCTCTGTTCTAAAGTACTCACCGTTTGCCTATACCGTCGGTATTCCTGAAATTACAAAGCAAGCCATGACATTAACTGCAACAACATTGCGCGGTATAGAGGTGTACCTCGCTGTTGGCGTTCTTTACTTTTTGATTTATCGAGTCTGTTTACTAGGAGTGCAGTCCTTGAATAAGCGCTTTCAAATTCCGGGGATGAATCCAGCATGATTCCCAGCATCCAAGCCAAAAACTTTTATGGAGTTATTGCGTGGCATTAATCCAAGTTCGTAATTTGGTAAAAGAGTTTGAGGGGCAAACTGTTCTGTCAGACATTCATCTCGATCTTCAGGAAGGGGATGTGCGGGTATTGATGGGCGCTTCTGGTTCTGGAAAGTCAACTTTACTGCGCTGCTTAAATCGTCTTGTGGAGCCGACATCTGGATCTATTCTTTTTAGGGGCAAAGAGATTCTAGGTCCCGATGTAGATGTGCGGGAGCTGCGCAAACAGATTGGCTTTGTTTTTCAACAGTTTGCTTTATATAGTCACCTTACCGTGTTGGATAACGTCACCTTAGGTCTGCAAAAATTGCAGGGCATGAATAAAGCGATGGCTAAGGAAAGGGCGTTATTGGAGCTATCGCACTTCGATATGATTGCCCATCAAGACAAATACCCCTCGCAGATTTCAGGTGGACAAAAGCAACGCGTTGCCATTGCCCGTGCGCTGGCAATGGACCCAGCGGTACTCGTACTTGATGAGCCGACTTCAGCTTTAGATCCAGTAATGTCAAGGGATGTTGCTGACCTGGTCAATCGACTTCATGGCGAGGAAATCACCATGATCTGCGTGACCCATGATCTCCATTTTGCTCGTAACATTGCCGATACAGTGATGTTTTTAGATCGCGGCGTTATTCGTGCGGATGACTGTATTGACGTATTAAGTCAACATTCAGACCCCATCATTCAGGCGTTTTTTCAGAATGAGAAAAAATTCTGATGGCTGCTTGGAGCTCTTTTACTAGAGATCTTCTGGAGCAGATGCCCTTGATTTTGACTGGCTTGCTCAATACGCTTCAGCTTGCTGGGCTCGTAAGTATTTCTGGATTGCTTTTGGGTATTGTGGTGTTTTATTGCACTCTGAATAAAAGCCCGGTTGTTTGTAGCATTACAAATGCATATATTTCCTTCTTTATCGGAATGCCATTAATCGTTTTATTGTTCTTGATGTATTACGGTCTACCGCAGTGGAATATTCGACTCTCGCCATTTGCGGTAGCTTTCATTGGCTTTACTTTTAATGTAGCTGCCTATAACGCGGCCTATTTAAAAACGGCTTACAACGGTCTCGATAAAACTCAGCTAGAGGCTGCTAGCGCCCAAGGATTTAATCCATTGCAGGTATTTCAGTGGATTACATTGCCACAAGTGATCCGCCTATCTGTGCCGGCACTTACTAATCAAGTGATCTCCAATTTAAAAGATAGTTCCGTTGCTTTTCTGATTCAGTACACCGAGTTCTTTGCCCGCGTTCAAGAGTTAGCCGCTACTAATTTTCAGTTTTTTAAGGCCTATTTAATGGCAGCCCTTGTTTATCTTGCACTTGTCTCAGCCATTGTTTTATTAGCACGTGCGATTGAGCGCCGTTATTTCATACCTGCATAGATTATGGGAACAAAAAAATAGCAGCCCGAAGGCCGCTATTCATTTTCTAGTGAAGCGTTTCTAGCGTATTACTTTGAGGTTGGCATCGCAAATTCAGCGCCCTTAGCGATACTCTGGGGCCAGCGCTGCATGACACTCTTTTGCTTGGTATAGAAGCGAACACCTTCTTTGCCATACGCATGCATATCGCCAAAGATGGACTTCTTCCAGCCACCAAAACCATGCCAAGCCATTGGTACCGGAATAGGTACATTAATACCGACCATACCAACTTGAACGTGACGTGCAAATTCTCGCGCAATATTACCGTCGCTTGTGAAGCAGGCCACACCATTACCAAATTCACAAGAATTGACTAAGTTCAGCGCTTCCGCAAAATTAGCTACGCGCAAGCAAGACAAGACTGGCCCAAAAATTTCTTCTAAATAGATCTTCATATCTGGAGTGACGTTATCAAATAGCGTGCCACCAATGAAGAAACCATTCTCATTGCCGAGCACTTTCAGGCCGCGACCGTCTACCAATAGTTTTGCGCCTGAAGCGACACCACTCTCAATATAGCCAGTAATACGCTCTAGAGCTGCTTTAGTCACAATCGGACCCATCTCCGCATCTAACTCCATGCCATTTTTGACTTTGAGGGTTTTTGTACGCTCAATTAATTTAGGCATGATTCTTTCAGCGGCATCACCCACCAACACTGCTACAGAGATCGCCATACAGCGCTCGCCAGCAGATCCGTAAGCAGCGCCAATCAGTGCATCAATGGCTTTATCCATATCCGCGTCAGGCATGATGACCATATGGTTCTTAGCGCCACCGAGAGCTTGTGAGCGTTTGCCAAAGTGGGCGCAACGCTCATAAAGATAATTTGCAATTGGAGTCGACCCAACAAAACTGACTGCTTTCACATCAGGGTTTTCGATCAAAGCATCCACCGCTTCTTTATCACCCTGAACAACGTTAAAGACGCCGTCTGGCAACCCAGCCTCAGTCAGGAGTCTAGCCATAAACAATGAAGCAGTTGGATCGGTTGGGCTTGGCTTCAAAATGAAGGTATTGCCGCAGGCGATTGCTACGGGAAACATCCACATTGGCACCATGACTGGAAAGTTAAATGGGGTAACACCAGCAACCACACCTAAAGGTTGGCGCATGACCCAATTATCAATATCGGTAGAAACTTGTTCTGTGTAATCGCCTTTGAGCAGCTCCGGAATACCGGTTGCAAATTCTACGATTTCAATACCTCGGGTCACTTCGCCTTGGGCATCAGTAAATACCTTGCCATGCTCAGCGGTGATGATGGCAGCCAGTTCGTCGCGATGTGCATTTAGCAGCTCTAGGTACTTGAACATAATCCGTGCGCGACGCAGTGGGGAGGTTTGGCTCCAGGTCTTAAAGGCAGTTTGAGCGACAGCTACTATCTCGTCAACTTCTTTACGGCTTGCTAGCGCCACTCGTCTTGCAACGATGCCTTTGGTTGGGTTAAAGACGTCGGAAAAGCGACCATCTTTGGGATTAATGATCTTGCCACTAACAAAGTGGCCGATATCTTCATTTGATTCAAAGGCTTGCGGTGCATTCATCATATTTTTTAATAATCTTTTGCTGGTTTTAGGTTCAATTCAAGGGTTTAGGCAAATGCCCGCACGACTTGATGGTCTCGTTTATCCTACACCTTCTATTTTATCGCTTACAGCAATTTTTAGTTATTTAAAGGTTTCCTCATGAGTCTGCTCTTTTCTACCTATGCCTTGGGCTCTCCAAAAGGCCCCCTCACGCTCGCAAACCGCATTGTAGTGGCGCCAATGTGCCAATATTCAGCGGTCAATGGGGAGGCTCAGGACTGGCATTTAATGCATTGGGGTAATTTATTGAATAGTGGCGCAGCGCTTTTCATCATTGAGGCCACAGGCGTTACTCCTGAGGGCCGTATTACGCCAGCCTGCCTTGGCTTGTGGGATGACCGAACCGAGGCGGCACTGCAAGATAAGCTGAGTAGGGCCCGCAAATTAGCCCCTGCAACACCAGTATTCATTCAGTTGGCCCATGCAGGTCGCAAGGCTTCTAGTGCGACGCCTTGGGATGGTGGTCAACTACTGTCCATGGCGCAGGGTGGGTGGGAAGCCGCTGCACCCTCAGCAATTCCCCAGTTGGATGGAGAACGCTTACCCCATGAACTCTCTACAGGGGAGCTCAAAGAGTTAATTGCAGCATTTGTGATGTCAGCCAAACGTGCTGATCGAATTGGTATTGACGGAATTGAGCTGCACGGTGCTCATGGGTATTTATTACATCAGTTTCTTTCTCCAATCGCCAATCAGCGAACAGACGAGTACGGCGGTTCTTTTGAAAACCGCATTCGCTTTCCTTTAGAGCTATTTAAAGCGGTACGTGCCGCTTATCAAGGTGTCTTAGGTATTCGAATATCCGCAAGTGACTGGATCGAGGGAGGTTGGACTCCTGAAGAAACGGCTGATTTTGCAACGCAGCTTAAACCTTTGGGATGTGATTTTGTTCATATCTCTTCAGGTGGTATTTCTCCTTTACAAAAGATCGCCATCGGCCCGCGCTATCAAGTGCCTTTTGCTAAGATAGTGAAAGACCAATCTGGTCTGCCAACAATGACGGTAGGTCTTATTACTGAGCCCCAAGAAGCGGAAGATATTTTGCAGCAGGGTGATGCGGATTTAATTGCCCTAGCCAGAGCATTTTTATATAAGCCACGTTGGGGCTGGGAAGCTGCCGCTGCTTTAGAGGGTGTTGTGCCCTCCAATGAGCGCTACTGGCGTTGCTTGCCTCGTGCAGCCCAGGCTATTTTTGGTAATGTCAAAGTAGGTCAGCGGTAGGCGGTAGGCGGTAGGCAATAAACAGAATGCAGCTTGAGGCCCTGTGAAAGCAGAGTCATCAATAAAAATATATTTCAGGAGATCCATATGAACTACCTTCCAATAGCGCAACGTTTTTTAGTAATAGCTAGCTTAGCATTAGGAATAAGTGTTGCTCAAGCACAGACATTTCCCGACCGCCCGATTTCGCTGATTGTTCCCAACCCGCCAGGTGGTTTGGTGGACACCTCTGCACGCTTGTTAAGTGAGCCCCTCTCGAGAGTGATTGGTCAACCGGTTATTGTTGACAATAAGCCAGGTGCTAGTGGAAACACTGCATACCAGTATGTTGCTAAGGCTAAACCTGATGGCTACACCTTATTAATTTCATATTCCGGATATCACGTCGGCAACCCTGCCTTGATGGATAAATTACCTTGGGATCCGATTAAGGATTTTTCTCCCATTGCATTGTTAACTGTTTCAACAAATGTAATTGCGGTCCATCCATCTGTACCAGTGAATAATTTAAAAGAATTTATTGCTTATGCAAAAGCAAACCCAGGAAAGCTCAATTACGCCTCACAGGGTAATGGTTCTGTTTCTCATATCGGTACAGAAATCTTCAAGCAAAGCACGGGCATTGATATGGTTCACGTGCCTTACAAAGGGTCTGGACCAGCAGTGCAGGACGTTTTAGCCGGTCAAGTGCAAGTCTTCATTACAACGCCGCCGTCAGTGATGCAGCATGTACAAAGCGGCAAGCTTAAAGGATTGGCGGTAACCGGAAAGATTAGGCATCCAGGAATGCCCAATGTACCTACGACTGCTGAGGCGGGTCTACCAGGTTTTCAGCTAGAATCCTGGGTCGCTTTATACGCTCCCGCTGGAACACCAGCCCCTGTGGTCGCAAAACTGACAGAGTCAGTGAAAAAAAGTTTAGCGCTGCCGGAAGTTAAAGAGCGCTCAGATGCGGCTGGTGTAGAGCTACGCTACCTTACGCCAACAGCCATGGATGCTCTACTAAAGAAAGAACTTCCATATTGGAACAAGGCCATTAAATCAGCTAACATCACGCTTGATTAAATAGCCGCACCGGCAAAGATCCCTCACAACACTAAACTGAATACACCATTAATGAAGCAACATTCTGTAAGAGAGGCCTGGTTAGAAGATGCGGTAAAACACTTAGAGCCAGTATTCTCTAGGGCGGGCTATGCTATTCCTCCAGTCCGTGTGTCGTGTGGATTTCCGGCATCGAGCAGTCCGAGAACTACGCTGGGGCAATGCTGGCCCCGTGAGCGCTCTGGAGGCGGGGTTAATGAGATTTTTATCTCTCCAAAATTGGATGACCCGGTCCAGCTGCTCGATACCTTAGTGCATGAGCTCTGTCATGCCGTGGATGATTGTTTTAGCGGCCATGGTGAGGATTTCAAAGGAATTGCTCAAACTGTGGGTCTGGAAGGTCCTGCCCGAATGGCGCATGCTACTGAGGAGTTGGTAGTAAGACTCATGATGATCAGTCAAGAGCTTGGACCATACCCCCATCAAGCCATCAGCTTTCCTCCGCCACGCCCAAGTAATACCAGTCGAAATAAAGCCAAATGTGGTCAGTGCGGTTATGAAGTCACGCTACTTAAAAAGTGGGCCACCTATGGTGCTCCAATTTGCCCAAAAGATAATATTCGTATGCAAGAAGCAGTGATGGAAACGATTGAGAATACCGAAGATCACAACATTGAATCTGTGACAGGCAAAAAAACTAAGTCAGACGATATTCGTCGGGCTATTAGCTAGAAAAAACACAACACCGCTGCCAATATTGAAGTATCTAATGCAATAGAAGGAAGAGAAGGAAGAGAACGTTATATGAATACAAAGAAAATATTTAAGAATCCTCAGATTGCCGTAATCGCAGGTGATGGCATTGGAAAAGAAGTAATGCCAGAGGGCTTGCGTGCTCTAGAGGCAGTCAATAAGAAATTTAATATTGGGATGCAGTTTGACCATTTTGATTTTGCTAGCTGTGACTACTATTTGAAGCACGGCAAAATGATGCCAGACGACTGGTTTGATACGCTCATGCAGTATGACGCTATTTTCTTTGGCGCAGTTGGTATGCCCGATATTCTGCCGGACCATGTTTCCTTGTGGGGTAGCTTAATTCAGTTCCGTCGTGGCTTTGATCAGTATGTGAATTTGCGTCCTGTGCGACTATTACCAGGTGTGCCATGTCCGTTGGCTAATCGCAAGCCAGGTGATATTGATTTCTTTGTAGTGCGTGAAAATACCGAAGGTGAATACTCTAGCGTTGGGGGAAAAATGTTCCCTGATACCGATCGTGAGTTTGTGATTCAGGAATCTATTTTTACTCGTCAAGGCGTTGATCGTATTCTGAAGTATGCCTATGATTTAGCACAGAGCCGCCCTAAAAAGCATTTAACCTCAGCGACCAAATCGAATGGCATTGCAATTACGATGCCTTACTGGGATGAGCGAGTTGAGACTATGGCTAAGCAGTTTCCAGAGGTAAGAACGGATAAGTACCATATTGATATTTTGGCGGCGCATTTTGTAATGAACCCTGATCGCTTTGATGTTGTGGTAGCCAGTAACTTATTTGGCGATATCCTGTCGGACTTAGGTCCAGCCTGCACCGGAACAATTGCGGTTGCGCCATCGGGAAGCATTAACCCAGAAGGTAAGTTCCCATCATTATTTGAGCCTGTCCATGGATCTGCGCCGGATATTTACGGCAAGATGATTGCCAATCCTATTGGTCAGATCTGGAGTGGATCTATGATGCTGGACCATCTAGGTTACCCAGAGGCAGGACTGGCCATCTTTACTGCTATTGAAAAGGTTTTGGCGGAGGGTAAGTCTTTAACCCCAGACTTAGGCGGTAGCGCTAAGACAGATGATTTGGGTAAGGCTATTGCAGCAGCAATTTAATGCCGGCAACCACTAGTTGCTTGTCACTGCAGTACTGAGAGGACTCCAAACGGAGTCCTTTTTACTGGCCTTCGCAATCTCAGCTAGGATAATTTCATGGAGCTGACAATCTTCCGTATTGGCCTTTAGCAACTTAAATGAGGAGGGCAGGGCCTTGATCTGCCCTGAGGCATCAGTACCCACCGTGTAATCAATTAGATCAATAGAGAGATCTTCCTGACCCCGTGTCATCGCTACGTAGACTTCGGCTAGCAGTTGAGCATCTAATAGCGCCCCGTGTAGCGTTCGATGTTGATTGCTGATTGAGAAGCGTTCACACAGCGCATCTAGTGAGTTTCGTTTTCCGGGGAACATTTGACGGGCATCTATTAAGGTGTCTGTTACCTTAGAAGCTAGACCTCTGAAAGTTGGCCGTTTTAATAAGGCAAATTCACTATCAAGGAATCCTAGGTCGAAGGGGGCGTTATGAATAACAACCTCAGCCCCATCTACAAACTCGATTAATTCTTCCACGATGTTGGCAAAAATAGGTTTGTCTGATAAGAATTCACGAGAGAGGCCATGAACAGCATAGGCGCCAGCATCAATATCTCGTTCAGGATTGATGTAGTAATGAAAAGTGCGCTCTGTGAGCTTGCGGCCAATCATTTCTACGCAACCAATTTCAATAATGCGATCACCCGTGGCGTGACTCAGTCCAGTTGTTTCAGTATCGAGGATAACTTGACGCATTAGGTGCCTTCTAGTGCAGATTGGGGAATTTCCATTGGACCTTTACCTGCATATTTATCCAGGAAGAGATAAATCACTGGCGTAATAATGAGGGTAACAAATTGAGAGAGAATAAGCCCACCTGCCACACTGATACCTAATGGTTGACGAAGCTCTGCTCCGGCACCTATTCCGAGGGCGATCGGTAGTGCCCCCATTAACGCCGCAAAGGTCGTCATCATGATCGGGCGGAAACGCAGAATACAGGCTTCACGAATCGCTTTCTCGGGCGACATGCCTTGATTCCGTTGCGCATCTAAAGCAAAGTCAATCATTAAGATGGCATTCTTTTTCACAATACCGATCAAAAGCAAAATACCGATAGAGGCAATGATGGTTAGCTCAAATCCAAAGATGCGAAGTGCCAAAATTGCACCGATGGCAGCTGAAGGTAAGCCAGCCAAAATAGTCAGCGGATGAATGTAGCTCTCGTATAAAACACCCAGCAGAATATAAATCACTCCCAAGGCAGCAAAAATCAAAATGAGCTGACCCGATTGATTGCTCTTAAATACCGCAGCATCTCCGCCATAGCTGGTAATAATAGAAGAGGGTAATTGAATTTCTTTGGTGTATGCCTCAATCTTTGCAGTAGCGTTACCTAAAAATACATCAGGAGCTAAATTAAACGAAAGTGTCACTGCTGGTATTTGACCCAGATGGTTGACAGCTGTAGGGCCCACAGATCGAGTGAATGTAGCAACACTGGATAAGGGAATTAACTTATCAGTTGCGCGGCCACGAACGAATATCTTATTTAGATCCGTTTCATACTGACGATCATCTTCGGCCGCTTCCAAAATAACATAGTAGGTGTTGACCGGCGTGTAGATCGTCGAGACTTGTTTTTCCCCGTAGGAGTTATAAAGCGCAGCGCGGATGTCGGTAATGGTAACGCCGGCACTAGCAGCCTTTTCTCGATCAATATTGACTTTTACATTAAGGCCTTTTAGCTGAGAATCGCTAGTGACATCACGAAAAATGGGATCAGCACGCATCTTCTGCATGAGCTTATCAGCCCACTCATTAACGCCCTCAAAGCCGACGCTTTGTAATGTGAACTGGTAACGACTTTTACTGCTACGTCCGCCTAGTTGTAAATTTTGAACAGGGCGCATATAGACCTGTAGACCTGGTATTTCTTTAAATTGATTGCGCAGGCCTTCCATTACCTTTGCCATTTTTTCTCTATCGCCCTTAGGCTTGAGAACAACAAATATTCTGCCAGTATTACTACCCGAGCTCGAACCTCCACCAACAATGGAGATTGAGCTGGCTACGTTAGCATTCCTATTTACTATTTCAGCTGCTTGATCTTGAAGAACGCGCATCGCCCTAAAGGAGATGTCTTCAGACGCTTCAGTAGTAACGGTAATCTGCCCAATGTCTTCTTCGGGAAAAAATCCTTTGGGACTATTAATGAATAAAACAACAGTAATCACAAAGGTAGATAAAGCACCCCATAAAACAATCTTGCGGTGTTTAAGCGCTAAATCTAAATAGTGAATATAAGAATCAAGCATCCAATTAAAAAAGCGGTCAAACAGCTTATTAATTGCATATTCCTTAACGACATGTCCGGGCTTAGGTAAGAAGCGGCTGCATAGCATTGGCACAACAGTGAGTGAGACCACTGCAGAAACTAAGATCGATAAGGAAACGACAACAGCAAATTCTCTAAATAGCAGTCCAATAGGACCGGGCATAAAAAAGAGGGGAATGAATACCGCGACCAAGGAGATGGAAATAGAGATGATCGTAAACCCCACTTCTTTACTGCCCTTTAGGGAGGCTTTGAGTGGATCCATGCCTTGCTCAACATAGCGCATGATATTTTCTAAAACGACAATGGCATCGTCCACCACCAATCCCACTGCTAAAGTGATGCCGAGCAGAGAGATGTTATCTAAGCTGTAGCCTAAAAAGTAGAGCAAAAAGAAGGCGCCAATTAATGAGATCGGCAGGCTGATAGAGGGGATAACAGTTGCGGCAATATTTTTTAAGAACAAAAAGATCACCAGAACTACTAGCAAGACAGTTAAGGCCAGCGTTAAATTAACATCATGAATTGCCTCAATAATAGACAGAGAGCGATCATTGGCTAGTTGAAGTTGCACTGAGTCAGGCATCTGCTTTTGCAGTTGTGGCAACAGCTCTTTTACAGATCTGACAACATCAACCGTATTTGCATTGGGTTGGCGTAAGACCGCGATTGCAATGGAGCGCTCACCGTTAACAGTGGCCAGGGTTTTAATGTCCTCGTAGCTCTCAATGACTTCAGCAACATCCTTGAGGTAGATCGGTAATCCGTTTTTCTGGCTCACAATCAGATTGCCAAATTCTTCTGGCCGCACTAATTGCGGATTTGCATAAATCGTAATTGATTGGCGAGGCCCATCAAGAACGCCTACCGGGCTATTGGAGTTGGCTTTATTGATTGCAGTAGCCAAGTCATCCATTGTGAGATTACGGTTACCTAAGGCATCTGGACGAACTCTGACCCGAACAGCGTAGCGCTTAGCTCCATAGACAAGTACTTGGGCAACGCCGCTAATGGTTGACAAGTTTGGAGAGAGTAGATTTTCTGCATAAGCATTTAAATCAGAAAGACTAATGGAGGGAGACTGCATTCGCACAACCAGAATGGGAGTGTCTGCCGGATTGACCTTGCGATATGACGGTGGCACGGTCATTTCGATTGGTAAACGCTTCTGCGCGCGGAGCAGCGCTGCTTGAACATCTACAGCAGCCTTATCAATATCTCGATCGTTATTAAATTCCAAGGTAATGCTGGTGCTACCAAGCGAGTTAGTAGAGCTAATGACCTTTACGCCATCGATTGTTGAGAATTCCTTCTCTAGGGGCAACGCAACTGCAGAGGCCATGTTCTCAGGTGAGGCGCCTGGTAGTGAAGCGCTAACAGAAATAACAGGCGTATTAAAGCTGGGTAGGGCGGCAACGGGAATGTTTAAATAAGCTATCGCCCCAGCGATAACAGTAGATACAGAGAGCAATACCGTCATTACCGGACGGCGGATGCATAGCTCAGATAAGTTCATTTCTTGTCAGCAGCCGAAGGGGTTAATGTTGGGGTGGCTTTCTTTTGCTCGGCAGACTTAGCTTCTTTTACCTTGCTGCCAGGACGTAAGTTTTGTTTACCTTCAACAACCACTCTATCGCCTGGCTCAATACCAGTGATGACAGACGTGCCTTGATACTCATAAACTACTTTAATTGGTTTTGGACTAGCTTTACCATCTCCATCTACCGTGTAAACAAGTCTACCCCGAGGGCTAATGACAATTGCTTCGGATGGCACTGCAAGCACTCCCTGTAAATTATTAGCTACCAGTGAAACACGTGCAAATTGCCCCGGCAGCAGAGTCATCGCTTCGTTCGGTATCTGCGCCTTTACACGCACGGCGGCAATGGATGGATCCACTTGATTGTCGATGACCAATACCTTACCTTCAAATACTCTTTTGCTGCCTTCGCCCACCGTCACTTTTACCGTTAGGGGCTCACCATCTAATTGATTTTCCAATAACACCGGGATATCTTTTTCTGGAATCACAAACTGCACATTAATAGGATTCAATTGGGTGATGGTGACCATCGAGCCCACACTAGAAGTGGCGGTTGAGCTAGTGGCAGTTGTGACCACATTACTAGCCTGCACCAATGATCCTGGAAACACATTGATGATGCCTGCGCGCCCGTTAATGGGTGATCGTATGGAATCAAAAGAAAGTTGAACTTCAGCAGAGCGAGCAGCAGATTGTGCTGCTTTAGCGTTGGCAAAAGAGGTTTCGAGACCCGCCTTTGAAATAAAGTTTTTGGCAACTAATTCCTTGGCACGCAAATACTGGCTTTGGGCGTCATTTGCTAAAGCGCTTAACCTGTCAAAGTTTGCTTTGTCGTTACGATCATCTAGAGTGAATAGCAGTTGACCCTGCTTCACTTCCTCACCATCTTTAATATGGATTTTGCTGACGGTATTTGTCACCATTGGACGTATATCAACGATGCTATTAGAAACAATCGTGCCAGTTGCTTCAATGATGAGCGGGATATCTTTTTTATCTACCGTTATCGTGGTGACGGTAACCGGACCGCCTGCTTTTGTAGATACCGGGAAGAAATAGTCGTATGTTTTTGAACCGGCATACAAAATAATGAGTAGAAAGAAGATTCTCCACTTGTATTTAAGCGCAAATGCTTTAGCGGTTGCGTAGTTAATATTGCTTACTTTAAGGAACCAGGGGGAGACGGTGGGTGTGACTTTTTGCCAGAGCTTACAAAGGCGGGCTTTGACTCTATTTCTGAGGGCGGGGATCTTGGCTACAGCCTTGTCGAGTGTGGATTCAATTTTGGACACGGTCTCGGCGCTTTTCTATGTTTTATATGGGTTTGATGGGCAATTTATCGCCTCATTACAGCTAGACTATTCTCTCACAAGCTAGCGTAATATGAGTTCCACAGGGCTTGATTCAATCAAGTAAGAAATTCCTCTACACCCCGGTTTGCTAAAAGATCTGCAAGCTCATTTCCGGGGTGGCCATCATGACCGCGTACCCAATGCCAAGAAATCTCGTGATCCGGCAGAAGGGCATCTAATTCTTGCCATAAATCAGCGTTTTTAACGGGAGCCTTACTGGCAGTCTTCCAGCCCCTTTTTTTCCATCCTTCAAGCCATTCTGTAACCCCTTTTTGCACATACTGGGAATCGGTCCAGAGTTCTACGGAGCTTCTCTGTTTTAGGGCTTTGAGCGCATGAATTACAGCGCTAATCTCCATACGATTGTTGGTGGTGTGTTTTGTGCCGCCGTGAATATGCTTTTCATGGTCTCCAGAGCGCAAAACTGCCCCCCAGCCACCAGGCCCAGGATTGCCTTTGCAGGCGCCATCGGTGTAAATCACAATATGGGGAAAGTTAGTGGAATTGGGCATAGCGTTCTGTCACTTAGTCTTAGGGGTTTTGAGGTTTTGGCGGGTTTCTGATGCCGGACTCAGTTGCCCGAGCACTGGAATACGTTTGCTTTGAATCCGACCAATCAGCCTGATGCCGGGTTGGCGCTTAATGGCAGAAACCAAAAACACGGCACCAAAAATAGGCCACCATCGGTTACCCATGGGTTCTAAAAAATCCATCCTAGTCATGCCAGGCTCACTACTGAGCGGGAACTTATAGCATCCAAAATGGCCTCGATCCAGCGAAAAATTGAGCAACTGTAACCAGTCTTTAATCCGAATTAGACTGATAAATTGCCCATCTCGGGGCAAATAGGGCGAGCCAACTAAACGGCTAAAGTACTGGCGCGCACCCCAAAGGCTGGCCGGATTAAAACCAGAAATAAGCAATCGACCTTCTGGACGCAAGACGCGCTCTGCCTCACGCAAGATTTGATGGGGATCAGCTGCAAATTCTAGTGCATGGGGTAAAACTAATAAATCGATGCTTTCAGAGGCAAAGGGAAGTTCATTGGAGCTCCCTTCGATTTGGTGACCATGAAAGCCATCGATCCGCTTTTGACCATCTTTTGCATCGAGCAGCAGAGCCTGAAGTGGCATTCGGTTTTCTGCCAAAGTATTCATTTGGGGTAAGCCGATCTGTACCGCATGAAATCCAAAGACATCGGCCACAATGTGATCAACACACGCCTGCTCCCAAGCAAGCACGTATCTCCCAGGCGGAGACTGTAGCCACTTTTCCCATGAACTCCAGGGTGGTGCAGGCTTCTGATGGGGGGTTTGTGGGGTTGGTATCATGATCGTATGGTGAAGAATACTTTAATGCAGGTTTGGCCGATACCGGCTTTTGATGACAATTACCTTTGGTGCATCCATGATGGCCAGTCTGCACTGATTGTGGACCCAGGCGATGCTGCCCCAGTGTTGCAGTATTTGTCCGATCACAAGCTGACCTTGACGGGTATCTTAATTACACACCACCATGCGGACCACACTGGGGGCATATTAGCCTTACTGGATGTCTTGGGCTCCCATATTCCGGTATATGGACCGGCGCATATTGATATTCCTGGACGCACTCAAGCCATGATGGAGGGCGATCAATTAACCATCGCAGCTCCCGGTATCAGCTTTAAGGTTTTTGAGGTGCCTGGCCATACTTTGACCCACATCGCTTACTTTGCGAATATGCAGGCTAATGTAGAGGAGCCCATGCTGTTTTGCGGTGATACCTTATTTGCCTCTGGTTGTGGCCGATTGTTTGAAGGTACGCCCACACAAATGAGTCAATCTTTAACAAAGTTTAGCGTTTTACCAAAAAATACTTTGGTGTACTGCACCCATGAATACACCCTGTCCAACATTCGTTTTGCGTTAGCCGTAGAGCCTAACAATGCCAACCTGATTAACTGGGCTAACACAGCGAGCAAGTTGCGTGAGCAACAGCTACCCACCTTGCCAACGACGATTGGGCAAGAGTTACAGGTCAATCCATTTATGCGCTGTGATCAGGCAGAGGTCATAGACTGTGCGCTGCGCGTCTCCGGGGAAAAATCTTTGCCATCACCAGCGCACGTTTTGGCAGTGATTCGAGCCTGGAAGGATCGATTTTGATGCTGTGGCGATTTGCAGGAGTACTGCTAATTGCCTTGCTGTCTGGCTGCGCTAGTACTGGGGATTGGTCCTCTGACACCTCCACACGAACTGACCCACGCGCTGCTAAAGCTAAGCGAGTGAACTTAAAGAATCAGTCCGTAAGCGATTTATACGCACCTTCAAGTAACTTATGGATTCGGATTCGGGATGGCTTTGAGATGGAGCCAATGAGTACGCCCCTAGAGATTGAGCAAGTCCGTTGGCTGGCCGCACGCCCCGATTATGTTCATCGATCGATGACCCGTTCCTCTCGCTATCTTTTTTATATTGTGCAAGAAGTCAATGCGCGCAATATGCCTACTGAGATTGCCTTGCTTCCCTTTGTGGAAAGTGCTTTTGTTACCCATGCCAAGTCTAGCGCTAAGGCAGTGGGTTTATGGCAATTTATGCCTGCCACTGGCAAAGATTTTCAGCTAACGCAAAATCTCTTTAGGGATGAGCGCCGAGATGTACTGCAGTCGACGGATGCCGCTTTAGATTATTTGCAGCGGCTTTACAAACAGTTTGGTAGTTGGGAGCTAGCCTTAGCGGCTTATAACTGGGGTGCGGGTAATGTTGCCAAAGCTCAAAAGCGTAATATCGCAGCGGGTTTGCCAACAGATTATTTGAGCTTGAAAATGCCGAGCGAAACGCGAAACTATGTGCCTAAGCTAATGGCATATCGCCAGATCGTTTTAGATCCGCAGGCGTACGGCATAGTTTTACCTGACCTTGAAAATCATCCTTATTTTGTTGCTTTAGATGTGGGTAGAGATATTGATGTTGCGCTGGCTATTCAGTTGGCCGAGATTCCTGCCGAGGAGTTTCAAAGCCTTAATCCGTCTTTTGATAAGCCAGTCATTCTGAGTAATGCAAATCAGCAAATTTTATTGCCTTTCGGGCATGCAGAAATCTTTCAGGAAAACCTCAAGCGCTATACAAAACCCCTGTCATCTTGGTCTGCAGTCAAGGTCACCAAGACCGAAGGTGTTGATCAGGCCGCTAAAACTTTAGGCGTAGATGTCGATACCCTAAGAGAGGTCAACAATATCCCCAAGGGGATGCGCATTCGCTCGGGATCCATTGTTCTTGTTCCGAAGGGTAGCCATCGGGATGGGGACATATCAGTGGCTATGGCTGAAAATGCCAGTTTAAATTTGGATAAGTCGGCTCCTCCGACTGCTAAGAAGTGTGCAAAGGGTGCGAAATGTGCTGCGGTACAAGTAAAAAATAGCGCAACTAAGGGTAATTCCCCTCCAAAAAATGCTGCAACTCAGCATAAGTCCGTATCGACAGGGCTTGCAAAATCTGCGAAAAATAGTACTTCGGCTACCCCTATGGCTAAGACTGCTAGCAGTAAGGGAGTCAGCAAAATTCAGTGATATTTCAGTAACTTTAGTCATATTTTCGAAGGTGAAGCATGTCCTACAAATCAGAACACGAGCGCTCCATTCAAGACCCAGATAGTTTTTGGGGGGAGCAGGCAAAACGCATTCACTGGGAAAAGCCTTTTAAACAAGTTCTGGATTATTCAAACCCACCGTTTGCAAAATGGTTTGAAGGTGGATTAACCAATATTTGTTTTAATGCCGTAGATCGCCATTTGGCCGATCGCGCTGATCAAATCGCTTTAGTGGCGGTCTCTACCGAAACCAATCAAGAAAAGACCTTTACGTTTAAAGAGCTTTACGAAGAAGTCAATCGTATGGCCGCCATCTACCAGGCTAATGGCGTAAAGAAGGGCGATCGCGTGTTGATTTATATGCCCATGGTTGCACAAGCGTGTTTTGCCATGTTGGCTTGCGTCAGAATTGGTGCCATTCACTCGGTGGTTTTTGGGGGCTTCGCCTCTCATAGTTTGGCCTCACGTATTGATGATGCCCAACCTAAAATGATTGTGACAACTGAGGCGGGCGCGCGAGGTGGCAAGGCGGTTCCTTATAAGCCTCTGCTAGATGAAGCAATCAATTTGGCCACCTGTAAGCCTGAAAAAGTGTTGATTGTGAATCGGGGTCTGATTGAGTTCACCACCGTAGCTGGTCGTGATTTAGATTATGCGGCTGAGCGTCAAAAGCACCTTCATGATTTGGTGCCTATTGAGTGGGTTGATGCAACTCATACGAGTTATATTTTGTACACCTCTGGCACCACTGGTAAGCCTAAGGGTGTGCAGCGCGACACTGGTGGATATGCAGTAGCACTTGCTTCAAGTATGGATCATATTTTCTGTGCAAAGCCAGGCGAGACTTTCTTTTGTACCTCGGATATTGGCTGGGTTGTCGGTCATGGTTACATTATTTATGGGCCATTAATTCACGGTATGGCGACCATCATGTATGAGGGCACGCCTTTGCGCCCTGACGCTGGAATCTGGTGGGAGTTGGTAGAAAAGTACAAGGTGTCGGTGATGTTCTCTGCGCCGACAGCAGCGCGAGTTCTTAAAAAGCAAGACCCTGCATTTTTGACCAAATACGACCTCTCAAGTTTGCGGGCTTTGTTCTTGGCTGGAGAGCCTTTAGACGAGCCCACGGCAACCTGGATTCATGGTGCGATTAATAAACCCATCGTAGATAACTACTGGCAGACCGAAACGGGTTGGCCAACCCTGGCTATTCAGCGTGGTGTAGAGGTCATGCCACATAAGTTCGGATCCCCAGGCCTTCCCTCTTTCGGCTTCAATATGAAGCTGTTAGATGATGCGAATGCTGAGGAGTTAGGCCCGAATAAGAAGGGGGTCATTGTGATTGAGGGTCCCTTACCCCCTGGATGCATGCAGACAGTGTGGGGTGATGACAAGCGCTTTATAAGTACTTATTGGGAGACTATTCCTGGTAAGACTGTTTATTCCACCTTTGATTGGGGTATCAAAGACGATGATGGTTACTTTTTCATCTTAGGCCGAACGGATGACGTGATTAACGTTGCCGGCCATCGTTTGGGTACTCGTGAGATTGAAGAGAGTATCTCTGGGCACGCCAATGTTTCAGAAGTAGCGGTTGTTGGTATTGAGGACAAACTGAAAGGGCAGGCAGCAATTGCCTTTGTCATCCCAAAGGATGCCTCAAATACTGCCACCCTAGAAGCCGAGTGTATGAAGACGGTTGATAGTACCTTGGGCGCTATTGCTCGTCCTGGCCGTGTTTATATCGTGACTGCTTTGCCAAAGACCCGTTCAGGGAAGATTGTGCGCAGAGCACTTCAGGCAGTAGCAGAAGGCCGCGATCCCGGGGATATCAGCACCATGGAAGACCAAACTGTCTTAGCTCAAATTAGAGGCGTCATTGAGCAAAGGCCCCCAACTTAGCCTCTAACGGCATTGTAGAGTGGAAATTTAGGGGTTTAGGGTGTAAAACTGGTATCATTGCTAGGTTCAAAACTTAATAATTTACCCTAGCGCTTAAAGACACTCACCTTCCGCACAAACAGTCCTGGGTTGGTCTTTTTGGGGTGTTGAGCGTCGGATGGAGCAGGGACTGGAGATGGTTTGTCACCCTTGCTTCCTTCTTTTCCCCCCGCCGTATTGGCTTTAGCCGATGGCTCTTTATTTCCTGGTCTCAGTATCGGCGCCCCTGGCGAAACGACTGGTGAAGTGGTATTCAATACCGCTTTAACAGGCTATCAAGAGATCATTACCGATCCTAGTTATGCGCAGCAAATCGTTACATTGACCTATCCTCACATTGGGAATGTTGGTGTCAATGGCCAGGATGCCGAATCAGATCACATTCATGCAGCTGGTTTGGTAATCAAGGACCTCTCTAAGCGCGTCTCCAATTTTCGTTCTGAGGAGAGTTTGGATGTTTATCTCGCTAAAGCAGGAGTTGTCGGTATCTCTGGTATTGACACACGCAAACTTACCAGAATGCTGCGTGACAAAGGAGCCCAATCAGGCGCTATTGTTGCCGGCAAGATGGGCGATGACATGCAAGCACTCAGCACAAAGGCTCTTGCATTAGCAAAAGCGTTTCCAGGGATGTCTGGATTAGATTTGGCCAAAGTAGTAAGTGCTAAAAAGCCTTATCAGTGGCGCGAAGCGGAGTGGAATTTGCATGGCGCTGAAGACAAGCCTGCCTACGGCACTCTGGATCTGAGTAGACCTATTAAAAAAGTGGTGGCCTATGACTTTGGTGTGAAACGCAATATTTTGCGTATGCTGACCGAGCGTGGTTGTGAACTTACCGTGGTACCTGCGCAAACTAGCGCGGCAGAGGTATTGGCAATGAACCCTGACGGCGTTTTCTTCTCTAATGGCCCTGGTGATCCCGGTCCTTGTGATTACGCTATTGCTGCTGCAAAAGAAATCATTGAAAAAGGCATTCCAACTTTTGGCATCTGTTTGGGGCACCAAATTATGGGCTTGGCCGCTGGTGCTAAAACGTTGAAGATGAAGTTTGGGCACCATGGCGCCAACCATCCAGTGAAAGATCTCGATACTGGGCGCGTTGCCATCACTTCTCAAAACCATGGCTTCGCTGTAGATGCCCATTCCTTGCCAGACAATATTCGGGTGACGCACGTTTCTTTATTTGATGGATCATTACAAGGCCTTGCTTGGAAAGATAAGCCCGCTTTGTGTTTTCAGGGTCATCCAGAAGCTTCTCCTGGGCCTCACGATATTGCCTATTTGTTTGATCGTTTTGTGGAGCTAATGAATAGCGCGCAAGTTAGTAATAAAGGGGGCAAATAATGCCTAAGCGTAGTGATATTAAAAGCATCTTAATTATTGGTGCTGGTCCAATCGTGATTGGTCAGGCTTGTGAGTTTGACTATTCAGGTGCACAAGCTTGCAAAGCATTGCGTGATGAGGGTTACAAAGTCATTCTGGTAAACAGCAATCCTGCAACCATCATGACCGATCCGGAAATGGCAGATGTTACCTATATCGAACCCATTACCTGGGAGGTTGTAGAGCGCATCATTGCTACTGAAAAACCAGATGCCATTTTGCCAACGATGGGTGGGCAAACCGCTCTGAACTGCGCACTCGACTTGCATCGCCATGGCATTCTTGAGAAATATGGTTGTGAGTTAATCGGCGCTTCACCAGAGGCAATTGATAAGGCAGAAGATCGTCAGAAATTTAAAAATGCAATGACCAAAATTGGTCTAGGGTCTGCTAAGTCTGGTATTGCCCATTCAATGGATGAGGCGCACGAAGTGCAGCAACGCATTCAGAAAGAGACCGATAGTTTGGGTTTCCCAGTAGTGATTCGTCCTTCATTTACGATGGGTGGATCCGGTGGTGGCATTGCCTACAATCGTGAAGAGTTCGAAGAGATTTGTAAGCGCGGCTTAGATTTATCTCCAACAGGTGAGCTCTTGATTGAAGAGTCGCTATTGGGCTGGAAAGAATTCGAAATGGAAGTCGTGCGCGACCGTGCCGACAACTGCATCATCGTTTGTTCTATTGAGAACTTAGATCCAATGGGTGTGCATACCGGTGATTCCATTACCGTTGCGCCAGCGCAGACCTTAACGGATAAAGAGTATCAAATTTTGCGTAACGCTTCAATTGCTGTTTTGCGCGAAATAGGGGTAGATACTGGGGGCTCTAACGTACAGTTCTCTATAAACCCAGAAGATGGACGCATGATCGTCATTGAGATGAATCCGCGTGTATCCCGTTCATCTGCTTTAGCGTCCAAGGCAACGGGTTTTCCGATTGCGAAAATTGCCGCTAAGCTGGCGGTGGGTTACACCTTAGACGAGCTCAAGAATGATATTACTGGTGGTGCAACCCCCGCTTCTTTTGAGCCATCTATTGATTATGTTGTTACAAAGATTCCTCGCTTTGCATTTGAAAAATTCCCGCAAGCGGACTCTCGCTTAACAACGCAGATGAAATCGGTCGGTGAGGTGATGGCGATCGGCCGTACCTTCCAGGAGTCCTTCCAAAAAGCGTTGCGTGGTTTAGAGGTAGGTGTTGATGGTTTAGATGAGTTTTCAACTGACCTAGACGATATTATTCGAGAAATCGGTGAACCAGGTCCAGATCGCATTTGGTATTTGGCAGATGCCTTCCGCATGGGCATGGGTTTAGATGAAATTTTTGCTGAGACCAAAATAGATCCATGGTTCTTAGAGCAAATTGAAGAGCTGATCACGATGGAAGCAGAGCTCAAGCTTCGGAAGATTGATAGCTTATCCGCTTTAGAGTTGCGTTTCATCAAGCAAAAAGGATTTTCTGACCGCCGCTTGGGTAAATTATTGGGAGTTGATGCCTCTTCGGTTCGGGCAGCACGTCATCGCTTAAAGGTAGTGCCAATTTTTAAGCGGGTGGATACCTGCGCTGCAGAATTTTCGACTAACACTGCCTATTTGTATTCGACTTATGAAGCTGAGCATGGTGAGTGTGAATCTCAGCCGTCCAGCAAAGATAAGATTATGGTGTTGGGTGGTGGACCCAATCGAATTGGGCAGGGTATTGAGTTTGACTATTGCTGTGTTCACGCAGCGCTAGCACTTCGCGATGATGGTTACGAAACGATTATGGTGAACTGCAACCCAGAAACGGTTTCTACTGATTACGATACTTCGGATCGACTGTACTTTGAGCCTCTGACTTTGGAAGACGTATTAGAGATCGTTGCTATTGAAAAGCCTAAGGGTGTAATCGTGCAGTACGGTGGTCAAACGCCTTTGAAGCTTGCACTCGATCTCGAGGCTAATGGTGTACCGATTATTGGCACATCTCCAGACATGATTGATGCTGCCGAAGACCGTGAGCGTTTTCAAAAGCTGTTGCATGAGTTGAACTTACGCCAGCCACCAAATCGAACTGCCCGCGCTGAGGATGAGGCACTTAAGCTTGCTGAGGAAATTGGTTATCCATTAGTTGTTCGTCCATCCTACGTACTAGGTGGCCGTGCAATGGAAATCGTGCATGATGGAAGAGACCTCGAACGTTATATGCGTGAGGCAGTCAAAGTTTCTCACGACTCTCCGGTGCTCTTGGATCGCTTTTTAAATGATGCCATTGAGTGCGATGTTGACTGTATTAGCGATGGACAACGCGTCTTTATTGGTGGCGTGATGGAGCATATAGAGCAGGCTGGTGTCCACTCTGGTGATTCAGCATGCTCTTTGCCACCATATTCTTTATCAGATGAAACCGTTGCAGAGATTAAGCGTCAAACTGCGGCGATGGCAAAAGGCCTGAATGTCATTGGTCTGATGAATGTACAGTTTGCGATTCAGAATGTAGACGGTAAAGATGTCATCTATGTGCTTGAAGTGAATCCCCGCGCTTCCCGAACTGTGCCGTTTGTATCTAAGGCAACCGGTTTACAGCTAGCCAAAATAGCGGCGCGTTGTATGGTTGGTCAGACCCTGAATCAGCAAGGCATTAAAGAAGAGGTTAAGCCACCTTATTTCTCTGTCAAGGAAGCGGTATTTCCGTTTAATAAGTTCCCTGGCATTGATCCGATTCTGGGGCCTGAGATGCGCTCTACAGGTGAGGTGATGGGCGTTGGTAAAACCTTTGGTGAGGCGCTGTTTAAGTCACAACTCGGTGCGGGAATTAAGCTACCTAAGAGCGGAACAGTGGTGCTGACAGTGAAGGATAGCGATAAGCCTAAAGCAGTTGAAGTCGCCAAGCTGTTGCATCAACTGGGATTTCCGATGGTGGCTACGAAAGGTACCGCAGCTGCAATTGAGGCTGCTGGTTTACCGGTGCGCGTGGTGAACAAAGTAAAAGATGGTCGCCCCCATATTGTGGACTTGATCAAAAATGGTGAAATCTCATTGGTTTTCACAACAGTAGATGAAACGCGTACTGCAATTGCGGATTCACGCTCCATTAGAACCACTGCTCAAGCTAATAACGTGACTTACTACACCACTATCAGTGCTGCTCGCGCTGTAATGGACGGGTTGTTAGCATCTCAAAACGGTAGCAAAGAGTCTTTAGAAGTGTATGCCCTGCAAACACTGCATAAAACGCTTTCTCATTTAAGTTAGACTGGAAATATGAACTCTATCCCCATTACTAAAAACGGCGCAGAACTTCTCAAAGAAGAGTTACAGCGCTTAAAGCATGTTGAACGTCCAGCAGTGATTATTGCCATCTCTGAAGCGCGTGCTCAGGGCGATCTTTCTGAGAACGCTGAGTACGATGCCGCTAAAGAAAAGCAAGGATTTGTTGAGGGACGTATTCAGGAGCTTGAAGGTAAGCTGTCTGCTGCCCAGGTAATTGATCCTGCCTCTTTAGATGTTAATGGCCGTATCGTATTTGGCGCAACTGTCGATCTTGAAGACTTAGAAGATGGCACGAAATTCACATATCAAATCGTAGGCGATGATGAGGCCGATATTGCCTTTAATAAAATCTCTATTAGCTCTCCGATTGCGCGTGCTTTAATTAGCAAAGAAGAGGGTGATGTTGTAGCGGTTCAAGCACCGGCAGGCAATCGTCAAGTCGAGATATTGGCTGTGCGTTACGTTTAAAGGGCTTGTATGACCGCCTTAGATAGACCGCATCACTTAAGCGCTCAGCGACTCTTTACTCTGATCGCAGGATTATGGGTAGGCAGCCTCATCACGGTAGGCTATCTTGTGGCACCAGCCATCTTCAGTACGATGACCGATCGTCAAGCTGCCGGCATGGTTGCAGGTAGCATTTTCAAGATCGAAGCTTATCTTAGCGTCACCGTCTGCATCGGCTTGATGGTGTTAGCTAATTTATTGGTAAATCGGGGTCTTCATCAATTCAGGCTGATTCGTTGGCTGTTACTAGTCATGTTGTTTTGTTCTATTGGCGCAGCCTTTGTATTCATCCCTTGGATGAATACCCTCAGAGATAACGCGCTAACGCAAGGGATGCCCGTCATGCTTTCACCATCGGCTACCCTGTTTGGGAGGCTGCATGGCGTGTCAAGCGTTCTGTTTATGCTGCAGAGTACCTTAGGTATTTTTCTAGTATGGAAATTAACCCGTACGACTGCCAGAAGCGCAAGCCACGCTGTATCTTAGGCATTAAAAAACGCCGACTAGCGGCGTTGATCTTAAATTGAGGTAATTGGCTTTTAAGAGCCCAGTGTTTTTTTCTTGGTGCTGCTCATGCGTACTTTGCGCTTTTTAATCGGCGCTGCTGCAGGAGCTGCTTTACGGTAGCCAGGTGACGACCAGCCAATTTTGGACTCAGCAGCATCTGCGCGTAATACTCGCTTCTTGGGGGCTGCAGTTGTAGCAGTTGTAGCGCTTGCCGTCTTGACTGCCGCAGCTCTGGTAAAGGGCGACTTGCTAGCAGCAGAGCGTCTATCGGACCTTTCGGAAGTGCTAGTCCGAATACCCTCTTTAGATGAGGTGCGAACACCCTGTCGTTTGGTGCGAGGTGCTTGTAAGGACTTTTTGGTCTGCTTGTATGATCTGCCTAAATTGAGTAATGCAGTATCAATTTCTGCTTTTGGTTTCCAGATGACCAGAAGTTTGCCAATATGTTGCACTGGTGCGGCATCGAGTTTGTCGCAGAGCTCTTCATACATCGCTATGCGGGCATCACGTTCATCACCAAAAACACGAATTTTGATTAGGCCATGATGGGCAATAGCCAGCTTTGCCTCTTTAATTACTGCTGGAGTGAGGCCATCGCCACCGATCATGACAACAGGACTGAGGTCATGGGCTTGTGTTTTTAGCGATTTTCGTTGTGCGGGGGTAATGGTAAGTGCGGTCATGGGTCGATGATAGAGCATTCAGACTTGTAAAACAGGGCTTATGCCCCCAAATAGGGATATATAAATTAGTAATTCAGTGATTTACGGTCGATTCCTTTTGCCTTCGTAGCGATAAAGAAGGAAAATAGACCCCGAAAGTGAGTACCTTGTGGCAAAGAATAAATTTAATAAAAGTTGGTTACAGGATCACCTGCAAGATCCTTATGTCAAGATGGCTCAGAAAGAGGGCTATCGTGCTCGAGCAGTCTATAAGCTCAGTGAGATTGATGAGCAAGATCACCTGATTAAGGCGGGGATGACCGTAGTGGACCTGGGTAGTGCTCCAGGAAGCTGGTCTCAGTACGCGCGTAATCGTCTGACAGAACTAGGAAAAAATAACCCCCAAATTGAGTCTGGTAAGCCTGACGGCACCATTATTGCGATTGATATTCTTCCGATGGAGGAGATTGCAGACGTGAGTTTTATTCAGGGTGACTTTCGTGAGGATGAGGGCCTCCAGGCTCTAGAGGCGCTGTTACCAGCCAATTCTGGGGGAAAAGTAGATTTAGTACTCTCAGACATGGCGCCCAATCTCTCGGGAGTGGGAGTAGCTGATGCAGCGCGAATGGCCTTCTTGGCTGAAATCGCCCTCGATTTTTCTCTTGTGCACCTCAAGCCGGAGGGGGCTTTGCTCATCAAGTGCTTTAACGGTAGTGGCTATAGTCAAATCGTTGAGTCGTTCAAAAAAGTCTTTAAAACGGTTGCCTCCCGAAAGCCGAAGGCATCCAGAGCACGCTCATCGGAGATCTTCCTTTTAGGTAGAAACCTCAAGTTGCCTAAATAACCCCTTGAATATAGGGGATTATTAAATAAAACCCCGTCTAGCACTTGAAAAAGCCTGGTAGTAGAATCAAATACTTATTTATAGCAATCCGCTTTAACTCCCGGATTAATCCGGCAAAGGTCTCCTTTTGAATAGCAATATGTTGCAAAAAATCGGTGTGTGGCTCATTGTGGGCTTAGTCTTGTTTACTGTTTTCAAGCAGTTCGACAAGCCTAAGGAACAGAATCAGGTCACGTATTCCCAATTTATGGACGACGCTAAGGCTGGTAAAGTCAGGCGCGTGGATGTGCAAGGACGTACCTTGCAGGTAACCCCAAACGACGGTAGTAAGTATTCCATCATTACGCCAGGCGACATTTGGATGGTAGGCGACCTGATGAAGTACGGCGTGCAGGTAACGGGCAAAGCTGACGACGAGCCTAATTTATTGGTTTCTGCTTTGTACTACCTAGGACCTACTTTATTGATCATTGGATTTTGGTTTTTCATGATGCGCCAAATGCAAGGTGGCGGTAAAGGTGGCGCATTCTCGTTCGGTAAATCCAAGGCGCGCTTGATCGATGAAAACAGCAACACTGTGACCTTTGCAGATGTGGCAGGTTGCGATGAAGCCAAGGAAGAAGTCTTCGAAATTGTGGACTTTCTCAAGGATCCTCAGAAATTTCAGAAACTGGGTGGTCGTATTCCGCACGGTATCTTGCTCGTTGGCCCTCCTGGTACAGGTAAGACTTTGATAGCTCGTGCCATTGCTGGCGAAGCGAAAGTCCCTTTCTTTGCGATCTCGGGTTCTGACTTTGTTGAGATGTTTGTAGGCGTTGGCGCATCTCGTGTGCGTGACATGTTCGAGAATGCTAAGAAGAACTCTCCTTGCATCATCTTTATTGACGAGATTGACGCTGTGGGTCGTCATCGTGGCGCCGGTATGGGTGGCGGTAATGACGAGCGTGAGCAAACATTGAATCAGATGTTGGTGGAGATGGATGGCTTTGAAAGCAATAGCGGCGTTATCGTTGTTGCTGCAACCAACCGCTCTGATGTATTGGACCGCGCCTTGTTGCGTCCAGGACGTTTCGATCGCCAGGTTCATGTTGGCCTGCCAGATATTCGTGGTCGTGAGCAAATTTTGCAAGTGCATATGCGCAAAGTTCCAATTGATCCAGACGTTAACGCTGCTGTGTTGGCGCGTGGTACCCCTGGATTTTCAGGGGCAGATTTGGCGAACTTGGTAAATGAATCCGCCTTGTTTGCAGCCCGTCGTAATAAACGCGCGGTAGACATGAAGGACTTTGAGGACGCTAAAGATAAGATCTACATGGGCCCTGAGCGTAAATCTGCAGTCATGCGCGAGGAAGAGCGTCGCAATACGGCTTATCACGAGTCTGGGCATGCGGTGGTGGCTAAGTCATTGCCAAAGGCTGACCCTGTCCATAAGGTTACTATCATGCCCCGTGGCATGGCTCTGGGTGTGACTTGGCAGCTACCTGAGTTTGATCGTGTGAACTTATACAAAGATCGCATGATGGAAGAATTAGCGATTCTATTTGGTGGTCGCGCAGCAGAAGAAGTGTTTTTGAACTCCATGAGTACGGGTGCTTCTAATGACTTTGAACGTGCTACCAAAATGGCAAGGGATATGGTGACTCGTTACGGCATGAGCGATAGCTTGGGCACAATGGTCTATGTGGATACAGAGTCTGAGAGTATGTTCGGCCGCCAAAGCTCAAAGACAGTTTCTGAGTTGACTCAACAAAAAGTTGATGCAGAAATACGAGCACTAGTTGATAGCCAGTATGCTTTGGCTCGATCTATTCTGGAGCAAAACCGTGACAAGGTTGAGGCTATGGTCGCCGCTTTGTTAGAGATGGAGACTATTGATGCTGAGCAGATTACAGACATCATGGAAGGTCGTCCACCGCGCATGCCCAAGTTACCGGCTGCTACTACGTTTGGAAACTCTGCAGGGACAGCAGGACCTGCAGCTGGTAGTGCACCAGCGACTGCTTAGTCTTTTATAAGCCAACTTACTTAGTAGATGATGCATAACACTTTGCCCGCAACATGGCGTTGCGGGCATTTTCTTTTTGACTTTAGCAAGCGTAGGCGACCCTTGGTTATGGGCATCTTGAACACTACTCCTGATTCATTCTCAGATGGCGGGAAGTTTCGTAGTGTGACTGATGCGATAGCCCAAGCGGAGCGCATGATTGCTAACGGGGTAGACATCATTGATATCGGCGGCGAGTCTACTCGACCGGGTGCTGAACCTGTTTCTTTACAGGAAGAGTTGAGCCGTGTCTTGCCGGTGATTGAGGCGCTAAAAAATTGCGGTGTCGCACTGTCGATTGATACCTACAAAGCAGAAACAATGCGCCAAGCGCTGAAGTTGGGCGTTGACTGCGTAAACGATGTTTGGGCGCTAAGACAGGAGGGCGCTGTAGATGCTATTTTAGAAAACAGGGCTGACCAACCATGCGGCATTATCTTGATGCACATGCAGCGTGATCCACAGACAATGCAATTTGATCCGCATTATCAAGACGTCATTGCTGATGTGAAATCATTTCTGAATCAACGTGCGGCGCACTTAGTAGAAAAAGGCGTTGCTCCTGACAGCATTGTGATTGATCCTGGCTTTGGATTTGGTAAGAGTCTTGAGCATAATCTACAGATGCTTGCTCAATTTGAGCAATTCTCGCAATTAGGTTATTCCGTTTTAGCAGGGATTTCTCGCAAGTCGATGTTGGGTAAGTTGACGGGACGCGATACAAACGAAAGAGTTGCTCCTAGCATTGCTGCGGCCATTCTTGCGGCAGATCGAGGCGCCCGGATTATCCGAGTACACGATGTTCAGGAGACAGTAGATGCACTCAAGCTCTGGGAGGCTGTTCAAGACTAGTGCTGTCGTATCTGCAAAGCTTGATGGCAGTAAGTTTTATAATCAACTCCATGAAAAAACAATACTTTGGTACTGACGGTATTCGCGGTGAAGTAGGGCAATTTCCGATTGTCCCTGAGTTCATGACGCGCCTTGGATATGCTGCTGGCAAAGTATTAACCCGGGCTGCCAAACCGGGAGAGCGCTGTAAGATTTTGATTGGTAAAGACACGCGGGTATCGGGCTATTTGTTGGAGGCCTCCTTGGAGGCGGGTTTTGCAGCTGCTGGGGTGGATGTCATGCTTTGCGGCCCTATTCCGACCCCAGGGGTTGCTTACCTCACTAAGGCTTTACGGCTCTCTGCAGGCCTAGTGATTTCTGCATCTCATAATCCATATCAAGATAACGGCATTAAGTTCTTTTCTGCGATGGGCGATAAGCTTTCAGATGATTTTGAGCTAGCAATTGAGGCTGAGCTAGAGCTACCAATGGGCTGCGTTAGCTCTGAAGAGCTAGGTAAAGCCTTTCGTATTGATGATGCGGCAGGGCGCTATATCGAGTTTTGTAAGTCTACCTTTCCGGGAGAGTTGAATCTCAAGGGAATGAAATTGGTTGTCGACTGTGCCAATGGCGCCTCTTATCACATTGCTCCTCATGTTTTTCATGAGCTAGGGGCCGAAGTAATCTCTATCGGAGTGAGCCCAAATGGGCGCAATATTAATGATGGGTGTGGCGCTACTGCGCCAGCAGCTTTAGTTGCCAAGGTCAAAGAAGTAGGCGCCGATCTGGGTATTGCTCTAGACGGTGACGCAGACCGCCTGCAAATGGTCGATGCTACTGGGCGACTGTTTAATGGAGATGAATTACTTTACGTCCTTACTAAAGATCGCATTGCCAGAGGGCAGGCTTTAGGTGGTGTTGTGGGTACCTTAATGACCAACTTGGCTGTAGAAAATGCCATTAAAGAGTTTGGTATTGAATTTGAGCGTGCCAATGTCGGCGATCGCTATGTCTTAGAGTTACTCAAGCAAAAGGGGTGGATATTAGGCGGTGAAGGTTCTGGGCATTTACTCTGCCTAGATCAGCATTCCACCGGTGATGGCACCATTGCAGCGCTACAAGTGTTAGCTGCCATGATTCATCACAAGCAAACTCTGGCGCAGTTACTAGGGACAGTCCAGATTTTCCCGCAGGTGCTACTCAATGTTCGCTATCGGGCTGGTTATAACTGGACAATAGACGAAGCCCTCCAGGCTCAGATCACACTAGTTGAGAGCGATCTAGAGGATCAGGGTAGGGTATTAATTCGTGCATCTGGCACGGAGCCTCTTTTACGGGTGATGGTTGAGACGAAAGATGGTGATGTTGCTATGAGTGCTGCTAAGAGTATTGCTAACCTGGTGCCAACTATTTAGTCGTTACAGGTAATCCCTTTAGAGGTGAGGGTAACTTAAAATTTAATGAGAGAAATTCATTTGAAATCTAGATTATTGCTGTGGGGTGCATTACTCTTATTCGGCCTCGTACACATTACTCCAGTAAGCGCTGAGAGCGCTCTAACGAAACCCAAAAACATTATTATTTTATTTGCTGACGGCACCACTAGTGCTCAATACGAGTTTGGTCGCTATTCCAGTTCTCAATTGCGTCAACAGCCTTTTGCTATTACTGATGTTGTGATGGCTAAGGGCAGCTATCAACTTATGAGAACGGAATCTGCCAATTATTTTGTAACGGATTCAGCTGCGGCAGCATCTGCAATGTCCACAGGTTACAAAGTAAATAATGGGGTGATTTCGGTAACTCCAGATGGGAGCATGCCGCCAACCTTAATGCAGATTGCCAAACATCAAGGTAAGCGGATTGGTTTGATCAGCACGGCCCCCATTCATGATGCCAGCCCGGCTGCTTTTAGTGTGCATGCAAAATCACGTCGCGACCATCAATCTATCGTAGACCAATATGTTGCCCTTGCGCCCGAAGTATTGATGGGTGGAGGTACGAATTTCTTCTTACCTAATTCAGTGCCAGGCGGAAAACGCCAAGACGGCAAGAATGTAATCGAGGTATTACAAACTCAGGGTTATCAATATGTTAATTCGCCTGCTGCACTTTCTCAGGTCAATTCTTCAAAGGTATTGGGATTATTTGCGGACGAAGATTTAGACTATGAGATTGATCGCAATCCACAAGAAACGCCTAGTTTGGCCCAGATGCTTACCATCGCTCTGCAGGCATTGAGTATTAGTAATAAAAAATCTAAAAATACTGGCTTTGTTTTATTTGCTGAGAATGAAAACACTGATTCTGCCGGCCATCAAAATGATGTTGCTGCATTAATGCGAGATTTATGGGCATTTGATGATGCCGTCAAGATCGCTATTGAGTTTCAGAAAAAGAATCCAGATACCTTGATTATTGTGACTGGAGACCATGAGACGGGTGGATTTGCTCCGACTTATGGCCGTAAAAATCTAGGGCCTGCAGGTACGGCCAATTATTTGAATGTGAATGTAGCTCAATTACAGCAAATTGAGCAATTTAAGATGTCGCTTGATGAGTTTTCGAAGAGATATAAGGCACAGATAAAGCAGTCTAAAAGTCTTCAAGAGTTAGATACCTTCCTCTCAAACTTACTACAACAAGGCTTTCCTGGCTTAACTTTAGATGACGATTTGCGTCAAAAGATTCTTACTGCGGGACAGCTAGGGGCGAATTCAAATTACCTACCCTCAAATATTCTTGCCTTAGCCATTGCTCGACAAACAGGTTTTTATTGGGCTAGCTCTGGGCATACGCCTGCACCCGTTACTGTAGCCGCGATTGGTCCAGGAGCACACCTTTTTAAGGGGTATGAGGACAATACCGCTTTTGCCAAGAAATTGCAGGCCCTACTAGGGCAAAAATAGACATCAACATCATTAAAAATGTGTTTTGTCATAAAAGCGTCATAGATAGCCCGTATCGTTCTAATAACGCGATATTGCGTTATTTATCTGAGGACAGATCTATATGAAATCTTTTTTGAAAACAGCGCTAGTGATTAGCGCAATTTCAATTGCTCCAGCTGCTTTTGCATTAGATATGACTGGCGCGGGCGCAACTTTTCCTTACCCTATTTATGCTAAGTGGGCCGAGGCTTATAAAGCGAAGACTGGCAATAAATTGAATTATCAATCCATTGGCTCATCCGGTGGTGTCAAACAAATTAAAGCCAAAACAGTAGATTTCGGTGCAACCGATAACCCAGTTAAATTTGAAGATTTAGAAAAAGATGGCTTAGTACAGTTTCCAGCAATTATTGGTGGTGTTGTGCCAGTCATTAACATCGAAGGTGTGAAGCCATATGAGCTGAAACTCTCACCAGATACACTCTCTGACATTTTCCAGGGTGCAATCACTAACTGGAACGATAGACGTATCGTCCTAAATAACCCAGGTATGAAAATGCCTGATTTGCCAATTACCGTAGTGCATCGCGCTGATGGATCGGGCACAACCGCTATCTTTACGAATTACTTGGCTAAAGTGAGTCAGAACTGGAAAGATTCCGTTGGAGAAGGCGCTGCAGTGAAGTGGCCAGCAGTATCTTCAGTGGGCGGTAAAGGTAATGAGGGGGTAGCGGCAAACGTTCTGCGCGTCAAAGGAGCAATTGGTTACGTTGAGTATGCTTATGCCAAGAAAAACAAAATGACCAGCGTTTCCATGAAAAATAAGGATGGACAATTTGTTCAGCCTGATGATGTGACCTTTGCAGCAGCTGCAGCCGGTACTGATTGGTCAAAGGTTCCAGGTATGGGTACATTTATTACTAATGCTCCTGGTGCAAAATCATGGCCAATTACTGGTGCTTCATTCATTCTCGTATACAAGACACCTGAAAATAAGACTAACGTTGCTGAAGTCCTCAAGTTCTTTGACTTTGCTTTCAAAGATGGCAAGAAGATGGCTGAAGAGCTCGATTATGTTGCGATGCCAGATGAGACTACAGACTTCATCCGTAAGAATGTATTTACAAAGGTAGTAACTAAGTAAAATAGACCAAGTGTCTACTTTAGTGATCGATGTAAAACAGCCCCACTTATCGTGGGGCTGTTTCAATATTTAATAAGTGTATTGATGATGGAATTAACTCAGTCTCATTCAGCACCAACACCGCAAGCTTTGCGTATCGCAAAGTTACAGCGTGTGCAGGATTTTTTATTTCATCGGATTACTCAATTTTTTGCCTTATCAGTCTTAATTGCCTTAGTGGGAATTATGGTGTCTTTGGCTAGCAATGCCTGGCCTGCACTCAGTACTTTTGGGATCGGTTTTTTCTTTACCCAAGAGTGGGACATTGTGAATGGTGAGTTTGGTGGATTAATTGCAATCTACGGCACCTTGGTCACCTCTTTAATTGCTCTGCTGATAGCCGTCCCATTGAGCTTTGGGATTGCTGTATTTTTGACTGAGCTTTGCCCATCCCCTTTGCGTAGACCCTTAGGTACCGCAGTGGAACTACTCGCTGCCGTTCCATCGATTATCTACGGAATGTTTGGTCTATTTATTTTCGCTCCATTATTTGCTGACTACATTCAGCCGGCATTAGCCGCCACTTTAGGTCAAATTCCGGGCTTTGGTATTTTATTCTCTGGTGCTTTTAACGGAATCGGTATCTTGTGTGCCGGCTTAATCTTGGCGATGATGATTCTGCCTTTTATTGCTTCTGTGATGCGTGATGTCTTTGAAATTGTTCCCCCGGTTCTTAAAGAGTCAGCTTACGGTATCGGTTGCACCACTTGGGAAGTAGTCAAAAATGTTGTGCTTCCGTATACCAAAGCAGGTGTTATTGGTGGTGTGATGCTGGGCCTAGGCAGAGCGCTTGGTGAGACGATGGCGGTTACCTTTGTGATTGGTAATGCCCATCGCTTGTCCCCATCTCTATTTGCACCAGGTACATCAATTGCTTCAACGCTCGCTAACGAATTTGGTGAGGCAGAGGCGGGCAATCATTTGTCGTCTTTGTTTGCGCTGGGCCTAGCCCTCTTCATTATTACTTTTATTGTCTTAGCCTGCGCCAAGTGGATGTTAAGCAGCATGGAGAAAAAGCAGGGATTAAAAACATGAACAATTTTTCTAATATTGATCCAAGTATTTTTGCAAAACGTAAGCGTAAAAATAGGATTGGCCTGACCTTATCCACCGTTGCGATGACTCTGGGTATGATTTTTTTGATGTGGATTCTTTCTGTACTGTTTTTTAAGGGATTTTCTGCATTGGGTTTAAGTCTCTTCACGCAAAGCACACCAGCCCCTGGCTCTGAAGGGGGTGGCCTAGCAAATGCCATTGTCGGCAGCTTAATGTTGGTTGGTTGCTGCACCATAATTAGTACACCGATTGGCGTATTGGCAGGGCTATATCTTTCCGAGTACGGTGATCGTAGTAGGATTGCTGCTATAACCCGATTCGTTACTGACATTATGTTGTCTGCCCCATCGATCGTTATTGGTCTGTTTGTGTATGCATTTGTTGTCGCTCAAGTAAGGCATTTTTCTGGCTGGGCGGGCACCATTGCATTGGCTTTGATCGCTATTCCTGTAGTGGTTCGTACAACTGAGAATATGTTGCGTTTAGTTCCAGGAAGTTTGCGTGAGGCGGCCTATGCCTTAGGTACGCCTAAATGGAAGGTGGCTTTTATGATCACCTTGAGGGCGGCCCAAAGTGGTGTGATGACCGGTATTTTATTATCCCTTGCTCGGGTGAGTGGTGAAACAGCGCCCTTGTTATTCACGGCACTGAATAACCAATTCTTCTCTACTAATATGAATGCGCCCATGGCCAACTTACCGGTAGTGATATTTCAGTTTGCGATGAGTCCATACGACAACTGGGTTGAGCTAGCTTGGGGCGGAGCCTTATTAATCACTTTCGCAGTCTTGGGTCTGAATATCCTGGCTCGCGTAGTATTTCGTCAGAAGGTTCAAGGATGAGTAATATGAAAACAATGTTTGATTTAAGGCAGTCTGATGGTCAGGAAGTTAGCGTCGATTCAAATGGTAATCAAGCCCCCTCTCAAGTGGCGGTTAATGCCCTTGAAGTGCGTAACCTCAATTTCTTTTATGGGTCATTTCAAGGTCTAAAAGATATCAATCTCAATATTGAGCAGGGTAAAGTTACTGCGTTTATTGGGCCCTCTGGTTGCGGTAAGTCGACTCTACTTCGAACTTTCAATCGAATGTATGACCTTTACCCTGGGCAGCGTGCAGAAGGGGAGATCAGTTTTTATGGTCAAAATATTCTCGAATCAGGGCAAGATTTAAATTTACTCCGCTCTCGAATTGGAATGGTTTTTCAAAAACCGACTCCTTTTCCAATGTCAATTTATGAAAATATTGCCTTTGGGGTGCGCCTATATGAAAAGCTTTCACGCTCTGAAATGGATGAGCGAGTAGAGTGGGCCTTAAACAAAGCTGCTCTGTGGAATGAGGCTAAAGATAAGCTTAATCAAAGCGGTCTATCCCTATCGGGCGGCCAGCAACAGCGCTTATGTATTGCTCGCAGTGTTGCGGTTAAGCCCTCAGTGATGTTATTAGATGAGCCAACTTCAGCATTAGACCCTATCTCTACCGGCAAAATTGAGGAATTAATTAATGAGCTTAAGCATGAGTACACGATTGCGATTGTGACCCATAATATGCAGCAGGCAGCCCGCGTTTCAGATTACACGGCCTATATGTACCTTGGCAATTTAGTAGAGTTCGGTAAAACAGATGAAATTTTCATCAAGCCACAGCGCAAAGAAACCGAAGATTACATCACCGGCCGTTTCGGTTAATTGGAGAAATAAATGCCAGATAAACACCTTTCGTCACAATTTGATGCCGATTTAAATTCACTTTCCAGTCGCCTGTTGGAAATGGGCGGGCTAGTAGAGTCTCAGATCTCAAATGCTATGCGTGCTTTCACGCAAATGGATGTTGAGACTTGTAACCTCGTCATTCAAAATGAAAAGATGGTTAATGATCTGGAAATTCAGATTGACTCCGCTTGTACTGAATTGATTGCTCGCCGCCAACCTACTGCCCGTGACTTGCGTTTGGTGATGGCGGTTTCAAAAGCGATTACCAATCTTGAGCGTGCTGGCGATGAGGCTGAGCGTGTAGCAAAGAGAACTAAGCGTTTGATTGAGTCTGGCACGGCTCACAATATTAATGTTGCAGAGATTCGGCTATCTGGTCAGATGGCAATTTCATTATTGCGCCGAAGTTTAGATGCGTTTGCACGTTTAGATACGATTGCTGCAGCTGAGGTAGTAGAGGAGGATCGTCAGATTGATGAGGAGTTTAGAGCCTTTGTTCGTAAGCTAATCACCTATATGATGGAGGATCCACATACCATTACAGCAGGTTTAGATATGCTAACGATAGCGAAAGCCATCGAACGTATCGGTGATCACGCAAAAAATATTGCAGAGTTCGTAATATATGTTGCCAAGGGATCTGATGTGCGGCATATGCCTCGTGAAGAATTAGTACGCGAGGCCAATAAGCCCTGAGCATGGAAATTGTCCAGCGGATTTTAGTAGTGGAAGATGAGCCGTCAATTGCTGAGCTTATTTCTATTAATTTGAGCCATGCTGGCTATCAGGTTGAGAAGGCCCTTCAAACTGAAGTTGCCCTCAACATAATGCAAGAGTCATTGCCCAGTCTTTTGATTTTGGATTGGATGCTACCTGGCAAGTCTGGAGTTCAATTTGCTAGAGAACTGCGTGCAAATGAACGCTTTAGAAGTCTGCCTATATTGATGCTAACCGCTAAAAGTGACGAAGCGGACAAAGTATTGGGTCTGGATTCAGGTGCAGACGATTACGTTACCAAGCCCTTTTCACCTAAAGAGCTTGTCGCGCGGGTGAGGGCTATCTTGAGGCGCCAGCTTCCTTTGGAGGAAACGGGCTCCGTCCCATTATCAGTCGGTCCTTTGAGATTGGATCCCTTATCTCACCGCGTTACTATTGTGATCCCGGATTGTGATTCTGCGACGGTCTCCTTGGGTCCAACGGAGTATCGGCTTCTTCAGTTCTTGATGTCAAACCCAGAAAGAGTCCACTCCAGGGCTAGTCTACTGGATAAGGTTTGGGGTAACGAGGTCTATATCGAAGAGCGTACGATCGATGTTCATATTAAAAGACTGCGAGCAGCATTAGCCCCCACTGACAGCGATCGTTTTATTGAGACAGTGCGTGGAAGCGGCTACCGCATTACCAAGATTCCCACCCAAACCTAGGCCGTGATTCGCTAACTTACGACGTTTTTTAACCGCGAATCTCGAATGCTCTAAGATTGCGGTATGTTATCTATTTTCACTCGGTTTATAACCCTCGTTGGTTTGGCGTTTATAGCTGCCTTCATTGTTCAGTCTAATTGGGGAGGCAGCTGGGCTATCGCCACGGGGATTGCCACCCTGGCAATTCCCTTGATTTATTCTTATATCAATTTAGCCAGGCTCAAAAATCACATCCTCCAAGATACGGTTGACACTATGCCTCTGGCTAGTGGCTTTTGGGAAGAGGTTTTCTTTCGACTACAGCGCTTAGTGAAGAACTTAAAACAAGAAATAAGAACAGTGGAGCAGCAGCATGCACGTTTTATAGAAGCCTTTCAAGCGTCTCCTAATGGCATCGTGATGCTAGATGATCAGGATCAGATCGAGTGGTGCAATGCAATCGCCGAACGTTTTTTTGGATTGAAATTTAAGCGTGATGCAATGCAAAGAATTAATTTCTTATTACGTCGCCCAGAGTTTATTCAATATCTCAACAAGCGCCATTTTGAAGCCCCTCTATTGCTAGAGCGCATGGGTCCGGCAGCAAACTTAAGCTTGCTGTTGCAAACATTCTCATTTGGTGACAAGCGTCACCTTTTATTGGTGCAGGATGTAACAGATTTACAAAAAGCGGATGCTATGCGTCGCGATTTCGTAGCTAATGTTTCCCATGAAATGAGAACCCCAATCACTGTATTGATGGGTTTCTTGGAGACTATGCAATCGATTGATCTGGATAAGTCTCAGCGAGATCAGTACTGTGAGTTGATGATGTCACAGGCGCAGCGGATGAAAAGCTTGGTGGAGGATTTATTGACTCTTGCTAATTTAGAGGCCAACACCTTGCCAGCGCCTATGCAGGCTATCAAGCTAGAGGCAGTAATGGCTTTATTAAAGAATGATGCTGAGGCACTTTCACAAGGTCACCATACCTTTAACTTTGATCTTGAGAGCCCTAAAAATTTAATGGGAGATGAGCGAGAAATTCTTTCGGCATTTAGTAACTTAGTATCCAATGCGGTTCGATACACACCTGATGTTGGGTCGGTTAGCGCTAAATGGTCTGTCAATGCAGAAGGTCAGGGCGACTTTTCTGTGACAGATACGGGGCCAGGCATTGCGTCAGAGCATTTATCACGCCTAACAGAGCGATTCTATCGCGTCGATCGTAGTCGATCTCGAGATACTGGCGGTACGGGTTTAGGTTTGGCAATTGTGAAGCATATTGCCAATCGTCATCAAGCTCAATTAATTATCGAGAGTACTCCTGGCATCGGTAGCACCTTCACACTGCGTTTCCCAAAAGAGCGGATTGCAAGCTAAACAAAATCATTAATCCTGATTTTATTCTTTATTCTTTATTATTTTTATTAGCTATTCCTTCCTATCTTTTTTCTTTGCTTTCTGCTTCTTAGATTCCTTCGGGAGCTTATCTAGTTTACCGTTTGCATATAAGCACCACACCTTAATTTCTTCTAGTAGCTCTACAAGATCCTCATAAGGTAGTTTTTTAAAATCAATTAAGCTGATAGATCCAGATTCTTGAAGCTGCACTACCGCATCTTCATAGTGATATTTGCTCATCGAGTAAGCGCCCTTAAGTTAATGCTTTCAAATGAATACTCAGACCATATCAAGCTAATATGACATTCTGAAGTCAGCTTATTTGAAGGTAGGCATTAAGTTGTCATATTCTTGGATTAGGATTCGAATATGAATGTATTGATCGAAAAACATCGCTTCCTTATTACTTGCCCATGCTGTCAAGAAGTCCAAATATTAAAGGTGCAAGATTGTCTTTCGGAGTAGTTTTATCGTTGTCCATCTGAGCCCCACTATTAAAGACCGTTTCAGGGGGCCGATGCATTTTTTGCGGCTACGGTAGTCCAACTTGCTTTAATCCTGAGAAAAATCTTGCGTATTGGTACTTTGTTCCAACGTTTGCTGATTTATTGGTGGATAAGCTCTAGTTATTGCATAAAATAGATCCTTTCAACTAGCCCGCTACCTTTTCCCCTGGAAATGCCTTGACCCTATTTAAAGATGCTTCCGATGACGACTATTTAGACCTAGTTGCCGCAGTTGACCTAGGCTCGAATAGTTTTCGGATGCTGGTAGCTCAAGTTGTTCAAACTCCCTCTGGCACTCAGCTTCGACCAATTGATACTTTGCGAGAATCCGTTCGCCTGGCGGCAGGTCTTACAGATAACAAATTATTAGGTAGTGAGGCCTATCTGCGTGGCCTAACAGCGATTCGTCGTTTTGGTGAGCGCATTCGGGGGTTTGATCCTGCTAGAGTGCGGGCAGTAGCAACCAATACCCTACGCGTAGCTAAGAACGCTCCCCAGTTTATTCGGGATGCTGAGGCAGCCTTAGGCTTTCCAATTGAAGTCATTGCAGGGGTCGAGGAAGCGCGCCTGATTTATATTGGTGCAGCCCATGAAGTGCCCTCAGTCCAAGGCAATCGCTTGGTAGTCGATATCGGCGGTGGTTCGACGGAGCTGATCATTGGTAAGGGCTACGAGCCTAAGCTAATGGAAAGTCTGTATATGGGCTGTGTTTCTCATAGCTTGCAATTTTTCCCTAAAGGCAATATTGATCCTCACGCATTTAGGGAGGCCGAGTTGGCGGCAAGGCGGGAAATTCAGGTCATTTCCAGCGCGTACCTCAAAAGTGGCTGGAAGCAGGTTATCGGGTCGTCTGGCACGGCACGCGCTCTGGCAGATTTGATCAGCGAGAATCATTTTAATAGTCAGGCCGATGATGGCTTATCAATGGGTCGCGTCAACGGTAGCAGTGGGTTAATAACCCGCGAGGGCTTGCGAGCGATGAAAAAACATCTTCTCAAGTATGACCATGTTAATAAAGTAGAGTTGCAGGGCTTAAAAGATGACCGCAGAATGGTCTGGCCAGGCGGTCTTGCCATCATGATTGCCATTTTCGATGAGCTCGGTATTGATAGCATGGAAGTAACCGATGCTGCTTTGCGTATCGGCGTTCTTTATGACTTACTGGGTCGATCACAGCATGACGATATGCGCTACGTCACAGTAGAGCAATTCATGCAGCGTTATGCAGTAGATCGTGAACAAGCGAAACGGGTGAGTGAATTAGCCGCAGAATTTTTAGGCCAGCTTCCAAAGCCCAATTCTGAAAGTAGGGATGACAATATTGCATTACTACAGTGGGCAGCCAACTTACATGAGATTGGTTTGTCTATTTCTCACAATGGCTACCACAAGCATTCTGCTTACATTGCCGGTAATGCGGATATGCCTGGTTTCTCAAAAAATGATCAGGCTCGATTAGCGGCATTATTGATTGGACATGCTGGTAAATTGGGGAAGCTTGCGCATAATGCTAGTTTCCAGGACTGGCGGATGCTGTTTTGTCTCAGACTTGCTCAAGTTTTATGTCGCGGCCGCAGTGATGCGAATTTACCCAAGGTAAAACTGTCGGAGCATGAAGGTGTTTATGCGGTGAGTCTATCCAAAGAATGGACGAGTAAACATCCCTTAACTGAATTTAGCTTATTAAAAGAGGCCGCCGAGTGGGAGCGTGTCGGCCGACCTTATAGGATTACCTTAAAGTAGCTTGAAACTTAAGCACCAAAAAAGTGTTTTGCATAGCGGGGATTAATTTCCGATAGGCGCAACATAGTTAAGACGTCTGCAGTATTAAAGTCTGTATCCCATGCTGGAGCACTACAGATCTTGGCACCCAGTTTGAGGTAGCCCTTAATTAGTGGGGGTGGCTCAACATCTAAGCCTCCGTTAAGGCGGTCTAATGGTAGTGGTAGACGAGGAAAGGCATGATTTTCAACCGGTGCCATTTGATCATTACTGAGTGAGTTATAAAAGCTTGCTGCAAAATGCCCCCCATCTGCCATCGGAATACTGGCACACCCCAGCATAATCTCATAATCGTGTTTGAGCATGTATTGCGCGAGGCCACTCCATAAGGCCATGATGACGGCGCCTGAGCGGTAGTCCATATGAACACAGGATCTGCCCAGTTCAACCATTTTTGGACGTAGGTGATTAAGGCGGGTGAGATCAAATTCAGAATCTGAGTAGAGACGACCAATTTCTAGGGCTTTGTGGGGAGGCAGTACGCGATAGGTACCTACAACTCTGAGTGTCTCTTCATCACGAATCAGGAGATGGTCGCAATAAGCATCAAAATCATCAACATCTAAACCTTCAACATGGTGCGGGAGATTTGCACCCATCTCCTCAGCAAATATTTTGTAACGTAGGCGCTGTGCCTCTTTTACTTCTGCCGGGCCGCTTGCCCAGGAAATGCTTAATGCGGGCAGCTTTGATTTTGCTACCGCTTTTACTACTCCTTTTGCCATGACGACTACGGGTTCAGGTGCCACATGATCTGCTCTAGAGCGGATTGCAAATTTCTTACCAAATAATTTTTTAGCTAGTTTTTTGGAAAATATTTTCTTGATAGCGCCGGCTTGTATTTTTTTAAATGCTTTGGGTTTTTGCTCAAAACGTGAGCTAAAAATATCAAATGGAGAGAATGGATTTGGAAGATCTGCCATGATTTAACCTCTTAGTAATGTAATGGATCGTAAAAGTCTTTTATGACGATTGAATGACAATGGGTAAGCTGATCGTTGCCCACAAAAGGGCTGAAATGAATAGGGCAAGCATGACTGCAGCTGAGCCAAAATCCTTTGCTCTTTTGGATAGATCATGATGCTCAAAGGAGATGCGATCTATGGCTGCCTCCACACTAGAATTTAAGAGTTCAACTACGAGTACCATCACTAAGGAAGAGATCAGAATGGCTTTTTCTAATGGGCTAATTGGCATTAGTAGCGCTAAGGGTGTGAGTAATACTAGGAGCGTTAATTCTTGTCTAAAAGCACTCTCTTCTTTAAAAGCATAAACAATGCCGCACCAAGAGTTTTTAGCGGCATGCCACGCTCGTGTAAGTCCGCGGTTGCCCTTGTGGGGGTTCTGATCAATGTGATAGGGGGCGCTCACAATGCAGGCCTAAGCGATAGCGGTTTGGTGTACTGCTGTTGAAGGAACGGGCTTGAGGTGATTTGCAAACTGTTCTGAGGCTGCTCTCCAGGAGAATTTCTCAGCATGTGCCCTAGCAGTTTCTCGGGGAATTTTTAATGCCTGCATACAGGCCACTCGCAAATCATCATGCATTGCCCCAGCGGGTGAGGTGCCCAGTACATCAATCGGACCCGTTACTGGGTATGCTGCAACGGGTGTTCCACAAGCCATTGCTTCTAATAGAACTAAGCCAAAGGTGTCTGTTTTGCTCGGAAAGACAAATACGTCTGCCGCAGCATAAACCTTTGCCAACTCTTCTTGCTGTAAAACACCTAAGTAATTAATGTTGGGATATTTTTCTTGAATGCCAGCCATTGCTGGGCCATCACCCACCACCCATTTAGATCCTGGAAGATCAATTTCTAAAAAGGCATTAATATTTTTTTCTACCGCCACGCGACCCACATATAAAAATATAGGGTGTGCAGTATTCAGTGCTTTGGAGGCCTGTATTTTGAAGATATTTAAATCCACGCCACGAGACCATAAAACGACATTCTTAAAACCGTAGTCCTCTAAGTCTTTTTTAACAACAATAGTAGGGGCCATAACGGCCATAGAAGGCCCATGAAACCAGCGTAGAAAAGTATAGGTCCAGGCTAGTGGAATGCCAATACGTGCTTTGACATACTCTGGAAAGCGGGTGTGATAAGCGGTAGAGAAGGGTAGGTTATTTTTAACAGCATAGGAGCGGGCTGATAGACCTAAAGGTCCTTCAGTCGCAATATGAATCGCATCCGGTGCAAAGGCTTTTATCTTCTGAGCAACCCGTTTTCCTGGAAGGATCGATAAAGAAATATCGGGATAGGTTGGACAGGGAATGGTATTGAAGTCATTGGGAGTAATCATTTCTACTTCATGCCCCATAGCGACTAATTCTGCGCAGGTTTGCTTGAGGGTTCGAACTACGCCATTCACTTGGGGATCCCATGCATCGGTAACGATCATAATTTTCATGTTGTGGCCTCTAAGGTGGGTAGTAAGGTATTGGATGGGGAAATCACTTCTGCTTCCTCTACTGGATCACCTTTAATGTGAGTCCAATAAATCAGTTTGAGTTCGCCGCTGGTGGTTTCTACTAGCGCAGAAAGGCTTTCAACCCAATCACCATCATTGCAATAAAGTAGGCCATCAATTTCCCGAATCTCGGCCTTGTGAATATGGCCGCAGACTACGCCATCACATTCGCGAAGACGCGCTTCTCTGGCCATGATGTGCTCAAAATCAGCGATGTAGCTCACTGCATTCTTTACTTGGTGCTTAAGGTATTGAGATAGAGACCAATATTGCAGCCCCATTTTGACTCGAACCCTGTTGTAGTAGCGGTTGATGTAAAGAATAAAGGTGTACAAAGAGTCGCCTACATAGGCTAACCACTTGGCGTACTGCATGACGCCATCAAAAAGATCGCCGTGGGTAACCCAAAGCTTGCGACCATCTAAAGTGGTGTGAATCACTTCCTCTACTACTTGAATATCCCCAAAGGACATGCCAAAGTACTGTCTTGCGCTTTCATCATGGTTTCCGGGAACATAAATGACTTCCGTTCCTTTTCGCGCTTTACGTAATAGCTTTTGGACAACATCGTTATGGGATTGGGGCCAGTAGAAGGTTTGCTTTAGTCTCCACCCATCAATAATATCTCCGACCAGATAAAATGTATCTGCTTCGTTATGTTTTAAAAAATCGAGGAGGTAGTTAGCTTGACACCCTGCTGTTCCCAGGTGTACATCTGAAATCCAAATCGCTCTGTAATGCGTCATGAGAACCTATTAGGCCCGCCCTATGTGTAAGCCTCATGACATTTATGTGTCAATTGCATGACTTGTTTTATATTAACGATTACTCATGAATTCCTCCCATTACAATCCACGCCAAAAGATACCCTCTCAAATAAAGCAATTTTGGATATGGGCCTTATTAGCAGTACATATTTTGTGTGGTGTGGGTACGCTTTGTTTTGTTTTTCCTTTTTTGGATCGCCTGCATAAGGATCAAAAAATTCAAAAATGGTCTCACCGTTTGCTAGTGATTCTTAATATAGAGCTATTGATTCATGGTGCGGGAACGGCAATAAACTCCCCGTATTTGATGGTCTCAAACCACATCTCTTGGTTAGATATCCATGCTATCAATGCGTTCAAGCCGATTCGGTTTGTCGCTAAATCCGAGGTAAAAGGTTGGCCTATTTTTGGCTGGATGGCGGTTCAACTGGGCACTGTTTTTATCCAGAGGGATAGTGCGCGGCATGCGAAGCAGGTAGGCAGTCAGATGGCCGTAGTTCTTCAATCGGAGTCTGTCTGTATTTTTCCCGAAGGGACGTCCACCAATGGCCAATCAGTATTGCCATTTAAGCCTAATCTCTTTGAGTCAGCGATCATTTCACGAAGCTTGACTATTCCCTTGGCTATTCAATATAGGTCAAAAGTAAGCGGTTTAAGAACAGAAATCCCTGCTTTTATTGGGGATATGGGTTTATTAGAGTCTATGGCCAAAATCATTGCTACATCAGACTTGCAGGCCCATTTAACCTTGTTGTCTGCATATTCTTTTGATTCAGGGGGGGCTCTCGACCGAAAAAAATTAGCATCTTTCTGTCAAGAATCGATTGCTCAGGCCATTTAAAAGAAGCTTTAATGAAAATGTCATATCCTTGGGCTATAAATAAAGCATGACTAAGGATAGTTAAATGACATCAAAACATCACGAGATGGCCGAGTGGTATCGCCGTGCCCAAGAAGAAATTCTCGACAGCATGGATGAAGAGCTCGAAATGGAGCTCGATGATGACCGCATGTCACCAGATGGAGAATCAGGCTCCGGAATGTCTCGACAGGTCTACTTTAAAGAGCTCTTTCGTCTCCAAGGTGAATTAGTCAAGCTTCAAGACTGGGTGGTTGAGAACAAGCTCAAGGTCGCTGTTCTATTTGAAGGTCGTGACTCTGCCGGTAAGGGTGGGGCAATTAAACGTATTACTCAAAGGCTCAATCCCCGCGTATGCAAGGTAGTGGCCTTGCCTGCACCAAACGAGCGTGAGAAGACACAGTGGTATTTTCAGCGTTACATTTCTCAGTTACCTGCAGGTGGTGAGATTGTTTTGTTTGATCGTAGTTGGTATAACCGCGCCGGCGTTGAGCGGGTGATGGGCTTTTGTACCGACTATGAGTATGAAGAGTTCTTAAGAACGGTACCAGATCTTGAGCGCATGATGATCAGCTCCGGAGTCATTCTGATTAAGTATTGGTTTTCAATTTCAGATGAGGAGCAGTACAACCGCTTTATGATGCGCATTCACGATCCTTTAAAGCAGTGGAAGCTGAGCCCGATGGATCTGGAGGCTCGTCGTTTGTGGGAGGCCTACACCAAAGCCAAAGAGACTATGTTAGAGCGTACGCATATTCCTGAAGCCCCATGGTGGGTTGTAGCAGCAAATGATAAGAAAAAAGCGCGCTTAAACTGCATTACTCACTTGCTTGATCAAATTCCCTACAAGGAAATTGATCATCCTGTCATTACCTTGCCAAAACGGGTTCACAACCCAGATTACCTGCGTGGCCCGGTCCCCCCTCAGATGTATGTGCCTGAAGTGTATTAACTGCGCTTTACAAGCCGATGCATAGTCAATGACTAGATAACTCTACGAGTCAATGACCAGATAACTCTATGACTCAATGAGTCACTCAGGCTAGACAATGTTAATCTCTTACTAATATTAGGAGATGAATGAAATGAAGGCAGCAAAGCTAATTACGAATCGCGAATTTAAGCTACTCATCAAGCCCCAGGGCTTAGATCGTAGAAGCCGAATAGCTGCCTTAAGTGATCAAATACTTTCATTTTGTCAAAAAAGTAAAGTGGAGTTCTTTCATCTTGACAATGCCACGACGGGCTTGCGCAATATCTACTTTTACGACACTCCTGGTGAAGACTTTCGCCGTAATAATGTGATCTTGCGTGTGCGAGAATCGCGCCAAAATATTTGGGTAGATGATTGGTGTGAGGTCACCCTAAAATGTCGCTCAGGCGATCTTTCGCAAGCCACTCAATTTAACCCTGCACCTAAAAAAAGTATTCAATCCCGCTTACGCCTCAAAGAGGAAATCTTGCGTGGTGATGCACTGGGGTCTCATCGAGCAATTTATTCAAATAATGCAATATTGGATGCAGTACCGATTGATAGCTTATTTGAGGGAACCTTTGCTAGCGTTGCCAGGTACTTCCCCGGTATGCTCATGCTACCTATTGATAAAAAAACCCCTGTCAGAATTGTAGGTGGGCGGACCAATAAAGTGTTGGAGGCTTGCCTGCCTATTGGTAATTTAGTGTTTGGTGATGGGGTTCAAGCGCATTGTGAAATTGCTATTTGGATGAAAAGTGTCGGCGATCCTATCGTGGGCGAACTGGCCTTCTCCTATCGAGTTAACAATAAAAACAGATTGCAAGTAAAGGCACATCAGCGGGCAGATACATTTTTCAAGAAGCTTCAATTGGAATTAGCAGATAGCCTAGAGATCGGTAGCACCAAGACAGCATTAATTTATGGAAAGCCAGAATGAGTGCTTTGCCTGATCATCGGGCGGAGCTTACTCAATCCCCTAAGGCTACAAAGCTGATTGATCTATTTACGCAGTTTCTTTTGATTGGGGCTATCAGTTTTGGCGGCGGAATTATTGCCTATGAACGAATCTTGCTGGTAGAAAAACGCCAGTGGCTATCCGCCGATCAATTTATGGCGTATTTAGCGATCAGCCAAACGATGCCAGGACTTAACTCTGTCAATCTTGCTGTTTTAGTGGGCAATCATTTACGAGGTCTAACTGGAGCAATCTTAGCGCCGCTAGGTTTAATTTTTCCTGGTTCATTATTTATTTTGGGCGTGGGTGTTATTTACGTCAGTCAAGTCAATCATCCACTAGCTAACATTGTTCTAGGTGGTATTGCAGCATCAGCCACCGGCTTATTGACTGCGATTACTTACCGTATTGGCGATCAGCATTGGAAGCACATTAAATCGCTGAGTATTATTGCCAACACTTTTTTACTGATGAGTATTGCTAAGCTATCTCTCCCATTGGTCCTATTGATCATGGCGCCCGTGGCGATCTTCCTCTATCGCCCCGGTAAAACTGTATGAGTATTTATGTTCAACTCATTTCTAGTTTTGCCATGCTCTCTGTATTAGCAGTTGGTGGCGGAACAGCCGTATTGCCAGAAATGCAGACCCTCTTAGCACAGCAATTTGGTATCAGTCATGAGCAATTTATTCATATCTATAGCATTGGTCAGTTAGCGCCTGGCCCAAACATGCTGATGATATTGTTAATTGGCTATCAGATTGCTGGCTTCATTGGTGCGGGTTTAGTTTTATTATCATTTTTTCTACCATCTAGCATCCTGTGTTTGTCTGTTGGTCGCTTGTGGGATCGATTTGGTGAAAGCCCTTGGCGAAGAACGTTACAAAGCGCCCTAGAGCCTATCTCTATTGGCTTGATGTCTTCAGGCGTATACGCTGTTGCTAAAGCATCCATCATTAGTCCTGCTTCTGCTGCTCTTGCTTTAATTACCTTTTATCTTATTTTGAAAACCAAGATTAATCCTGTTTTCTTAATACTGGGCTCTGGTGTCTTGTGTGCTGTGATGAGTGCGTACGTATAGCATCAGAAAGTTCCGCGTAAACCTATCATTAAGCTTCTGCCGGGCTGTGGTGCGTATAGTCTGACTGCCATCGGTGTTGTTGCATATCGGATTTGTTCATTGAGTAGATTTTTGAGATTCATATAAACGGTCCAATTGACCTCTCTCACTCTTTGGGTATAAGAAATACCTGCGTTCAAAAGGTTATAGCTTGGTGCGGGTCCTTGCTCCCAAGAGGCAAGTCGATTTTGCTGATAGCTATAAATATAAGTCGCATTACTTAGCCAACCATTTTTCTGATGGGCTAGCTCTACACCTAGGCGTGGAGCAGGTTGTAGCGGAAGATTGCCACCAGCATCAAAAGTTCCCTGTGAGGCATCAGCAAATGCGCGACTAGCTAGGCCGGTTTGATTCCAGTTGTAAGTTAGCTCACCTTCAATACCCTTAATCGTCGCACTAGCTTGTTGTGCTGTCACTACGTTAAATCCACTGGATGTGATGGCATCCCCTGTGTAGAAACCATAAATATAGTTATTAAACCGATTGGCATAAGCACTTGCCTTCGCTCTGATGAGGCCGCTGGTTTTTTGAAGATTGAACTCTAGGTTATGTGATGTTTCTTTATTGAGGTTGGGATTGCCAATATCAAATGTAGCGGTGGATTCATGTGCGCCATAGGAATAGAGTTCTTGTGCGCTTGGCGCGCGCTGCGATACCGTGTAGGCAATTCCTGCACCTTGCCCCGGTGAGTAGTTCCATAGGCCGCCAGCCGAGTAAGAGAATAAATTGAAACTTCGATTCTGCAGGCTAATGCTCGGTGTAGAGTTCCCAATACTCATTACTTCAGATGTGAGTTCTGTTCCAAGGTTTGGCTTCTGAGCGACATTGTTATAGCGCAATCCTAAATTACCCTGTAGCGAATGCCACTTTCCTTCCTCAATCCAAAAGAAGGCGCTAGAATTTGTTTTAGTGGGTGGGACGATTGCATAGCTACCAGTACTTAACTCTGTTGCATTGAGCGAGGCCGCTGATACTTGAGCCCCTACAATGCCTTTCCAACCAGCAAGTGGGTTATGGGCTAATTCAAAGCGCGCTTCATTAGCAATATTTTTCCATTGCGATGCTGCTACACCAGCATTCGTAAATTCAGTGTGGCTGTAATCAGAATTGGCTGCACTAAATTTAAATGACGAAAACCCATCAAAAGGATCACGTGTTTGATGTTGAAGGTCATAGCGATTCTGCGATTGCTGAATATAGCCACCCTCAGGAGTGGGTATGCCGTAGTTATTATTCAAGCGTTCCACAGAAACACCGGTATAGCCAGATTGCCCAATATGAGACACGCCAACACCGAGGTTATTTTGATTGCTAGATGAATAGGGTAATTTGCCACTGTAGTTATTGCCACCATTCCCACTGGGTGGCACAGTCCATCCTCCCACAGGCTCACCTTGTGACTGTGTTGAGTTACCGGGGATCCGATAGTTGTTAGCATTGTTGATGGCGGTATCTACGTGAACGGCAACTGCTCCAAAAGCACTATCAAGCTCTAAGGCGCCCGCTCTGCCAGTGTTGACTGTTTCGTAACTAGAGTTAACGGCACCCGTTGGTCTGTCAGGAAGATTTGTCAGGATTCGATCATTGACAACGTTGACTAAGCCACCACTGGAGCCAGAGCCATAGAGTAGGGCCGCAGCGCCACGTAAGATTTCGACTTGATGGGCATTTTGCATGTTGTTTCCGACGGCATGGTCTTGCGAAATGTTGCTGACATCGCCTACGGATAATCCATTTTGCAAAATTTGCACTCGAGAGCCCTCCAGCCCCCGAATCACGGGACGAGAAGATCCAGCACCATAGCCAGTGGCGCTTACCCCCAATTCATTTGCGAGCGTTGCACCTAGAGTGGAGCCCAGTTTATTCAGAAGCTCGTCACCTTGCAGGATCTTGGTAGGCGTCAAAATGCTCTGGGTTGCTTCTTGTGCTCCAGTTGCGGTGATTTCAAGGCTAGGACTTTCAGCCTGAGCAAACGTGTTGCCCACAAATAAGGCGCAGACTAGCAAGGCTATTGCCTTAGATCTTGTAAAAAAATGATGTGAAGAATGCATTTATAACGCCTTACCTTGCATTGCCCAATGCTAGCTGGGCAACTGATAGTTCAATAAACAGATTGGCCATGATGATGCTTGACCATAAGAGGATTTACTGAGTCTAGGTAAGGGTAGGTGGTGCTCGGGTTTGGTATAGCCCGACAGGAGAGCGAGCAAAATTTGGAATTTCTAGTGGTTCAACAACGACAAATGATGAGCTAAGGCCAATGGGTAGCCGGTGATCTGCGGCTATAAATCCAGCAAGTGTTAAGGCGTCTAGTAAATGACAAGCTGCAGAGCTATGGCCCAATGTGGGGCTCTGGTCGGCGTAGCTGATGACAGCCTTTTCTTGGACGATTCCGGAGTGTGAAATGCCATGAGCAAAGCCTATCCAGTGATTGCCTAATACGCTCGCAAATAAAAAGCTCAGGGCAATAAGGCCTCTGATTTCTTTATTCAATTTGCTTGTAAATAAGGCTCTCATGCACGCATATTACAGGATTTGCCCCCGACAGCAAACGCGGTGTACAATATCGATTCCGTCGGAGTGTAGCGCAGCCTGGTAGCGCACCTGCTTTGGGAGCAGGGGGTCCAAGGTTCGAATCCTTGTACTCCGACCACTTTCCCCTTTAGTAAGATAGTCCCAGTACACACTGCCTATAGCTCAGCTGGATAGAGCAACGCCCTTCTAAGGCGTAGGTCGCACGTTCGAATCGTGCTGGGCAGACCAAATCTTCTATCTTGATCTTTGTATTAATAGCTGGATAATCAATAACATGAAGCCCTCTGTTGCCATGAATGCCAACCGTGCCGAGATTCGCTCAATTATTGAAGCGCATCATGCTAGTAATGCACGCGTTTTTGGTTCAGTTGCCAATAGCACCGATATTGATGGTAGTGACTTAGATGTCTTGATTGATCCTACTGCCGAAACAACCTTATTTGATATTGGCGCAATCCGCTATAAATTAAAGCAATTATTGGGTGTTCCGGTGGATGTTTTGACGCCTAATGCTTTGCCAGAAAAGTTCCGCAACTCAGTGATTGCAGGCTCAATGCCAATATGACGCGTGATCCACAGCGTTTACAGGGCTATTTAGAACACATTCTTGAGGCTGTAAAGCGCATAGACGGCTACTGTGCCGATATTGATGAAGTCGGTTTTATCAGTAGCCAATTAATTCAAGATGCGGTGATTCGGAATTTCGAAGTAATTGGCGAGGCAAGTAAGAATATTGAGCGCCATTTTCCTGAATTTTTAGCTAAGCATCCTGAACTTCCTTTGTTGGCTGCCTATGAAATGCGCAATGCATTGGCACATGGTTACTTTAAGGTGGATCTGCAAATTGTTTGGAAAACAATCGAGATTAATCTACCTAACCTTGAAACCCAGATAACAAAAATAATAAAAGATCAGTAAAAACAAGGCCAAGTTTGCTGGTTCGAATCGTGCTGGGAAGGCCAATTTTATAAATTGAAAATAGCGTAATCGATTGGTTCTCACTGTAATCGGGTCGGATTCGTTGGTAGGGCTGATCTTGTGGTGTCGGTTTGACCCGACTCCAAATGGGGTGGGGCTAATATTACTCAGTGCTGATGGTTGCTTGGGGCTGATTAGTTAGTGTCGGTTTGACCCGACGCCAAATGGGTGGGGCCTCAATAAGCAACTAGAGCTAAAACCACCTTATTAAACGTAGTTTATAAAGTTCTATTCAAGCCTTTACAGAGTCTATTATTAGATATAAGTTTAAGGATACAACTAGGTTAGTACTGGTTTTAACAATATAAATTATAAAAATTCATGTCATCAATCACTAAGTCCTTGGTTTACTATGCACAAAAGATTACCAAGGCGGGTAGTGATGATTTTTATGTTTAAATATTATCCCGCTTTCATCCTTCTGTAGTTCCTAGTCATGGTGACCTGTCCTGGGATTTTCAGACCAAACTAATTTAGAGATAATGACTCCTCCTTGACTAAAAGGAGTAGTACATGAAGAGAGCCCGATTTA
>NZ_PGTX01000004.1 GCF_002797575.1 Polynucleobacter brandtiae | reverse complement strand
AACCCCGCTAGAGTTCGTATCTGAATGGCGCAATAACTTAAACCCTGGAGCCCATGTTTCTAAATGAAAATGGTCCGAAGAAACCAGACAGGTCAAAGGCATAACCACTCTTGCGCTCGACTAAGGTCACGATGGCTTGCTTATGGGCAGCGCCAATGACGGTATCGCCTTCCCAGTGGCCGATTTGGGATCTGGCTTCAATGTGCTGGGGACGCTCGCTGATGGGCCTTCTACCGACGATCTGACCCCTCCGGTCACGGCCACTGGCATAGCGCTTTTTGCGTTTCTTTTGGCAGCGCAGCTGCTGGTAAAGGCTGCCACGGTAATCCTCCCCTTTTTAACCTAAGCTAAAAGTAGAGGCTGGTACTGCAAGTGCTAGTTTTTGTTTAGGAGTAATTCCTCCTAAACCCATATTGGGTCTTTCGTGATTGTAGGTCCACATCCATTTGGTTGCAAAGTCTTGTACTTCATCAATCGATTCAAAGAGGTATTGATTAAGCCAGTCATATCTCACGGTGCGGTTATAGCGTTCAATATAAGCATTTTGCTGTGGCTTACCTGGTTGGATATAACTCATCTCAATTTGGTGTTTAGCAGCCCATGCAGTCAGGATGTTTCCTACGAGTTCGGGGCCATTATCACAGCGTATTTTTAAGGGCTTGCCACGCCATTCAATGATCTGATCGAGTGACCGGATCACTCGTACTGCGGGCATAGAAAAATCAATATCAATGGCTAAGGCCTCTCGATTAAAGTCATCGATCACATTAAAAAGGCGGATGGTTCTGCCATCATGAAGTTGGTCATGCATAAAATCAATCGACCAAGTGTCATTAATACCTTGAGGTACAGCTAAGGGTAAAGGCTTTTCCCGAACTAAGCGTTTATGGGGTTTAATCCGTAGATTAAGCTCTAGTTCCTTATCCCTAAAGGGACTTCCCTTGGTCGTAATCCGGTAAACCCGCTTGTGGTTCCAGGTAAATCCCTTCACGTTACGCAAAAATAAGAAGCAAAGACCAAAGCCCCAGTTGCGTTGATTGTGAGTAAGACGGATCAGCCAATCGGCAATAAGGGCATTGTCAGAAGACAGCTTAGGGCTATAGCGATAGCAGGTCTGGCTAATGACAAAGGTATCGCAGGCTAGGCGGATACTCATACGACCCCTTTTTACTTCTTGGCTGGCCATCTCACGGCGGCGAGATGGCCGAGTTACTTTTTTTGCAAAACTTCCTTTAAGACATCTGCCTGGAGTTGGACTTCGGCGTACATCTTCTTTAGGCGGGCATTTTCAAGCTCTAACTCCTTTACGCGGGACATCATAGAAGCATCCATGCCGCCGTATTTAGAGCGCCATTTATAGAAGCTAGCAACGCTAATATTGTGCTCACGGCACAGTTCTGGGGCTGGCACGCCAGATTCGGCTTGCTTGAGAATGGCCATGATTTGGCTATCGGTAAATCGGGAGGTCTTCATAGAATTTCCTTTAAATCAAACTACATAGAAATTCTACTTTTAAATCAAGTTAACCTAGGGGACGATTACCCAAGGATTACATTGACCAAAAGATACCGCTAGTCAAGCAAGATAATCCGAATCATTTTTCACCTGGCTTAAATATTAAATTTATATTCTTAGATGATAGACCTGTAGTTTCTGAGCAGAAACTTGATGAGGCCATTAGGGAGGTTGAGCTGAGTGAATTAAAACGTGCGGCAGAGTGGTATTCAAATGAAATTTCGCGCTTTGTCCGACGCAATCAAAAGGTATCTGATTTTTCAAAATTATTAGAAATTAAAGAATTTTCCACCACTCCAGATTTAGATCAATTAGATCGCTTGATGCGTTATCAAACCACATTGCAAAGACAGCTTTCAACGGCCATTGGAGAGTTGATAGCCCTTACTAAAAATTAGTGTCCGCCACCTTTAAAAATTACCAGGATGCCTTTCCAGATTATCCATAGGTCCAAACAAAGAAGCCCAAATGAAGAGCGCTTGAGATATTGATCTACATATTCGTATTCATAAGCTGGGTTTCCCATTTCCGAAGTGCCTTTATTGATGTGACCTAAACCTAAAAGTCCTCCACGCAGCAAAAACCTAGTGACGTTTCCCTGCGCTCGGTCTCGATCGTAGTGCATTACAGATAAAGGACGCGGCCCAACAATACTCATATCTCCCTTGAGAACACTCCAAAATTGAGGCAACTCATCCAAGTAGAACTTCTTAACAAATTGACCAACAAAGGTGCGACTATCGGGCGTCCACTCCGCAGAGTAAGCAAGCCAATCATGCCTCTTGGCACCCTCAGGTTCAATATATTTAGTTTTAATTAAGCGAATTTTATATTTAGGAATAATTCTTCCAGCACTAACCCCGTTGTAATAAAAAAACATCGGGCCTTTATTTTCTGGAATTGCCCAACCTTCAATTATAAAAGTCAGCTTTAGTAATAATAAAATTGGAGCAGAAATTATCAGCAAAATAAATGCAAGGGTTTTATCAAAAAATACTTTAAAAAAACGTGGCGGCAGCGGTTCTTTTAAATTAAAAATATGCGGATATTTTTCTAAAATCTCAATAGTTGGCGGTTTATAAGGAAATGCCTCATGAGGTTCAATTTCTTCAATCATGAATATATTAAGTAAAGAGCTTAATCCAGCGGTTTTTAGAAATTATAGTATAGCAACTTTCTCAAAGTGGCTTTATTAGTTTCTGTCCTTTTTAAATCAAAAAACCAACCCCACTTATTAAAATATTTAATGGCGGAAATTATATGGTAGTACAGGAGTTTTTTATTTTTATATGAGCCCTTAGCATGGCCATGGACTGCAGATGCTTCCGGATAAAAATATACTCTGTGACTTTTGGAAATTCTTCGACAAATATCCAAATCCTCCATGTATAAAAAATATCTCTCATCAAATCCATTAACCAACTCATAGGCAGCGCTGTTAATCAAAAGACATGCTCCATGAATAAAGGGTACATCGTATGTTTTATCATAATTTGTAAAACGTAATTCTGTTTTATTTAAATAGGGCTTAATAAATCTAGAGAAAAACCTCCTAGAAACCAAATCAATTGGGGTTGGAAGCAATCTACATACATATTGAATTGTATTATCAGGATTTAAGATTTTTGGAGACACAATCCCACAATCCGAATGCGACTGCATAAAAATATATAACTTATTTAAAGCATCGGACATCAAATATACATCAGGATTTAGAATTAAATATGACTTAGCCCTACTAGAAGTGGATTTTAGAATAAAATTATGGCCACCACTAAATCCAACATTATTATTTAGGGTTAAATAATTAAAACCTTTCACATTACAATAGTCTCTAATAGATGAATCTAATCCATTATCAAATATATATATTTCAATATTAATAATATTTGATTCATTTAAAAAACTACTTAGAACGGCATCAATTTGTGATGCAGGAGTCTTAAAGACTACCATTGAGATAATAATATCAACCAAAGGATTCCTAGATTTTTAACTACGAACTGCCATAGATAATATTTTCATAGCAGAACAACAAACTTGCAACATGTTTTTCAAGCGAACTTGGCGAACCCCAATACTTAACATAGGCATTACCTCCAAGCTCATCAGCAAAGCTTGGATTTTCGTCTAACATCTTGATTTTATCAATTAAATCAACAAGATCGCCAGATTTAAACAATAGGCCAGTAACACCATCGACAATCAACTCTCTCGCAGCACACCCGTCCGAAACTATGGCTGGAATCCCCAATGCAGCCGACTCTGCAACCGTTAAACCCTGCGTCTCATGACAGATAGAGGGGAATATCAAAGCCCGACTAGATTTCACCGCGCCTAATACCCCATTACTATCAAGCCAGCCTAAAAATTTAGCGCTTGGACATAGCGTGCGAATACGATCTTCCTCACTTCCAAGCCCTACAAAAGTCGCCGATATCTTTAAAGCATCTGCAGCTTGTGCAAACAAAGTTGCGCCTTTTTCTGGCGAGAACCTTCCTACATATATGAAGGAGCTGCTAAGCGAAGGGGGTAAATTTGGTAACTTTTTAATTGTTATGGGATTGGGAATTCGAAATACATTTGCACCCTCTGGGAGATAAGGAGATACAAGCGCCTCACTGTAGGAGGATACACAAATATAGTTCTTAACCTCGTTTGGAATATGGGCGATGTTTTCCTGTATCAGCTGCCGAGTATAGCGCCATAATTTATGCGCATAACTCCTAGAATCGCAATTTGTTGAAAGGCAGCTTAATGACATAGGGGGGACCGTGCAGTGCTCCCCTTTGGGATAGTTATACAGACCTCCATTAGGGCAGACTAAGAAATAATCATGTAGCGTCAGAACAACTTTAAATCCATGATCTATACATGCCTTAATGACACTAGAGGAAAGTGACTTAACCCATGTGTGTATATGTATTACAGAATTCACAGGCGAGTACTCCTTGAGTATCAGCTCTAAATTTCTTTTATGCTTATAGTTCCATAATCCATTTACAGCCGATCTAAACCTTAATGCGTCACCAAGCAAATCGACACCCTCAAAACATGTAACTAAAACCTTGTCCCTATTAATACTGGCGTCAATAGGCCCTACTGCAGCAACCAATCTCACATCAACCCCAGAATCGGCCAAATAATTTAAACTCGAAAGAGCAACTTGTGAAGCACCTCCATTAATATAGGCATAATCAGTTAAAACAATTAATTGAATTTTATTTTTCTTTTCTAATTCCACTGTCATTATTTTTTAAATTAAAATTTGAGTAATTAGATCCAATTATAGCTACCAACATAAAAAATGGTCCGCCAAAATAACCAGATGTTCGAGTAAAAAATATAAGAATTATTATATAAATTAGGGTTACTTGAATTAAATACATCTGCTTGGTCAATAATTCTGTAGAAAATTTATATTTTTTTATTAATTTAAAAAATATAAAAACCAAATAAGAGAAAAATAAAATTCCAAATATTCCAAATTCTGATACAATTTTAGCGCCAAGAAAGGAGCCGTCTTCCGCATTTAAACTAATTAAATTTAAACCTTCCAAAAGCTCTCTAGCGCCAGATTTTGGAAGAGGAGAACACCCCATCATATTTAAACCAAGCCCAAAGCCATATGTTCTATATAAATTAATCCAAGCATCCTCAAGGCCCTGCAGAAACACAAGACTAGAAATATTAGTGCTGCTGTCAATATCACTTAAAATTCCGACAACACGATCAACTGTGGGCATAAAAAAAGAGTTCGGAATTAGGAAAATAAAAGCGGCAATTAAAGTTACGACGATAATTCGCAAAATACTTGTAGATTTTATTCTCAAAAAAAGAATAAATAACATCCATCCCAATATCAATATAAAAAGAGTGGATGAGTGGGAGAGAAAAACCATCATAAAAAGCGCAATCAATCCAAAAATTTGCACTTTCCTTTCTAGGGAGCTAAGAATAACTACTATGCAGGGAAACACAGAAAACGCTACGTGACTTGGCTCAGTAAAAAATCCAGACAACTTCCATGCATCTCTATATCGAGCTGTATCCAAAAAAAACTGGGGGAAAAGATACTCAAGCAAAAATTCGAAAAATAATACGATAATTATCAATTGAGATATTTTAATAAGTCCAACCCAAATCCGCGGAGATGATTCTCTGCCAATGCTCCATGCAAGAATTGACGAAACTAGAAATACGGGTAGAGTCAATAAAAATTTATTATGCATATCCTCGCACCCCCCCAAAGAAAATGATAGGGTGGAGATGAGTAATGAGGCAAAAGAAATAATAAGAAGAAAAGCAGCCGGAATGAGTATATTTTTTACGTGCATAATCCATATTAAAAATATACAAAATAAAGCAAAGTAATAAGGCTTGATTACTAAACTACCGACTTTGAAGGTAATTGGCCAAATTATTGTATTATTCAAAAACAAAAAATATAACAATCGCTCCCTTAGAATTAGATTTTTCTTAGTAACCACGTATGTAGGGCCTTAGGTTATTTTTAACCAATGCAATACATGCTCTTACTATTGCAATCAATATGGGTGATCCATAGTCTTTTTGAATTCTATATGCCTCTAAAATTGCTCCATATGTGCCACTAGCGCCACCAACCAACATTGACGCAGTCACACTATTTATATGTGATGTCCTTAGATTGGCTCCGCACCTCATCAGATATTCATAATCTCCAGCCGACGAATATGCAAGATTAAATTTTCCAAATTTTTCAAATAAAGATTTTTTATGAAAAGCTCCAACATGTGCTATGGTCATAACCTTTTTATGCCGCTCAAAATCAAATTCTGATCCAACTTCTCTGAGACTCTTTCCTTTATCATCAACCAGTTGAATTTTTGAGGTTATTAGCTCACTCTCACTATCGCCTGTGTGTATTACGTTCACATAAATTTGCAAGGCTTCAGGAAAGTAGCAATCTCCAGCACCTAGAAAAGCTATCCACTCGCCCCGCGCCAAACCCAGACCTTTATTCCATGCATCGTAGATTCCACTGTCCGGCTCGCTTATCCAATTTGCTACGATATCGCTGTTTTCCTTAATAATCTCAAGAGTTAGGTCGTTTGAACCCCCGTCAATCACAATCCACTCAAAATCTTTAAAATTTTGGTTCCTTAACGATTCAATTGTTTTTCCAAGTGAACGCTCGGTATTGTAGGTCGCTGTAATTATAGAAACAAATGGCTTGTAAATAATTTGCTCCTCATTGTCGATCTTATATTTTAAAGCCGTCAATTAAAATGCTAAACACAATAAATACTTTTTCCGAAGATGCAAAGCTTAAATGGTGTGCTCCATCACACATTTATAGATATTTCTATAAGTCTTTCCAACAGAAGTTTCTTTGCATTCCTCTATTAACTCAAAAGACGCTATACCCAATTTAGAATTTTCAAATATTTTTTTTAGACCCCTTTCAATAGATGACTGACTATTTGCATCAACCAAAAAAGCGTGTTTAAAAAATTTTTGCCTGGCATAAGGCTGATCAGCAATAAGAACAGGAATTTGGCCTGCCATCGCTTCCAGCACTGATATTGGCTGAGTTTCAGTATGACTTGGAAGAGCAAATATTTTTGCACCTCGGTATATGTCAATCAATTCAGAAGAAGCCGACTCAATCCCCTTTAACCAGGTGGCATTGCTATACGCTTGGAGTTCATTTTCAATTTCTATGCCGTACCTCTCATCCCCCGGCAATACATTTCCGACAAGCACTAAAGGTACATTTAATTTTTTGCAAGCCTTCACCAACTGAAGTTGATTTTTTCTAAGGCAAACATTACCCACAGACAATACATAACTCTTAGCTACCGGCGATTCTGCTAAGAAAAATTTATCGTCAACAATATTTGGCGCCACATAAATACGCTCCATTGGATATCCAAGAACACTATTAACGTATCTTTGTTGCTCGTCATTAACAACAGTAATCGCATCTACCCATTCAAGCATCTTATTTCTTAGAACACCAGGACCGATAAAACTTGATGCAAAATTGCGCGCTCTAGACTTTAAAGTTATATAAGGAAATAGCCCAGTCAATACAACCTTCTTTCCACTCAACTTTGCCCATTTTATTGAATTGTAGTGCTGAAGATCGTATCCCCAAATGTGCACAATATTAAAATCACTTTTTTTGTCCCAAAAGTTTAGCGGCGAAATATCAACGCCACTCTTTAAACTCGCCTTGATTGCAGCAAGCATTTGAACCTCAAATCCACCAAATGCAAATGAGTGAGGTTGCAATGGAACCACCCTCACCACAGGAAATGTGCTCTTAGTTACCAACTTAAATTTCTCTTAACTTCTGAAATACATTGTTATGCCCAACACTACCAATTAGGATTAAATCATTCATTGCCCGTTCTTTAACAACACGAGAGGGGCCCGGATGTCCGGCGAATGCAAATCTGCTTGGGTTATAGTCGGCGTATAAACTTGAGTCATCCATTACCAATATTCCACCGATATTTAGGCACCTTATACTTAATTCGTAATCGGCAATCGCGACGTCATAATTATGATTTCCATCTATATATATCAGATCCCATGAGATAGATTTTATATATTCAATTGCCAATTCATCTGCAGAATAGCCACGAAATAATGATGGAGTGGCGAGGTTAAATACTTTGTGATTCTGCAAAACATCCTGATAATAATTTACCCCGCCAATATAATTGCTTACACTATCTCCCTCATTTTCGAATGGTGAAATTCCATGAATATCGCATTTGAAATCAAATTTCTTTGCAAGTAGAGCCCAAAGAGATATGACCTGCCCCCTATATACACCAATTTCTAAACACCTAATCGGTCTGAATTGCTTAAAAATTGAAAACCACATGGCGTGCAAAGCATCCTCCCCAAATCCACGCTTGTTCCTAGAAAAATACTTTCTATGGTCTCTTACATCTACAGGGCAGATATTATAGAAATACCTGTGCATATACCTGTAAATATCGTCTCGATGCCCAACGGTTGTGAGGATCTGTGTAAATAGAAGTTCTTTCTGCCTAAAACACCAGGGGCGTCGATACCACAACTCGGAAATATAATTTCTTGCCCTTCTTAGGTAGCTTTTCATTTATTAATACCTTCAAAATGTGGTGCTTTAATACTGTGGAGCGTTTTATCAAGAACATTATGAAAATGCCGTTTATAACTATTAAAATAGAAGAACTTAATTCTTTCATGTCCCTTTTTTACCATTTGATCACGTAATCCGGGTGTAAGTAAAATTTTCTGCATTGAATTTTTTATATCTGATATTGATGAGGGATTAAAATAAATTGCAGCATCTCCAGCCTGCTCATGTACACCAGGTAAATCAGAAATTATGGCTGGGCAACCGTAGTGAAATGCCTCAAGCGTTGGTATATTTGTAGGCCCCAGAAATGTAGGCATGATTAACGCTATTGCATTCTTATATAAATTTTGCACGCCAGCGTCAGGCACATATCCAAAATACTTAACCTTTCCCTCAAGACCAAGCACCTTGATTTCCTGAAATATTAGATCATCTCCGGATTTTCGAGATCCAGTTAATATCAAATGCAAATCGGGATAACTGGATTCAATTTCCTTAAAGGCCCTTAAAAGATTGAGGTGGTTTTTATGGGGCCATAGTTGGGCGGGATAATAAAAATATTTTTCAGGAAGCATCAAACCTTCATTATCCAATTGCATACCACTGGTATTATCAGCCGAGTCCCTATTCATCCCCAAACATTGAGGTATTACAAAAATATTATCGCGATCAGCGCCATATATAGCCATGACGTCATTTTTTAATTGCGTCGATTCAACTACAATTGTTAGTGCATTTCTCAGACCATACTTAATCAATTGCTCGCGTCGATAGGCCTCTAGCCCAGACGCTAATTCAGGAAATTCTGGGTGGGTTCTATGACCTATATCGGCTAAAAAAAATATGGTTGGAGCAGTAGAGGCAACTGCATCAACGAACAGGGTAGGTAAAACCAAGAGATCGATAGCATCTTTTCTAAAATAAATATTTGACGCTAGAAGAAATGGCATCCTTGAGGCTAGGAACGGCGCAACAAAGAATAGTCGCTTGAAAATAGCCTTAGCTATATGGCCAAATTGACCAATACTAATGTAAGTTAAATTTTGATATCTTTTTTGAATTTCCTCTAAATTTTCATAATTCTTTTTATGGTAAACGAATATTTCAATTTCCCGATAAGAAGCCAAGGCGTCGAGAATATTAATCATCCACTGAAAGCTTCCCCCGCCACTCCTTGGCATTTCCAATAAAAAACCAACTCTTATTTTTTCATTAATTTTATTGCCCATTAAAAATCTTCTTTTTTAATGACAAATACTGCAGTCCATGTTTCGAGGCCTGCTTGCCTGTCCGTCATCCATTCCAGCACCTCGATACATCTTAAACCCACCTCACCCAATAAATAGTCAATTTCCGGCTTAAAAAGATAGCGCATCTTATGAATTTCTGCGATGTGACTAACTTTTCTCGTGGCCTTTTCCACTACCTCAACATTAAAACCAACGTCAACTAAATTTGAGTTGGGGTAAATAGTAGGATTTGCAATACGAGTCACCTCAAATTCTTCGCTGATCATTTTCTTTACCCGATTTTTTGGCAGATCTGTAAGTACGCCAGGGCCATACCAACAATCAAAGATGAAAATACCTCCGGGATGCAAGTGCTCTGCAACTGTTAAAAACATATTCTTTAAGTCTAAATTACTAGTTTGATAACTAGCAACATGAAATAACGAAATCACAACATTAAATAACTTTTCCAATCTAATGCTGCGAACATCTCCCACCGTATAAATTGGCTCCACTAAACAATCTGAATACTTTCGACTTCCTGCAGCATTAACCATGGCCTCGCTTAAATCAATGCCATGCACAGCATATCCCATTCTTGAGAAAATTTCAGCATGCCTACCTGTGCCACAACCCAACTCTAAAAGTTTATTCCCCATTTCCGCGCTATATTTGGAAAGTAAACCTCGGACAAAATTTGCTTCCGCCTCATAATCTTTATCCTGATATAGAAGATCGTAATAAGCGGCATACGCATCAAATATTCGACTCATGAAAATTCCTCTCTAATTTCATGGGCAACATGCTTAATCTGATCTTGTGTCAACGCCATTCCACTTGGAATATAGAATCCTTTTCTGCTTAATTTTTCAGCCTCTGGATATCGCTCCCCCTTAAAAAATCCCATTTCCCTTAAGATCGGCTGCTCATGCATCGGATAAAAGAATGGCCGTGTTCCTATTCCTCGTTTGGCCAGTCTATTCATAGCCTCTTTTGCATTAATTTCCTGGTCGCCATTAATATTCAGCCCATATACCCAGTAAATATTCTCAGCATAATCTGTTTTTGAAAGCGGGAGATCAAACCCCTTAATCCCCTCTAGCAATCTTGTATAAAGACATCCCATACGGCGCTTACGATCCACAAACTCGTCTAACCGCTCGAGTTGAGCAAGACCAATAGCTGCTTGTAAATTAGTCATGCGCATATTCCATCCAAGGCGTTCATGAACAAACCGCTTCGATGGTTGAAAACAAAGGTTGCGAAGGCTGCGACAAGCATCGGCAAGAGCTAAGTCATTTGTGACTACCATACCGCCTTCTCCGGTTGTAATATGCTTGTTGGGATAGAAGCTAAAAGTACTAATATCCCCAAAGCTACCGCAAGGGGCACCCAAATAAGTTTGACCATGCATTTCGGCGGCATCCTCAATTATCCTGAGCCCATATCGCCTTGCAAGCTCAATTACGGGATCCATATTGACTGGAAGCCCATAAATATGAACAATCATGATCGCCTTTGTTTTTGCGGTTATCTTAGCCTCAATTTGACTTACATTCATATTCCAAGTGCAGGGATCGCTATCTACTAAAACGGGAATTGCTCCAGACCTGACGATCTGAAGAACACAGGAAATTATTGTGAATGCAGGCAATATAACTTCGTCGCCATCCCCTATGCATAATGCTTCAACAGCGAGATCAATCGCAGCAGTGCCATTTGAAACGGCCACTGCATATTTTCGCCCCACCCTTTCTGCAAATTTACGCTCAAACTCCTCAACAAAAGGACCTTCGGATGAGATCCAACCGCTGTCGATACACTCAAGCAAGTATTTTTTTTCATTGCCATCAATTAATGGCTCATTAACAGGAATATTTATACTCATAGATGACATTCTTTTTTGCTCGTAATGGATAATCAAAAAATTACCACCAACACTTAAATCTAAATTTCCTATTCAGCATGAAACTTAGCCCTACCCATAAGCTTCTAGGTCACACTATGGGTGAATGACAATCCTATCAGCGATATCTGCATCAAAATGAGTCTTATCTCCCTCGCCCGCATAAGGCCCCTGCTTAACCTCAATCATTTCAGTATTTTCAAGCATTTCAAAACCATGCCCACCCGATGCCAATAACAAAACGTCGCCAGGCATTAAGATTTTGCTTTCAATGTACTGCTTGCTTTGACTATAAAAGTCAACTCGCACTTTTCCTGATTTAATAAAAAGAACTTCGTTAGTTAAATGAACGGTGCGAGATACTTTATTATGTAGGTGGGGCTTTATAGAATAACCTTGGGGTCGATTCATATAACCCAGTTGCTGAGAATAATCATCTGGGGTCAAAAACTTTATCCCATCTGAGTAATAATTTGTTCGCAATATTATTGCGATCACATCACCAGAACAATTAATTTTTTCTATCATACTTATTTCAATTCTCTAATATCTGTATCAAAGTAGTTATCTCTTAATATCCATGGTAATAGGCTAGGATTCATTTTGACTTGCTCTTGATGAAATAGCCAACCCTGTCTTTCAGCATATTTTGTCATGATTTGTGGACTTCCAGAATTAACAGCGTAGACTTTATCAAGACAAAAATTAATAAGCATCTTTTTAAAATTCGCTTTGAGTGTACGCAATGAATCAAAAAAAGGCTGCGGTGAATTACTTTTTATTAATTTAGATTTATTATTCCTTGACCTTATGTTAGCATATGAATCAGAGACGCCATGGTAAAATGCTCTCTTCTTAAAGTATTCTAGATTTAAACGATCTTGACCACACTGATGAAATACTAAAGCACCTTTTAGATAATCCGCCCTTCTACCCGAATCGCGAACCTTCATAGTTAAGCCAGTCTCCCCATCTCCCTGCCAGCACTGATAATTCTTTGGAACCAAATCTGGGTGGAAGCCGCCCAACTCATAAAGCACACTCTTACGTATTGAGAAATTTAACCCCCAGATATAATTTGGATCGACCCCTTTAACGTCAGATCCAATATCAGATAAGGACAGCCAACTGCACATCCAACCCCCATAGGGCGTGGATGTAAAAAAACTCCAAAACCAACTTGGAATTGAACCATCAAACTTAGGAATACTCGGGCCACCAATCATTACTACATCATCATCCAAGAAACCTTTATGGATGGTATCCAGCCAACCCTCAGAGACCTCAACATCATCATCCAAGAAAATCAATATTTCCCCGTTGGACTCACGCGCCCCTCGATGTCTCGCGGCAGTAAGTCCCGGAGAGGGCTCATGCACATATCTCAGCCTTCCTTGTAGTTCGATACAATGCTGCATCAGAATCTGGGACATTAAAGGATCACTGTTATTATCAACAATAATAAGTTCTGAATTATTTTTTTGTAAATCAAGTCTCAAAATTGATTCTATCGCTTTTATCAAGACGTCAATTCTGCCAGCTGTAGGAATAATAATAGTGGAATTAATCAAAATAGAGCCTAAATATGTGTAATGAAATTACTTTCTAATTGCAAAAATAAGAGTTCTATTGGCCTCTTCTTCAATAATTTCAATTATTTTAAAATTTCTCTCCAATGCAGCAGTAAAGGTTTCTAATGTGTAGTTAGACGGCAATCCAGGATCGGGAACGAGATTATTTTGACCAACCAAACCAAGAGGCATAAATTCTACAAATAAATATTTTTTACATACAGCACCAACCCTTTCTACAACCTGTTCAGCAGAAAATCCCTGTGTAAGCAATAAATGATGGGTTAACGCCATACAAACCGTTATGTCAGCAGCATATCTTACGTATGGGGACTTATCAGAAAGATACCCCATAGGAGACATAAAGTCAAAACAAGCAAAACTAATTTTTTTAGCATTCAAAGTTAATCGAGCGCTATTAAATCCTCGCTCTATGGCACCATCATCTATATCTAAGCAAATATAACTCTTTAATTTGGTTTTTAAAATGAGTAGGTTAATCAAGCTGCCCTGGTTTCCGGCAATATCAACCAAAGATAATGCATCTGGGCACCGCAGATTAATGCTATCTATTAAATGACTAAACCTCTCGCTAGCAATCTCAGCAGAATCGTAATACGTCGACCATTGAGATATCACCTTAGGCGCGCTAATTCTTTTAAGTTTTCTAAAATTAATTTCCAAGCAATTTAGGATGCTCCTAGACATCCAATTAACAATTGGTTTAAAGACGGATATAAAGGTTCTAAGTTTTGGATTTTTAATTGCACTTAACCTTGAGAAAGAAAGCTGAGAAATCTTCCTAAAATTCCCAACTAGTAAGGCATATTTTGAAATTAAAGTATGAGGGATTAACGTGGCAAGTGGAAAGCGAATTAGAGTATATTTTAAACGGTCAAGCGGATATAGGGTTGTTAAGCATAAATTGCCTATCCAATAATTTCCCTTGGACATTAATGTTAGAGGATAAATATATGCCTCCAAAAATGACTCCTGGGGAGCCCAACCCACAGCCCCAGGCTCACTTTTATAAAAACTCCCAAGATCGACATACACAGGAATACAGCCCTTGAATAATATATTCTGGGTGTGACAATCTTTCATATTGTAGCCATAAATCGCTGCTATTTTCGCAGCCTCTAAAACGCATAGAGCTGCCTGATAGAGCATGGAGAATGTCCATTCTGATGGATATATCTCTGGTGATATTGTTTCATGCTTCAGTATTAATCCATATCCAGGCAATCTAAAATCCGTTACCACTGTAATAGGAATAAGATTTGCATCTTGCAAGTGCCCTATAAGACCAGATGAAAACATCTCGAGTACGTGTTGTACATAACCATCATTGATTGCCCGATAAAATTCACCGCAAAAACTAAAGACACGCCCAAGAGGATCAATACTTTGCCGATCTAGGAATTGGACATCAGCTAGGACAAATGTATTATCTAGCACCAGTTTTTCTACACTTATAGTCATATTTGCTTTACCTCTTTTAGGCACCCGTTTTTTATTTCATAGATAAAATTGCAACTCTTGAGAGTTTCAGGCCTATGAGAAACCATAAGAATGGTGACATCATTGTCTATACGATCTAACTCGGCTATTACTGCTCTCTCAGTTTCACTATCCAATGCGCTAGTAGCTTCATCAAGAATGATAAGGTCAGCACCCTTATAAAGGGCTCTCGCAATACCTATTCTCTGACGTTGGCCACCTGATAGCCTAATACCCCGCTCACCCACGCAAGTATCAAATTTATCGGGCAGTGAATTAATGTAGTCTTCAAGTGAGGCTTGTCTAATCACGCGATTCAATCGAATATAGTCAATTTGACTCCCTGAATCAGACATAGCAATATTTTCGGCGATACTACGATCTAATAAAAATATATTTTGAGGAACATGCGCAATATGTCTTTGCCATTGCCTTGAATTAGAAAGATTTATTTTCTCTTCGCCATCAATGTTAATCACTCCGGATGTGGGCTCCAGTAAACCCATTATCAAATCTAAAAATGTGCTCTTCCCAGATCCTGTTACACCTATCAATCCCACACGTGAACCCTTGATTATTTCTAGATTAATATTCTTTAAAACCAAAGGTTGATCAATTGCATAGCGAAATGCTAATCGCTCAATATTAATTGAACGCTTAAAAGAAATATTGCCAATCGATTGAAGTCTGGATGCCTCACTTGGCAAATCTAGCAAGTCAAGGGCCTCAGCAACTGAATGTTGCGCTCCCTGTAGGCTCGACCAAGAGCTAAAAGTTTGCTGCAATAGAGGAAGAAGCCTTTGTGCGCCTAAGGCCATTGCAGCTAATTTAGGAATTAACTCCCCTGCGTTACTATTACCCAAACTCAATGTAAGTGCGACTCCGATCATTACTATTATTGCCATTGCCTCAACGGGATACCTAGGGGCTAGCGAAATAAATAAGGTGCTTGCCTGAGCACGCCTTAGGTTTAAGTCTATTTCACTATGAGTGGCAGCATGAATATTCTGAGTGCCATCGATAATAATTTCGCGAATACCGCCCATACCCTCCTGTAAGGATTGGAGAACTCTATGAGATTCATATGCACAAAATAAACTGTTTCTTTTAAGGCTATTTTTCGTCAATAAGGCTGCACATAAGTAAATTACGCAAAAACCTATGAACGAAATTAATGTAATTGTTGGATCGACTAGAATTAGCGCCCCAAAGATAAAAAGCCCAAGGAAAGTTGCTGAAAGCAGATGAAGTAATGGCAGTGTAGTACCGTATACGATCCCATTAACTTGATTCGTTATGCTGTCTATGACTTTGCTACTGCTACGATTTATATGAAGAGAATACGGCTGATTGAGTATTGCGCGATAAATTCGCTGACCTAAATCAGCCCCTAGATCAAATGAGAAATATGTGGTTGCCCAAGCTAGAATTGTTCTAAAAATAGCTGCCAATAACACCGATAATGCAAAAAAAATTGACGCGACAATCCTAATATCTTGAATATTGGTAGCCGAAATAACATGAAGTGCGCTTGCCGCTATTGACCCCATGAAATTAGAGTTAGGATTAGCTATTAGCGCTAGAAAGGGGACGACCGACCCAATCACTAATATTTCCGAAAATGAACAAAGCACCATGAGCAGAATAAGTGCAATAAACTGTTTCTTTCTAGCGTGAGAAAATGTACGCCATAGACGCACTAGATTAATTGAAATTGTATCGTCACTATTATTCAAGAGGAGATATTCCGATTGGTGCTAAGTTACATGATGACAGCAAAGTCGGCAATTGCATTCTCCAGCTATAACTACTTAAGCACATTTCCCCTAAACTTCTTTTCGCCTTCCATCCCAAAACTTGGAAAGCCATAGATGGGTCCGCAAAAGCAGCAGGCACATCCCCTGGTCGGCGACCAATAATTTCGTAAGGAATTTTTTTTCTAGTTACTCTTTCATACTCAGCAACTACTTCAAGCACGCTATAACCAATCCCCGTACCAAGATTTACGGCGTGACTCCCAACTTTGATAAGGCCTTCAAGTGATGCAATATGCCCTTCAGAAAGGTCAGATATATGAACATAATCTCTAATGCATGTCCCATCTCCAGTTGGGTAATCGCCACCAAAAATATACAGTTTCTGAACTTCGCCACTGGCGACTTGATCAAGATATGGCATTAAATTAGAGGGCAGACCAACAGGAAGTTCGCCGAAATAACCTGAATCATGAGAGCCTACAGGATTAAAATATCTGAGTTTGCCAACTTTCCAACCCTTATTAGAGACGCATACCGACTCAAGTATTTGCTCGCATACTACCTTTGTATGTCCATATGGGTTGTTAAATCCATACGAAAAATCCTCTGATACAGGTAAACGCACAGGATTTCCATAAACGGTACAGCTACTCGAAAAGATTAGATTCCTGACCTTTTCTGCATCCATTGCCGAAAGTAAATTAACAAATTCGCTTACATTATTTTTATAATATGCCAAAGGATTTTTTACTGATTCGCCAACTGCCTTAAATGCTGCAAAATGCATAACCACATCTACTGAATGTTCTTTTAAAATTTGCCTAATTAATGTTTGATTGCCAACATTGCCTTCGTAAAAAAGAATATCTTTTTTAGCAGCAGCTTTAAGAAGAGTTAAAATTTTTGGGTCGCTAGCGCTAAAATTATCAAGCAATATTGGAGTATGGCCAGCATTTAATAATGCTAATGCGGTATGGCTACCAATATATCCAGCACCTCCAGTAAGAAGTATATTCATAATTTTCATTCAAAAAAACGTTAATCTCAACCGCCAAACTTCCTAAAGTACGCAATCGTCTCTTTAAGGCCATCTTCAAGAGTGACCTTAGGCTCCCAACCCAGCTTTACTTTAGCCAAATCAATATTGGGTTGGCGTTGCTTAGGATCATCCGATGGTAAAGCCTGATGAACAATGTTGGATTTACTACCAGTGAGCTTAATTACTATTTCTGCTAATTGCAGAATCGTGAACTCACCTGGATTACCAATATTGACCGGGCCCGTAAAGCCATCCTCCGAATTCATCATTCGCACCATGGCATCGATGAGGTCGTCAACATAACAAAAGCTTCTGGTTTGGTGACCATCACCATAAATAGTGATGTCTTTGCCTTGTAGTGCCTGGACAATGAAATTACTCACTACCCGGCCATCATTGGGATGCATACGTGGGCCGTAGGTATTAAAGATTCGCACGACTTTGATGTCAAGATTGTGTTGGCGGTTGTAATCAAAAAATAGAGTTTCCGCGCAGCGCTTACCCTCGTCATAGCAAGAACGAATACCAATCGGATTTACCTTACCCCAATACTCTTCTGGCTGAGGATGCACTTCTGGATCACCATACACCTCGCTAGTTGAAGCTTGCAAAATGCGAGCACGCGTTCTTTTTGCCAAGCCCAACATATTGATAGCCCCATGCACGCTAGTCTTGGTAGTTTGCACTGGATCATATTGGTAATGCACAGGAGATGCTGGGCAAGCGAGGTTGTAAATTTGGTCCGTTTCTACATAGAGCGGAAAAGTCACATCGTGACGCAGCACCTCTAAGTTAGGATTGCCCAGCAAATGGGATAGGTTGTGCTTGGTGCCGGTAAAGAAATTATCGACCACCAAAACCTCATTACCCTCTTTAAGCAGCCTTTCCGTTAAGTGGGAGCCAAGAAAACCAGCGCCGCCAGTAATGAGAATTTTTTGATGTTTATTGTAGATTTGCATAATATTTATGATCCCTAGGGCTTAATCTCCCCCAAATAAATCGCGCGTGTAAACCTTTGCTGTCACGTCATTTAACTCATCGACTAAACGATTGGAAACAATTAAGTCAGCTCGTTCTTTAAATATATCCAAATCATCCAGGACTTCGGAGTTAAAAAATTCTTTTTGACCTAAGATGGGTTCATACACAATTACTTCAATTCCCTTGGCCTTGAGGCGCTTCATAATTCCCTGAATACTCGAAGCTCGCCAATTGTCTGAGCCTGCTTTCATAATTAAGCGATAAATACCAACTACCTTCGAATTGCGCGCCAAAATATCCTGCACAATAAAGTCTTTGCGCGTTGAGTTCGAATTCACAATGGCTTGCATCAAGTTTTGCGGCACATCTTGATAATTAGCCAATAACTGCTTGGTGTCTTTTGGCAAACAATAGCCGCCATAACCAAAGGAAGGATTGTTGTAATGAGGTCCTACTCGTGGGTCTAAACCAACACCTTCAATAATCTGACGTGTATCCAAACCATGGATGGCGGCATAGGTATCTAATTCATTAAAGTAGGCCACTCGCATCGCTAAGTACGTATTAGCAAAAAGTTTGATCGCCTCAGCTTCCGTTGGATTGGTAAAAAGCGTTGGAACATCTTTCTTAATCGCACCTTCTTGCAGTAAATCCGCAAAGACTTTGGCACGCTCTGACTGCTCACCCACCACAATGCGTGAGGGGTGTAAGTTATCGTAAAGCGCTCTACCTTCACGCAAAAACTCTGGTGAAAAAATAATGTTTTGATAATTGAGTTTCTTGCGCAGTTGCTCTACATATCCCACTGGAATAGTCGATTTAATCACCATCACTGCATTGGGATTGATTACCATGACATCACGCGCTACTGCTTCAATATATCCGGTATTAAAGTAGTTCGTTACTTCATCGTAATCTGTAGGTGTAGCAATAATGACAAAATCAGCCCCCACATAGGCCTCTTCTTTATTTAAAGTGGCCTTTAAATTTAAGGGCTTGGTTTTGAGATACTCCTCAATCTCGACATCTGCAATTGGTGACGCTCGACGATTTAGCAAATCTACTCGCTGCGGAACGATATCTAAAGAAACCACTTCATGATGTTGAGAGAGCAAGATTGCATTGGATAATCCCACATAACCGGTTCCGACAACTGCGATCTTCATGAAGACTTTCTTTTGTTGATAAGCGCCTAAGCTACTTGTTTTTGAATTGATTGAATTGCTTGCGCCCGCTAATGCCCGCTCTCGACCAGTATCCTGAGTAACAGTTCCGCCCCATTTAAACGCAGATCCTTGCTTGATTTTTATACTCACCCTGGTCTTGATGTTCATTTATGGGTTACAAGTTCAGAGGCAGGCTTTTTAAGCCCCCCCCCCCCCAATTGAGACTTCTTAACCCTTGAATCCTTAGCTGCGGACTCAATTTCTTGGCGTAATTCTTCATATTCGGCCATCTTACGCTGTAAAAAATGAGCCGTCAGTGCTGCTTTGCTTTTAATGCCCTTGGGGGTTAATAAGTAAGCGTAACCCAATTTTTTCTGACTGTGGCTAAAGTTTCCCATTTTGACCAAACCTTTACCCACTAACGCTTTCACACAATAGTGAGCCTTGCCCAAGCTCACACCTAAGACGCAGGCTAACTGGCGCTGAGTGAGCTCAGGATTTGACTCAATGGCGCGCAACACTTGAAGTTGGATCTCTCCAGGGGACATGTTTATTGGCTACCGTTTGGTAGTTTTAATGAAAACTGGCTATACATGAAATAATTCTAACATTTATAGTCTTCTTGTTCAAAAAAAGAACGCCTCCATCGTAAGCTAGACCATTACCCACATTAGCAATAACCCCTAATAACCTTTAAGTTCATTAAAAGTAAAAAATGGTAAACACCGTTAAAAATCAGTGCAGTCAGCCAAAAAAAGGGGTCGAGCCACAAAAATACCATCAGGGAGGGATTATTTTCGGAAAAATGCAACCTTCTTGAGCTATTTTTCTATAGGCGAGGCTTGCCCAGAATCTTCAAAGTATTTTTTGCGCCAAGTGGGGTATTCATGAACCATATCCGCATTTTTCACATATTTAAGGACGCTTTGCGGTAAGCCCCAGCCACCACGTTGCATAACCTGCAAAAGTGATGCCCCTGTTCTCAATAACTCTTGCGCAGCCCCAACCCTAGTCGAGTGACTCGTTAATTCAGCTACCAGTGCCTCATCAAATCCTGCTTTTCTAGCTAGGCGTTTATATGTTCGATTAATTGCGCCTGGTCCGTAAGCTTCCATCATTACCTGACCACCACGCCTTATACCCCTCAAAATTGGCCCCTCTTTAATTTGCGCAGCCTCGAGCCAAATCTGTACATCTACCCACACTTCAGGAGGAAGATATATCCATCTGCCCCGTCTTAAGGTATCCATCTTGCTTGCTCGTTGATGTAGCAGCACAGATCCATCTTCGTTATGCTTAATGTCTTGTGCTAATAGCTCCACTAATTCGTGACGGCGACATAGACTGGAATAACCTAACTGCAAAAGCGCCCTATCGCGCTTGCCAAGAATATCATCGCCTGTTGCATTCATTAAATCTTCAAATAAATTTCTATTTAAACCGTAAGCTTGCTTGTTAAGTCGTCCATTTTTTCTAGCCATGCGTCGTAATGCGAGTTGCACATCAACATCATGGGCGGGGTTAGAAAAGCGGCAAAATTTATGAATTGACGCAATTGCACTAACTTTGCGCTTAATAAAGTTCACACTGCAGCCCCTTTCGACGTTTTTGTCTATAAACAAGGCTAGCGCCTCATAGCTTGCCGGCAAAGGCGGCAACTCTCGTTCATTACAAAATCGAATAAATTCTAGAAAATCAGCCTTATAAGCACGTAAAGTATTTGGTGAATAGGCGCCATCGATCTTTCTTAAAACTCCTGCAAGAATAATTTCTGGGGGTTCGGCCGATAAATCCATAATAAATTTTCCTATCTAAATTAAGGTTATTTGATTAATCGAAAATATTAGTTATTTCCTCATAAACACATATTTGCTTTAGATAAATAAATAGTCAACTTAATACAGATTGCCTGGGAGATAAAAATGTCAAATTTACAGCGATGAAGTTAAATTAGCCCAACTGAGTAAGATGCTCGTTGATTAACGTTGCAACCCAAGCACTTAATAGTTACTACATAGTTTTAATTATGTACAACATAACCTAAGGATGCGACTCTTAACGGGCTAAATTAATTTATTCGGGGCATAAATAGATATATTTGCAAAGCTTAAATATGGTTTTAAATATTTTCAGTCAACTAACCCAGATTGTTGGCGCCTGTAAGTTATGACATAACGATAAAACATGAGACACCAAGTACAGATGGTTTTACCCTGATTTTATTTTGGATCTCTTTGATAAGTCATTTTTAATTTTTTGGAGCTATGATTAATACGAAAACTTGCTAATCTTTCAACAACAGAAATACCACTATCCTCATCATGTGAATATTTTATTCATGAGCTCAAATCTCGCATAATCAAGATTAATGAAAATACCTGACAATCTCGAAATCATACAAAGAGAACCTATGCTGTACGACGATCAACACATCCAATGAACCCCAAAAAATCCTCAACGCAACTCATCTTAGAACTAACTCAAGCTTTTGCACGCCTCCCAATACTGGACGAGCGCCACGAATATCTTGATCGATATATTGGATTTTTAGCCCAGCAAATGAGCGGGGTTGTTCATCTACCCTTTCCCAATAATTTTATTAAAAAGCCTGCTGTAGTCAACGTTGAATTACAACGCCTGCTGAGCAAAACTACCGATTTAGAGCATTACCTCACGCAAATTCATCAAAGCACGATTTTGGCAATTCCTGGTAAATCTGCCAGAAGTGATCTGCGATCGGCCTGCCAGAAAATGATTGCCACCATTCATGACGCCCTGGAATCACTACACGACAATAATGATGGACAGCAACCAAACACGGGAGGCCGCCCCGCAAAATTTAGGGCTCTTGACCTAGCTAAGAGTTTGGCTGGCAACTATCGTCAACTAACTGCTAAACCGCCAACTATTCAGGTCGACTCCATATTAGAAGGGCATCCAGCGAGCAGTGATTTTTTAAGGCTGGTGACGGATGTCTTTGGAATACTCGAGGTTGAAGGTAGCCCCGAGCATTTTGCAAAACGTGCCATAGAAGAGTTTCATAAGCAAAAGGAGAAAACCCCACCCTAATCACAGGGGGTTACCTCCTTTAGACATGGCTTAATTTTTTCCGTACAAAGGTTCCTTAATTTCCCAAAAAAGGAGCCTTTATGAAATCCGCTTTACCAAACACCAGCTTTAAATTACCCAGCGAATTACAAGCCGATCCGCGCAATGCTCGGATTCATAGCAAACAGCAGATACGTCAGATTGCCAAAAGCATTCAGGCCTTTGGCTTTAATGTCCCTATACTGATTGATGCCAGTCATCAAATACTTTGCGGCCACGGCCGAGTCGAAGCTGCCAAGCTTTTAGACCTGCCGCAAATTCCGGTCATTACACTCGATCACCTTACCAAAGAGCAAGCCAAAGCCTTTGCGATTGCCGATAACCGCCTAACCGAAAATGCCTCCTGGGACGAAGCGCTATTAGGGGAAATTTTCTTAGAACTCAGTAATTTGGATTTGAGCTTTAACCTAGAAGACACTGGTTTTTCGATGGGAGAGATTGATCTACATATTTCCGGCTTTGAGAGTCTTACTGCTGCTTCTGCAGAAGATACACTCCCGCCAGTACCCACCAAACCAGTCAGTGCGCTAGGCGATCTGTGGCTTTTAGGTAAGCATCGGCTGATCTGCGGCTCAGCGTTAGAAGAAACCACATTTGAAAGGCTTATGGCGGGCAAAAAAGCAGGTCTCATTTTTACCGATCCACCCTTTAATGTACCCATTGAAGGACACGTGAGTGGCAGGCGAAATAATAAAAGCAATCAAAGCGATGATGGCAAAAAGTTAATGGCACAGATCACTCAGCCCAAACATCCCGAATTTGCGATGGCCAGTGGCGAGATGAGCTCTAGTGAATTCACCCAGTTTTTAGAGCGCTCACTAAACTTACTGGCGAGCCATAGCAAAGCAGGTTCAATTCATTATGTGTGTATGGACTGGCGTCATCTTCCAGAGATTCATACGGCAGGCTTGAGTGCCTATACAGAGCTCAAGAACATCTGCGTCTGGGTCAAAGATAAAGGCGGCATGGGATCACTATATCGCAGTCAACATGAGCTTATCTTGGTGTTTAAAAATGGTAAAAGTCCTCACCGCAATAATGTCGAGCTGGGCAAACATGGGCGCTATCGCACCAATGTGTGGCAGTACGCAGGTGCCAACACATTGACTCGCCAAGGTCATGAAGGCGACCTCTTAGCAATGCACCCAACTGTTAAGCCGATTAATCTCGTTGTAGATGCGATTTTGGATTGCTCGGCACGCGGCGAGTTTGTTCTCGATCCCTTTTTGGGTAGCGGCACCACACTTCTTGCGAGTGAGCGCACGGGTCGTATTTGCTATGGAGTAGAGCTCTCTCCAGCGTACGTGGATCTCGCGATTACCCGCTGGCAAGAAATTACTGGGCAAGCCGCTATCCACGCAGCATCAAATAAACGCTTTGAGGAGCGTATGAAAGCTAATGCAGTAACTGAAGCATTGGAAGCCAAAGCGAAAGCAAGTCATGTCTAAACCCGATCAATTCAATAATGCTAACAATGTTAACAATGCTGCCTACCGCGTGGGGTATCGTAGCCCACCCAAAAAAACCCAATTTAAAAAGGGTAAGAGCGGCAATCCCAAGGGGCGTCCGACAGGTTCGCGCAGCTTACAAACTATTTTGGTTGAGGAGCTCAAGTCTACTATCACCATTAATGAAAACGGGCGAAGCAAAACAGTCAAAAAAGGTGAAGTAATTGCCAAGCAGATGGTCAATAAAGCGATGGCGGGAGACCACAGGGCCGCTAACCTTGTACTAGGCGTATCACAGCAGCACGAATATCAAGAGGCTCTCAAGGCTCCCTCAGTCATTGAAACCCTTCCACAAGAAGATCGCCAAGTGATGCAAAACTTAATGCGGCGCTTACAAGGCCAACTCCCTACCCCAACTGCAGAACCTGAGAAGAAAGGCTTTTCATGAATGACACCACCATCCAAATAACGCAACAAGAATATCGCACCATCATACGTAATGACTTTGTCACTTTTACCGAGCGCGCCTTTTATGAGCTCAACCCTCAAACGCAATTGCTACTGGCGCCCTATATTTACTTAATTGGGACGCATTTAGAAAATTGCCGCACTGGTATAACTAAGCGCCTGATTATTAATTTGCCGCCGCGTTACCTCAAGTCCCACTGCGCTTCGGTCTGCATGCCTGCCTGGCTACTAGCGCATGATCCTTCGGCGCGCATTATCTGCGCCTCGTATGGTCAAGACCTAGCCGATAACCTAGCACTAGAGTCTCGCAAACTCATGCAAAGTACTTTTTATCAAACCCTCTTTGCTACAAGGCTCGATCCTAGAAAGATGGCGGTCAATGACTTTATGACTACCAAAGGAGGCGGCCGTATGGCTACTTCCGTAGGAGGCGTATTAACTGGTCGCGGAGCCGATTTTATTATCTTAGACGATCCCATGAAACCCGATGATGCCCTCTCTCAAACCCGGCGCCAATCTGTCAATGATTGGTATGACAACACCCTACTGAGTCGCTTAAACGATAAAAAGAACGGCTGTATTATTTTGATCATGCAGCGCTTACATCAAGATGATTTAGTCGGTCATGCGCTAGAACATGGAAATTGGACGGTACTCAATCTTCCGGCCATCGCCGAGCAAGACGAACTATTTGAGATTACCGATTTACTAGGTACCCGCTCTTGGCAACGCCAGGAAGGTGAGCCCTTGCATTCTGAGCGTGAAACAATTGAGATGCTCAAGGCAACCAAAGCGCGAATTGGAAACTTCAATTTCTCCAGTCAATATCAACAAAACCCCAGCCCAGTTGGTGGATCGATTATTAAATCGAACTGGATCATGCGTTATGACAAGGAGCAGCCTTTGCCTGAAGGCATATCCATGACAATCCAAAGCTGGGATACCGCTCATAAAGCCGGTGATCTGAACGACTACAGCGTATGCGTAACCGTAATGATGATTGAGGAGCACTACTATATTTTAGATGTCCATCGCGAGAAACTAGACTACCCCACCCTTAAAAAGCGGGTGATTGAAAAAGCAGAGCAATTTGAGCCTCGTCCGATTGTGATCGAGGATAAATCCTCGGGCACCTCTTTGATCCAAGAACTTCAGCAAATGTATCGCTACAAAATTGTGCCCTACGTACCTCCAGCGGGTACCGATAAAGTGATGCGTCTACATGCGGTGTCTGATCTTTTTGAGGCTGGCCTGGTGTACTTACCCAATCAGGCGCCTTGGTTAGAAGCCTTTGAGCATGAGCTCTTAACCTTTCCTGGAACGCGCTATGACGATCAAGTCGATGCCACATCGCAAGCTTTAGCGCACTTGCGTCAAAGGGGTAATCGCGCCATGATGATATGGGCCAAATTAGCAGACTAAGACTAACAAGGCACTTTGCTATGACCTCAAACACCGTCCATAGCCATACCTACAAGTCAAGTAAATAAGTTTGGGTTTAGGGGCTAATTGACTTGATCTTGTGGCTCTTCAGAGCGTTACTGGTGTTGTTATTTCAATAGGGAAATATCAACACCAGGAGCCTTTATGCGAGTTGTATTATCAAAAACTACCAAACCAATACTCAAGCTGCCAACACCAAAAGTCATCACTCCTGAGATGGCGCAACCTCAGAAAAAGGTTGCCGCCAAATCTCTTAAGAAGGCAGTGGTTACATCAGCGGCATCCTCAGCTCCATCATCAATCACACCCCCTCGCTTGCTAAAGCCGACCAAACAATCCCAATGTATTGATTTACTGAGCCAGCCTCAAGGCTCAAGCCTAGAGGAGCTAATGCACACTCTTGGATGGCAAGCCCACTCGATCCGGGGGTATATCAGCGGAACCTTACGTAAAAAATTAGGACTCCATATAGTGCGGCACACAGTAGATGGCATCTATATGTATCAAATTACCCAATCCAAAATATGAAAGCAGCCCTACAAGAACTGCAAGCGATGAGCCGCGCAGAACTGGCTAAAGAATGGCAGGTGCTCTTTGAAGTGCCTGCCCCACACCTTGCTAGAGAAAATATTTTGCGCGGTGCCATCGCTTGGCAAATTCAAGCCAAAGCGATGGGAGGATTATCCGGTAGTGAAAAACGCCAGTTGCAATCCGGTAAACCCATCTCCATCAATCAACCCGCTATTGGCTCACGCCTGATTCGGGTCTGGAAAGATCAAACTCATCAAGTCACCGTTCTGGCTGATGGGTACTTACATGAGGATCAAATCTATAAGAGCTTATCGGCGATTGCTAAAGCGATTACCGGGACCGCCTGGTCAGGACCCGTGTTCTTTGGCTTGAAAAAATAGATGGCTAGCAAAATAAATACGGGTAGTTTGCGATGCGCCATCTATACCCGTAAATCTTCCGAAGAGGGACTCGAGCAAGGGTTTAACTCGCTTGATGCCCAAAGAGAAGCGTGCGAGGCCTTTATTAAGAGTCAGCAGCATGAAGGCTGGAAACTGATTCCGACCTTTTATGATGATGGGGGATATTCAGGTGGCAATATGGATCGCCCTGGTCTGGCGCAACTTCTTTTAGACATTGATCAAAAGAAGGTACAAGTCGTCGTTGTCTATAAAGTCGATCGCCTAACAAGGTCGCTAGCGGACTTTGCCAAGATTGTGGAACAGTTTGATGCCAAGGGGGTTTCCTTTGTATCCGTAACCCAGCAATTTAATACTACGTCCTCCATGGGGCGATTAACGCTCAATGTTCTTCTGTCCTTTGCGCAGTTTGAGAGAGAGGTCACGGGTGAGCGCATTCGGGACAAGATTGCCGCTTCTAAAGCGAAGGGAATGTGGATGGGTGGTACTCCGCATATGGGTTATGTGGCCAAAGATCGCACTTTAGCTATTCATGAAGAGCAGGCTAATTTAGTACGCCATATTTACGATCGGTATCTGATTCTTAAAAATGTTCGCACCCTTAAATACGAATTAGATGCCCAGGGGATCACCACCCCACTACGTATCACCTCTACTGAACGCACCTTTGGAGGCAAAGCGTTCTCCCGCGGGCATTTCTATAAAATTCTGACCAACCCCGTCTACATTGGCAAGATTGCTCACATTGACAAGATTTATGAAGGTCAACATCCAGCCATTATTGACATGGGGACTTGGGATGCCACTCAAGAACAGTTGCTTAGCAATCGCCAAAGTGAGTACAAGCGTAAATCAGCGCCATCCGATAGTTTGCTCTTAGGTCTAGTAGTAGATGAGCAAGGCCACCGGCTCGTGCCATCACATAGCCAAAAGAAAAGTAAGCGCTATCGTTACTATGTATCGGAGCCCTTGATCACCAATTGCAGACAAGCAGCTCCAGAGGGTATTCGCATCCCAGCTCAAGAACTTGAAACCTTAGTGATCAATCAACTGCAAAATTGGCTTACTGATGAGACCAGTATCTTAGATTTTTTGCAGCCAGAGTCAAACCAAGTTCAGACACTCATTCGATCCATCCATGAGCATCTTGAATTGGTCAAGCAAGAAGGTAAAGAGCGTTATGAATTGATTCATCGATTGGCAAGTGGAGTCAGAGTGCTTCCAGATGAAATCCAAATAACAATCAAGCCACATGTTCTTCTTAAGGAGGAACCGAATCATATGACTAATAAAGTGACCACTAAAGCATCCGAACTGATTATCACCACCCAAGCCAAGATTGAGCGCTGCGGATTTGGTATGAAATTATTAGTGGGTAACCAATCTCAGAGACAGTCAGCAGATGCAGTATTAGTGGCATCGATTCAAAAGGGGCAAGCTTGGTTAGAACAACTGACCTCTGGAAAAGCTAAATCTCTCGCAGAGATTGCAAAAGCTGAGCGTGTAACAACGCCTTACATCACCAACACTATCCATCGCGCCTTCTTGGCTCCAGATATTGTCAGAGCAATCTTAAATGGCCAGCAACCCCATACACTTACAGCTAACTCCTTAAAACAATTACTTCCACTACCTCATGATTGGGATGAGCAGCGCAAGATACTGGGCATCAATTAGCCCAAAGCCAGCCCTAAGTGAACCGTCAAAAAGACGTTCTGAGAGAAAGCTGGGAATGAGGCAAAAATATAGGATTAAACCAACCGTAGAGAGATTTAGAAATGCAAAAGCCCCGCTGTTGGCGGGGCTCCTGCGGTATTTTGCGCTGAGAGGCAAATTACTAAGACTACTTGGCGGAGCAATCACGACGCGAACCCGCAGTATCGAGCTAGATTCCCACCTTTACATTATAGCTCCTAATGCCTACATAGTCAAATTTTATTGTTTAAAAACAATAGCTTATGGATATTTTCACAATCACAAATTCTCTCCCGTAGACAGGTATTGACTTGGTAATGCAATTGCATTACCATTTACCTTATGAATACCTCTCTCACTTTTTCCGGGAGCCAAATGATGCCTACCGCCGTACTTGAAACTGAATCTACCCTAACCGATCGCTATCAAACGACTGTCCCCGAGCCTATTCGTCAGGCATTAAAACTGGGCAAGCGCGATAAGGTGCATTACGCCATTTTGGACAACGGAGAGGTGCTGTTGAGTCGCGGGCAAGAGACTAAGTCTGACGATCCAGTATTGGGCCACTTCCTCCATTTTTTATCCCATGATCTGACCACCCATCCCGAGCGCTTACAAGCACTCGATAGCGCCTGGGTTGAACGCCTGCAATTGTTGGTAGGCAAGGTGCAGTTTGATTTAGAGGCCCCCCTACCAGATGATGAGGCTTAATCATTTCTACAAAGCCATCACCTCTGATCATTGCAGGCTGGAGCATCTTTGCGCACCCTTTGTTTCTGGATCAAGTTCAAGTCCTAACGAATGAAGTCGCCTCGCTTAAAGAAAAGAATCCTGCAACATATCAAAATAAAAATGCGGCCAAACGATTGGCTGCCATTCTTAAACTGGCATACGAAGTCATTCCACAAGATCCAACACTACCGGTATATCGGCAAGGCAATACACTTGGTGAGGATCATAAGCACTGGTTAAGAGCGAAATTCTTCGCACAATATCGATTGTTCTTTCGATATCACGAAGCAAGCAAGATCATCGTATATGTCTGGGTGAATGATGAAAATACTAAACGTGCTTACGAAAGCAAGGATGATGCCTATCGTGTATTTTCCAAAATGCTAGGGAAAGGTCATCCACCTGATGACTGGGAAACTTTACTCAAAGAGTCAAAAACGCAATCAAATTAACTCGCGCAATTTGCGCAAGATAGACGCTTAAATCCTACTCAATTTATTTGTGGCACATCGTACATTTTGCGATGAAATCAGGCCTTGTTTGCAGCTGCAAACAACCTAAGTAAACCGTCAAAAAGACGTTCTGAGAGAAAGCTAGGAATGAGGCTAAAAATACGGGCTAAGGCAAACGCAGAGAGAATTTGAAATGCAAAAGCCCCGCTGCTGGCGGGACTTTATGGAAAATACCTATATTAATCAAGGACTTAAAGACTTTATGGCGGAGAGGGTGGGATTCGAACCCACGGTACCTTTGACAGTACGCCTGATTTCGAGTCAGGTACATTCGACCACTCTGCCACCTCTCCGAACCGTAAAAGGATTATAGCCATTCATAACAACCGCCCCTAACTTGTAAGAGGGGTTGGCGTAAGGCAATTATTGGTTCAACCCACTTATTTGCAATGGCCCGCTCGCTTAGTTAGCCCGGCTTAAGAACCTCTAACCCGCCCATGTAGGATTGCAACACTTTAGGTATCCGAATACTGCCGTCTGCCTGCTGGAAGTTTTCTAGCAAAGCAACGCCCGTCCTACCAACCGCTAAGCCTGAACCATTTAAGGTGTGTACCAGCTCCGGCTTTCCTTGCCCCACTTTAAATCTCGCCTGCATCCGTCGCGCCTGAAAATCACCCATACTCGAGCAAGAGCTAATTTCTCGATAGGCATTTTGCGAAGGGATCCATACCTCCAAGTCATAGGTCTTGACACTGCCAAACCCCATATCGCCAGTACACAGAAGTACTTTTCTATAAGGTAACTCCAGCAGCTCCAGAATTCTTTCAGCATGCGCTGTGAGATCTTCCAGGGCCTGCATTGAAGACTCCGGCTTGCTGATCTGCACTAACTCCACCTTATCAAACTGATGCTGACGAATCATGCCGCGAATATCGCGCCCATAACTACCCGCCTCAGAACGAAAGCATGGGGTGTGCGCAACAAACTTTAATGGCAGCTGATCGGCATTCACAATCTCGTCCCGTACTAGGTTCGTGACTGGCACTTCAGCTGTTGGAATAAGATAGAAATTCTCAACACGAGGTTCACCAGCATCACCCTCACCACCCATTTGACGGGGAACTTTAAAGAGGTCTTCTTCAAACTTGGGCAGCTGCCCTGTGCCACGCATGGATGCAGCATTCACAATATAGGGCGCATAAATCTCTTGGTAGTCATGCTGTGTTGTGTGCATATCAAGCATGAACTGTGCCAGCGCTCGATGCAGTCTGGCCATAGACCCCTTAAGAACAACAAAGCGTGACCCGCTGATTTTTGCTGCTGACTCAAAATCTAATCCTAACGGGGCACCAAGGTCAACGTGGTCCTTTACCTCAAAATCAAATTGAGGCATTGCGCCCCATCGCTTGACTTCGATATTGTCGGCCTCATCCTTCCCTACTGGCACAGATTCATCAGGTAAATTGGGGATCTCCATTAAAAAGTCAGCGATCTCCACTTGCAAAATAGTTAAGCGTGCGGCCCCAGACTCCATATCACTATTAATTTGGGTCGCTTCTGCCATTTCAGTAGCAGCATCCTCGCCCTTCCCTTTTTTCATCCCAATTGCTTTAGACAGTTGATTACGCTTGGCTTGCAACTCTTCTGTGCGAGTTTGAAGTAATTTTCGCTCGGCCTCCAAGGCATTAAATTTCTCAACATCCAATTGAAATTTACGAGTAGCTAAGCGCGCCTGTACTGCGACGATATCTTTACGAAGTAGTTGTGGATCAATCATGCTTTGCTCAATTTTTCAAATTCAATGTTTATCAATGGAATATCTTGCTGCAGCTACTTTGTGGCTGCTTATCAGCTACTAATCCGATTTTTATCAGCTATTTTTAGTTCAGGCGTAAAACCTCTGCGCCTTGGGGTGGTACGAAATTAAATCGGTTAGCCGGTAAATCAATATTTAATTGGATCTTATCCAAAGTTACCAAAACAATACTGCCCAGCCCATCTATCAGCTCCAATGCTTTTGGTAATCCATTGCTCATACCAATCGCAATCTTGGTGTAGGGCATGTCACTCCCACCCTTGGCAGTCGGGCTTTTCTTGGGTGACAGCGAAACCCATTGCATACCCAAACGACTTTCGCCCTCCATTAAATCAAAGTGCTGATCTAAGGAAGTCTCTCCAAAAAGAATGGCGGCTGGTGTAGTAGCAAGAGCTTGACCCGCAGGTCTAAAGGTAGCTTGATTTAAATCTTTATCCCATAGGATCAGCTGTTTACCATCGGCAATCAATTTTTGCTCATATGGCTTTTGGGTATCCCAGACAAAACGCCCTGGCCGCTGAAAAATAAAGCGCCCCTGTGTTTGACGAACAACTTTCAAGCCCTTATCTTGCGACTCGCCAGCTTTTGGAGCGCGCAATTGTTGCTGCACAAAATCCCCTTCGGCTGTCTTTGAATTGCGCACAAACTGGCGCAATTGCTCAACACCGGTTTGCACATCGGCGGCCATAGCATGATTGATTGGGATTGCAGCCACCTGAATACAGATACCGATGGTGAAAGCGGATACAAATTTACGGACCATCCTTGCGATCATCACTAATCTCATCTTATTCAGATGCTCGGTGAAGAATTTCTCGATTACCGCCATTACCCATTTTAGAAACAAGCCCTGCTTTTTCCATATCCTCCAATAGGCGTGCTGCGCGGTTGTAACCGATCCGCAAGTGACGCTGTACCAAAGAAATCGAAGGACGTTTATTGTCCAAAACAATAGCAACTGCTTGATCGTATAAAGGATCTGCTTCGCCACCGCCCTCGCCAGTTAATGCATCAATGGTTGATTCATCGGCACCCTCAAGAACGCCTTCAATGTAATTGGCCTCGCCTTTTTCTTTAAGCCACTCGACTACGCGATGTACCTCATCATCAGAAACAAATGCGCCATGCACACGCACCGGCAAGCCTGTACCTGGTGCCATGTACAACATATCACCCATACCAAGTAGTGCTTCAGCGCCCTGCTGATCCAAGATGGTACGACTATCAATCTTGCTGCTAACTTGGAAAGAAATACGGGTTGGTACATTTGCCTTGATCAATCCCGTAATCACATCCACACTCGGACGCTGCGTTGCCAACACTAAATGAATACCGGCTGCACGCGCCTTTTGAGCAATACGAGCAATCAACTCCTCGATTTTCTTACCCTGAACCATCATGAGATCGGCCAACTCATCAATCACAATCACAATCACTGGCGCTTTATAAATAGGCTCTGGATCATCCGGGGTTAAGCTAAAGGGATTGGTCAGTTTTTCACCCTTTTCTTCAGCCTCTAGTATTTTCTTATTGAAACCCGCTAGATTACGAACACCAAACTTACTCATCAACTTATAGCGACGCTCCATCTCATTCACAGCCCAATTGAGGGCGTTATAAGCCTGCTTCATGTCTGTTACGACTGGGCATAAGAGATGTGGAATCTGGTCATACATAGCCATCTCTAGCATCTTGGGGTCAATCATGATTAAGCGGACTTCATCAGGCTTCGCTTTAAACAGTATCGACAAAATCATGGCATTAATACCAACAGATTTACCTGCTCCAGTAGTACCAGCGACCAAGCAATGTGGCATCTTGGCTAGGTCAGCAACCATTGGGCTGCCTGAGATATCTTTACCCAATGCCAACGTTAAAAGTGAGTGACTGTCGTTGTAAACCTGTGAACTCAGAATCTCAGAGAGATACACTGATTGGCGACTGGGGTTTGGCAACTCTAGGGCCATGCAAGTTTTCCCAGGAATGGTTTCCACGACCCGCATACTCACAACGCCGAGTGAGCGCGCCAAATCACGGGCTAGGTTGACAATTTGACTCCCCTTCACGCCAACTGCTGGATCAATCTCATAACGGGTAACTACTGGACCCGGATAAGCGGCAATTACCTTCACGGCTACATTAAATTCCGCTAACTTTCGCTCAATTAAACGCGAAGTAAATTCCAGCACTTCTGCAGAAATAGTTTCCTTAGCCTCTGGTACTGTATCGAGCAAAGCTAAGGGGGGCAATTCTGAGTCAGGAATATCCACAAAGAGGGGTTGCTGCTTTTCACGCTCTACTCGTGCGCTTTTCACAATCTCGGTCGCAGGACGCACAATCTGAATAGGCTTAGCAATTTCTACCCTACCCCTAAATTCTTCTACAAATTCCTCGCGCTCCTCTGCTGCAACCTCGCCTAACTTACGATCCTCCTCGCTATCGCGACGCTCACGGACATACTGAATAGCTAATTCAATAGAACGCCCTACTTTTTCTGCGATGTCGAGCCATGAAAAATGCAGAAATAAAGAAAGTCCAGCACACAAACCAAACAGCAAAACCAGGGTGGCGCCGGTAAATCCCATCGTCATTTGGAGGGGATCCCCAATCAGCTCCCCCAAAATACCGCCAGGAGGCCTAGGGAGCTCTAAGCCCAACGAATGCAGCCGAATAGACTCTAGACCCATACTGCTTAATAAAGTAAGCCCAAAGCCGAGCCAACGAACTAATAAAGAGCCTGGTTTAGCCTCCGGATCGACTGGAAGGGAAATACTCCACAGTTCACGCCAACCACTGAGAACACGACGCCCGAATAGTACTACCCACCAAAAGGCCGAAATTCCGAAGATATAGAGCATTAAATCAGCGATATAGGCTCCAAAACGCCCTCCCAGGTTCTTGGGCACCTCAAAACTAGCGTGAGACCAGGCCGGGTCAGCCTTGGAATAGGTCACTAGAATGGCTAATAACCCCAAACATAGGGCGCAAGAGATAAACCAGCGGGCCTCCAGGAGGAGGCGGGGCAGCCTACCTTGCCCCAGATTCTCGGGGGGCTCTGGACTCAAGGGAGCTTTAGACTTGGGATATACAGTTCTGACCATGTTCTACCGATTGTAATCAAGCAATCCTATAATTTGAATATGAATACAAATATCCCAAAACACTCCAAAGTTCTCATCCTCGGTTCTGGCCCTGCCGGTTATACAGCAGCAGTTTATGCTGCCCGTGCCAATTTGAGCCCTACCCTCGTCACTGGTATTGCCCAAGGCGGTCAGTTGATGACAACAACCGATGTAGAAAATTGGCCTGCGGATCCAGATGGCGTTCAAGGCCCTGATTTGATGGAACGTTTTTTAAAGCATGCTGAGCGCTTTAATACTGAAATCATTTTTGATCACATTCATACAGCTGCTTTAACTGAAAAGCCCATTCGTCTAGTAGGCGATTCTGGCACCTATACCTGTGATGCCCTCATTATTTCTACTGGGGCTTCTGCTCAGTACCTTGGCTTACCTAGTGAAGAAGCTTTTATGGGGCGCGGTGTATCTGGTTGCGCTACCTGCGATGGTTTTTTCTATCGCAACCAAGACGTATGCGTAGTCGGCGGTGGCAATACTGCAGTAGAGGAAGCGCTCTACCTCACAGGCATCGCTAAAAAAGTAACCGTGATTCATCGTCGCGATAAATTTCGTGCAGAGCCTATTTTGAATGACCGCCTTATGGCTAAGGTAGCCGAAGGTAAAGTAGAGCTCAAACTCAATGCGACCTTAGATGAAGTTCTTGGTGACGAAAAAGGTGTCACTGGCGTACGCATTAAAAACCAAGATGGCAGCACTGAAGAGATTGCCGTCATGGGCGCCTTTATTGCGATTGGTCATAAGCCCAATACTGAGTTGTTCATTGGTCAATTAGAGATGAACAATGGTTACATCAAAACCCACTCTGGTTTAGAAGGTAACGCTACAGCAACCAATATTCCCGGCATATTTGCAGCGGGTGACGTACAGGATCATATTTATCGTCAGGCCATTACTAGTGCAGGTACGGGCTGTATGGCAGCACTTGATGCTCAGCGTTATTTAGAAACTTTGGCCTAGAGCCTTAAAATAAAACCTGATTAGATTTAGTATTTATTTTTTATTCGCCACACCCTATTATTTTGGTTTTAATCAAAATATATATTAATCACCAATTGGAGTATTCATGAGTTACGACAAAGTCAGCCCAGGCAAGAAAATCCCCGAAAGTTTTAACGTCATTATTGAGATCCCAATGAATGCAGATCCAGTAAAGTACGAAGTGGATAAGGAAAGCGGCGCACTCTTCGTAGATCGCTTTATGGGTACAGCCATGCACTATCCATGCAACTATGGTTACATCCCACAAACCATCGCTGGTGACGGCGATCCTGTTGATGTTCTGGTGATGACACCGTTCCCACTCTTCCCAGGTTCGGTAATCAGTTGCCGTGCTATTGGTGTTTTGCTGATGGAAGATGAAGGTGGCCAGGATGCTAAATTATTAGCTGTTCCTGAAGATAAAATTTTGCCTATTTATAAGCATTTGCAAAAGCCCGAAGACTTACACGAATTGCAACTCAATCAGATTCAGCATTTCTTTGAGCACTATAAAGACCTCGAAAAGGGTAAGTGGGTCAAGGTAAAAGGTTGGAGTGGTGTAGCTGATGCTCATAAAGAAATTCTTGAAGGTATTGAAGGTTATGCGAAGTCACAAAAATAATCTTTGAGTTACCCACATTGACCTCACCCACTATTGCCCTAGCGCAGATCAACCCTCTATTGGGTGATTTGCCTGGCAATGCTCAGCTTATTTTGCAAGCAGCCTCTGAGGCGTATGCAAAAAGTGCTTCCATAGTACTAACGCCCGAGCTATCCCTCACGGGCTACCCTCCTGAAGATTTGTTGCTGCGCCCAGCTTTTATTAAAGCTACTGCAATCGAGCTCAATAAACTCATACTTGAACTCAAACAATTCCCCGGTCTGACAGTCATTGTTGGTCACCCAAAAATGACGCCTGTCGGACTACAAAACTACGCCTCTGTTTTGCGTGATGGTCAGGTCATTGCAGCCTATGCCAAGCAAGAGCTACCAAATCACGAGGTCTTTGATGAGGTACGGTATTTTGTCGCAGGCAATACAGCCTGCGTATTTGAAGCTGCTGGCATTAAATTCGGACTCATCCTTTGTGAAGATGCTTGGCATACCGGCCCTGCCTTACAAGCACATGCAGCAGGTGCAGAGATATTGTTGGTACTCAACGCCTCACCATACCACCTACAAAAAGAAGTGCTCCGCATCGAGGTTTTGCGTCAGCATATTGCCACTACGAAAATGCCGCTGGTGTATGTCAACGCCGTGGGTGGTCAAGATGAACTAGTGTTTGACGGTGGATCGTTTGCTCTAAACAACATTGGCGAGCTAGTGATGTCTATGCCACAGTTCGAAACAGATCTGGGTTTTGTTGGTATCAGCAAGTCGGGTGATTTGGAAAAAGGGTTGTTAGTTTTACCATCAAGTGTTGAGTCTCAGGCTTATCACGCCTTAGTGCTAGGTGTGCGTGACTATGTTCGAAAGAATGGCTTTTCAGGAGTGATCATCGGTCTCTCAGGGGGCGTTGACTCTGCTCTGGTTCTGGCTATCGCTGTAGATGCCTTAGGGGCGGATCAGGTTCGCACCGTCATGATGGCTTCGCGATATACCGCTGATATCTCCTGGATTGACGCAAGAGAAATGGCAAAAAATTTAGATGTCCAATACGACGAAATTCCGATCAGTGCGCCAGTCGATGCACTAGAAACAGCTTTAGCAGAACAATTCAAAGGTTTAGCGGTAGACGCAACCGAAGAAAATATTCAAGCGCGTGTGCGGGGTACCTTATTGATGGCACTCTCAAATAAAACAGGTCGCCTAGTATTAACTACCGGCAACAAAAGTGAAATGGCTGTCGGTTACTGCACCCTATATGGGGACATGGCCGGTGGATTTGCGGTCATCAAAGATATCGCCAAGACCTTGGTATACCGGCTATGCGCCTATCGCAATAGTCTTAGCCCCGTTATCCCAGAGCGGATTTTGACCCGTGCACCCTCTGCAGAATTACGGTCAGATCAAACAGACCAAGACAGCCTGCCTTCGTATGAAGTTCTGGACGGTATTGTGGAGCGATATATGGAACAAAATCAATCTATTGCCCAAATTGTTGAGGCTGGTTTTGATATGGAAAGCGTTGAAAAGGTTACTCGCCTCATCAAACTTAATGAATATAAGCGTCGTCAGGCACCCCCAGGCGTGCGAGTTACCACCCGTGCATTTGGACGCGACTGGCGCTATCCCATCACTTCAAAATTTAGGGCCTAGAGGCGCCTACCGAGGTTCTTAAAGTGACACATAAACCACCCGATGAATTTATCGGTATGATTGTTTTTATTACCACATTGAAAGAAAGCCATGAAACTCATCACCTGCGTCATCAAACCATTCAAGCTAGATGAAGTTCGCGAGGCTCTTGGTGATCTGGGTGTTACCGGACTCACTGTTACCGAGGTTAAGGGATTTGGGCGTCAAAAGGGGCACACTGAGTTATATCGTGGCGCCGAGTATGTAGTCGACTTTTTGCCTAAGGTAAAAGTCGAGGTAGTAGTGGCAACGGATCGTGTTGATGCTGTGATCGAGGCCATTGTTAAATCAGCCCACACTGGCAAGATTGGTGATGGCAAGATTTTTGTCAGCCCAATTGAGCAAGCAATTCGGATTCGTACTGGCGAAACCAACGAGTCTGCAGTTTAAAAGCAGGGTTGTTCTCAAAAAAATCGATCGAAGCTGGGCTGGGCTGGCCTGAGTGGTCCTGAGTGGGCCATATTGAGCCCAAGTAAATTCAAAGATCTAAGAAAAATCTGCACCCACCCCAATACCAATTTCTATTTATTGCACCGCAATATTAAATAAGTGGAGGCATGTCACAAAATAGGCATCCTCCACCATCTCACGGCACAATAGAGCTTTTCAAATCATTCTTTTTTGGAGTCCACACTCGCATGAAACGCCTCAACGAACGCTCTCGCAATGTCACCGAAGGGGTTGCACGTGCTCCTAATCGCTCTATGTATTACGCAATGGGGTATGAAGATAAGGACTTTTCTAAACCGATGGTGGGTGTAGCGAATGGTCACGCCACGATTACCCCTTGCAATAGTGGACTTCAGAAACTAGCAGATGCGGCAGTAAGTGCTCTTGAAGCGGCTGGAGCAAAAGCGCAATTATTCGGTGTTCCAACTGTATCCGATGGTATCGGCATGGGTACCGAGGGTATGAAATACTCACTCGTATCACGAGAAGTTATTGCAGACAGCATTGAAACTTGTGTCAACGGCCTGTGGCAAGACGGTGTTCTTGTTATCGGTGGTTGCGATAAAAATATGCCAGGCGGCATGATGGCTATGGCACGCACCAATGTGCCTAGTATTTACGTTTATGGCGGCACTATTCAACCCGGCCATTACAAAGGCAAGGAGCTCAATATTGTTTCTGCATTTGAAGCGGTTGGTGAGTTTACTTCTGGCCGTATGACAGAGCAGGACCTTAAGGGCGTAGAACAAAACGCTTGCCCAGGAAGCGGCTCTTGCGGTGGTATGTACACCGCCAATACCATGAGCTCTTCTTTTGAGGCCCTTGGCATGAGCTTGCCTTACTCTTCAACCATGTCTAACGTAGATGCAGAGAAAGTTGCTAGCGCACATGATTCAGCCCTAGTGTTGGTAGAAGCTATTAAAAATAACTTACGCCCACGCGACATCATCACCAAAAAATCGATTGAGAATGCAGTAAGCGTCATTATGGCAGTGGGTGGCTCTACCAATGCCGTTCTCCATTACTTAGCCATCACTAGTGCAGCAGAAATTGATTGGACAATTGATGACTTTGAGCGCATTCGTCAGCGAGTGCCAGTCATTGCGGATATGAAACCTTCCGGCAATTACTTAGCTACTGATCTGCATCAAGCGGGGGGCATTCCCCAGATCATGAAGATATTGCTGGATGGCGGACTACTCCATGGCGACTGCATCACCATCACCGGTAAAACCATCGCAGAGACCTTGAAAGATATTCCTTCCGTCCCCCGCGCGGATCAAAAGGTGATTCGTACTTTAGACAACCCAATGTATAAACAAGGTCACTTAGCTATCCTGAAGGGCAATATTTCGCCTGAGGGTTGCGTAGCTAAAATTACTGGCTTGAAAAATCCATCGATTACCGGCCCTGCCCGTGTATTTGATTCTGAGGATGATGCAATGGCAGCCATCATGGCGCAAAAGATCAAAGATGGTGATGTCATGGTCATTCGCTACGAAGGCCCTAAAGGTGGCCCCGGTATGCGTGAAATGCTTGCTCCGACAGCTGCTCTAGTAGGGCAAGGCTTAGGGGAGTCTGTCGGCCTTATTACCGATGGACGGTTCTCTGGTGGCACTTGGGGCATGGTTGTTGGTCATGTTGCACCCGAGGCATTTGTAGGTGGTACGATCGCCCTCATCCATGAAGGCGACTCAGTAACCATTGATGCGCACAAGCTGCTAATTCAGCTCAATGTAAGCGATGAAGAGATCGCTCAACGTCGCGTTGCTTGGGTACAACCCAAGCCTCGCTATACTCGCGGTTTGTTAGCGAAATATGCGCGCCTTGCGAGCTCTGCCAGTAAGGGCGCAGTAACGGACTTGAACTTAGATTAAACCGCTCAACCCAAAACAAAAATCCCTCAGTCAAAAACTGAGGGATTTTTTTATGCCAACCCTCAAAGTCCATAAGCCAAGGGTGGAGATAAAAACATTAGTGCTTCATAGCTCCGCCCACAGCATTGACTGGCATTTTCACCTCAACTTCACCGGCTTTAGCAAATCTGAGTTTTACTGGAACCATCTCACCCGCAGCTAATGGAGCCTTTATATTCATGAACATTAAATGCAGGCCACCTGGCTTTAGCTCAACAGAGCCACCTGCTGGAATAGGGATATCTTTTACTTGACGCATTTTCATCACGTTGCCTTCCATGGCCATTTCATGTAACTGGACTTCACCAGCAACCGGTGAGGTTACAGAAACTAATTGATCTACTGCGCCCTTGTTTTCAATCTTAAAAAATCCACCTGCTACTTGCTGGCCTGAAACCGTTGCACGGGTATAGGCATGCTCAATTTGTAAATTCCCTACTTTTGCGTTTTGAGCAAGCGCCGCAGTGCCATAGCCCATAGTCATGGCTAGGGCTAAATAAATTAATGAATACTTTTTCATAAAAATCCTTTAAAAAAATGATAGTGAACTACTTTTGAAAATCAAAACGACATAGAGGCTTTTACTAACTAATTGTCTTAGAACCACATAATCTACACAACACAGGGCAATTCATCTGCCGTTTTCATAGCGAGGCCATGGACCTAATTACTTAGGCCTGTGAAGGAGGTGCGGCAGAGGGCGGCATTAGCCAGATAGTTAGAGGCTGAGGTGACTGATAAAACAGCTGCGGTAGGAACGCAAAACTTTGCGGCGCCTGAAATGTCAGGCTGGTATTCAATCCGGGTGTAACAGCACCCTGAACAAAACAGTAAGGGCAAGGTCTACTCGTGTCTTGAAAATCGGTTGGAGAATCTGCATTTGCTCTGATATCGATCTGCAGTTGATTCCCTTCTGCCGAACAAATCTCCATCGCAAAGCCTTGACCATGCTTGCTAACTGAAACTGCCTGAGAAATTGCTGGAGCAAGTGCGCTGATCAGTACTGCAAGGGCAGCAAGCCAGTGAACCAAGCGGTGTTTGGGGAAATTCATTCTAGGTAAATTTTAGCCGACTTCTAGAGGCTGCCCCCGAATAAGAAAGGGGGCTTACGCCCCCTTCTCTTTACTGTGGCCTACCAGCAAGTTAAGCAGTTGCGGGCTTTTTCTTGCTAATCACCTTGCCAATAATTGGCCAGAAGAGCAGCAATAGGGCCAAAGCAGTGATTCCACTTACTAGGTAGTTGGAGAAAAATACATCCAAACTACCTTGAGAGATCAGCATTGACTGACGGAATGAGTCCTCTGCACGATCGCCCAATACTAAGGCCAAGACCATTGGCGCCATTGGATAGTCGAGCTTTTTAAAGACATAACCCATCACACCAAAACCTAACATCAACCAAACGTCAAAAGTAGCATTGTGGACGGTATACGCACCAACAGCACATATGACCAAAATGACTGGCGCAATGATCGAGAACGGAATTCTCAAAATAGAAGCAAACAATGGCACGCAAGTAAGCACTACGAACAGGCCAGCTAGGTTACCTAAATACATACTGGCAATAAGTCCCCAAACAAAGTCTGGCTTCTCAACGAAGAGCAATGGGCCAGGTTGTAAGCCCCAGATCAATAAACCACCCAGCAATACTGCAGCGGTTGGTGAACCTGGAATACCTAAAGACAGCATCGGTAACAAAGCAGCGGTACCAGCAGCATGGGCTGCAGTTTCTGGAGCAACAATACCCTCCATCTCGCCCTTACCAAAGTTTTCACCATCCTTAGATACCCGCTTTGCGACACCATAAGCCATGAAAGATGCAGGAGTAGCGCCACCAGGGGTGATGCCCATCCAGCAACCAATCAAGCAGCTACGCAATGTTGTTGCCCAGTACTTTGGAAGCTTTGCCCATGTCTCAAGTACAACCTGGCGACGAATCTTAGCAGCGGCACCCTTAAATGCCAGACCCTCTTCCATGGATAGCAGAATTTCACCAATACCGAATAAACCGATTACAGCGATTAAGAAGTCAAAACCGCGCATTAACTCTGGCTGCCCAAAAGTCAAACGGAGCTGACCGGTAACCGTATCCATACCAACCGTTGCCAAGGCAAAGCCCAGCATCATGGCTGAAATGGTCTTGAATGGAGAGCCCTTATTCATACCCACGAAGCTACAGAAGGTCAGCAGGTAGACCGAGAAGAACTCTGGCGGCCCGAACTGCAACGCAAACTTCGCCACTAATGGGGCCAAGAAGGTAATCATGACGATCGCGAAGAACGCACCAACAAACGATGAAGTAAACGCAGCAGTCAATGCCTCGCCAGCCTTACCATTACGCGCCATTGGATAACCATCAAAAGTTGTCGCAACCGACCAAGGCTCGCCTGGAATGTTAAACAAAATGGAAGTAATCGCGCCGCCAAATAATGCGCCCCAGTAAATACAGGAAAGCATAATGATCGCTGAGGTTGGTGGCATCGTGAAAGTCAACGGCAACAGAATGGCAATTCCGTTCGCGCCACCTAGACCTGGCAACACACCAATAATCACACCGAGAGTGACCCCGACAAGCATGAGCAGCAAGTTAAACGGTGTCATTGCGACGGCAAAGCCGCCGAATAGAGCATTAATTTCTTCCAACTGGAACTCCTTTTTTTCTAATCTTTTTAGTAGTTATATTTTTTAGTTCACGCCAATAAACTCGAGTGGATTGATCCACGAGCCATGTGGTAACGGAACCTGAAACCAGTATTCAAACATGAGGTAAAGGGCAATAGTCACACCTAATGAAACAGCGACAGCCTTCCAAATAGGGTATTTTCCCAACCAAACCATGAATACGGCAATATAAATAAGTGAGGAAACATAAATACCGATGAGTTGCACACCCAAAACAAAGACAATGGCGGGAAGCAACACTGCCAAAACTTGCTTTAAAGGTTCTTTATCAACAAAGGACTCCGTTTTTTTCTTCTTATCAACCACTACAGCCTGATAAAGCGTGATTGAACTAGAGAGGATAAATATCAAGCTGATATAAAAAGGGAAGTAACCAGCTTCGGGGCCATCGCTACCCCAGGATGCTCCTAACTTCATACTTCCCGTCATGACTACCAGGCCGAGAATAATAAAAAGCAGCGCGGTGATGATGTCCATGGCGCGTACGCTGATGGCGGACTCTGAGTTGGGGCTATTTGTATTTTCAGACATTCATTGATTCACTAAAAAGGGTTGATTAAATCTCATTCACTTCATTACTGATGCTACTAATAAAAATAGGACCTCCGCACGGAAGCCCTATTAGATTTCACTACTGATTACTTCGCTAAGAATCCAGCCTCAGTCATCAACTGCTTATGCAGCGCTTCGTTTAGCGTAAGCCAGTTTCCGAACTCTTTACCAGTCATGAACGTTTGGTTAAAGGCACCATCAGCCATGAATTTTTTCCACTCTGGTGTCTGAATGACTTTCTTAAACAAGTTGACATAGTAATCAACCTGCTCTTGGGTCACGCCTGGAGCCATAAAGATTCCGCGGAGCATCGTATAGTCTGTGGAGACACCAGCCTCTTTGCAAGTTGGCACGTCATACCAAGACATGGTTGGCGTAATCTTTTCCTTGTAAGGCATACGTGTGTCGTCAAATACGCACAATGCGCGTAGTTTTCCGGCACGCCATTGAGCAACTGCCTCAATTGGATTATTTACAGAAGAATCAATGTGGTTGCCCACCAATTGAACTGCAACGTCACCGCCCCCTTTAAATGGGATGTAGGTGAACTTAGCGCCAGACGCTTTTTCTAATGCAACAGTAATGATTTGATCTTCTTGCTTAGAGCCAGTTCCACCCATCTTGAACTTACCAGGGCCGGCTGCTTTAGCTGCGTCGATGTATTCCTTAGCAGTTTTGTAAGGCTTTTCAGCGTTATCCCACAACACAAACTGGTCAAGTGCCAACATTGCCACTGGTGTAATGTCTTTCCAGTTAAACGGCACACCTGTAGCTAAGGGCGTAGTGAATAAATTAGACAGGGTAATCACAATTTTATTAGGATCGCCCTTCGCTTCTTTCATTGCCAAGAAACCTTCAGCACCGGCACCAGCTGATTTGTTGACCGGAATCATCGCTTGTTTCATCAGGTTATTTTTAGTGATGATGCCCTGAATCATGCGGGCCATTTGGTCAGCACCACCACCGGGACCGGCAGGAATGATGAACTCAACTGGCTTAGTTGGCTCCCAAGCAGCAAAAGCGGGTGAAACAGCAGCAACACCGAGGGCTAATGCGGTGGAAATCAATGCCCCTTTTAACTTCATTTTCATGAACGCTCCTCCAAAAAATTTTCAGGCCAACAGAAATTTGGCTTGCTTTTTATAATAGAGTAATTCTTATCGAATTCAGGCTTACAAGAATTGATTGCCATCAATAATTAACAAATGCCTTATTAGGGGTAATACTAGCTACTAAGTAGATACCCTAGTATAAAGATTGGTGCCGCTTGCCGGAATCGAACTGGCGACCTTTTCATTACGAATGAACTGCTCTACCAACTGAGCTAAAGCGGCGGTAAGGACTTGATTTTAATCGAAACGAACCTAGCGGAATCGATCTAACAACTTTTTACTAACTTTATCCAGCTGCGTTGAATCCTGGATGATGAATTGCAAGCCATTCGCGTCGACAATCAGCAAGGTATTGCCTGCAATACAGCGAATATCCTCTTCTGTCTTGAGTCGAATTCGAGTTGGGCCACGGTCAGTTTCAATATCCCAAACGCTGGGGGTGGCAAAGGTGGATACCTGCGTAATTTTTTCAATCACCGGCATAAACTCGCGTGCAGCCATTTCTTGCTCAATCAGACCTAATTCAGCCTCGGGTACTTGGCTAACACTATCAAACCAACAGAGCTCCTTACCCGAAGCATCCATTAATGAAATTCCGGCACCTGGCGCAGTAATTGGAAAGGCTCTTACTGGATAAATACCTTCATGACGATTACCGGCAGCATCGATCAACACGAGACGACCAAGACAATCCCGCTCTAAGGTGTGGGGTTTTTGATAGGGGCTCATATCGATACCTTCTCGAGGCTCTCACCAATTGCGCCGCCCTCAACTAACTCTGCAGCATGGCGAAGCTGGGCTTGGTACAACGCATAGTAAGCACCTTGCGCATCCATTAATTGATCGTGAGAGCCGATTTCTACGATTTCACCTTTGTCTAATACAACTAAGCGATCTGCTTTTCTGAGGGTGGATAAGCGATGCGCGATAGCGATAGTAGTACGCCCCTTAACAAGGTTGTCCAAAGCGCGCTGAATTTCTTTTTCAGTGGTGGTGTCGACAGATGAGGTGGCCTCATCTAAGATCAAAATACTAGGATTAATTAGTAATGCACGAGCGATTGAAATGCGTTGCCGCTCACCACCAGAAAGGGATTGGCCACGCTCACCAACGAGAGAGTCATAGCCTAGCGGTAAACGCAAAATAAATTCATGAGCATGGGCAGCGCGGGCTGCTTCAATAATCTCTTCCCGCGTGGCCTCAGGTTTGCCATACGCAATATTCTCAGCAATAGTTCCAAAGAATAAAAAAGGTTCCTGTAGCACTAGACCAATACGCTTGCGATAGTCGCTAATCGCAATGCTTCTGATATCACGTCCATCCAAAGTAATAGCGCCAGCACTGACATCATAGAAGCGGCATATTAAATTCACCAAGGTACTTTTACCGGACCCACTATGACCCACTAAGCCAATCATTTCTCCCGGGGCAATATCAAGGTTGATTCCCTTAGTGACCGCGCGATTGCCATAGCGAAAACCCACGTCCCGCAAAGAGATACGGCCTTTTACCTCACCTAAGGGAGCAGGATTAATGGGCTCCGGAACACTGGAGACATGATCCAGAATATCAAAAATCCGCTTTGCGCCAGCAGCTGCTTTTTGTGTATGCGAAACAATCCGACTCATGGAATCAAGGCGAATATAAAAACGTCCGATATATGCCAAGAAAGCAATCAAAACACCTACGGAAACTTTATGATGGGCAACCTGCCAAATACCAAAACCCCAAACAACTAATAGACCTGTTTCAGTTAATAAAGTTACCGTTGGAGAAAATAAACCCCACACTCGATTCACGCGATCATTAATCTGTAAATTATGTTTATTAGAGTCGACGAACCGCTTGAGCTCTCGATCCTCTTGAGCAAATGCTTTCACTACCCGAATACCCGGAATGGTATCAGCCAAGATATTGGTAACTTCTGACCAAATACGATCAATCTTCTCAAAACCAAAGCGCAACTTATCGCGCACCGCATGAATCATCCACACAATAAATGGCAATGGAGCCAGCGTTACCAATGCCAGTAAAGGATCAATGGATATCAAAATGGCTGCGGTCATTGTGATCATCAACACATCAGTAATAAAGTCTAAAGCGTATAGCGACAAGAAAACACAAATGCGATCAGTCTCTGCACCAATACGCGCAATGAGATCACCCGTCCTTTTTCCTCCGAAGTACTCTAACGAAAGCTTTAATAAGTGCTCAAAGGTAGTGTTACGTAAGTCTGCGCCAATGCGCTCACTGACTAATGCCAAAAGGTATGTCTTCCACCAACCTAAAGCCCAAGCAACAATGGCTGCTACGAACAGGGCAATGAGGTACATGCTCGCCAAATGAAAATCAATTGGATCACCCTTCTCAAAAGGAATCAGCACGTGATCCATTAAGGGCATTGTTAAATATGGGGGTATCAAGGTAGCGCCCGTAGAAAGCAGCGTTAATGCGAAGCCTAAAAGCAATTCTTTTTTGTAGGGACGGGCAAAACGCCACAACTTAAATAAAGTCCAAGTCGATGGCGGCGCATCCTCATCGGGGTCACATGTTGGACAGTCGTTTGTATTGGCAGGCTTTGGATTAAGGCAAGCTGGACAAACCTGTTGGTCGTATTCAGACGCTTGACTGGCTATATTGCCTACCTGATCCCCACGCAAGATTTGCTTAAAGCCACTTTGCAGGCGCAGTGCTTGGGGGTTAACTGCCAAGGTAAAGTACCAAGTTCTTTGAAGCCTGTCATCCATCTCCAGCTTTAAATGCCCTACACCTGCATGGTCACCATGTAACAGCTGTGCTCCGGCCTGAATTGGCCATAACTCAGACTGCTCGCCGTTAGTCCACAGTAAACCGGCAGGAGTAAGGTAAAGCAGGCTTTTAGTAAAGTGCATTTCACTATCAAGGTCGATCTCAAGCCATGCAAAGACCGAATCTAGCACTTGATCAGGGGAGTGAAGCCGCAGCTTACCAACCCAATGAGGGGGTAGCGAGGATGTAGATGGTGGAATTTCTAGCTTCATTGACCTTGAAAGTATAGTGGAGCTAAGTTTTTATGAATATGTAACTTTGTCAACTTTAAGCTGCCTAAAGCCGTTAAATTGTCAAAGTAAGCTTTTTAGATTATTTTTGCCAATTTGTGGATTTTCAATAACTATTAGAAATAGAGAGACAGTTTGAGCATTTTCTTACCCATGCGCCCTCAGCGCTAGCGAATTGCTCAATCCCACACATGCCCCAACTGCTAGATAAAACCATTGAAATACTGAGCGTAAAACATTTACGCGGCCCCAATATGTGGACCTACCACCCAGTAATTGAGGTTTGGGTTGATATTGGCGATTTGGAAGACTACCCCTCGAACCTGATTCCAGGTTTCTATGAGCGGCTAGTCAAAGCCTTGCCAAGCCTTCAAGAGCATCGCTGCAGTTATGGTGAAGCCGGTGGATTTCTCAAGCGAGTTGAGGAGGGAACCTGGCCGGCGCATATTCTGGAACATCTCACGCTTGAATTACAAAATTTAGCGGGTATTCCGGGTGGCTTTGGTAAGGCACGTGATGGGGATCGTCGGGGAGTTTATAAGGTGATGGTGAGCGCTATTAATGAAGAGGTGACCCTCACCGCTCTGAAGTATGCCCGCGATCTGTACCTGGCTTTGGCGCAAGATACCCAAGATCCCGTAGCCCAAGTCAAAACGATTATTGAAAACCTTCGTGAATTGGGTGATGACCTCTTACTCGGGCCTAGCACTGCTTGTATTGTCAATGCGGCCGAAGAAAGGAGTATTCCCTCTATACGCTTGTCGGAAGGCAATCTTGTTCAACTAGGTTACGGCTCAAAACAGCGCAGGATCTGGACAGCAGAAACGGATAGAACGAGCGCTATTGCTGAGACTATATCGCGTGACAAAGACCTTACTAAAAGCCTACTTTCAAGTGCAGGCGTTCCTACACCTGAGGGTCGTACGGTTACCAGCGCTGATGATGCTTGGGAGGCGGCTCAAGATATTGGCTTACCCGTGGTTGTAAAGCCAATAGACGGGAATCATGGTCGCGGTGTTTTTATTAATTTATATACCCAAACAGAAATTCAATCGGCCTACGCAGTAGCCATTGATGAAGGTAGCGAAGTCTTAGTTGAGCGGCACATTATTGGTGATGAACACCGCTTATTGGTTGTGGGTAATAAAGTAGTTGCCGCAGCTAAAGGGGAAACCGTCTGGGTTACTGGTGATGGCAAGCATACCGTTTTAGAGCTTATTCAAATTCAGATTAACTCTGATCCAAGGCGAGGTAAAGCAGAGGAATGCCCTCTGAACCCAGTGCGCATTGATTCTGCAGTGGAATTAGAGCTAGCCCGTCAAAAATTGAGTGGGACTAGTATTCTCGCTATCGATCAAAAAGTACTCATTCAAAGTAACGGTAATGTTGCATTTGATGTTACGGATCTGGTACACCCCGATACAGCGAGTCAGGTTGCCCTAGCAGCCCGCGTGGTTGGCTTAGAGATTGCCGGGGTTGATCTGGTTGCCCAAGATATTAGTAAGCCGATGGCATCACAAAACGCAGCCATCGTTGAAGTCAATGCCGGTCCAGGACTGCTAATGCACCTTAAGCCTGCAAGCGGTAATCCACAACCTGTAGGGCAAGCCATCGCAGATCACCTCTTTCCATCTGGGGTAGATTTTCGAATTCCGGTCATTGGCATCGCTGGTGCTCGTGGCAAAACACCTGTTGCAGAAATGGTTGCCCATTTTTTACGTTTAAGCAATTTGTATGTGGGCCTTTCTTGCAGTAAAGGCTTATTTTTTGGACACCGCTCTATTCAAAAGAGTAATGCGGCGAACTGGGAAAATGCGCGACGTACTTTACTGAATCGCGCTGTTGAAGCTGCGGTGATTGAGAATAATCATCTTTCGATGTTGATCGAGGGTTTAGCTTATGACCGCTGCCAAGTTGGTATCGTTCTGAACATTGACCCAGCAGCTAATTTCCCGCAGTACGCTATTGACGATGAAGATCAAATATTTAGTATTGTTCGCACACAGGTAGATGTGGTGTTACCTACCGGGGTTGCCGTTCTTAATGCCGATGACCCTATGGTAGCTAAGATGGCCGAGTTATGTGACGGAGAAGTGATCTTCTTTACACGGGATGCATCATCTCCAGCGATACAAGCCCACCTGAATAAAAAAGGCCGCGTGATTATCGTTGGCGAACAGCAAATATTATTGCAATGGGGTATTGATGAACCTAAGAGCATTCCCGTTCCGCGCCACGCAGAATCCAGCCCAAGTTCGCCATGGAAGGCAATGAATCTGGGCGCAGCCATTGCTGCAGCATGGGCTTTAAATATTCCCTTTAACGTTATTGAAGCTGGTGCTGAGACCTTTGTTTTCGACGCCACTATTCCAACAGGAGCTTAATTGGAAATCACCCGTATTCGTATGTTGCGCGGTCCAAATTTATGGAGCCGCCACACCGCCCTAGAGGCGATTGTTTCTTGCGATGAAACTGAACGCTCCATAGACTCCATTCCTGATTTTGAAAACAGAATTCGAGAGCGCTTTCCTCAATTAGGTAGTATGCGTCGGGGTGGTCATAATGAAATTCTCTCATTAGCCCATGCCTTGGAGCATGCAGCCCTTGGTCTGCAATCGCAGGCAGGCTGCCCAGTCACTTTTAGTCGCACAGTACAAACCATCGAGGCTGGTGTTTATCAGGTCGTGGTTGAATACACCGAAGAGGTGGTCGGTCGTATGGCATTTGACTTTGCTTTTGCTTTAATTCTAGCAACGCTGACTGACTCCCCATTTAATCTCACCGCAGCCCTCTCTGAATTAGAAGCCCTATATGAAGATGTTCGGCTTGGGCCTAGTACGGGTTCCATCGTAGATGCTGCTGTTCAAAGAAATATTCCCTTTCGCCGCATGACGGAGGGAAGCATGGTGCAGTTTGGCTGGGGCAGCAAACAAAAACGTATTCAAGCAGCGGAGACTAGCGACACGAGCGCCATCGCAGAAGCGATAGCTCAAGATAAAGAGCTGACTAAAAATTTACTCGCTGCTGCGGGTGTTTCTGTACCCATTGGTGAAGTAGTTACTACCGCTGACGATGCCTGGCGGGCTGCACAAAAAATTGGTGGGGCGATTGTCCTCAAGCCTAAAGATGGTAATCAGGGTAAAGGGGTGGTTGCTAACATCCAAACTGAAGCAGAGGTTCGCGCAGGCTTTGTTGTGACTCAGGCTTTTGGCCATGAGACTATCGTTGAGCGTTATTTACCGGGTGCAGACTATCGCCTCCTAGTAGTTGGCAATCGACTTTCTGCTGCTGCACGTCGTGAACCTGCCCAAGTCGTTGGCGATGGTAAGCACACTGTCGCTCAATTGGTAGAACTAGAGAACAGCAATCCGTTACGCGGCGATGGTCACGCAACTGCTTTAACTAAAATTCGTTTTGATGATATTGCCATGGCACATTTAGCCAGCAATAATCTGAGCCCAGAATCAATTCCCAAGACTGGGGAGCGGGTTTTATTGCGCAATAATGCCAACTTAAGTACTGGCGGAACTGCTACAGATGTAACGGATGATGTACATCCCGATGTAGCGGCTAGCGCTATCGCTGCGGCACAAATGATTGGCCTAGATATTGCTGGTGTGGATATTCTGTGTGAAGCAATTTATAAGCCTCTAGAGGCACAAGGTGGCGGCATTGTCGAAGTCAATGCAGCCCCCGGCTTACGCATGCACCTCAAGCCCTCGTATGGCAAAAGTCGTCCTGTTGGGGAAGATATTATTAATACGATGTATCCATTAGGCGAAGATGGCCGCATTCCAGTTGTAGCTGTGACGGGCACCAATGGCAAAACAACCACTGTTCGTCTGATTGCCCATCTGATTAATGAGACAGGTCTGCGTGTTGGTATGACATCTACCGATGGCGTGTACATCAATCATCGACTGATTGACTCTGGCGACTGTAGCGGTCCTAAAAGCGCCCGCAATGTCTTAATGCATCCCGATGTAGATGCAGCAGTTCTAGAAACAGCTCGCGGAGGAATGCTGCGCGAAGGCTTGGGTTTTGATCGCTGTGAAGTAGCCGTCGTAACCAATATCGGTGAAGGGGATCATTTAGGCCTGAACTACATCACTAGTGTCGAGGATTTAGCCATTCTGAAACGGGTAGTCGTGCAAAACGTAGCACCAACCGGCGCGGCAGTCCTCAATGCAGCAGATCCGATTGTGGTCAAAATGGGTGACGTTTGTAATGGCCGCGTTATTTTCTTTGCTCAAAATCAACACCACCCTGTAATTGCTGCGCATCGCGCAAAGAATAAAAAAGTAATTTACTGTGACGGCACTTACATCGTTGCATCTAAGGGCGCTCGAGTAGTCTACCGCTTTCCAGTAAGTGAAATTCCGATTACTCAAAATGGGGTTCTCGGCTTTCAAATAGAAAATGCAATGGCTTCTATCGGTGCTGCATGGGCTTTAGGATTAGACGCTGAGAAAATTGCACGCGGCTTACACTCCTTTCAAAGCTCTGCTAACGCAGTGCCAGGACGCTTTAATCAATTCAAGCATAAGGGCGCCACTGTAATTGCTGACTATGGCCATAACCCAGATGCTATGCGCGCCCTCGCCAGTGCAATAGCAGCAATGAAGCCCAAAAAGAGTCACGTAGTCATTAGTGGCGCTGGTGATCGTCGTGATGAAGACATCCGCGATCTCACCCGCATTTTAGGGAATAATTTTGATAACGTCATCTTGTATCAAGATCAATGCCAACGCGGTCGCGAAGATGGTGAAGTATTAAAGCTCTTGCAAGAAGGACTTGTGGGAACAACGCAAGCAAAGCAAGTCAAAGAAATTACTGGCGAGTTCTTAGCAATTGATACGGCCTTAAATGATTTATCGCCTGGTGATATTTGCCTAATCTTAATTGATCAAGTCGAAGAATCCTTGGCCTATCTCAAAGAAAAGGTTCAGCCATAAAAAAAATTCCAATCAATGATTGGGATTTTTTAGCATTGCCCCACTAGAGCAGTAATATTTTCTAATAACTAACTCTACGCATGGTAACGCTGTAAACGCTCGATTTCCTCTTTAGATCCCAGCATGACAGAAACACGCTCATGCAGATCCGTCGGGATTAAATCCATAATCAATTGATCACCGTTAGTAGATGCGCCCCCAGCCTGCTCTACTAAAAAACTCATCGGGTTCGCCTCATACATTAAGCGTAACTTGCCCGGCTTATGTGGTTCGCGCTGATCCCAGGGGTACATAAAAATACCCCCTCGAGAAAGTACGCGATGCACATCTGCCACCATGGAAGCAATCCAGCGCATATTAAAGTCTTTGTCACGCTCACCGCCAACACCCGCAAGACATTCATCAACGTAACGGCGCACTGGCTCCGCCCAATGACGCATATTGGACATATTGATTGAAAATTCTTTGGTAGCGTGGGCTATCTCTACAGATTCTTTAATTAATACAAATTCACTAGTAACCCTATTCAAGGTAAACATCACAACACCATCACCAAGAGTTAAGGCCATTGTGGTTTGGGGTCCATAAACCACATAACCTGCAGCCACCTGATGACGCCCCGACAATAAGAAGTCAGTCGTTTGCAATGGTGCAGCAGGATCTTGTTTTTTGAGGACTGAGAAGATCGTACCGATGGATACATTCACATCAATATTTGATGAGCCATCGAGTGGATCAAATAATAGTAAATAGTCGCCCGTTCCTTGAACGGCGACTGGTAGTTCCATTTCCTCAGAAGCTAAGCCCGCGAGTGATTGACAGCCTTTAACACCCTCAATTAATAAATCATTCGCGATCACATCTAACTTTTGCTGAACCTCGCCCTGCACATTGCCTGTACCAGCAGAACCCAATAAACCAATCAAAGCACCTTGAGCCACCTCATGGCTGAGGGTCATGCAAGTATCAGCAACCGCTACTAACAGCTCTTGTAGGCCAGTAGGAACGGCATTGCCCTTGACCTGGACAGTCTCTAAATATTGCTTGAAATGGGTATTAAAAGTCGTTGAAGCTGTCAAAAGAAATTCTCCATCAATCTGGGGTGGTACATTGCTAAACAGACTCTATTTTGCCTTCAAAGCACATTTACTATAAAAATATGCCGCTTTAATCACCAAGCGCTTTCAGAATCACCTCTTTTACATCTGCTGAGAGGGTTTCAGATTCGGCTACTCGCTCCAGGGCCGCCCGCATCAAACTTTGATAGGGTTGTGCAAACTGCTTCCAGCGATCAAGGCCTCTAGCTAAACGAGCAGCTACTTGAGGATTGATAGCATCTAAGGCGAGCACAGATTCTGCCCAAAAAGCATAACCACTGCCATCCATTTGATGAAAGCTAGCGGGGTTATTCATACAAAACGCATGAATCACGCTACGAACACGATTAGGGTTGTTCATTCTGAAAGCCTCGTGCCCTTGCAAGCGACGCACATCACTCAAAGTGGCAACAGCATCAGTAACGGGGGGCCTACTCGCCTGTAAAGAAAACCACTTATCGATTACTAAAGGATCATCTGCAAAGTGAGCATAAAAGTCTTCAAGGCATGCAACTGCCGATGAGGATCCCTGAATCACCAGCGCTGCTAAAGCAGCATAACGATCAGTCATATTATCTGCATTGCGATATTGATTGACCGCCATTGGCGACCAAATTAAAGGATCTGCCTCCAGCAACATACTCAACGCCAGATTCTTCAAAGCCCGTTTACCGGCACTTGCCGCATCAGGATTGAATGGACCAGGCGTTTGCATTTGCTGGTAGAGGGAAGCCCACTCCATTCTGAGTTCTCTTGCAATGGCCTTACGGAAAGCGCGACGAGCTACATAAATTTTCTGAGGATCAACGCTGACACACTGCTCATACAAATAAGTTTCTGCAGGCAAAGTCAGTGCAAGGTCTTTAAACGCAGGATCTAATGCGGGATCCATCAATAGATCGCGATAAGCCGAAATCAGCGCTGCATCAGGTAAACGACCCTGCAAAATCATCTGCATTGCTAATTTTTGCCCAGCCTCCCAGCGATTAAACGCATCATCATCACTTGAGAATAGCGTTAATAAATCAGCCTCACTTTGATCAAAGTCCAACTTAATAGGCGCAGAAAAATTGCGATTAATAGACAAAACGGGACGGGTTTCTACATCCGGAAAGGTCCACGTTTGACTTTCTTGCGTCAACTCCAACAAGCTTTCTTGTTGATCACCAGCAGGCGTCAATAAACGCATTGCCAATGGAATATGAAATAACTTAGTGTCCTTATTTTTTACATTTGCAGGAGGGTGTTGTGTCACCGTCACTTGATATTCTTTTTTAGCCGCATTATATGATTCGACCACGCTCACCGTTGGAGTGCCTGCTTGGCCATACCAATTCTTAAATTGCTCAAGATCACACCCGTTCGCATCAGCCATCGCCATCAAGAAATCTTCGCAAGTCACAGCCTGACCGTCGTGGCGCTTAAAGTAGAGATCCATTCCCTTACGAAAGCCCTCTCTACCCAGTAGCGTTTGGTACATACGCACAACCTCAGCGCCCTTTTCATACACTGTCACGGTATAAAAGTTATTGATTTCTTGATACTCATCTGGACGAATAGGATGTGCCATTGGGCCCGCATCTTCTGGAAATTGGAGTTGACGCAAAAGTCTGACGTCCTCAATCCGCTTTACCGCCCTACCGGACTCACTACCCATTTGATCGGCAGAAAATTCTTGATCACGAAATACGGTCAAACCCTCTTTTAGGGATAGTTGAAACCAGTCACGGCAAGTCACCCGATTACCCGTCCAGTTATGAAAGTACTCATGTGCCACAACGCTCTCAATATTGGCAAAGTCGGCGTCGGTTGCAGTCTCAGCCTGAGCCAAGACATATTTGGTGTTAAAGATATTGAGACCCTTATTCTCCATAGCTCCCATATTAAAATCTCCTACAGCCACAATCATGAATCGCTCTAGATCTAATTCCAAGCCGTAGCGTTTTTCATCCCAGTAAATGGAGGCAATTAAAGAATCCATCGCATGGCGCGTCTTCTTTAAATCGTGTGACTCAACCCAAATTTGCAATAGTTTCTTTGCGCCACTACTAGTCGTAATAGTCTCTTCAATACATTCCAACTTACCAGCAACCAATGCAAATAAATAAGCGGGCTTAGGGAATGGGTCTTCCCAGATTGCAGTGTGCCAACCATTAGCCAATTTTTCAGTACTCAGTAAATTGCCGTTGGATAATAAAACTGGATACTCCGCCTCTCGCGCCCGCAAAATAACCCGATAGCGCGCCATCACATCGGGCCTATCTAGAAAATAGGTAATTTTGCGAAAGCCCTCAGCCTCGCATTGCGTAAAAAAGTTACCATTAGAAACATAGAGACCCATCAGCGAGGTATTTTTCTCAGGAATGCAGACACAAATGATCTCGACACTAAACGCTTGGCAGCCATCATGGGGTAGCGCATGAATCGTCAGCGTCAGAGGCGTCAACTCAAACTGACGATGGGCCTCACCATTGATGCGTAAGCTTACAAATTCAAGTTCTTGGCCCTGAAGAACTAAAGGCAATCCGGCCTCATGATTGGGCCCAGGTAAAACTTCCAGGCGGCTTTTAACAATGGTTCGCGCTGGATCCAAAGCAATATCAAGCTCTACCTGGCTAAGAGTGTAATAAGGGGGGAGGTACTTGAGCCTGTTGAAGCTCTGCGGTAGATCAGTTTTCATGGGGTAATTTTAAGCCCGAATGGCAGTTTGTTCTTAACCCCAAATGAGGGTCGCTAAACCAATCACAATAAAAGTGATTGCGGCTACCCCATGTACCCATCGAAGCGGTAAACGCTGGGTAAATTTCTGGCCTATCCAAACTGCAGGGGCATTCGCTAGCATCATCCCCAAAGTGGTGCCTACGGTGACTGACAGCACATCTGCATACTTCGCACCCAGTGCGATAGTAGCGATCTGGGTCTTATCCCCCATCTCTGCCAAGAAAAAAAGGCCTATTGTTAGCATAAAAACTTGAAAGGCTTTGTCGGCAACCTTAGAGTCTGCCGCATCATCAATGTGGTCTGGAACCAGCAGCCAAAGTCCGATACCCAAAAAACTGAGCCCTAAAATCCATTTCAAAACATCCGCGCTCACTAGACTGGTGAGCCAGTGCCCTAAAAAAGCTGCACAAGCATGATTCGCAATCGTCGCAATAAAAATGCCACCAATGATTCCGAACGCTTGTTTCGGATAGCGAGCCGCCAACATCAAAGAAAGTAACTGGGTTTTATCTCCCATCTCGGCCAGAGCAACAACGCCTGTGGATATGGCTAGCGCAGAAATATCCATCTGCTCAAGCTGTTAGAAGGGGTTTTTGCATCCATTAATAATAAAGCAAAGCAGGCGGCATATTCTCGATATATGCCGCCAAAGCACTACACAGCTAGCAATTCCTCAGCTGATACAAAGTCTTTTTTCTGAGCAATGGCCACTGGTTCTGATGTCAGTATTCCTCGGTGCACACTTAACCCATTCCGTAAGTGAGGATCATTGAGTAAAGCAATCAAGCCACCTTTATTCGCCAATGCTTCAATGTAAGGGTAGGTTGCATTTGTAAGCGCAAAAGTAGAGGTGCGAGCTACAGCACCCGGCATGTTGGCAACGCAGTAGTGCAACACACCATCCACAGTAAAAGTGGGGTCTGTATGAGTAGTAGGTCTAGAGGTTTCGAAACAACCTCCTTGATCTATCGCCACATCAACTACTACAGCACCAGCCTTCATCTTGCGGACCATCTCTCGAGTGACCAACTTTGGTGCAGCGCCTCCTGGCAGTAGTACAGCGCCAATCACTACATCCGCCTCACACACTTCCAGCTCGACTAATAGCGGGTCTGCATAAAAGGTTCTTACGCGATTGCCATAAAACATATCTATTTGCCTCAAACGATCAATATCGCGGTCAAAAATACAGACTTCCGCACCAATCCCTACCGCCATTTGAAGAGCATTACGACCCACTACACCTGCGCCCAATATAACAACCTTTGCAGGCGCAACGCCCGGCACTCCGGCCATCAAAATACCCAAACCTCCGTGCGTCTTTTCAAGATGAGTAGCTGCTGCCTGAATCGACATCCTACCCGCCACTTCACTCATTGGTGCAAGCAGCGGTAATCCACCAAGTCCTGAAGTGACTGTTTCATAAGCAATGCACGTAGCCCCTGAGGACATCAACGCTTTGGTTTGGGTTGGGTCTGGAGCAAGATGCAAATAGGTAAAAAGAATCTGATCCTCGCGCAACATGGCACATTCTTGTGGCTGAGGCTCTTTAACTTTGACAATCATCTCTGCTTTTGAAAATACCTCGGCCGCACTATTAATTAATGTGGCTCCCGCTAAACGATAAGACTCATCTGTTAAACCAATCTGCTCTCCAGCCCCTCTCTGAATTAATACAGAGTGACCTTGTTTGCACAAACCTTTTACATTGCCTGGGGTTAAGCCTACACGGAATTCATTATTTTTTACTTCTTGAGGTACGCCAACAATCATTGCTATCTCCTTATTTAAAGTCACGATTGAGTTTGGTTTTGTGATGCAAGCCCACTAGGTAGAACATGACGAGATACAGGCCCATTAAGCAAGGCCCTAATATCAAAGCCATCCTGGCATCCTCATGAAAGCCCATCAGCACTACTACTAAAGCAATAAATGCCAATGCGAACCATGAGGAATACGGCCACCAAGGGGTGCGATAAGCTAACTCAGCTACCTGGTTTTTTGTCAAAGAGCGACGAAATTGAATCTGGGTAATCAATATAGAAATCCACACCATCAGGCCGATAAACGTCACTGCGGCCATGACATACTGAAATGCCTTATCAGGTACAAAGTAATTGAGTACGACTCCGGACATACACACAGCTACTGTTGCCATCACTGCTCGATGAGGAACGCCGTACTTGGATAACGTCGCAAAGGGAGATGGAGCATACCCATTCACCGATAAGGCATATAACAAGCGTCCACCACTAAAAATGCCGGCATTACAGGAAGACAGCGCTGCAGTAATCACCACAAAGTTAATCATGCCTGCAGCCTCACGCAAGCCAATGCGTTCAAACATCACTACAAAAGGACTGCCCTGCTGACCCACTTCATTCCAAGGGAATATCGCCAGAATCACGAAAATTGCACCCATATAAAAAATTAAAATACGCCAGGCCAATGAATCAATTGCCATAGGTATGGTTTTACGTGGGTTCTCAGCCTCACCGGCAGACAAGCCAATCATCTCAATGCCGACATAAGCAAATAAGACCATCTGCAGCGAGAGCAGCATACCGCTAATACCATTTGGGAAAAAGCCACCATGAATCCAGAGATTACTTAATCCAATGGGGTTCCAGTCATTCGTAAAGCCAAAAAAAATCACAGAGCAGCCTAATGCAATCATCGCAATAATCGCCACGACTTTGATCAAGGCGAACCAGAACTCAAATTCACCAAAGACTTTTACTGCAATCAAATTAATCAGACCCATCATCAGAATCGACGATAGTGCCCAAATCCACTGCGGCGTATCTGGAAACCAAATCCCCATGTAAATACCCACTGCTGTGACCTCAGCAACACCCACGACGATCCAGTAAGTCCAATAACCCCAGCCGACCATATAGCCAGCCAGAGGACCCACATAGGTATTGGCATAGGCTGCAAATGATCCTGCTACAGGCTCATGGACTGCCATTTCACCTAAAGTGCGCAGCACAATAAAAGCGACGATGCCCGCCAGTAGATATCCCAGCAGAATAGAAGGCCCAGCGATTTTGATTGCACTTGCAGAACCAAGAAATAGTCCGACACCAATCGTTGATCCTAAAGCCATCAAACGAATATGTCGCACCTTGAGGTGACGCTTTAAACTAGTATGTTCAGTCTGCAAAACAGACCCCCTTTCAGTTTGTCGTTGGCAAGTCACCAACGAAGCAAGGTCTAGGCAGGAGTTCTGATCTCTACTAGAGGGGTAATTTATCTAAAACTACTAAATAAATAAATATGATTCTTACAAAACAAAAATGGTTATTTAAATCAAAGGTTAGGCATTTTTAAACACCCAACAGATTACTAAAGAATACGTAATTTCCTACAGGGATTGCCCTTAAGGGTTTAGCTAGATTTAGGTAGATTCTGCTGAGACTACTGACTGAATCGAGATCAGATTGAGGATTTCTGCGGCGGCGGCTAAGCCGCAGGCTGCCGTTACCATAACGGTAGATCCATAGCCTGAGCAGGCTAAGCCGCCACTAGCTACGCCGGCTCTTGGCTCATGTGAATACACAGCACGAATGCCCATCTTGCTCCTTAAATTTCTGGAAAAGCCATGATCTTGTCTAAGTCCTTGGCGCACCTTTGCAAGTAAAGCATCTTGCTCGGTTCGAGACAGATCATCGCAACGAACAGAGGTGGGATCCGATTTTCCGCCCGCGGCCCCACACATCACTAATGCACGATGATTTTGAGTGGCCCAAACTGCTAAAGCAATTTTAGTCAGCACCGAATCGGTCGCATCCAAAACTAGGGCCTCTTGAGGAATCCACTCCTCTAAATTTTGTGGCTCTAAAAATGTATCGCAGATAGTCAGTGTGATTTCAGGATTAATCTGCCGTATCCGCTCAGCCATAGCCTGCACCTTAGCCTTACCAAACTCCCCCTCAAGCGCATGTAATTGGCGATTGGTATTGCTCTGAGAAATGTGATCAAAATCGACTAAGACAAGATGGCCGATAGCGGTTCTAGCCAAGGCTTCAGCAGCCCAAGAGCCAACACCTCCTAATCCAGCCACAACCACAGTCGCCTTGCGAAATCGTTCACGCAGCTCAGGGCCATAGAGGCGAGCCACCCCTCCAAAGCGACGATCATCTGCGCTAACCTCATTAGCCAACACCTCAGTTGCCTCCAACTTGTCTTCTGCCATAGCTTCTCTATATACTTTAAAAATGGATCCCATTGCTCAACTTCGTAAAAACTATACCTTTGGTCAGCTCTTAGAAACTGAAGTTCCAGTCAATCCGCTAGCTTTATTTCAAGTATGGTTTGATCAGGCTACAAAAGCAGAGTGTCCTGAACCGAACTCTATGACCTTGGCGACTGCTGATCAGGCCGGGAATCCTTCAGCTCGTATTGTCTTACTAAAAGGCGCAGACCAGAGTGGCTTTACCTTTTTTACCAATTACGACAGTCAAAAGGGTCGTGAGCTGGCAATTCGGCCCCAGTCAGCACTACTATTTCACTGGCATGAACTTGAGCGTCAAATACGAATCAAGGGCTCGACTGAAAAAATCACTGCATCTGAAAGTGATGATTACTATCACTCTCGTCCAGCGGCCTCCCGAATTGGCGCATGGGCTTCCCCACAAAGTACTGCAATCCCAAACCGGGAATTTTTAGAGCAGGCTGAAAAAGATTTTGGCGCGAAGTTTGGAAATGCGCCTCCGCGCCCAGAGCATTGGGGAGGGTATCGATTGCGCCCAACCGAAATTGAATTTTGGCAAGGCCGCCCATCACGGTTGCACGATCGCATTCACTATCAACTAGAGGGTAATAACTGGTGCATTACCCGGTTAGCTCCCTAAATCGACCACCGACTATCTCATTGCGTCTTATTGAAAGCCTACAGCTAACAAAGATCTAAACTTCGCCCTAAATTTGGCTAGCTTAGGCGCTACTACTGCCATGCAATAACCCTGCCCAGAGTGCTGACGGAAGTAATCTTGATGGTAATCTTCGGCCGGATAAATCACTGGTGCATCAGCAATTTCTGTCACGATTGGATTGGAGTAGATTTTCGCATCCACTAATTCTTTCACCACCTCATGCGCAGTCTTATTTTGAGCCTGGCTATGCGTAAAGATGACCGAGCGATATTGGGTGCCATGGTCATTACCCTGATAGTTCAGTGTAGTCGGATCATGAATCACAAACAGCACTTCCAATAGGTCGCGATACGTGATCACACTAGCATCAAAATAGATGTCCACAATTTCTGCATGGCCGGTTGTGCCTGAACAAACAGACTCATAATCCGGATTGGGGCGAGGGCCACCTGCGTAGCCTGAAATCACTGCGCTTACACCGGTAATTTGCTGATAAACAGCCTCAAGACACCAGAAACAGCCTCCTCCTAAGGTGGCACGCTCAATAGTTGCTAAGTTTTCTTCGTTAATAGTGTTCATGCCTTTATCCTAATACCTTATTCAATCATTTGCTTGCCGCCTATCTTATTCCCATGACAGTCAATCGCCTTACGCTCCAATTAGAAGAAATTAAAGCGGCTTATGCTGCTGACCCCAATCCCACCCTAGAGGTTCGACTAGAGAGAATTGGCCGTATTGAGAAGCTGGTGGCAGCCAATGAGGAAAGAATTTGTAAGGCTTTAGAAGCAGATTTTGGAGTTCGTAATCCAATTGAAACAAGGCTGGCTGAATTTCAAATGATTTATCAAGCCTGCAAGCATGCTCGCAAACATCTTAAAGAGTGGATGAAGCCCAGCTTGGTAGATACACCCAGCTTCTTAGGCTCATCCCAGGCTTGGACTGAAATGCAATCTCTGGGTGTAGTGGGCATCATGAGTCCCTGGAACTACCCAGTTCAATTAGCGCTTGTTCCGGCCATTGCAGCACTTGCAGCTGGTAATAGAGTTTGGCTAAAACCCTCTGAAAGAAGTTTGCGTACATCCGGTTATTTGGCGAGCCTTATTCAAGAGTATTTTCACCCAAGTGAATTTTGCGTAACTACTGGTGGCGTAGACATTGCCGAATCATTTGCTGCACTTGCCTTTGATCATCTCTTTTTTACTGGCTCGGAAAATACCGGCAAGAAAGTGATGCGCGCTGCAGCCAATCACTTAACCCCCATCACACTCGAGCTAGGCGGTAAATCGCCTGCGATGATCGATCTCTCAGCCAATCTTCCAGACGCTGCCAAAAGCATCATTTACGGAAAACTGATTAATGGCGGTCAAACCTGTATTGCACCAGATTACGTTTTAATTCATCAAAGTCAATGTACTGCTTTTGTTGCAGAGCTACAAAGTGCCGCTCGAGAACAGTTTTCTAATGTGGAGGAGTTCACTAGCGCGATTGATTCAACGCAACTTGCTCGTTGGCAGCTGTTGGCAAAAGATGCGGTAGAACGTGGTGCTCAAGTTACTCCACTACTACCACTGCATGAGAACATCCCAAACTATTTCACGCCACTTGTATTAATGAATGTGCCAGCAGATGCGCTCATCATGCAGGAGGAAATCTTCGGGCCTATTCTTCCAATAGTCACCGTTGAGGACGATACTGCCGCTATCCACTACGTCAACAGTAAGCCCAAACCATTAGCCCTTTATTGGTTTGGTCAGGATCGCAAAACAATGCAGCGCGTAATTCATGAAACACGCTCTGGTGGAGTCACGATTAACGACACCTTACTTCACGTTGCAGTGGAAGACCTTCCCTTTGGAGGCGTTGGCGCCAGTGGTATGGGTGCTTATCATGGCAAAGCAGGTTTTGACACCTTCAGTCATCGAAAGTCGATTCTTCAGGTGCGCGGTTTCTTCGGGCTATCCTTCCTACGGGGCACTCGATTGGCAAGGCCACCCTATGGAAAAGGTGTTGAGCGTCTACTTCGCTGGCTACGCTAATTAAAATAGTTCAAGGGGAAACCCTTGCTATTAAGCAATATCAATGTCATACTTAGGGGCTTTTTTAAGCAATTTGATTCATCGCCCCCCAGCTATATTTCAGCGATTAGTTTAGAAGTCATAAACACAACAACGCTGCCGCCTGTCTGATGGTCGATGCCTTTGACCATCACACTCAAAAAAAACAAGAGTGTATACACGGAGACATCCCCTAAAGGGGATGTGTAATAGCATGACTTTTTCTCAAGAAACGAATCACGAGTCCAAGGACTCAAAGCCGACTGGAACCGAATTCCAGTCTTTCGCGCTCGCGCCATCACTCCTTAAAAACATTGCTGAATTGGGTTATACCCAAGCTACCGAAGTACAGGCTCAGGTTATTCCTGCGGCTTTGGCAGGTGGTGATTTATTAGTCAGCAGTCAAACTGGTAGCGGTAAAACAGCCGCCTTTTTATTACCTTTAATTAATCAATTGATTGAAGACAACCCTAGTAACTCACCTGTTCCAGGTCGTGCTCAGCCTAAAGTATTAGTACTCTGCCCTACCCGTGAATTAGCGCAACAGGTTTCTGCAGATGCAGTGAACTTAGTTCGTGGAATGAAGGGTATTCGCATAGCAACAGTCATGGGTGGCATGCCTTACGGCAAGCAGATCCAAGCATTGAAAGGCGCCTTGTTAGTAGTTGCAACACCAGGTCGCTTACTTGACTTAACTGATAGCAAAGCCATTCGCTTGGATGATGTGAAGCAACTTGTGATCGATGAAGCGGATCGTATGTTAGACATGGGATTTGCAGATGATCTAGAAGCAATTGATAAGCGTTGTGTTGCCCGCACGCAAACCTTGATGTTCTCTGCTACTTTTGCACCAAAGATTATGTCTTTGGCCAATGAGTTGACCACTAACGCAAAACGTATTGAGCTTGCTCATGCTGGTGAAAAACACGCCAACATTGAACAGAAGCTTCACTGGGCTGACAGTGTTTCACACAAGCATAAATTGCTCGAGCATATTTTGGCTGATGCCTCTTTAGATCAAGCTGTTGTATTTGCTAGCACCCAGATCGAAAGTGAAAAAATTGCTGATACCTTACGTGCCAATGGTTACGAAGCTACCGCACTTCATGGTGCAATGCCCCAAGCTGTGCGTATGCGTCGCCTTGAGTCACTTCGCAAAGGTCACACGAAGATTTTGGTTGCTACTGATGTCGCTGCGCGCGGTATCGATGTACCCCGCATTAGTCATGTGATTAACTTTGGCTTACCTATGAAGCCAGAAGATTACACACACCGTATTGGTAGAACTGGACGTGCTGGTCGTAACGGCGTAGCAATTACCCTAGTTGAGCATCGTGATCGCGCAAAGATTCGCAATATCGAGCGCTTCACACAGCAAGATATCGTTGCCTCTGTTATTGCCGGTCTTGAGCCACAAGCCAAGCCTAGCTTTGGTGGTGGCGGTGGTGGTGGTCGTCCAGGTGGTGGTCGCTCTGGTGGTGGTCGTTCCGGTGGTGGTGGTCGCTCTGGTGGTGGCTACGGTTCAGGCGCTCGTTCCGAGTCTCGCTCTGGTGGTGGTAATGCTGGTGGGAACCGCTCTGGCAATCATTTTGAATCTCGCTCGTCTGGCGACTCACGTCCTTCAAGTGACTCACGCCCATCCGGTGACTCGCGTCCTGGCAATCGCTTTGCTGATTCACGTCCTGCACGCTCTGCAGACTCGCGTCCAAGTACTGGCAGCCGCTCTAGCGACTCACGCCCATCTGGTGATTCACGTCCCTCAGCTGGTCCTCGTTTTGCTAAACCCAAAACTGGCGGTCAACGTCGTAGCTTTAGCGGCAACTAAATATGGCTCACCGTCGTCGTCTCCGTTCTTCATGGAATCGAGTCGATTCCGGTGAACTGCATCAAGCGCCACGCAAGTGGCAGTCTTGGCTCAGTGATACCGGTTCTTTAACTCAAAAAATTGAATCCGTCATTGGTCAAAAACTAGAGGTAGTAGTTTTACGAGACTGCCGACAAAACCTCAATAGCGACGAAAGTCGCTATTTTCATTTAAAGATCCAGCGCTGTCGGGTTCGAGAAGTGTTGCTGTGCGCAAACAATATTCCATTGGTAATGGCACGCAGCATCATTCCCAGTTCAAGCTCTAGCGGTAGTAACCACCAGGTTCTGCGCTTAGGTTGCAAGCCCTTAGGGGCCGTCTTATTTGCAAAATCCCGCACCCATTCCAAGGCAAAGCCTATGCGAGAAATTGCGCGCCTTGATCAGCGCAGCGCTCTATGGAAAACATGTTTGCAGCGTTATGAGAGCCTACCTAGCGTCGCCTGGGGAAGACGCACTCTGTATCACCTGAAAGGCAAGCCGCTTCTAGTGAGCGAAATCTTTTTTTCCTCACTTCTCAGTTGTTAAGTAATTAGGCTATTGCCGCTCAAGCCAATCTTGACTTGCTTTGACTAAAGCGTCGTCGCCAGACTCACAAACAATAATTTCTCTAAAGCCAATTTGTCTCGCTGCATCTGCAATATTCGGGTGTGAACACAATGCGACACTAAGATTAAGTGATAACTGAGCACGCCCCAGGTGGCGCGCAGCTTCCGAGGAAGTTAGCAACCAAAGAGATTGAGCAAAGTCTATTTTTCGGATGTCGCCCCAAATAGGGCTTTCTAAATCCAGCGGAATGCGGCTGTACACCGAAATCAAATCTAAGTGTGCTCCAGCTACTTTGAGCGTATTGGCTAGCCAATCACGACCGCCCTCGCCCTTCAATATCACCACTCGCTTTGTAGGCCAATCCCATTGCAGTTTTTGCAGTGCCTTCCAAAGACCCTCAGAGTCCCACTCAGTACTATCTTGGGGATAAAGTAGCCTAGTTGGGGCGCTCTCACTACCAATGCCATAACTACTTAAAGCAGTTAAGCTACCACCGCCCATTACCCCAATAGGAACGGGGCTGTTAGTGAGCTCTTGCCAAGAACATTCTAACAAACGCATCGTGCATTCAATTGCATTCGGGCTAACAAAAATTGCTAAATCGGCCATATGTAATGATGTTGCAATATCTTGGGCCAATGCACTCCCCTTCGCTGGAAGAATGGTGAGTAATGGCAGTGAAATGATTTCCGGAGGCTTTGCTTGGCTAGCAGGGCTCTTTTGCAAACATTTGTAAAGCAACACTGACAGCTGCTGTGCTTGCCCGCTAGGGCGCGTAATCACAATGGTCTTAATGCTCATCGATCTGGTGCTTTGATTTGTTATCTACTGAGGCAAACCGTTTGGCAATAAACTTGCTGCGCCTTGCAAAATTAAATCCTGTGCTACTGCAAGACCTAGGGCCTCTGCTTCTGCCAAGCTTCTGACGGATCCTTGGGCGCTAGCCAAACAGATCGCCTTACCATCAACGCTAGCGACAAATGAGCGAATCTGCATTTGATCTTCGCTCCAAACAGCATAAGCCGCTAAAGGTACTTCACAAGAGCCCCCCAATTGACGGGAGACCATTCGCTCAGCGGTCACTGCATACAAGGTTGGTAAATTACTTAAGGGAGCAAGCCACTCTTTAATATTCGGGTGTTTACTGAGGGTTTCAATACCCAAAGCGCCCTGCCCAGCTGCTGGCGTGTAGGGATCAATTGGTAATAGCGCTCGAATACGTGCCTCAAGCCCTAGGCGCTTTAGACCCGCAGCTGCCAAAATGATGGCCTGGTACTCGCCACGATCCAGCTTACCCATGCGGGTATCCAAGTTACCCCGTAAAGGATGAATCTCCAAATGCGGAAATTGTGCTCTCAACACAGATTCACGACGCAGGCTAGAGGTTCCAACAATGGCACCCTGGGGCAGATCCTCTAGGCTTGCATAGTCGTTCGATACAAACGCATCACGCGCATCCTCACGTGCCATGACGCACGATAAATCAAAGCCCTGAGGCATCACCATCGGGACGTCTTTTAGGGAATGCACCGCCAAATCGGCTCGACCGTCCTCCAAAGCTGTTTCCAACTCTTTAACAAAGAGGCCCTTACCACCCACCTTGGAGAGTGCTTTATCCAAAATTTGGTCACCCCGCGTGGTCATACCCAAAATCTGGACATCGCACTCTGGATAGTGCTTTTTTAGGCAATCCCTGACATGCTCGGCTTGCCACATAGCAAGCCGGCTCTCGCGAGAGGCAATCACAAGACGCTGAGGAGGGCTAGAAATAGAGGATATGGAGCTAGAAATGGGGAGTTGGGACATAACATTTAAAATAATCGAAGACCTTCACCAATATACTGCGTTTATGAGCACATCAAATAATTCCCTTGCCAACAAAGCCCAAGCTTGGTCGGCCCGCTTTACCGAACCCGTTGACGAACTAGTGCAACGTTACACTGCCTCGATTGGCTTTGACCAGCGCTTTGCGATGGTGGATATCGCAGGGTCCTTGGCCCATGCTCAAATGCTAGCAACTCAAAAGATTATCAGTGCGCAAGATTTAGCGGATATTCAAAAAGGCATGGCGCAGATTAAAAGTGAAATCGAGGCTGGTGAATTTCAATGGCAGCTGGCTCTGGAAGATGTTCATTTAAATATTGAAGCCCGCCTGACACAGTTAGTCGGTGACGCTGGTAAACGGCTGCATACCGGTCGCTCACGCAATGATCAGGTCGCGACTGACTTAAGACTCTGGTTGCGTGGAAGCGTCGATGAGATCGCGGTCACACTAAGATCATTACGTACTGCACTGCTTGATCTTGCAGAGAAGCATGCTGCAACCATCATGCCTGGCCATACCCATTTGCAAGTCGCTCAACCGATTACCTTTGGCCACCACTTGATGGCCTATTACGAAATGTTCAGTCGGGATGCCAGCCGCTTAGCAGATTTACGTGCACGGTTTAATCGCCTGCCATTAGGCGCGGCAGCCTTAGCGGGCACTACCTATCCAATCGATCGCATGCAAGTAGCGCGTACTCTTGGCTTTGATGGCATCTGCGCAAACTCATTAGACGCCGTTTCTGATCGTGATTTTGCGATCGAATTTTGCGCGTTTTCTGCTATTTTGATGATGCATGTATCACGCCTCTCAGAAGAGCTGGTGCTTTGGCTCAGCCCACGCTTTGGATTTATTGATCTACCGGATCGCTTTTGCACCGGAAGCTCTATCATGCCCCAGAAGAAAAACCCCGATGTCCCTGAACTAGCGCGAGGTAAAACAGGACGCGTTTACGGCGACTTAATTTCTTTATTGACATTGATGAAGAGTCAGCCTTTGGCTTACAACAAAGATAATCAAGAAGATAAAGAGCCTTTATTTGATGCAGTCGATACCGTACAAGATACTTTGCGTATTTTTGCAGACATGATTCCCCATATTGAAGTCAAAGCCGATGTGATGAGGTCAGCAGCTGAAGAAGGTTTTGCAACGGCTACTGACTTGGCAGACTATTTAGTAAAAAAAGGTTTAGCCTTCCGAGATGCACATGAGGCAGTAGCGCATGCAGTAAAAGCCTGCGTGGGTCGCAAATGCATGCTGACCGACCTTAGCCTTTCTGAATTGCGATTTGCCTGTGGTTTAGATAGTCGCCCCGAGCTGATGTCTGATGATGTCTTCGCCCTACTCACCGTGGAGGGCTCAGTGAACTCACGTCAACATGTGGGCGGCACAGCACCAGCACAGGTCTTGGCAGCCATTGAACAGGGTCGCGCTGATCTCTAGATCACATGGGCTTGTGGAGAACCCTCTCAGCGAGCATTGATCGCGTTAATCAGCTGCTAGGCAAGGCAGCAAGCATCATGATCTTGCTCTCTTGCGTTGTATCGGCGCTCAATGCCTTGCTGCGTTATAGCTTAGACATTAGTAACAACTGGCCACTAGAACTGCAGTGGTATCTGTTCGCCGCTGCAGTCATGCTTGGCGCCGCTTACACCCTAAAGCGCAATGAACATGTGCGGGTGGATTTAATGTATTCCCAACTCTCTGATCGCGGGCGTATTTACGTCGATCTATTTGGGCTGATGGTGTTTTTAATGCCTGCTTGCATTTTGTTTGCCTGGCTATCATGGGTTTCATTGTTTTATCCATCCTGGCTGGTATCTGAACATTCCCCCAATGCGGGCGGTTTAGTGCGCTACCCCATTAAATTCTTAGTGCCTTTTGGCTTTTTTATGCTGAGCCTGCAAGGTCTATCTGAAATCATTAAACGCATTAGCGCACTCAACGGTAAATCTACTTTGTCAGCCGCTGATTTGCATTACGAAAAGCCCATGCAATGATCCCATTAGAGTGGATGCCGCCGCTCATGTTTGGCGGCTTGATCCTATTTATGTTGATCGGATTTCCAGTGGCCTTTTCTTTAATGGCCGCAGGTCTTTTTTTTGCGGGCATTGCCATTAGCGAGCATTATTTTGATGTGCTTTTTTTACAGGCTATCCCGCAGCGTATTTTTGGCGGGGTTCTTGCTAACGACCTGCTCTTAGCAATTCCTTTCTTTACCTTTATGGGCGCCATCCTAGAGCGTTGCGGCTTAGCTGAAGAGATGCTGGACTCCATGGGTCAATTGTTTGGACGCGTTCGGGGTGGGCTAGGGTACTCAGTCATTATTGTGGGGTTCATCTTAGGAGCAATTACTGGCACTGTAGCTGCTCAGGTGATCGCTATGGCCATGATCTCCCTGCCGGTCATGATGCGTTACGGTTACAACATGCGCTACGCTACGGGCGTTTTAGCAGCCTCTGGGACTATTACGCAATTAGTGCCGCCCTCCTTAGTGCTCATTGTTCTGGCAGATCAACTCAAAACTCAAAGCGGTAGTGCTGATGTTGGCAGCATGTATCTCGGTGCGTGGGGGCCATCATTACTCCAAATCGGCCTATTTGCGCTCTATACCTTCCTCTTATCGCGCTTTCGCCCAGACTACTTACCCGCCGCCCCAGAGAGTCAACTCGCGCTCAGGGGTTGGTGCCTTTGGAAAAAATGTCTTCTCGGGATTATTCCTTCAGCAGCACTCATCTTTTTGGTCTTAGGTACTATCATGACCGGTATTGCCACACCCACAGAGTCGGGTGCTATGGGTGCAATGGGTGCTTTAGCGCTGGCCTGGTTACGCCGCTCCAACATCCCCGACCTCAAAGGCCTCATTGAGCAGGCCTACCAAAATACGATGCGGATCACTTGCATGGTTGTCTTTATTTTGATTGGCTCCACCTGTTTTTCAGTGGTATTTCAAGGTGTTGATGGCGGGCAATGGGTAGAAGCATTATTTTCAGACTTACCGGGTGGCTGGGTGGGATTTGTAGTGGCCGTGAATGTGTTCGTATTTTTTCTGGCATTCTTTTTGGATTTTTTTGAAATTGCCTTCATCATCGTTCCGCTACTAGCGCCCGTAGCTGTCAAATTACTCTCCCCTGTGCTACTTGCCTCAATGAATGGCAATCCCCAGGCGGCGGCCAGCGCCGCATTGGTATGGTTTGGAGTAATGCTGTGTGTCAATATGCAAACCTCGTTTATGCATCCCCCTTTTGGCTTTGCCCTTTTTTACCTAAGAGGAGTTACACCTAAAGAAGTCAAGAGTAGCGATATTTACTGGGGTGCTCTACCCTGGGTCGGCTTGCAACTTATTATGGTGGTGCTCGTCATTGCCTTTCCGGCACTCGTCACTACGCTACTAGATAAGCCAGCAGCGCTTATTCAAAGCCAGGATTTTAATTTCACGAACAGTGAAGAGCCTGCAGCAGCGATACCAGCAAATAACGTGGGCGACGATGCGCCGGTGGTCTTTCGGCTGGATAAGCCAACAATAAAATAATTCTGAAGTGACGGGTTTGGAGTTTTGCTTATTCATTAATGGCGTTGCTATTAATAGCAAAAAAAATACCCTGCAAAGGCAGGGTATTTTGATGAAACTAGATACATCAATTACAGCGTGCTATCTGACTCTAGTCTGACGCAATCGACATAATATTCACTGCGCCCACCCGTCTCGGACTTTACTAGTCCATGAATATCGGTCTCAAACCCAGGAAATTGTGCATTGAAGTCACGCGCAAAATAGAGATAATCAATAATTCGCTTATTAAAACGCTCGCCTGGAATTAGCAATGGAATACCCGGTGGATATGGCGTCACTAACATCGCCGTAATCCGATCCTGCAGCTGATCAAGGGGGACACGGTCTACTTTCTTATGCGCCATCCTGGCCCAAGCTTCTGATGGCATCATCGCTGGCACCATGTCTGAGGTGTACATCTCAGTAGTCATACGCGCTACGTCACGACCCTTGTAGAACTCATGAATTTGCTGGCAAATATCCTTCAAACCTACCCGCTCATAGCGAGGATGCTTTGCTACGAACTCTGGCAAAACTTTCCATAAGGGGGCATTTTTATCAAAGTGATCTTTAAATTGCTGCAACTCCGTAACCAAAGTATTCCAGCGCCCTTTAGTAATGCCAATAGTGAACATAATGAAGAAAGAATACAAACCACACTTCTCCACAATCACGCCATGCTCAGCTAAGTATTTCGTAACGATGCTAGCTGGGATACCCACAGAACCGAAGTTCCCCTCAATGTCTAAGCCGGGCGTTACGATAGTCGCCTTAATAGGATCTAGCATGTTGAAATCTTCAGCAACATTGCCAAAGTCATGCCAGCTGGCATTTGGCTCCAGCACCCAATCAGAGCGCTCGCCAATACCCTCGTCCGCTAAGTGATCTGGACCCCAGACCTTAAACCACCAGTCCGCACCAAACTTAGCATCTACCTCACGCATCGCGCGACGGAAGTCCATCGCTTCAGCAATAGATTCTTCTACCAGCGTTGTTCCACCAGGGGCTTCCATCATTGCCGCAGACACATCGCAAGATGCAATGATGGCGTATTGGGGGCTAGTTGAGGTGTGCATCAAATAAGCCTCATTGAAGCAGTCACGATCGAGCTTAGTGTCTTCAGCATCCTGCACTAGCACCTGAGATGCTTGTGATAATCCCGCCAACAACTTATGGGTTGATTGGGTTGCAAACATCAAACTCTTCTTAGTGCGCTTGCGGTCCAATCCAATTGCATGCATATCCTTATAGAAAGGATGGAAAGCAGCATGTGGCAACCAAGCTTCATCAAAGTGCAAAGAGTCCACCTTGCCGTCGAGCATGTCTTTAATAATCTCAACGTTATAAACAATGCCGTCATAGGTGCTTTGAGTCAATGTCATAACACGTGGTACGACCGTCTTATCTTTAATAAACGGATTGGCGTCAATTTTCTTCTGGATATTTTTCCACTCAAATTCTTCTTTCGGAATAGGCCCAATAATGCCCAAATGATTACGCGTCGGCATCAAAAAGATCGGAATTGCGCCCATCATCGTAATAGAGTGAATCACAGACTTATGGCAATTTCTATCGACTACGACAACATCACCAGGGGCTACTGTAGAGTGCCAAACAATTTTGTTTGAGGTGGAGGTGCCGTTGGTGACAAAAAATAAATGATCAGCATTAAATATCCGCGCCGCATTACGCTCACTTTGCAATACAGGGCCGGTATGGTCCAAAAGTTGACCTAATTCCTCTACCGCATTACAAACGTCCGCACGCAACATATTTTCACCAAAGAACTGGTGGAACATGCGTCCAACTGGGCTCTTCAAAAATGCAACACCGCCAGAGTGTCCAGGGCAATGCCAAGAGTAAGAGCCCTCAGAAGCGTAATTGGTTAAGGCCCGGAAGAATGGCGGTGCCAATGAATCCAAGTAAACCTTTGCTTCTCGAATAATGTGGCGAGCTACAAACTCAGGCGTGTCTTCATTCATATGAATAAAGCCATGCAACTCGCGCAAGATGTCATTAGGCATGTGACGTGATGTACGAGTCTCACCATACAAAAAGATTGGAATATCTTCATTGCGTTTACGCACTTCGGTAATAAATGCCCGTAAATTATTCAGTGCTGGTAGGTCATGATCCTCGGAGTCTGTTACAAACTCTTCATCATCAATCGAGACAATAAATGAGGAGGCGCGAGAGGCTTGCTGGGCAAAGGATGTAAGGTCGCCATAACTTGTTAAACCAATGACTTCCATCCCCTCAGTCTCAATGGCTTCAGCTAAATCACGAATACCAGAACCTGAAATATTTTCAGAACGAAAATCCTCATCAATAATGATGATTGGGAAACGAAATTTCATGAGCACCCTTTAAGGTCGCCAATATGGCGATTCAACAGATTAAGTCTTTGGTAAAGTAACGCCGACTTGGCCTTGATATTTGCCGCCACGATCTTTGTAGGACGTGCCACATACTTCGTCACTCTCAAAGAACAATACTTGCGCGCAACCTTCACCAGCGTAAATCTTGGCCGGTAGCGGTGTTGTATTTGAAAATTCTAGCGTCACATAGCCCTCCCATTCAGGCTCGAATGGAGTGACATTCACAATAATTCCGCAGCGGGCATAAGTACTCTTACCAACGCACACTGTTAGTACGCTGCGAGGGATCTTGAAATACTCTACCGTTCTCGCTAAAGCAAAGGAGTTTGGTGGAATGATGCAAACCGGACCCTTAAAGTCTACGAAGGATTGCTCATCAAAGTTCTTTGGATCGACGATAGTGCTGTTGATATTCGTAAAGATCTTGAATTCATCAGCACAACGAATGTCGTAGCCATAGCTAGAGGTCCCGTAACTTACAATTTTTTGGCCGGCAGCATCTATACGAACTTGCTCCGGTTCAAATGGGCTGATCATGCCTTGCGCGCCCATACGGCGGATCCAGTGGTCAGATTTAATAGTCATGGCCGAATTGTAAAACCTTCACAGGGGCAATGCCCATCAATTTACTCAGATGCAGGGGTAAAAACGACCCTCTCTGGAGCGTTATAAATCTCAAAATGCTTCCCGGAACAGCGAGAAAGCAGCGTGAGGTTGGTTTTGCGTGCCAACTCTAGGCCCATCAGGGTCACGCCAGAACGAGTCAACAGGAAGGGAATGCCCATCTGAGCCCCTTTAATCACCATCTCTGAGGTCAGACGTCCGGTTGTAAAGAAAACCAGATCCTTGCCGGGCTTGTCCGCGAGCCACATTAGGCCCGATATGGAGTCCACGGCATTATGGCGGCCCACGTCTTCAATAAAATGCAGCAGTTGAACATCATCATTGCCATTACGCTCAAACACCGCACAAGCGTGTACTGAGCCTGATTTCTTATAAATGGTGTCATGCATACGAATACTGTCAATCAGCTTCACAATCGCCTCCTGGGCCAGCAAAGGGCCCTCGGGCAATCGTATCTGATCCATCTCCTCAATCAATCCCCCAAACATCGTGCCCTGGCCACATCCAGTAGTCACTACCCGCTTACTTGTCAGGGCGTCAATATCTACAGTACTGCGATGGGTCTTGACCGCTGCCGAGTCTGTCTCCCAATCGACCTGAATACTCTCAATATCGTCTGGGGACTCTACTAAGCGCTGATTGCGCAAATAGCCCAGCACCAAAGCCTCTGGGGCACTACCTAAGGTCATTAATGTCACAACCTCACGCTTATCCAAATAAATGGTTAAAGGTCGCTCACCCGGGATATGGGTAGTCTTTAAGCGCCCGGCTTCATCCATGATCTGTACCTCATGCACCAGGGGCACCGAAGCGCTGGACATCTGAATATTGTGGGGCAAGGCCATAAACGTCTCTTTAATTAAGTTCAAATCGGTGTTTACTTTAACCGCAGACTAAAATTAGAGCATAAGTAAAACTCAAGGCCCATAATCTGGTGTTCTTAAAGCTGTATTTGATTGATGTTGTTCTTTTTATAAAAGCCCGCTTTTCATGAGTAGCCCCAAACGCCGCCTGCTAGTTACCTCAGCCCTTCCTTACGCTAATGGCCAAATCCATATTGGTCATTTGGTGGAATATGTCCAAACTGACATCTGGGTACGATTTCAAAGAATGCGTGGCCACGAAGTTCACTATGTCGGTGCTGACGATACCCATGGCACACCAATCATGTTGCGGGCTGAAAAAGAAGGCATCTCCCCCAAAGAGCTTATTACCAATGTTTGGAAAGAACATAAGCGCGACTTTGACGACTTCTTCATTTCTTTTGACCACTACTACACTACTGATAGCCCAGAAAATGAAACGCTATCAAAAAGTATTTATCTCAAACTGCGCGATGCAGGCTTAATCGAAATGCGCGCAATTGAACAGGCATACGATCCTGTAAAAGAGATGTTCTTGCCCGATCGCTTTATTAAAGGTGAGTGCCCTAAGTGTGGTGCTAAAGATCAATACGGCGATTCTTGTGAAAAGTGCGGAGCAACTTACTCTCCTACCGATCTTAAGAATCCATTCTCCGTAGTGAGTGGTGCAACACCGATTAAAAAAATATCTGATCATTATTTTTTCAAACTATCAGATCCCCGTTGCGAAGCTTTCTTACGCGATTGGACTCAAGTCAGAACACCTCTACAGCCCGAAGCACGCAATAAGATGAAGGAATGGGTCGGGCAGCCTGGCGAGAGTAAGTTAGGGGATTGGGATATCTCTCGTGATGCCCCATACTTTGGCTTTGAAATTCCAGATGCACCAGGCAAGTATTTTTACGTCTGGCTAGATGCTCCCATTGGCTATTACGCTAGCTTCCTCAACTATTGCCAGAGCAAAGGGATGAATTTTGAGGAATGGGTCAGACCCGACACCACTACTGAGCAGTATCACTTTATCGGTAAAGACATTCTGTATTTCCACACGCTTTTTTGGCCAGCGACATTGCACTTTGCTGGTTATCGAACGCCAACGAATGTATTTGCTCATGGCTTCTTAACTGTAGATGGCGAGAAGATGAGTAAGTCACGGGGCACTTTGATTTCTGCGCACAGTGTGATGGAGTGCGGCTTTAATCCAGAGTGGTTCCGCTACTACTTCGCCACAAAACTAAATGACAGCATGGAGGACTTGGATCTCAACCTTCAAGATTTCGTGGCTCGAGTTAATAGTGATTTATTAGGGAAGTACATCAACATCGCTAGCCGTAGTGCTGGCTTTTTGGTGAAGCGTTTCGGCGGTATTGTTTCTGATGATGCAATGCATCACCCTCTGCTTTCAGATATTGCCGGCGTAAGTGAAAAAATTGCGGAGCTCTACGAAGGACGCGAATATGCCAAGGCACTCAGGACCGTCATGGAGTTGGCAGATAAGGTCAATGCCTTTGTTGATGAAAATAAACCTTGGGAAATCGCCAAGAATCCAGAGCGTGAAGCGGACTTACAAAGGGTTTGCAGTGTGACTTTGGAGGCATTTCGCCTATTAAGCCTTTATCTCAAGCCGGTCCTACCCCAGGTCACCGCCGGAGTTGAGGAGTTCTTATCTGTGCCATCCATGACTTGGGATGATGTAAATACCCCGCTCTCCAGCCAGCATCCGATCAAAGCCTATCGGCACCTCATGACAAGGGTGGAAGCCCCCCAAATTGAGGCATTACTGGCGGCCAATACCTAAAGAAAGCCTGAAAACTCTCTGGCCCCATAAAAAACGAAGATTTGAGGTAATCAAGCAAAAAGTCGATGGGTTTGTAGGAAAAATCGTTAATAATGATGGGCTTGGCACTTAGTTGCCACCCAATAACTTTTGCAAGCTACTCAATTAGTTTGGTCATTTTAGGAAATATGATGGCAAGGTACCAGTCTGAATTTACCCAGTTCTTAAATGAGCTTAAAACCGAGCAACCTGATATTGAGGCAGGACAGCAAGCGGGTCGCGCCCTCCTTTGGGACCAGGTACCACTGACTACAGAAGATCAACGCCGTGCAAAAGTAGCCAAGTTAAAGCAACGCGCTTACGTCTATTCCAATGACTAAATACAGTACTGAGCCAAGCACCCAGCCGATTGGTGATCTACTTGACAGCACTCCATCCGTAACCGACGGAATGTCATCTGCTTTTGCAAAGTTATATGGCGAGCCCTTATTCAAGCTCCCAACTGATTTATATATTCCACCAGACGCACTGGAAATTTTCTTAGAGGCATTTGAAGGTCCGTTAGATCTGCTGCTTTATTTGATTCGCAAACAGAACTTCAACGTGCTCGATATCCCAATGGCTCAGGTGACACAACAGTATCTGAGCTATGTTGATCAAATTCGTCATCATAATTTAGAGCTAGCTGCAGAATATCTCTTGATGGCTGCGATGCTCATCGAGATTAAATCTCGCATGTTATTGCCAATGAAAAAAGCGGATAGCGATGAAGAGGTTGAAGATCCTCGTGCTGAACTCGTACGCCGCCTTTTAGAGTACGAGCGAATGAAGCTTGCAGCACAAGAGCTTGACCAGATTCCGCAACAAGGCCGTGATTTCCAAATCGCACATGGCTATGTCGACACTACAGTAGCTGTTAGCTGGCCAGAAGTAAATTTAGAAGATTTGCAAATGGCTTGGCGAGATGTATTGCACCGTGCAAAGCTCACTCAACATCACACTATTACGCGCGAAGAACTGTCGGTACGTGACTTTATGACGCGTATTTTGCGGCGCCTGCAAAGCACTCGCTTTGTTGAGTTCAGCGAGCTATTTGATGACGCCATTAATTCGGGCAAAGGTATTCCAGTCGTGATTGTCAATTTCATTGCCATGCTCGAACTCTCTCGTGAAGCCTTAGTTGAAATTACTCAGGCAGAGCCCTATGCTCCAATTTATGTTCGCCTAGCCTACACCCCCGTTTAATGAAAATTATTAGCGATATCCAAGAGCTACGCGACCACTTGCGCGGACAAAATCGCGCTGCTTTTGTGCCAACCATGGGCAATCTTCACGAAGGACATCTCTCCCTCATGCGATTAGCTAGGCAGCACGGTGACCCTGTTGTTGCCAGTATTTTTGTCAATCGATTGCAGTTTGCACCGAATGAAGACTTTGATAGCTATCCACGTACGATGCAAGCTGACATCGATAAACTCGAAAAAGAAGGGGTATACATTTTGTTCGCCCCTACAGAGCGTGATTTATATCCTCAGCCTCAAGAATATCGAATTGATCCCCCGCAGCAACTAGGGGACATCCTCGAAGGGGAATTTCGTCCTGGATTTTTTAAGGGTGTATGTACTGTTGTCCTTAAGCTGCTCTCTTGTGTTCAGCCCAAAGTAGCAGTGTTTGGCAAAAAGGATTACCAGCAATTGATGATCATCCGCCAAATGGCCAAGCAATTTGCATTGCCAGTCGACATTATCCCTGGAGAAACTATCCGCTCTGAGGATGGTCTCGCTCTCTCCTCTCGCAATGGCTATCTTTCTGCTGAGGAACGCGCCCAAGCCCCCGAACTGCAGCGCATCCTTAAAGAGGTACGGGAACAGCTACTAGGGTTAACTGAGCGCACCACAGAGTCACTCAGCGCCATTGAAATGAGAGCGGTAGCCGAACTTACTCAACGCGGCTGGCAGCCAGATTACATTGCCATTCGTCAGCAGAGTGATTTAGCGCCTGCTAGCAACTCCCAATTGCAGGTGGGCGAGCCACTAGTGATCTTGACGGCTGCAAAGCTCGGCAATACTCGCTTGATTGATAACTTAGAAGTCTAGGCAATAAGCGCGCTGTCACTACAGTAGAAAAAATTGGCCTACCTGTAGATTTAACTCCTGGGCTAACTGGGCGCCACTCATTTTTCCTGCGCTACCCTTTGCCTTAAGGACCTCAATCTGTCCTCCATGACAGCCCACAAAAAATGAGTCCGCAGAAATCTGAGTGATCTCCCCTGGCTTTCCTTTTACAGCCCCGTAGGTAGCGGAAACATGTTTACGGGCATCAAAAATTTGTACCTTTTGCTCGCCCATTTTTGTCCAGGCTCCAGGCGCTGGGTTGCAAGCACGAATAAGATTGTACGTTTGAGTGATATGGCTTGCCCAATGAATCTGCGCGGCATTTATTTCAAACCAACCCTCGTAATTTGCCAAGGATTCATCCTGGATAATCTCTTGATGCTGATGAGCAGCCACCAGATCTGCAGCCTCCAGCAATGCTTTAACGCCCATAGGGAATAAGGCATCAAAGTAGATATGCCCTAAAGTATCGTCGGGTCCAATAGCAACCTCTTTTTGCAAAATAATTTCGCCCTCATCCAATCCGTCCGATGGTCGAAAAATAGTCAATCCCGTCTTTTCTTCACCCAGAGCAATTGCCCAATTAATAGCGCTGGGTCCACGATATTTAGGGAGTAAGGAGGGGTGATACTGAATAGTGCCATGCTTGGGCAATTTAGCTAACTCTTGAGGAACAAACTGAAGTACATAAGCCATTACACAAATATCAGCCTGGCTATCAATCATCGCTTGAGCCGCTTCAGGCCCCTTCAAGGATGCAAACTGCAGGGGAACTAAACCGCTTGCAATGGCAGCTTCCTTCAATGCTTCTGGCTTAGTAGATTTAGGGTTGTCGGGCGGGCAAAACACAGCGACCACTTCATCACCTCGGTCCAAAAAGGCCTCTAACGCTGCCTTACCAAAATCAGCACTACCAATCAAAGCAACCCGCATATTAAATAACCTTATCGCGACGTAAAGAGATCAGTTCATCTGTTGTAAACCCAAGTTCACTCAAGATTTCATCGGTGTGCTCACCCAACAGTGGTGAACGCTCTACTTCAGTTGGGCTATCTGATAACTTAATTGGATTACCCACAGTCAGATACTTTCCACGAATAGGATGATCCACTTCAACCACCGTTCCCGTCGCCCTGAGTGAAGGTTCTTCAGCAATTTCTTTCATCGACAAAATAGGTCCGCAAGGAATGTCATACTTATTTAAGGTATCCATCACTTCAAATTTTGTTAGGGTAGAAGTCCACTTCTCAATCTCAGCAAAAATCTCCATCAAACGTGGCAACCGTGCCATGGCAGAGGCATAGTTTGGATCAGTGATCCAGTCTTCGCGACCAATTACTTTACAAATAGCCTCCCATACTGGAGCCTGAACTACGACATAAATATAAGAATTAGGATCTGTTTCCCAGCCCTTACATTTCAAAATCCAACCAGGCTGACCGCCACCAGAAGCATTGCCAGCGCGGGGTACAGCATCCCCAAAGGTGCCGTTAGGATACTGTGGATACTCTTGCATAGTACCGTTGCGCTCTAAACGCTGTTGGTCACGCAATTTGACGCGGCACAAATTGAGTACGGCATCTTGCATTGCAGCTAGCACCTTTTGACCTCGGCCAGAATGCGTGCGCTGGTAAAGCGCCGTAACAATTCCTAGAGCCAAATGCAAGCCGGTGCCGCTATCTCCAATTTGAGCACCAGTCACCATTGGGGGGCCATCATCAAAACCAGTTGTTGATGCTGAGCCGCCCGCACACTGTGCAACGTTCTCATACACCTTGCAATCTTCATAAGGGCCAGGACCGAAACCTTTAACAGAGGCCATAATCATCATCGGGTTGAGCTCCTGAATACGCTCCCAAGAAAAACCCATACGATCTAAAGCGCCTGGAGCAAAGTTTTCTACCAGGACATCACACTCCTTAATGAGTCGCTCTAAAATTTCTTTACCACGGGGAGTTTTTGTATTCACCGTAATGGAGCGTTTGTTATGGTTTAACATCGTGAAATACAAACTATCCGCATCGGGGATGTCGCGTAACTGACCACGCGTTGCGTCCCCCTCCCCCGATTTTTCAACCTTGATAACATCAGCACCAAACCAAGCAAGCAACTGAGTGCAGGTTGGGCCGGATTGCACGTGGGTAAAGTCGAGGACTTTAACTCCCTCTAACGCTTTTGCCATGATGAACTTTCTAATAATGTATGAATTTTTAAATTAGGCATATTTTACCAGTGCGCCCTTCAATCTCAATAATTAATGCCTATTTTTTAGGCATATCCTATGCCAATGCCCTGAAAGTACTTTGAGACTCAGGGTGCAGAATTTTCTAGATCGGCTAGACGCTTTTGTAGCGCCCTTTCCTGAGCAAAACGCTCAGTCTCATCTCGGATAACGGCAACTACTCCATAGGCTTCATGCTGCTCATTAAGCAACATCCCGACAGTAAAAGCGATCGATAGAGTGCGACCATCTTTGTGTTTGGCAGGCACCTTCAACAGTGCGGATCCATAACGAGTGGTGCCAGTGTGCATGGAATGCCGATAGCCCTCACTATGTCTTTGGCGTTGACGCTCAGGAACAATTAAATCCAATGTCTTGCCAAGCACTTCTGCTTCTGTGTATCCAAATATTCGTGTGGCGGCCGCATTCCACAGTACGATCTTTTCATGGGCATCAGCCACGATCATGGCATCGCCTATGCAATCCAATAACTTAAGTACATCAATGTTTGTGTTCATTGCACTAGTCTACTCATCTTTACGAAATCGCAGACAAGAAAAAGGCGCTCATGAAGAGCGCCTTTTTGCATAATGCAATTACTAAAGAGTCGTTATTAAACTGCTTTAGCTGCGTGCAGCTTTGAAATGTCGTCTGCGCTATAACCAAGATCAGTCAATACTTCATCAGTATGCTCACCTAATAAAGGAGATGGCTTTACTTCGACTTCCAAGTCAGAGAACTTAATTGGGCTACCAATAGTTAAATACTTACCACGGGCTTTGTGGTCGACTTCAACAATGGAACCACTCTTACGTAAGTCTGGTGATGCAGCCAATTCTTTCATTGAGAGTACTGGTGCACAAGGAATATCGAACTTACGGAGAATATCTACTGCCTCGTACTTGGTCTTGTCTTTGAGCCACTCTTCAATTACTGCAAAGATATCAAAAATCTTATCTTGACGTGCTTCTGCAGTCATATAAGCAGGATCAGTTGCCCACTCTGGACGACCGAGAGCTTCTGTAATTGGCTGCCAAGCATGGCCTTGAATCGTAAAGTAGATATAAGCATTAGGATCCGTTTCCCAACCCTTACACTTTAATACCCAACCTGGCTGACCGCCACCACCCGCATTACCGCCGCGTGGAACTACATCACTAAAGGTACCGTGTGGGTACTGTGGATACTCTTCGAGGTAACCAATTTTGTCTAAGCGCTGTTGATCGCGCAACTTCACGCGGCACAAGTTCAATACAGCATCTTGCATTGAGCAAGATACTTTTTGACCCTTGCCTGTTTTTTGACGCTGCATTAATGCAGTCAAAATACCAATAGCTAAGTGCATACCTGTATTACTGTCGCCCAGAGCAGCAGCAGAAACAGTAGGAGGACCATCCCAGAAACCAGTGGTAGAGGCAGCGCCGCCAGCACACTGAGCCACGTTCTCATACACTTTTAAATCTTCATATGAGTGACCATCACTAAAGCCTTTTACGGAAGCCATGATCATTTTTGGGTTCAATTCTTGAATGCGCGCCCAACTAAAACCCATGCGATCTAAGGCGCCTGGGCCAAAGTTCTCCACCATTACATCGGAAGTCTTGATCATCTTCTCTAAAACTTCTTTACCCTCTTGAGTCTTGGTGTCCAAAGTCAAAGAACGCTTATTACCGTTCAACATCGTGAAATACAACGCATCCACATCTGGAATATCGCGTAACTGACTACGTGTTACGTCACCAGAACCTGGACGCTCTACCTTGATCACATCAGCACCGTACCAAGCCAACAACTGGGTACACGCAGGACCTGCTTGTACGTGTGTGAAATCGATGATGCGAATGCCGTCTAATGGTTTTGTCATTTTTAATTCTCCTTAAGTTGCTACTTATTTATTGCCTAATTTAGCTCAAAAATATTACTGATTCATTACTCTAAAATACTTAATGCTTTGCGGCTGCGGTTGATGGGTTCAGATTAGTTAAACGTCCACTTTCTGTTCCGGCAGTTTCGTCAATCACAGCATTAATCAATGCGGGCTTGCCTTCCGCAATAGCCTTAGTCAGGGCTGTCTCCAGCTCTTCTGGCGTAGTAACGTAGTAACCCACACCACCAAACGCCTCTATCATTTTGTCGTAACGTGCATTCTTAACGAATACAGTTGGTGCGACATCAGCCCCACCAGTTGGGTTGACATCAGTACCACGGTATACACCGTTGTTGTTGAACACAATGGTTGTAATAGGTAGGTTATAGCGGCAAATGGTTTCTAATTCCATACCGCTAAATCCAAAGGCGCTATCGCCCTCAACTGCAATCGTTGGTAAACCACTAGTTACTGCAGCACCGATTGCGTAACCCATACCAATACCCATGATGCCCCAAGTACCCGAGTCAAACCGCTTACGTGGCTTGTACATATCTACAATGGCGCGGCAATAGTCGAGGGTGTTTGCGCCTTCGTTTACCAAATTGAGATCTGGGTTTTTCTTAACAACATCACGAATAGCACGCAATGCGCCATGGAAGTTCATTGGAGAGGCTTCTTTAGCAAGTGTTTCTGCCATCTTCGCCATGTTCTTGTCTTTTTTCTCATTGATGGCATTAATCCATTCAGCACTTGGCTTGGGAACTACTGCAATACCTTTCAAGAGCTCACCAACGCAAGAACCGACATCACCAATCAATGGGGCATCAATTTGCACGTTGCTATCAATTTCATTTGACTGAATATCGATCTGAATAAATTTCTTAGGCTCTTTGCCCCAAGTCTTGCCTTTGCCGTGCGCAAGCAACCAATTTAAACGTGCGCCAACCAGCATCACCGCATCAGCCTCAGCCAACACAAATGAACGGGCTGCAGAAGCCGATTGTGGGTGGTTGTCTGGCAACAAACCTTTAGCCATCGACATTGGCAAGTAAGGAATACCTGATTTTTCGATCAAAGCACGAATATCAGCATCGGCTTGTGCATAAGCTGCGCCTTTGCCCAACAAAATCAATGGACGCTTGGCGCCCTTCAATATATTCAAGGCGCGCTCAACAGCATCAGCTGCTGGGATTTGACGTGGAACTGGATCGATTACTTTAAAGATCGACTTTTTAGCTTCTTCAACCGGCATAGTTTGACTCAGCAATTGCGCTGGCAAATCTAGATACACGCCACCTGGACGACCTGATACCGCTGCACGGATTGCACGTGCAAAGCCAATGCCAATATCTTCAATGTGATTGATGCGATAAGCTGCTTTGCAATACGGCTTAGCAGCATTGAGCTGATCCATTTCTTCGTAGTCGCCTTGTTGCAAGTCCACAATCTCGCGCTCACTTGAGCCACTGATTAAAATCATAGGAAAGCAGTTCACGGTCGCATTGGCAAGTGCTGTTAAACCATTTAAAAAACCAGGAGCCGAAACAGTCATGCAGATACCGGGCTTTTGGGTCATGTAGCCTGCAATTGCTGCAGCATTACCTGCATGTTGTTCGTGGCGAAAGCCAATAAAACGAATGCCTTCAGCCTGAGCCAAGCGGCATAAGTCAGTAATAGGAATACCAACAAGTCCAAAAATAGTATCGAGATCGTTTGCTTTTAAAGCATCAATCACGAGGTGAAAACCGTCGGTTACTGGGGTGTTTTGATTATCTGTTGTCATAAAATATTTAGTTAATTACATCGACTGAACGATCAGTAAGTTCAATACGATTTAGCTTGCGCTAACTGTCTCCAATAAAGTGTTGTTAGGGATGCAACGGTAAGGGCAAACACCCCGATAAGGCTGAGTTGAATCTTAGACTTGGGGGTCTAGTTCATCATTGACTTCGGTCAATTTCCCCCTGAAATCTAGAAACAACTCGCTTTATGGCTACGTAAAGAGCTCTTTATGCTTCGTTTTCATACGGCTTAAAGTCTCTGGGGAGAGATTTAAGTAGGCGGCCAGCTCTTTTTTGGGGAGAAGCTCAAACAATGCCTCATATTTGCGCAAGAAACGCTCCACTCGCCCAGGGGCATCCAGCATATGCAGAGTGATGGTGTGGGCCATGATTTCACTCATTAAGCGCATCACCTCAAACTCAAAACTCTCCTTTAATGGCTGATGCGCATCCAAAAATTCAGCCCACTTCTTCAGGGGCATGCGCGCTACACGAGCCTTAGTAACGCAGGCAATACTGTATGGGGCTGAGGTTTTCAGGCGCCAAGCAGCATAGCTAGTCTCAATGTCTTTCTCAATAGCAAAGCGCAAAATCATCTCTTTAGCGTCAGCGCTTGATACGATCCGCTTCAAAATTCCATCTAAAACGAAATACTGCTCCATTTGATGATCGCCTTGATGGAGCAGGATTTCAGATTTTTTGAGATCTGAAACCTCCAAATGACGCTCCAACTCTGCCAATGTCTCTGAATCCAGGCTTTTGAGCACAGAATTTTGGCTCAGCTGTAGGCGAATCAGGTTTTTTTCGGGGTGCTTGTCTAACGCTGTCATAAATCATTACTCCTAGCCCTATATTGTAGGCTGATTAAGTAATAAAACATCCTCATTTCTAAAACTAAGCTATAGTCAGCGAGTCGTGGTGCTTTATTGCAATGCAATAAAGTTAAACGGGAAACACTAAACGTGTGCTGCCCCCGCAACGGTAAGTAAATACTTTCTAACTTTTAGCTAGATAGTCAGGAGTCTGATTTAGCCACTGTGCGCGTCAATTGCATGGGAAGGCCAGCCTCTGAAATTTACAAGCCCGGATACCGGCCAAGACAGGTGGAATTTTGCGGACGGGGATCCTTCGCGCGCCAGTAAGACTCCCCTCTATCGTGCGATGGAGATGTCTAATTGACGCTCGAACTCTAAAAGTGAAATTCTGTTCGACCCAGCTCGCGGGGAAGTGAGCTTGGTAATTCGAAGGCAGAAGGTTCATCATGAAACAGCAGTTCAGCAGCAGCTCGCGTGCCCTGGTATGCGGCGCATTATTTTCGATAAGTACGGTAGTGTTTGCTCAAAATACCAGCACGGTATCCGTCACAAATTCGTTAGCCCCCTCAAATCCAGTAATCGTTACAGCAACTAGAACTCCAAAATCAGGAAATGACGTTCTAGCAGACTACACGTATATCAGCAGAGAAGAAATTGAAAATTCTGGCCAGTCCAGTCTTCCGGATTTACTGCAGCAACAACGAGGCATACAAATTTCAAGCACTGGTGGGGCGGGAAATATTTCAAGCGTCTACGTCAGAGGAACAAGTAACGGACAGAGTTTAGTTTTAATTGATGGGGTGAAGGTAGATTCCGCAACGGGAGGAGCAGTATGGAACGCAATACCTCTATCGTTAATTGACCATATTGAAATAATTTATGGGCCTCAAAGCACCTTTTACGGCTCTGATGCAATGGGTGGGGTTATTCAAATATTCACAAAAAAAGGTGGCGGACCAACACAATTTGAAGCATCTGCTGGGTATGGAACATACAACACAAGCATAACAAATGCATCACTCTCTGGATCTGCTGGAAAAGATAAAGACTTAAATTATTCAATCGGAGTAAGTCAAGAAAATTCTGCTGGATTTAATACTGTTGCCAGCAACAATAAATACAGCCCAACAACAAGTAGTTACCCATTCCCAACGACGCCCACGGGATACACACGATTGGGCATTACAGGATCGCTCTCAACGTCATGGAGTGCAGGTCAAGAACTGGGTTTAAAAGTATTTTCTAGTAAAAATAATTATCAATACCCTAATACAGTGTTCGACGCTACTGTTGGCCCTTATGGTGAATCTCATCCCGAGACTACTATGGGTGTTAACCAACTGGCAATATTTTCTGCATATTCAAAAAATCAAATAATGGAAAATTGGAGTAGCTTCTTTCAAATTTCAAGCACATCAAACTCCTCGCAGTATCTGAGTTCACAATTTAGTGATAAGTTAAGTACTCCTTCATATGACTTTTTATGGCAGAACGACTTTAAAATCGGCCAAGATAAACTGCAATTACTTCTAGAAAATAATATTCAATATGCCAAATTGAATAACTCGGGTTATTTAACTGGTGGCTGCTCAAATGATTGCACAGTGAATCAATCAAGAACTACAAATTCAATTGCAGGTTCTTATGAACTAAAGCGGGGTAATAATCTTGCAACTTTAGCAGTGAGGAATGATCAAATTTCTCAATATGGTTCACAAGTTACATATAGCGCAGCATATGGATATTTTTTTACAAAAGAGTTAAGAGTAAATGCAAACTATGGAACTGGATTTAGGGCGCCTTCGTTTAATGACCTCTACTACCCTGGTTACGGAAATCTGAATCTAAAACCGGAAACAAGTCGTAATTTTGAAACGGGCATTCATTACGAAACAAGAAGCTACGGCATCCATTTAACTGCGTATCAAAATAGAATTGAAAATTTTATCTTACCAATTGGCGCCTCTGACACAGCTACCTACTATTCTTATTATCAACCTACTAATTTCAGTTTGGTGCAAATTAGAGGCGCATCACTTGGTATGGATGCACGTATAAATGACTTAACACTTAAGGCATCTGCAGACGCAATGAGCACTGTTGACCAAACTACTGGTTTAGATGTTCCATATCGTGCAAATTGGGTTGGTAACCTACTTGCAGACTACAAAATTGGTAAATTAAATTTTGGAACAAACGTGACCATCAATGGTCCAAGATGGGGGGGCGTAAACGATACCCAAACAGCAATTACAAATGCTATGCCAAGTTATGCACTTGTTGGACTATATGGAAGTTATCAAATTGAGAAAAATCTTTCTACGTTCATACGTTGGAATAACGTTTTTAACTCTCAATATCAGACAAACTATGGCTTTAACAACGCCGGATCAAATATCTTTGCTGGTATTCGCTACGCTATCAAATAAGTAAGGGGGGCTTGCAGGGTTTCCAGTCAAGGCTACAATGCCTATATGGAAGAGCAAATCCCCTTCACCGCCCCCCATCAGGTTGATACTGATGTTGCAACGTCTATTGAGCGCGTAGCAAATAAGGTAAAACTGATTACTCAAGCAGTAAAGGCTTTGCATCAAGAGCGCGCGCAGCTGGAAGCTAAAATTGAGGATGCTCAGAAGCGCATTCAGCATATCCTAAGCCGGTTACCAGATCAAAGTGATACGCGTCAAATGAATTTACTTGGTGACGCCCTAACACCTACCACCCCAGAGGATGACAATGAGCCAACAACGCATTGAAGTAAGCCTCGCAGGGCAAAAAATTACACTCGCTACCAGTACGGAGCATGAGCCTTTGTTGCGCGCTGCCTGTACGTTGGTAGACGAACAAATTCAGCTGGCAATCAACGGTGGTAACCGCAGCATAGAGCGTGCCAGTATGATGGCCGCAATCAAAATAGCTGGAGACCTCATTGCCTTGCAACGTAGTCCCCAACCCCTACCCGCTCAAAGCACCTCATCGCATACCAATCCAGAAGAGATGGTGCGTCTTCAAAATGAAATTCATTCCCTAGAAGATCAAGTAGATGCTTTGATGCAAACCCTTTCCCTGCCTGGTTCGCCAAGGCCAATAGTTCCTTGAACCGATGCGCAAGCATCAGGAACGGTTTTTACCTTGTGGGCGTGAGCGTTTTGAACTTACACAGTGGCAACCTTGCGTTGTTCACTCCCTGGATTTCTTAATGCACCCAAAACAGAGTAGCCGCTCCACCTTGAACCTTAGGGTTCGGGATGACGGCCTAGCGGCCAAGGCGGGGAATTCATCATGTCAATAAGCGACATTGCAATGCTAATGCTGTGTGGCAGTATTTCTGGCTTTCTTGCTGGGCTGCTTGGTATTGGCGGCGGCATGATATTGGTGCCATTCATGATTTTGGTTTTTAATCACCTCGGATTCAGCCAAAACATCATCGTACATATGGCTATTGCTACAGGTATGGCAACCATTCTATTCACCACTACTTCGGCCATATGGGCGCATCACAAACATCAATCAATAAACTGGAAGTTAGTTGCCTCATTAAGTCCGGGCTTAGTTATTGGTAGCCTAGTGGGTGGTAGCGAAATTTTTGAGGCAATCAATACCTCTTGGTTATCCCTTTGCTTTGCCCTATTTATTGTGTACACCTCGGTTCAAATGATCATCAATAAAAAACCTACGGCTGGCCGTGAGTTGCCGGGAAGGTTGGGGCTTTTTTCCTTTGGGGCTTTTACAGGCGTGATTGCAAGTCTTGTTGGTGCGGGTGGCGCATTTATAACTGTGCCATTTATGCTGTGGTGTAACGTTAAACCCCACACTGCAATGGCCAGCTCCTCAGGACTTGGGTTCCCAATTGCAGCGGCAGCCACTATTGGGTATATGTACGGTAGTTGGGGTAACCCAAACCTACCCGAAGGATCGCTCGGATTTGTCTATTTACCCGCAGTCATCTGCATTGTGGCAGTGAGTATTTTTACCGCCCCATTAGGTGCAAAAATGGCCCGAAAACTCAATGTTGCTCAGCTTAAACGCATTTTTGGAGTGATGTTATTTTTGCTTGCGGCCTTCATGTTTAACGAAAGCCGCAAGGCATTTGGGTTCTGAGTAGTGCCGACTACTAGCTAGTGTATTGCTCGCGCAGAATGTTCTTTTGAACTTTACCCATAGCGTTGCGAGGCAAGTCAGAAACTACTTCTAAGCGCTTAGGGATCTTAAAGTTAGCAATCTGCGTTTTCAGGGTAGCAATCATCGCCTGAGGATCTAACTTAGCACCCTTCTTTGGAACGACCACCGCCATCACTGCCTCACCAAAATCAGGATGCGGAATGCCAATTACTGCGCTCTCATCAACACCATCCATATCGTCAATAAAGCTCTCAATTTCTTTTGGGTAGACGTTATAGCCACCAGAAATAATCAGATCTTTACTGCGCCCAACAATACATAAATAATCCTTGGGTGCAGTACCACCATTAGCAGCGCCACCCCAGCGACCGACATCACCCGTCTTAAACCAGCCATCCTTAGTAAATTCTTCAGCTGTCTTTTCAGGCATGCGCCAGTAACCCTTAAATATATTCGGACCCTTTACCTGAATACTGCCAATTTCATTTGGACCACAAGGCTTGTTATTTTCATTCACCACCCGAACCTTCACTCCTGGTAAAGGCAAGCCAACTGAACCGCCTATACGACTTCCCTTATAAGGATTAGAGACCAACATCACAGTCTCACTCATGCCGTAACGCTCAAGTATGGGCTGGCCAATTACTTCTTTAAAGGTATTAAAAGTTTCTGTCAGTAGCGGCGCAGATCCAGAAACAAATAACCGCATATTGCTTGTAACCTGCTTAGTAAACCCTTTATCCGCTAACAAGCGCACATAAAAGGTAGGCACACCCATCATGACAGTAGAATTTGGCATGTGATGAATGAGTTGCGCTGTGTCTAAACGTGGCAACCAAATCATTTTGCTACCGTTGATTAATGCGCCATGAGCAGCAACAAACAAACCGTGCACATGGAAAATAGGGAGCGCATGCAATAAAACATCGCCCTTTTTCCAGCCCCAGAATTTTTGCAAAACCTGTGCATTACTGCCTAGATTCCGATGGGTCAGCATCGCGCCTTTACTGCGGCCAGTGGTACCGGAGGTATACAAGATGGCAGCTAAATCATCATCCTTAACGGGTACTGTTTTGAACTGGTCACTTTGATTAGTACAACGCTCTAACAAGGTTCCCGTACGATCCTCATCCAACGTAAAGACCCGCATAGTACCCGCTTTAAAAGCGACTTTAGAAACCCAGGAGAAATTCTTACTACTGCAAACCATCACGGCAGGCTCAGCATTTTCGATAAAGTATTGAATCTCTGCGGCTTGATATGCCGTATTCAGAGGCAAATAAACATAGCCCGCTTTAACAGTAGCCAGATAAAGAAACAGTGCCTCAGGGGACTTTTCAACTTGCGCTGCAATACGTGAACCAGCTGGCAGTTTGAGGCTCTTTAAAAAATTCGCCATCTTGGCAGTAGCACGCTCTAGATCGCTCCAGGAGTAATACAGTCCATCATGCGTTTCTAGTGCACATGCTTGCTTGTCTTTTGGAAAACCTTTTTCCAAGAGAGAATATAAATTCATAAGAGCCTCAAAACCAGTCAGTTAAATCAAATCATTAATCAAGCTTAGCGCCAGAGGCCTTAGCAACGGAAGCCCAACGCTTAATATCCGCAGAAACAAATTTACCAAATGCTTCCCCTGTTAAATTCGGAGTGTCAGAGCCATTATTAGTCCAGATAGTCTTCAGTTCAGGGGTATTGATTGCTTTCTGAATCTCAGCAATCATTTTGTCGACGATAGGTTGTGGTGTACCTTTAGGTGCAAATATACCGTACCAAGTAGAAACCTCATACCCAACCAACCCAGCTTCCGCTGCAGTTGGCACGTTTGGAAAACCAGGTGCGCGCTTTTGTGAGGCTACAGCCAAAGCAACAATGGCACCGTTTTTAATTTGTGGAGCAGAAGAGCCCAGGCCATCAAACTCAACATCCACTTGACCAGCAATCAGGTCTTGCATTGCGGGGCCTGCACCACGGTAAGGAATATGGGTAATGAATGTCTTGGTTAGCATTTTAAATTGCTCGCCAGCCAAGTGGTGTGATGACCCATTACCGGCACTCGCATAATTAAACTTACCAGGATTCTTTTTCAGCAGCTCGATAAATTCTTTTAAGTTTTTAGCCTGTACATTTTTGGGATTCACCACAATGACTTGGGGTGGGTTTGCAATCATTGCAACCGGAATAAAACTCTTCTCAATGTCGTAGTCAAGATTGGGATACATAGATGGTGCAATTGCATGATGCGCTGCGCCAACAAAAAAACTGTAGCCATCAGGGGCCGCCTTGGCTGCAATGGAAGCGCCTAAGGTACCACCTGCACCGCCACGGTTATCAATAATGATTTGCTTGCCTAACTGCTTGGTAAGCTGATTGGCTAATGGTCGAGCAAAAGCGTCGGTACCGCCACCAGCTGGAAATGGGACAACAAAAGTAATTGGCTTATTGGGCCACTCTTGAGCCATGACGGTCAATGGGATTGCGCAGATTAAAAATAAAGCCTTTTTTAATTTACCAAATGAAAATATGGAAAGCTTACTGACTTGATTAAACATGTCTATCTCCTATCTTTTTATCAACTAAGTTGTTGATTTTCTTTAAACAAAAAACTTCTGTACCCCACATTCTAATCGGGACTTATCCTAAATAGGAATAGCATCGCTAAGGGTTAACACAAACAAAAACACTTATTTCATTAGAGGCCTCTAAGGAGCCATAAGACGCCCTACCGCCCTTGAAAACACGATTTCACCATCAGCGAAACGCTCGTGATTATCCTCGACACTACCTAAGTCATAAAGATAGTTCACCATGAGCCCGGCAGATTGACGCAGGCCCTTACGCGACAGATCTCCTGCCCAGTTAATGAGGTGCAATTTAGCGCCATTGCCCAAGTGGAATTTGGCAACCGGATTGCCATTTCGCCCGGTCGACGCAAGCCCTAAATAAATGCTTGCCAAACACATTAGCGCCTCTTTCTCTTTTTCAGTAGCCAAATCAGGATGCCAGCCGGCAGACAGGCGCTCACTCCAGGACTTGCTTTCTAACTGAAGCACAGCTAAAGCGGCATCACGTGCTGTCTTGAGATTTGGCTTCAAACGCTCAGCAGGAACACCATCGCCTAGATTTGCACCTGCAGCAATCCAATCAATAAACCCAGGGATTGGGGAAAGCGTGACAAAGGTTTTGATTGCCGGAAATTCGGCATGCAACTGCTCTGCCACCCGTTTGATTAAAAAGTTACCCATCGACACGCCACGTAAGCCAGGCTCACAGTTACTAATAGAATAAAAAACGGCCACTTTATATTGAGAAACTTGGTCTACCGTTTCCGCTCTTTTATCCACCAAAGGTGTGATCACCGTAGGAATATCCGGTAGTAGTGCCACCTCCACAAAGATAAGAGGTTCACTCGGTAATTGGGGATGAAAGAACGCAAAGCAACGACGGTCGGGCTGTAGGCGACGGCGTAAGTCATCCCAGCCATCAATGGCATGCACTGCCTCATGCTTAATTAGTTTCTCCAGCACATCAGCTGGTGACTTCCAGTCCACCCGATGCATCTTCAGAAAGCCTGGGTTAAACCAAGACGAGAGCAAATGTCGTATATCAAAATCTACTGCGGCTAACTCCGGTCTCTTATCGAGCAGCTGCAATAAGTCGCGTCGCATCTGCACTACTGAAGCAGTACCGTGACTAGCTCGGTTTAAGCGACGAAAAAATTCCTGTCGTGGTGATTCAGAAACCTTTTGTAATTGGATATAGTTGCGTGCGCTCGAGTCCGCAGAAAAATTTTGAGCAGCCTTTAAAACTGCATCTGCCTGAGGATTGAGCTTCTCAAATAAAAACGCAAAAAAGGATCCGTGTTGATCTTTTGTTAATTTTCGATAGTTATTCACAACATCATCAGCCATGCTCAGCGCATTTGATTCTCCGCGCTCAGATATTAGGCGCTTGATTGCATTGTTTGCTTTCGATAGATTGCGGGCTTTGGTTAACTTTTCCAGCATGTCATTCTCTCAATTGAGGGTGAATTAAAGCGATACAAGTGCAAATAGAGGATTCTCTGTGGGAATTCACTGATTTCATGGATTTTAACTACAAAAGATCTAAAAATCTCACTATTTAACTTCTGATAAGCGCTTTTTTCGTACTATTGCCCGCAATCAGGTAAACACCCAGAACAATCATTGGGAGAGAAAGCCATTGACCCATCGAGAGACCGAAGCCCAAGAGACCTAAAAAAGCATCGGGCTCTCTCGCAAATTCAGCCAAGAATCGGCAGACACCATAACCCAGTAGGAAAAAACCCGACACCTGCCCCACTCTGCGCGGTTTACTTGAATACATCCAAAGCAAGACACCCAGACAAAGACCCTCCCCAAAGAGTTGATAGAGCTGCGAAGGATGGCGTGCAACTGAATCCACCATGGGAAACACCATAGCCCAAGGTAAATCTGTTGGCCGACCCCATAGCTCGCCGTTGATGAAGTTTCCAAGGCGGCCAAATGCTAATCCAAATGGGACCAGTGGAGCTACGAGATCGCTAACAAAAAAGAAGGGGACCTTTCGGCGGCGAGCAAACCAAAGTAATGCTGCCAACACACCTAATAGGCCACCATGAAAAGACATGCCGCCTTCCCATATTTTAAGAATGCTGAGTGGGTTTTCAAAATAGTAGCCAGGCATATAAAACAAGGTGTAACCCAAACGCCCTCCAAGGACTACCCCGAGTACGCCTGCAAATAAAAGATCCTCTAAGTCTTTGTAGGTCCAGCCTAGCACTTGATATTGAGAGGCGCGAATACGCAATCGCCCTAATAATAAGAATTGCATAAAAGCCAAGAGATACATCAGACCATACCAATGAATAGCAAATGAGCCAATACGCAATGCGGCGGGATCAAACTGGGGATGTATCAACATAGAAAGGCCTAGCTAGAGACTATCAAACCTTGGATTGGTCGAAATTATGCAATTCATGGCCCAAGTCACGATAGGCTTTATAGCGCTCGCGCCCAGCCAAACGCTCTGCGTCATGAACAGTGACGACTTCCACAATTCTAGGAAAGCGCGTAGCTAATGCAGCCACGTCTTTTGGCATACGCATGCCGAGATGAATCAAGACATCCGCATGGGGCACATTTGCTAAAGCAGGTGAAGAAAAATCGTGCGTCAGCACAATAGGTGTTTCAGCAGCAGCATCATCTTCAATAAAACAATGTGGCAAAAATTCACTGGCCCCGAATGTCCAGAGCAGTTCATCCAACTGCATCAGATCGGCCTTCTCGCCCACCAACACGATATTTCTAACGGGCTGCCCAGTAGGGGTGGCACTCCAAATCTTACGAGTTAAGCGGCAAGCATATTCCAGCTTGTTGCTCACATTGCTATGAAAGTCTATGCGTGCCATCAGTATTTACTGGCCGAGTAAATAATTGACTAGCAGCGGAACTGGGCGACCGGTAGCCCCTTTTGCGGCGCCACTTTTCCATGCAGTACCCGCAATGTCTAAATGCGCCCACTTGTATTTCTCGGTAAAACGAGAAAGGAAGCATGCTGCAGTCACGCTTCCCGCAGGACGACCGCCGATGTTTGCTACATCTGCAAAATTCGATTTCAGTTGCTCATGATAAGCAGCATCCAAAGGAAGGCGCCACACGGTGTCTAAAGAGGCACACCCAGCCTTAGTAAGCGCACTCACTAAACCCTCATCATCTGAAAATACGCCACTATGTACATGCCCCAACGCAATAATGCACGCGCCCGTTAAGGTTGCCACGTCGATGACGGCTTTAGGCTTAAAGCGCTCGACATACGTGAGTGCATCACACAAAATTAAACGACCCTCTGCATCCGTATTGAGAATCTCAATTGTTTGACCCGACATACTTTTCACAATATCGCCCGGACGCGTAGCTTGACCAGAGGGCATATTTTCACAAGTTGGAATAACGCCGATGACATTCTTTTTTAACTTCAATAATGCAGCGGTGTACATCGTACCAATCACAGATGCAGCCCCACACATGTCGTACTTCATCTCATCCATGGCTTCGCCAGGCTTCAAAGAGATGCCACCCGTATCAAAGGTAATGCCCTTGCCCACCAATACGATCGGGGCTTCACCCACTTTACCGCCCTGATGACGCATCACAATAAATTGTGGCGGCATATCAGAACCCTGGGCAACCGATAAAAAAGAACCCATTCCTAGCGCTTCGATTTGCTTGCGGCCTAGAACCTCTACTTTTAGTCCCGTTTTCTTGCTTAAGCCTTGTGCAGTCTTACCTAGATAGGTAGGAGTGCAAATATTAGGCGGTAAGTTTCCTAAATCTTTAGCTAAGTGCATCCCCTCAACGATCGCAGCGCCCTCTAACACGGCCGCTCTCATCTCTTTGGCGCAGGCATCATTACCGGCAAAGGTCAAATAATTAAAGGTATCAGCCTTATCTTTAGCTTTAAATTTCAAGGCCGGCTGTCGGACCCCAAAACGATATGCTTGGTCCCCCGCATATTGAATCGTCAAACGCACTTCCTCGGCAATAAAATCCACACGGTGCCCCATCGCAAAGCTAGGAACAAACCACAAAGCATTTTGAATAGAGCCGCCGCTGAGCTGCTTGAGTGCTGCGCGGGCAATCTTTGAATAGGCATTAAGATTGCGCTCAGGTGCTTTGGCTGTATCTCCAAGGCAAATCAAGAGAATGCGTTTTGCCTTAGTGCCGCTTAAAGCCCATGATTTATCTGCACGCAAGTTACAGACGGAGGCTGATTGGCCATCCAAATCTCCCACAAGATTGGCATGGGTCACTGACCCCCCTAACAACAGGTCTAACTCAGAAAGAAGACCCGATTTAGCCTTAGGCGCACCAAAAGCCTCCAGGTCCAGTTTTGAGTACGCCAAAACCAAACAATCCGTGGACTGGGCCAATAGGGTTGATAGCCCAGCCTTCAGTTGTTTAGGGTGACTGATGTCGGCTTTGGAGAAAATCTTGCTACTAAATTGAATAGTCATGGTCTCAGGCAGTATTTTTAAGTCAATTCAAAGAGGAAAATTTGTATTTATCCATTATCCTCCGACATGAGGTTTCACTTCCTGACTGAGCCAATAAACACCCAAATTACTACAGCCACCACCCACACTCCAATATGATTTTTCACCAGTCCCTTCGCCGCGAGCTCAGTTTTACCACTGGTGGCGTCTTTTTGGTCTTGGTCACCATCATGATTACGACGTTAGTAATCCGAATTCTAGGTTTTGCTGCTAACGGTGCGGTAAACCCAGAGGATGCGCTTGTGCTGATTGCCCTAGCTACCCTGGGGTATATGGCGGTACTACTCACTGTCTCCCTATTTGTCGCCGTTTTGATTGTGCTGGTACGCTGGTATAAAGATTCAGAAATGATTGTGTGGTTTGCAAGCGGACTAAGTGTTGCCAACCTCATCCGACCTATTCTTCAGTTTGCAGCCCCTCTAATCATCATCATCGCCTTACTCGCATTATTTGTTTGGCCTTGGGCTAACCGTGAATCCACTCTAATTAGCCAGCGCTTTCAGCAACGTAGTGATGTGTCCATGGTTGCTGCGGGGCAATTTAGAGAATCAGCTAAGGCAGGACGGGTGTTTTTTATCGAAGCGTTGGATATTGATAAAAGTGAGGTAAAAAACATTTTTGCAGCCGAAACAAAAAATGGACGGCTGAGCATTGCGGTTGCCTCTACCGGCTTTATACAGAATGTGGGTAATGGTGATAAGTCGATCGTACTCAATCATGGTAGGCGCTATGAGGGCATGCCAACTCAACCTGACTTTAGAATTTTAGAGTTTTCAGAGTACACCACTAATATTTATAACAAAGAGGTCTTAGACCCGCCACCTCGGGATAGAGAGAAAATGATTTCTGAATTAATTGGCGATCAGAATCCCAGTGTTATTAATGCAAATAGAGCGGAACTGTTGTGGCGCATTGGGCTACCCTTAATGGCGCTTGGCTTGGTGTTAATTGCCATTCCACTAGCCTATGTCAACCCCAGACTTGGAAGCTATACAGCGATGTTCTATGCGGTATTGATTTATCTCATCTATAGTAATTTATTGAACTTAACGCAAAATTTTGTAGCCCAAGGGAAAGTGAATGCATCGGTGGGTGTATGGCCAATTCATGTGCTCGCTTTTTGCATCGCTTATTTACTGATTCGAAATCGAATCAACCCTTCATTGAAATGGTGGCGCCGTCAACTGCCCGCCTTTTTGACTAGCAAATGAAATATCTTTTCCCTTACATCTATGAGCGTTATTTAGCTAAGCAAATCTACGCTACATTTGGATTTATTTTATTTGCTTTGGTTGCGCTATTTTTATTCTTTGACATCCTGAGTGAGCTTGGCTCTGTAAAAGGTCAATACACCCTCCCCCTAGCACTGTTACACGTACTACTGAAGGCGCCTAGCCGGATATCTGAAATTATTCCGATTGCTGGCTTAATTGGCAGCATTTATGTTTTCGCGATGCTCGCTAGCCAATCCGAATTCACGATTTTACGCATTGCGGGCCTAGACATCAAAAGGGGCTTAACAACACTAGCTAAAATTTCATTACCGTTAATCGTATTGACTTTGATCATGAGTGAATGGCTTGGCCCTTACACCGAAAATTTATCCGATCAAATTCGCATGAAGGCTCTAGGCTCAACCTATAGCTCACAATTTAAAACGGGGATCTGGGTAAAAGATCGCCTGCGAGACGAAGATGGAAGCGGTCCCATCAGACCTGGAGTGCGCTATGTGAATGTCGGAAAAATAGCACAAGATAATGAAATCAAAGATATTCGAATATATGAATTTGATGACGCCTATCGACTACTCTCCATTCGAAGCGCCGCGTCGGGCCGCTTTGATCAAAGTGGCACTTGGGTTCTGGATGACGTTACCGAAACCCGCTTCAAAGAAACCAAGCAATCAGATCCACTTAATCCCGTATATTCAGCACAAACGATTACTCACCCTATCGTGAGCTTGAGCTCCGAAGTAACGCCCCAAATTTTAAGTGTGTTGCTGGTGAGTCCCGAAAAAATGTCGATTTTTAGCCTAGGGCGTTTTATTTCTCACTTAACAGAGAATAAACAGGATACCCAACGCCATTCCATTGCCTTTTGGAAAAAAGTGATTTATCCCTTCACTATTTTTGTAATGCTGACCTTAGCCCTTCCATTCGCCTATTTAAAAGCCCGGGCAGGCGGCGTTGGTCTCAAGGTGTTTGGCGGCATCATGCTTGGCATGAGTTTTCAGTTATTTAATTCCCTCTTTTCAAATGTGGGGCTACTGGGCTCCTGGCCAACCTTACTCACCGCCCTTATTCCTCCTTTGGCCTACTTTATTCTGGCCTTAATAGGCTTGCGCTGGGTCTCCAAAACTTAAGACGTGAAAATCATATAGAATTCACTTTATATACCAATAAATATATAAAGGATGGAATTTAGATGAACTTGCATCAATTTCGCTTTGTGCGCGAAGCTGTAAGGCAGAACTTCAATCTCACCAGCGCTGCCAAAGCACTCTTCACCTCACAACCAGGGGTTTCTAAGGCCATTATTGAACTTGAAGATGAACTGGGCGTGGAAATCTTCAGGCGCCATGGCAAGCGCGTCCGCTCCCTTACTGAGCCTGGAAAACGCATTCTTTTGTCTATTGAACGCATTCTGGATGAGGTAGAGACCTTAAAGCGGGTAGGGAAAGATTTTGCGAGCCAAGACCAGGGGAGCTTTGTTATTGCGACCACGCATACGCAAGCCCGCTATGCGCTCCCCAAAGTACTTACCGAATTCACGAAACGCTTTCCAAAAGTGCGTGTCAGCATTCAACAAGGAAACCCAGGGCAGATTGCAGAGCTACTGATTCATGACCGTGCAGATATCGCCATTGCTACTGAAGGCATCGCCAATACGCCAGGCGTGCTCGCCTTACCTGGTTACCAGTGGCATCACGTCGTCATGGTGCCACTCAGTCACCCCCTCCTTAACCAAGCAACCATCACCCTTGAGGAAATTGCAAAGTATCCCCTGATCACCTATGACAAGGCCTTTGCAGGTCGAAGTAAGATCGACGCCGCATTTGCACAACGCAATTTAAGCCCTGACATTATTTTGGAAGCCATTGATGCAGATGTGATTAAGACCTATGTTGAAACTGGCATGGGTGTAGGTATTGTTGCTGGATTAGCCTATGATGCCGACCGAGATCGTAATCTACGGGTCATTCCTGTGGGACATCTTTTTGGAAACAATGTGACCCATCTAGGCGTCAAGCAAGGCGCTTATCTGCGCTCGTTTGTGTATACCTTTATTGAGCTTTTTTCACCGACACTCACCAAAAAGATCGTCGAGCAAGCTATGACCAACGAGTCAGAAACCTATGAAATTTAGGAATTGGGGTGCTTGGAGCCCATAATCAGTCTACCAAGACTGGTGCCCCGGGGCGGACTTGAACCGCCACGCCTTGCGGCACCGGATTTTGAGTCCGGCACGTCTACCAATTCCATCACCGGGGCAGGTGTTTGCAGAGGAAAAACTGCACTGAAACGAACATCGAGGAAAGAGTGTAACAAAAAAAGTATGCGCAGAGCCGTTATTCACCTGAGAAGCACTTAAAATACGGTCTTCAAGCCAAATTACTCAGAAGGATTTACCCGTATGGCCGGCCATTCGAAATGGGCCAATATTCAGCACCGCAAAGGACGTCAAGACGAAAAGCGCGGGAAGATTTGGACCAAACTCATCAAAGAAATTACTGTTGCAGCTAAATTAGGTGGTGGCGATATTGGCACTAATCCCCGCTTGCGCCTAGCCATTGATAAGGCTAAAGATGCCAACATGCCCAATGACAATGTACAACGTGCTATTTCACGTGGCACAGGTTCGTTAGAGGGAGTGAACTACGAAGAGATTCGTTATGAAGGTTATGGCATTAATGGAGCTGCCATTATTGTTGACTGCCTGACAGATAACCGCACCCGCACAGTTGCTGAAGTTCGTCATGCATTTAATAAAAATGGTGGCAATATGGGCGCTGAAGGTTCGGTTGCTTTTATGTTCAAGCATTGTGGGCAAATGCTTTTTGCACCTGGCTCGAATGAAGATCAAATACTAGAAATTGCACTAGATGCTGGCGCAGATGATGTACTTACACATGATGATGGCTCGGTTGAAGTATTGACGCCGGTACCGGATTTTTCCAAGATTCAGGATGTCCTCATGAATGCAGGCTTAAAGCCAGAATTGGCGACGGTAGCCATGCGTCCTGAAAATGAAATTGCCCTAGAGGGTGATCAAGCCGACAGTATGCAGAAACTACTAGATGCTCTTGAAAACTTAGACGATGTACAAGAAGTATTTACGAATGCCTCTTTCTAGTCATTACCTATTGCGACCAAATTGAAGCTATTTACAATCTTTTTTAATTAACTCTTTATGAAAATTCTTTTAATTGGATCTGGCGGGCGTGAACATGCGCTTGCCTGGAAGTTAGCTCAGTCATCACAAGTGCAAAAGGTATTTGTTGCGCCTGGTAACGGCGGTACAGCTACAGCGAAACAAACAACAGCAGGGATCGAAAATCTGCCGATCTCTGATTTGCAAGATCTCGTAGACTTTGCTAAACGTGAAAATATTCACCTCACTGTTGTGGGTCCTGAAGCCCCACTGGCTGCCGGTATCGTAGATTTATTTCGCGCTAATGGTTTGCGTATTTTTGGACCCACTCAACTAGCCGCACAACTAGAGTCCTCTAAAGATTTTTCTAAAGCCTTTATGAAGCGCCATGGCATTCCTACTGCGGAATATCAAACCTTTTCTAACGCCTTAGAAGCGCATGCCTATATTGAAGCCAAAGGAGCGCCTATCGTTATTAAGGCCGATGGGTTAGCCGCAGGCAAAGGAGTAGTAGTAGCGATGCACTCAGAGGAAGCGCATGCAGCGGTCGATATGATGCTAGCTGACAATAAATTAGGTAATGCTGGCGCACGGGTTGTTATAGAAGAATTCCTTACTGGTGAGGAGGCTAGCTTTATTGTTTTAGTCGATGGTAAAAATATTCTAGCCTTAGCAACTAGCCAAGATCACAAGCGCTTACTCGATGCAGATCAGGGTCCTAATACAGGCGGCATGGGGGCTTACTCTCCTGCCCCAGTTGTCACTCCAGAAATTCATGCGCGTGCATTGCGTGAAGTCATCATGCCAACCGTAAAAGGGATGCAAGCTGACGGTATTCCCTACACAGGATTTTTATATGCAGGGCTCATGATTGCACTCGATGGAAAAATCAAGACTCTAGAGTTTAATTGCCGTATGGGCGATCCAGAGACGCAACCTATCATGGCTCGCTTGCGTAGTGATTTAGTTAATGCACTGGATCACGCTGTGGATGGAACACTCAATGAGGTAGAGCTAGAGTGGGATCGTCGAACTGCCTTGGGGGTTGTCCTTGCAGCCCACAACTATCCAGAAACACCGCGTAATGGTGATGTCATTACGGGCATTACGCAAGATACCGAAGATCAATTAACCTTTCACGCGGGTACTAAGCTGCAAGATGGTCAGCTAGTGACCTCTGGTGGACGAGTTATGTGTGTCGTTGGCTTATCCGATACTGTTCGCGGCGCACAACAAAAAGCTTACGAGGCGATTGCTAAGATTCATTTTGATGGGATGCAATACCGTAACGATATTGGCTATCGTGCGGTTAAATAAATTCTGATTAGTTGCTTACCTAGTTACATCGCCCCTATTCACCTCCTATAAAAAAGTATTCGCCCTTGTCATCAAGCACTCAAAACCCGATTGATATTGCAGTCCTCAAAGCCTACTTCTTAGGCCTGCAAGATCGCATCACCAGCGCAATGAGCGGCCTTGATGGCAAAGCGTTTGTGGTGGATGCCTGGGAAAAGCCAGCAGATAGCAAACTTCAAGGTTATGGCCGTACCTGTACCCTGGATGGTGGTAATATTTTGGAGAAAGGTGGCGTAGGGTTTTCTCATGTCCGCGGTGATCAAATGCCACCCTCAGCCACGCATCACCGTCCTGAGGTTGCGGGCCGTAGCTTTGAAGCAATGGGGGTTTCATTAGTATTTCATCCATATAATCCGAAGATACCCACCACCCATATGAATGTGCGCTGTTTTATAGCGCAAGCACCTGATAAAGAGCCAGTCTGGTGGTTTGGTGGCGGTTTTGATCTCACACCCTATTACGGCATTGATGAAGACTGCAGACATTTTCATCAAACGGCTAAGGATGCTTTAGATCCCTTTGGTGAAACCCTCTATCCCCAGTTTAAAAAATGGTGTGATGAATACTTTTACCTGAAGCATCGTGATGAGCCCCGCGGTATCGGCGGCGTTTTCTTTGATGATTTTAATCAGTTGGGATTTGAAGATAGCTTTGCAATGACGCGCGCCGTTGGTGATGCTTTTATTGATGCTTATTTGCCGATCGTAAAACGTCGCTACCAAGACAGCTTTACGCCCGAAGAAAAATCGTTTCAAGAATATCGTCGCGGTCGCTATGTGGAATACAACCTACTTTTTGATCGTGGAACTATTTTTGGTCTCCACTCTGGCGGCAGGACAGAGTCGATCTTGATGTCGATGCCCCCAGTAGTGCAATGGTGGTACAACTGGCAACCACAAGCAGGAACGCCGGAAGCTAAGCTCTACGACCACTACTTAAAGCCACGCGACTGGTTAGCCTAAATGGTATTACCTACCTCAGATATCGTAAAAAAAATTGGCATTTTAGGCGGCACTTTTGATCCACCCCATCTTGGCCATCTCCAGCTTGCAGCCCATTTTTCCAGGGCACTCCATTTGGATGAGTTACTACTCATTCCTAGTGGGCAGCCGTGGCAAAAAGGATTGGATGTCACGCCCGCAGAAATTCGTTTGCAGTTAACCGAGGCAGCGGGCATTGATTTAGCGAAAACATTCCTTTATGCAAAGATCCCCACGCTGATTGGAATTGACCGTATCGAAATAGATCGTCCCGGTCCAAGTTATGCGATTGATACGGTCAAAGCGCTGCGTGAACGCTTTGGCGGCAATGCGAGCTTATGCTGGATCATGGGCGCAGATTCATTAATGCAGCTCGATACTTGGAACTCCTGGGATCAAATCTTAAATTATGTGAATTTAGGTGTAGCCAGCAGGCCACAGCATGCGCTTTCTGATGAAATGAGCCCTAAAATCCAGCAATTACTTACTAAACACCAAACTAACGACCCTCAAGCTCTTGAAAATAATCCTTTTGGCCTCATTTACATAGACAATAGTCTTTTAGTAGATATTTCTTCAACCGAACTTCGTGCGCACTTAAAAAGCGTCCTTACTAGCGCTACGGCTGCTAAATCTATTCCATCTCACACGCTAGACCGCATCATGAATCTGGGCTTATACAAGCAATCAAGCTAAGATCACCCTATACATAGAAAATTAAAGAAAAATAGCAAAGAAAATATGGACTTAACAAAATTACAACGTGTCGTGATCGATGCCCTAGAAGACGTCAAAGCGCAGGATATTCGGGTGTATGACACCACCGCGTTAACCGACCTATTTGATCGCGTCATTATTGCTACCGGCTCAAGCAATCGCCAAACCCGCTCATTAGCCATGTCAGTCAAAGAGGATGTCAACGCCAAGGGCGGTGAAGTCATTTCCGTCGAGGGTCTTGAAACTGGGGAGTGGGTATTAGTAGATTGCGGCGATATTGTTGTGCATATCCTGCAGCCTGCATTACGGGCTTATTACCAGCTGGAAGGTATGTGGGGTGCTAAACCTGTCCGCGTCAAGCTTGCTGCTGATAAAGGACTTGTGAAAGCTAGCGAGCCAGAGGACGACGAAGAGTAGTCATTGCCTGATGCGCTTAACTATTGTTTCTGTTGGTCACAAAATGCCGGACTGGGTTGCCATGGCAACTCAGGACTACATCAAACGGATGCCATCGGATTGCAGTATTGAAATAAAAGAGATTAAGCCAGACCTCACGCCGGCAAAAGAAGCGCTCAAAATTGCGGTCGCTATTCCCAAGGGATCTCGAGTCATTGCACTGGATGAGCGCGGTAAAGATCAAAGTACGCAACACCTTGCTACTCATTTAGCTAATTGGCGTCAAGAGGGCTTTGATATTACTTTTTTGATTGGTGGGGCTGATGGCCTCGATGCCAGCCTAAAAGAGGGCGCCCAGGAAATGTGGCGTTTATCAAGTCTGACACTACCGCATGCAATGGCTAGAGTCATCCTGGTAGAGCAACTTTATCGGGCTTGGACTATTTTGCAAGGTCACCCCTACCACCGCGAGTAAATCCCATGTTTTCTTATATTTATCTAGCATCACAAAGCCCTCGGCGCCAAGAATTACTCAAGCAGATTGGGGTTCAATTTGAGATGCTCATTGCATCAGCAGAGGAAGATACTGAGAGCCTCGAGATTTCCCTCTCCAATGAAAAAGCAGATGACTATGTTCAACGCGTCGCACTTGCTAAAAGTGCTATTGCGTTAGAACGTTGGAAATCAAGCGGGAAGCCTTGGGCACCGATCTTATGTGCCGATACTACCGTTAGCCTACCAAACTGCCCTGATGGAGCAATTCTCGGAAAACCAATAGATGCAAAAGATGCCGTCAGAATTTTACGGATGCTCAGCGCCAAGACTCATGAGGTGTTGACCGCGGTTGTTCTGATAACAGATCCAGTAAGCGAGCCATTGCACCTAGTGCAGGTATCAAAAGTACAGTTTTGCCCTCTAACAGAGGAGCAAATTAGTCGCTATATCGCCAGTGGTGAGCCCTTTGGAAAAGCGGGTGCTTATGGCATTCAAGGTTTTGGAGGGGCATTTATCTCCTCTATTCAAGGAAGCTATAGCGGTATCATGGGTTTACCTATATTTGAAGTTCATCAATTATTAGATTTAGCCAAAGTCGCCCGCATATGAATGAAGAAATTCTGATCAATATTACCCCCCAAGAAACTCGGGTAGCCTTGATACAACAGGGCGCAGTGCAAGAGCTTCAAATTGAGCGAACCCGTCAGCGAGGTATTGTTGGCAATATCTATTTGGCGAAAGTAGTTCGCGTACTTCCGGGAATGCAGTCTGCCTTTATTGAGGTCGGATTAGAGCGCACTGCCTTTATGCATGTTGCCGACATCACGCAAAATAACCCACAAGCCCAGATTGAAAAGTTGTTATTTGAAGGGCAAAATGTTTTAGTTCAAGTTCTCAAGGATCCACTGGGAACTAAGGGGGCTCGACTCACTACACAACTCAGTATTGCTGGACGCAACTTGGTGTACCTGCCACCCGCAGGCACGGATGCTGCGGCCGAAAAATATATTGGCGTATCCCAAAGAATTGATCAGCCCGACGAGCGCGAAGCAATAAAGATCCGTTTAGCTGGCCTGATGCCCGCAGATGAAAAGGGGGGGATCATTGTGCGCACAAGTGCACAAGATGCCAGTGATACCGAACTTCAACATGACATGCATTATCTTCGCACCACCTGGGAAAAAATTCGGGAGGCGGTAAATCATCATGCCGCACCAAGCTTACTGTACCAAGATCTCAGTCTTGCAGAACGAGTGCTACGCGATGTTGCTGGCGAACAAACTACGCAGATTCGGGTAGATTCCGCTGAAAACTTTGAGAAACTGAAGGCATTTGCCACGCTGTATATGCCCAACTTATTGAATAAGTTGACTCTTCATCGTGGAGAACGCGCCCTATTTGATTTATTTGATGTAGATACCGAGATTAATAAAGCACTTGGCCGCAGAGTAGACCTGAAGTCTGGTGGCTACTTAATGATTGATCAAACCGAGTCCATGACGACGATCGACGTCAACACCGGCAGCTATGTTGGCGCGCGAAACTTAGATGACACTGTATTTAAAACCAATCTAGAGGCGGCCCAAGCTATTGCACGTCAATTACGTTTACGTAATCTTGGTGGAATCATCATTATTGATTTCATCGACATGCTAAGTAAAGATCACCAGGCATCTGTTTTATATGAGCTCAATCGCAATTTAGAGCGAGATCATGCGCGAACGTCAGTGAATGACTTTTCAACACTAGGCCTAGTAGAAATGACACGTAAACGGACTCGAGAATCCCTTGCCCATATCACCTGCGAACCCTGCGCTACCTGCCAGGGTAAAGGTGAAATGAAAACAGCCCAAACGATTTGCTATGAAATCCTTCGAGAAATTGTGCGTGAGCATCGCCAATTTAATCCCCGTGAATTCCGAATTGTGGCCGCTCCAGATGTGATTGATCTATTTTTGGAGGAAGAAAATCAATTTCTAGCTCAATTAGGTGACTTTATTAATAAGCCCATCACACTGCAGGCAGAGGGCAGCTTCCGCCAAGAGCAATACGATATTGTCTTAAGCTAACTATTAAGAGGTGCACTTGAATATTCTACTAACTGGGGGAATGGGCTATATTGGCAGTCACACTGCGGTGCTTTTAGCTTCTGCTGGCTATTACGTTCACATTTACGATAACCTGTGCAATAGCAAAGCCCAAACCCTAACTCGTATTCAAGAGCTATCTGCGAAAACCGTAGGGTTTACTGAGGGTGACATACGCGACACAAAAAAGCTTAGTCAAGTTTTACGGGATCAAAAAATTGATGCTGTGATTCATCTGGCTGGCTTGAAGGCTGTTGGGGAATCATCTCAAAAGCCAATCGAATACTATGCCAATAATGTACAAGGCAGCATTAGCTTAATACAAGCAATGCAGTCCGTCGGTATTAGTACTTTAGTGTTCAGTAGTAGCGCTACCGTCTATGGAGACCCCATTTACTTGCCTTATGACGAGGCACACCCAACCTCGCCAACCAATCCTTATGGTCGCAATAAGCTCCAGATAGAAGAAATTCTGAGAGATCTTGCTGGGAGTGACAAAACCTGGAAAATTGCTTGCCTCAGATATTTCAATCCTGTTGGCGCGCACGAATCAGGGCTTATCGGTGAAGATCCTAACGGCATCCCCAATAATCTGATGCCGGTAATTGCACAGGTTGTTAATGGAAAATTGCCGAGCTTAAATATCTTTGGGAATGATTACGAAACTGAAGATGGCACTGGAAAGCGGGACTACATTCATGTGGTCGACTTGGCAGAAGGTCATTTAGCCGCGCTGACATGGCTAAAGGACAGTCCTGGTTGTCATGCATTCAATCTAGGCAGTGGAAATAGTCGTAGCGTTATGGAGCTACTCCACCACTTTGAAAATGCATCAGGCCAAAAGATTCCTTATCAGGTGGTGGGACGTCGGCCTGGAGATCTTGCGGAGTACTACGCTAAAGCCAATAAAGCTCGAGACCTTCTTGGCTGGGAGACAAAAAGAGACTTACCCGAGATTTGCAATAACACTTGGCTTTGGATTAAAAACAATAGAGCATCCTAGGCATTCGAGAACTGAATACGGTGTAGATTGGCATACAAGCCATCCTTTGCTATCAATTCTTGATGTGAGCCATTCTCAATCACCCGTCCATGCTCGAGCACCACAATGCGATCAGCATGCTCAATGGTAGAGAGTCGATGTGCAATGACTAACGTGGTCCTGCCGGCCATTAATCGCTCTAGCGCATCCTGCACCTGACGCTCTGATTCAGAGTCCAAGGCGGAGGTTGCCTCATCTAGAATCAAGATAGGTGCATCCTTATAAATTGCCCTGGCAATCGCTAAGCGTTGACGCTGTCCACCAGACAATCGATTTCCGTTATCGCCGATCTGCGTATCGATACCTTGAGGCATTTCTTTCATCAGCGCTGATAAATTAGCAGCCTCTAATGCGTCAATCACGCGTCCACGATCAATTCCCTCTGGGCCTAATGCACCATAGGCTACATTCGCCGCAATACTGTCATTAAATAAAATAACATCTTGACTAACAAATGCCATTTGCTTGCGGACATCTGAGAGCACGATCTCCTCCAGGGAAATATCGTCCAGATAGATATGGCCACTAGTCGGGCTGAAAAAGCGAGGCAATAGATTTACTAAGGTCGATTTTCCGCCGCCAGAAGGGCCCACAAATGCCACCACTTCACCAGCCTTAATATCTAAATTGACATTACGCAGCGCATCTTGACGACCTGACTCTTGTTGATAAGAAAATCCTACTTCTTCAAATCGAATGGCGCCCTTTGCTTTTATGAGGGATTTCATATTGAGCTTACGAGACTCATCTTCCTCAATGGGTTGATCCATTAAATCAAAAATCATTTCGGCCGCAGTCAAGCCACGTTGCAAGGGTTGGTTAATATCTGCTAAGTGTTTAATTGGTGAAATAACTAACATCATGGCAGTAACAAACGCGGCAAAACCGCCAACCGTAGTACCCTCCGAGGCTGATTGCATCAGGGCAATCACCAGCACCACAGAAAGTGCCATCGAAGCAATCAACTGCGTAATCGGTTGATTCAGTCCTCCAGCTACCGCAGCCTTCAAGGAGAATTGGCGTAAGCGCTCTGCTTTTTCCATAAAACGATGCATCTCATATTGCTCTGCCCCGTGTACCTTCACAATCTTGTAACCAGCAGCAGATTCTTCTACGATATAAGCCAGTTCACTGGTCAGATTTTGCTGCTGGCGATTGAGCGAACGTAAACGTTTGTTGATCTTACTCATGACAAACGCAATGATTGGAAAAATGACCAGCACCACTAAGGTTAACTGCCAATTTAAATAAATCAAATAACCAATGAGGCCTACTACCGTGAGGGAATCCCTCACCAGACTAATTAACATACTGCCTAAAATACTCAGTACGTTGTTGACTTCGAACACCACAGCGTTAATGAGGCTGGAAGCTGAGTTCTTTTGAAAGAAAGTAGTACTAGCACGTAACAGCGTTTGAAACATTTGCTCTCGTAATTTCAAGAGCACCGCATTAATGACCCGAGTTAATAAATAGTTAGATAAAAATTGAGCCAGACTTCGTACCAAAGCAAGTCCCACCAAAAATACGGGCACTTGCCATAATTTGCCATCCATCTCACCAGTGAAACCTCGATCAAGCAAGGGCTTCATCAGCGCAGGAATTGATGTTTCAGCGGCGGCCACAAAAGCCATAGCTAATAAAGACCCAATAATCATGCCCAAATGGGGTTTGAGATATTGAATTAAGCGATTTAGGGCGGTACGGTCTTGAGCATTCATATAATGAATTATGCCCACCTTATCCGTCATCCTCATCACCCGCAACGAAGAAGCCAATTTGGCCGATTGTTTAGCCTCTCTAGAGGGTATTGCTCAGCAAATCGTAGTGGTTGATACCAGTAGCACTGATAAAACCCTAGAAATTGCTCAAAAATACGGCGCATTGATCTCTACACCAGCAGATTGGCCTGGTTTTGGGCCACAAAAGAATCGTGCCCTAGACTTAGCAACCGGCGATTGGGTTCTATCCCTTGATGCCGATGAAAGACTCAGCCCAGCCCTGAGAAGCGAAATTTTGATGGCTATGCATCACCCGGCCCCGGTAGATTGCTTTGCGATCCCTCGGCTGTCTTGGTATTGCGGGCGATTTATCCGTCATTCTGGTTGGAATCCTGACTTTGTCGATAGGCTATTTAAACGGGGCACAGCGCGCTTCTCCAATGATCTAGTGCACGAGCGTCTAATACCCAATGGTGAGGTCGCCAAATTACAGAGCCCAATGCTGCACTTTAGCTTTATGAACTTCTCGCAAGTGCTGGAAAAAATTGACCGCTATTCAACAGCTTCTGCAGAGCAAGCCTACAACAAAGGCACTAGAAGTAACCCACTAAAGGCAATACTGCATGGATTTTGGGCCTTTATTCGAACTTACCTTATCAGGGCAGGCTTTCTAGATGGCTACCAAGGTCTGGCTTTAGCGCTCTCAAATGCAGAAGGCAGCTACTACCGCTACATTAAAATTTGGCACATGCAAAACCAAGAAAAAAAATGAAAATCAGTGTGATTGTTGCAACCTACAACCGAATGGATGCGCTCAATTTTGTACTGCAATCATTAGAGCAGCAAACAGATGCCGATTTTGAAATCATCATCGCTGATGATGGGTCTAAAGAAGAGACTCGCGATTTTATTAATCAATTTAAAAAATCCTCCAAACAAGCAATACGTCATGTATGGCAAGAGGATTTAGGATTCCGCTTATCCAAAATACGAAACCTTGCAAGCGCACAAGCTAAAGGTGAGTATCTCGTTTTTTTAGACGGGGACTGTATCGTACAACCTGATTTTGTCAGCCAACATCGTAGTCTTGCCGAAGAAGGCTATTTCGTCACTGGCAGCAGAGCATTGCTGAGTGCAGATTTAACCCAACAAATACTTTCTTGGGCTCACTGGGACTTTGATCGTTTCTTGAGTCACCTCCTGATCTATCGCCTGTCAAGTGGAATCAATAAATACTGGCCCCTTAAGATCAAATTAGGTGATGGGCATTGGCGACACTACAAAAAATTTGTTTGGCGGCGTATTAAGGGGTGCAATATGGCCTGCTGGAGGAAAGATGCTCTGACTATTGATGGGTTCGACGAGGGCATGACTGGCTGGGGTCATGAAGATGCTGATTTTGTTTTTAGGCTTCAAAATAATGGTTTGATACGTAAATCAGGATCTTGGTCTACGGAGGTTTTACACCTGCATCACCAAATCAGCGATCAGTCTAATGCGGCAGAGAATGCCCGTCGCGTACGAGAAAAGATTCTTGCCAAAACAACACAAAGCAGCAAAGTTTAGCCATTAGCATGAGTCTATTTTCAAATCTACAGCCTAAAAAAGTATTATTTATTGCGACTCGCCAGATTGGTGATGTCCTGGTGACTACCCCATTAATTTCTAAAGCACGCGCACTATGGCCTGATGCTGAGTTTCATTTTTTAGGATACCGCGGTAAGCTAGAGATGCTGAAGGGCAATCCAGATATCGCTCAAACGATTGAAACCTCAGATCGCCCTGGGATTTTAGAGTACCTCACCTTATTCTTCCGTCTTTTTCAACGCTATGATTTAGCTTTTGTGACACAACCCAGTGATCGTGCATATGCCTATGGACTAGTGGCAGCTCGAACTAGAGTCGGCATATTAGGTGGACATCCCCAAGGCCTGACCGAGCATGACAAGCTTAAGAAAAACAAAAGTGATCAACAAAATCTCTGGAAGAAAGCAATCAGCCTACACACGATCAATGTAGATTACTTTCATCAACATGTCATTATTGAAAAACTTCGTCTTTTAGACATATTCTTTCAAGATACAGAATCCCTATTTAGTCAGCCGATTTCAGTTCGCCCGCCTATTGGAGAAGCAATCACTGCCAGGATCGTCAACCAACTTAATCCACCTTATATCGTGATGCATCCTGGGCCTCTGACAGCCTATAAGCGTTGGCCTTTAGCTTATTGGCAAACTCTCATTACCTGGGCTGTAAAACAAGGTTGGCAAGTGATATTAAGTGCATCTCCAGCAAAACAAGATCTTGATCTCAATCGCGATATCCTCTCTTTATTGGATTTAGAAACTAGTCAACAGGTGGTTGATACCGCCGGGCAGCTATCCCTCTCTCAAGCTGGCTCACTGATTCGTGGAGCAATAGCTTATGTGGGGGTAGATACTTCCATTACACATTTGGCTGCAGCCTGCAACACACCCACCATTGCCTTATTCGGCCCAACACCACCTACAAATTTTGGACCATGGCCAAATGGCTTTATTGGCAAGCAGCCTTATCAATTAAGAGCGCGCACTCAGACGGTCGGCAATGTCACCATTTTGCAAGGTCCTGGAACTTGTGTGCCCTGTAGAAAAGCAGGTTGTGACGACCACGTCAACAGCAAAAGTGAATGCCTCAATCAACTAGAGCCTACTCAAGTGATTGAAGCGCTAAAAAATGCTACTCAGCTATAAATATTGAACTTGTGCTGAATTTGGCTGTTTGGCAGACAGTATTTGATTGAGGCTATGCAGGCAAGCATCATCTGGATAAATACGAAGCTCTTCAGGAAACTGCATTAAGCAAGCGCCGCCACTAGTTGTCACGGCAGCAGTCAATATGAGACCTTTGATGCCCTCGTTTCCAGCCGATATCGCTGGAACTGCAGGGCCTAATTTAGGATCACGCACTCGCGCACTCATCAGGTAAGGGCCAAGCTGACTCCGCAGCGATCTCAAGTCAATGCCTGTATCAATCTTCAGATGCACATTGCGAGCAAACCGCATACGGGCACCCGTAATATTCATCACAGCCTCTGAGACAATTCGTACTCCGCCAGAAAATTTATCTGGACTGACGTTGACTTTGGCCACCAAGAGCTCGTCCTCTTTGAGCCAAGAACGATTTGGCTCGTACACTTCACTGTAGAGCGTTACCTCAAGAGCAGCTGAACCATCATCGATGGTGGCAATCATCATACGACCCCGCTGCCCCGTGAGCATTCGTGCCGAGGTAATGATTCCGGCGATCAATTGATCCTTGCCTTCAGTTACTTTTGCAAGTGACTGACGTATGAAATGGGTTGTCTCATCGCGATAGGCATCAAACATATGCCCCGTAAGACAAAGCCCAAGCGCAGTCTTTTCTTCTTGTAGGCGCTTTTTTTCCGACCAAATAGGTTCGCGAACTAACTCCGGTAAATGACTGTCTGCTTCGCCCGCCACTTCAAATAAACTAACTTGATTAATTGAGGCTTCTGCTTGCTCAGCCGCTTCGATCGCTCGGGCCAAAGAGGCCAGCAAAGTTGAGCGGATATCGTAGAGATTACCCCCTGCAGGTATCGAGTCTTTATATAAGCTGTCAAAGGCTCCAGCGCGCATCAGTGCTTCGATAGCACGACGATTGACTTGGCGACGATCCACTCGGGCACAAAAATCAAATAGATCCTTAAATGGACCACCCTTCTCGCGCGCCTTCACAATCACTTCAATCGCTGCTTCACCAGTGCCCCGAACGGCGCCAAGTCCATATCGAATATGACTTAGCGGTTCACCTGAGGCAGCATTAGGTGCGCGTAATGGGGTAAACACATAGACCCCAGTATTGATATCTGGTGAGAACACTCGGATCTGATTTACCAAACAATCGTCATACAAAATTTTGATCTTGTCAGTGTCATCCATTGCAAGCGATAAGTTAGCCGCCATAAATTCGGCAGGGTAATAGGCTTTTAACCAAGCAGTTTGATAGGCTAAAAGCGCATAAGCAGCGGCATGCGATTTGTTAAATCCATAACCCGCAAAGCGCTCCATCAAATCATAAATTTCGTTCGCCTTACCTTCAGCAACACCGCCTGCTTTTGCACCATCACTAAAAATCTTGCGGTGCTGCGCCATCTCTTCCGGTTTTTTCTTACCCATCGCTCGGCGCAGCATGTCCGCACCACCCAATGAATACCCACCAATCATCTGAGCCATCTGCATCACCTGCTCTTGATACACCATGATGCCGTAGGTCTCTTCCAGCACAGACTCAATACGGGGATCGGGATACTCCACCTTCTGACGACCATGCTTTCGCTCAATAAAATCGGGTATCAAATCCATTGGGCCTGGACGATACAAGGCAACGAGCGCGATGATATCTTCAAATCGGTCTGGCTTGGCCTCACGAAGCATGCCTTGCATACCTCGGCTTTCCAGCTGAAAGACCGCAACCGTATTGGCATTTTTTAATACTTCAAATGCTTTTTGATCATTTAAGGCAATCTCACCAATATTCCAGTCCTGGCGCTCCGAGTGAAGCGTTTGAATCCACTTCTCAGCAGCCGCCAAAATAGTTAGGGTCGTTAAGCCCAAAAAGTCGAACTTGACTAAACCAATCGACTCCACATCATCTTTATCAAACTGGCTAATAACGGAGTTACTACTTTGATCTTTTGAATCTTTTGCTTCTTGTGTATAAAGCGGGCAAAAATCCGTTAGGCGTCCAGGGGCAATCAGAACACCACCGGCATGCATGCCAACGTTACGGGTCATGCCCTCTAGTTGTTGCGCCAAGGACAAGAGCTGACGCACCTCATCTTCATTTTTCTCCCGCTCAGCTAATTGCTTCTCCTCTTTCTTGGCTATTTCAATGGTCATGTATTGACCTGGCTTATTCGGAATCAATTTCGCTATACCATCGACGAAGTTATATCCCTGCTCTAGCACACGACCCACGTCTCGAATTGCCGCTCGAGCCGCCATCGTGCCAAAAGTAGCAATCTGGCTGACTGCGTCCTTGCCATACTTGTCTTTTACATACTGAATAACGCGATCGCGCCCATGCTGGCAAAAGTCAATATCAAAGTCGGGCATCGATACCCGCTCTGGATTGAGGAAGCGCTCAAACAGTAAGTTGTAACGCAGTGGATCCAGATCGGTAATGCCTAGCGAGTACGCGACTAAAGAGCCCGCCCCAGATCCACGGCCTGGGCCAACTGGCACCCCATTATTTTTAGCCCAGTTAATAAAGTCCGCAACAATCAAAAAGTAGCCTGGAAAACCCATCTGGGCAATGGTCTTCACCTCAAAAACTAGGCGCTCTTGATATCGCTGCTGCTCTTGAGTGCGCTCTTCTACATCCGGGAAGTTGCGCACCATATGACGCTGTAAGCCAACTTCAGACTGCTGCAATAGATAGTCGTCAAGCGTAATGCCCGGCGGGGTCGGAAAGTCTGGCAGGCGTGGCTGCCCTAGCACTAGAGATAAATTGCAACGCTTGGCAATTTCTACTGAATTGGCTAGGGCTATTGGTAAATCAACGAACCGCTGCGCCATCTGCGCTTGCGATAGAAAGTATTGCTCATCATTAAATTTCTTTGGACGACGTGGATTACCTAAGAGCTCGCCTTCAGCAATACACACCCGCGCCTCATGCGCAATGAAATCACTCTGCTGCATAAACTGAACGGGATGTGTGGCAACAATAGGAAGATCTAGCTCACTAGCGAGATGGCATGCCAGCTGAAGCTGCTGCTCATCTTGGGGGTGACCTCCGCGCTGCACTTCAATATAAAAAGCATCTGGAAATAAGGTGCTCCAGCGTTTGGCTGCCGCTATTGCCTGAGCGTCTTGCCCCGCCAAGAGTGCCACACCAACATCACCCCAGCGGCCACTAGACAGGGCAATCAGTCCGTAAGCCAGGGTTCGTTTGGCCGCTTTATCTTCGGCTTTGGAAGCGGGCTCATTGAACCACTCAGCATCAATCTCGGCGCGGCCGCGCGATTGATTTTCTAAGGAAGCCTTACTGAGTAATTGGCAAAGATTTAAGTAGCCAGAATGATTTTGAACTAAAAGCAGTAAACGAAAAGGTTGATCAGGATCCTGAGGGTTGCTAATCCAGACATCTGCCCCTGCTATAGGCTTAACACCACCGTTGCGAGCAGCAGTATAAAAACGAATCAAACCAAATAAATTACTTAAGTCTGTGAGGGCCAACGCCCCCATTTGATCTTTTTCAGCAGCGGCAACAGCATCGTCAATGCGAACGATGCCATCCGTAATCGAAAATTCGGAATGAACGCGTAGATGAACAAAATGGGGTGAAGCCATGAGATCATTTTAGCTGTGAACAGATCCCAAAACCCCTCACCCTTATTTAACGGCTATCGGGGCCGCTTTGCTCCCTCCCCAACCGGCCCGTTGCATGCTGGATCGCTAGTAGCCGCCCTAGGAAGTTGGCTAGATGCCCGAAAAAATCAGGGTAAATGGCTCCTCCGAATAGAGGATGTTGATGCTCCCCGCTGCGTTTTCGGGGCAGATGATGAAATCAAGCGCCAATTGCTTGCCTGTGGCCTCTACTGGGACGAAGAGCCTACTTGGCAGTCTAGCCACTTGGAGCGCTATCAAACGGCTCTAGAGCGCTTAAATGACCTCCATTTGATCTACGCTTGTACCTGCTCTAGGCAGATGATCGCTAACGTCTTGAGGACCCCGAAAGCTCGGGATGTCACTACCCCCCGAAACCAGGATGTTATTTATCCCGGAACCTGCAGACCTCGAGGTGAGAAGGTGCATCGGCCCATGAGTGATGCTCTGTCTAATGCGGCTTGGAGATTAGCGCTGCCACAAGATCTATTGATTGAATTTGAAGATGTAGCCCTTGGTAATCAAGCACAATGCTTAAGTTCGGAAGTAGGGGATTTTGTATTACGCCGACGAGATGGCTTGTTCACCTACCAACTGGCTGTTGTTGTTGATGATGCACAACAAAGCATCAGTCATGTCGTGCGCGGTCACGATTTGCTGAGCAACACAGGGCGTCAGATACACCTACAAAATTTATTGGGCTTTAAGACACCTCAATACTTACATTTGCCGTTAGTACTAGATGCCAACGGTGAGAAGTTAAGCAAACAAACTTTAGCAACGGCTATTGATACACAAGATAAAAAACAGGTGCTAACTGAGTTACGCAAAGCAGCAAACCACTTAACTCACTTTGGCTTAAGAAATCTTCCCGATCAAAAAGATATATCCATTGCAGAGTGGCTATTAGCAGCCACTCGCGCCTGGAACCGGCATGGCAAGCTTACTTCTTCTTAAAACCACCAAGTAACGCCCCAACGGAGGGCTTGGCAGGAGTAATTCCTACTTTGATTTCTGCAGGCTTAGCATTGATACCATCAGCAGTATCTGCGACAGTCACTTTCGGTGCTGAAGCTTCATAGGGCTGATAAAAGAAGGGGTCTACTACTTGACTGGGCGACTTGGAAGCATAAGTTGAAGCGCCAGATGATGACCCTGTCGATCTAGATCTAGATCTAGATGCTGAAGTTGAAGTTGATCTTGATTCTGTTGAAGATGAATGACCTGAAGTATTACTTCCCGGTAAAGCTGCGACATCAAGCTTACGCTTCATGAGCTTTTCAATATCGTCTAATAAGCGTTTTTCACTGGCATCCACTAAAGCGATTGCGTCGCCCTTACTACCTGCGCGCCCTGTGCGGCCAATACGATGGATGAAGTCTTCGGCATTAAACGGTAACTCATGGTTAATCACGCAAGGCATCGATGGAATATCCAAGCCACGTGCAGCAACATCTGTCGCTACCAAGGCTTCAATGGCACCGGATTTAAATGCATCTAAAGTCAGAGTACGTTCACCCTGGCTCTTATCCCCATGAATCGCGCCGGCCTTAATGCCATCTCGCTCTAAAGATCGTGCTAAGCGGGCGCAACCTAAGCGACTATTGGTAAAAATGATGCATTGACGCGATAAACCCTGCAGCGTTCTGGCCTCTAGGACCCTAACAATCGCCTGTTGCTTATCTGCGCTAGCCACCATATGGACTACTTGCTTAACCGTATCCGCTGCCGCATTTTGACGAGCCACTTCAACAGTTACCGGGGTACGTAGATAACTTTGCGCTAGCTTCTTAATCTCTGGAGAGAATGTGGCTGAGAACAACAGGGTTTGGCGTTGCGCTGGAATGAGATCAATAATGCGTTGTAGATCGGGTAAAAATCCCATATCTAGCATTCGATCTGCTTCATCTAAAACTAAAATTTCTACCTGCGAAAGATTGGCTACCTTTGACCCTAGATGATCAAGCAAGCGGCCTGGTGTAGCGATCAAAATCTCAACACCACCACGCAGCGTAGTGACTTGTTCTTTCATATCCACACCACCATAAACAACAGCGGAGCGAAGATGGGTGTGCCGTGAATAGCTGGCAGCATTTTCTGCAACCTGAACTGCTAACTCGCGCGTAGGCGTGAGCACTAAGGCGCGAATAGGGTGGCGCGCAGGAGAGGAACTACTACTGGCGTGACGCAAAATTTGCTGAATGATGGGCAAAACAAAAGCGGCTGTTTTACCGGTACCCGTCTGGGCTGCACCCATCAGATCACGCCCAGCCAGCACGTGAGGAATGGCTTGCGCTTGAATTGGAGTCGGGATGGTGTAACCCTGCTCAGACACCGCTTTTTGAATCTGCGGGTCTAGGCCAAAGTCAGCAAAAGTAATTGTTACTTCGGGAGTTGCGGACTGCGCATCTTCCGTTGGGGTATTTATTTCAGGAACAGTATTTATCAAAGTAACTTACAGAATGGCTGCAATGCCGGCTTTTGCAGTTTCGGCATCCTCAGTCGATTTAACGCCGGAAACGCCGACTGCGCCGATGGTAAAACCATTCACATCGATATTGACGCCACCTTCTAACATGCCCGAAATATGTGGGGCAGATAAAAAGGAAATACGTCCGTTATTAATAATCTCTTCGTAAACGCGGCTTTCGCGTTTACCCATTGCAGCGGTGCGCGCTTTTTCTTGAGCAATATAAGAAGAAACTGGCGCGCAACCATCGCGACGAATTAAACCCAATACATGGCCGCCATCATCACAAACGGCGATCGTTACTGCCCAGTTATTGGCTGCAGCATGTTTATCCGCTGCATCCAAAATCTTTTGGACGTCTGCTTGAGTTAAGTAAGGTTTAGTAGCCAACATGATTATTCTTTCGATCTCTAATGCTATTGATATATGTAGTGAATTATAGGTGGAATCTGCTCACTAGGCCCTATTTTAGGAACTCTTGAGCAGCTACAACACCACTGGCCTTGGGTTTATAGCCCATTGCGCCCAAACTCATCTCTACGCCACTTAAGGCTGCCATTAAGCTCAGCTCGTTGCAATCGCCTAAATGGCCAATACGGAAAGCTTTCCCTTTGATCTTACCCAAGCCCGTTCCCAGAGATAAATTGAACTTTTCCAAGGCATGCTTACGTAAGAGATCGGCATCCATTCCCTCGGGTACAGCGATGCAAGTCAGTACTGGTGAATAACAATCTTGATCTAAGCTCTGATTCTCTAAGCCCCAAGCATCGACAGCATGTCGACACGCAGCTGCTAAACGTTGGTGACGAGCAAAGATGGCCTCTAAGCCCTCGGTCATCATCATGTCCATCGCTTCATGCAAGCCGTACATTAAGTTGGTACTCGGCGTTGTAGGCCAGTAGCCCGTTTTATTGGACTCTAAAATTTCATCCCAAGCCCAATAGGATTTAGGCGTTTTATTTACTTTACTAACCTCAATCGCACGTGGTGACAAGGCATTAAAACCGATACCCGGTGGCAACATCAAGCCCTTTTGAGAGCCAGATACTGTCACGTCCACACCCCAGTCGTCATGGCGATACTCCGCCGAACCTAAGCCAGATACGCTATCCACAATCAATAAAGCGGGATGCTTAGCCGCATCAATTGCTTTGCGCACTGCCGCTATGTTGGAAGTGACTCCAGTGGATGTTTCGTTATGCACAACACAAACTGCTTTAATTTGGTGCTGCGTATCTTTACGTAACCGCGCCTCAATGACATCTGCATCCACACCCCAGCGCCAAGTATCTTGATCAGGCTTACCTACAACCTCAACACTTAAACCAAGACGTACCGCAAGTGTGCGCCATAAGTTAGCAAACTGACCTGTTTCATAAAAAAGAACATGATCACCCGGATTCAGAACGTTTACTAAGGCGCCTTCCCATGAGCCTGTTCCAGATGCTGAGTAAATGATGACTGGCTGCTTAGTCTGAAAAATCTTCTTGATACCCTCAAGTACCTGCAGACCAAACACCCCAAACTCAGGCCCACGGTGGTCAATGGTTTGATAGCTAATGGAGCGCAATACGCGCGAAGGCACAGGGCTTGGACCGGGAATATGAAGAAAATGGCGTCCAGAGAGGTGATTATCAAGTTTTAGCATGGGGAGTCTCGCTTGTTTTTATAGTTAATCTTAATAGTCAGTGTATGACAATTTTTCTGAATTTACAATTTTGTATACAAAATATTCTCATTTTTTGATCAAATTTAGCTAAAATTTGAATGAATGCTCAGTTATAGTAATTGTGTATACAAAAAAGAGATGTTGAATATGATGGTTATCACTCCACCTAGCACCCAAAATTTACCCGAGGTCACCTTTCAGAAATTGAAAGCCTTGTTGGTCGAAGGCGTCATTACTCCTGGCAGCAAACTCAATGAGCGCGAGTTGGCAGAGCAACTCCATGTGTCACGTACCCCTATTCGGGAGGCCATTCGTCGTTTAGCAGCTGATGGTTTGGTGGAGCTCATTACCAATCGGGGGGCTATTGCCGTCCAACTCACCAGGGATGACATTATTCATACCTTTGATGTCATTGCCAATTTAGAGGGCTATTCGGGAGAATTGGCGGCGCAAAACATTAGCAGTAAAGCCCTGACCGAACTAGAGGCTCTGCAATACGAAATGATGGCCTCTTATGCACGCCGAGATCTGTCGAGCTACTACCGCTTGAATTTACAGATCCACAATGCCATTAATTACGCCGCGAACAATCCTGTATTAAGCCAGCTATTTACCCAAGTAAATGCCCGCATCGAAGCATTACGCTTTCGCTCCAACCAAGACGGCGTGAAATGGGAAAAGGCGGTTGAAGAGCATCAAGAAATGCTCAATGCATTAAAAGCACATGATAGTAGCCGCATGCGCAAAGTCATGATGCAACATGTCATGAATAAACGGGATGTCGTCATCCAACTCATCGACTCTGAAACTACAGAAAAACTACCCGCATGAATAAGCCCCTTGATATCAAATCATTACTGGTTGATCAATCGCAGCTAGCAAAGCGCCTTAACAAAGAAACGTCGGGTGAAGTCATGACGGATATAGCCAGTCGTGGGCGCTATGCGACTGACGCCTCTATCTACCAAGCAGTGCCAGTGGCCGTCTTTGTTCCCAAGACTGCAGAAGACATTGCCAGCGCCATCCAAATATCAGCTGAGCTTGGTGTGCCCGTTCTGCCTCGAGGTGGAGGTACAAGCCAATGTGGTCAAACTACGGGCACTGCCCTAGTCGTTGATAACAGTAAATACTTCCGTAAGTTAATACACACTGACCCAGTGAAGGCCACTGCTACTGTTGAGCCAGGCATCGTGCTGGACCATCTAAATGCAGCTTTAAAACCGCATGGCCTCTGGTACCCCGTAGATGTTTCTACGGGTGGACAAGCCACAATTGGTGGCATGGCAGGCAATAACTCCTGTGGCAGTCGCTCGATTGCCTACGGCAATATGGTGCACAACGTGCTGGGCATCGATGCATGGCTCTCTAACGGACAGGTAGCTAATTTCGGAAATTATGGTCAAAGTACGGGTGAAGCTAAAAAATTAGGGCACTTTGTTCAACAGCTTGCTAATCAACTTCAACCAGAAATAGAGGCTCGCTTTCCGAAAGTATTGCGACGGGTTGCTGGCTATAACCTTGATATCTTTCATCCACAGAGCGAGCTTCCTTACACGGGTGATGGCAGTGTCAATCTGGCCCATTTATTAGTGGGCAGTGAAGGTACCTTAGCCTACTTTAAATCACTTGAGTTGAAATTAGCACCACTGCCGCAACATAAAGTATTAGGCGTTGTGAACTTCGCGAGCTTCTTTAAAGCAATGGACGGTGCGCAGCATATTGTCAAGCTGGGACCGACGGCAGTAGAGCTGGTGGATCGAACCATGATTGATCTGGCACGTCACAACCCAAGTTTTAAAAAGACAATTGAAACAGCATTGATTGATGCGAACAGTCAAACACCTGAAGCCATTTTATTGGTCGAGTTTTCGGGTGAGTCACATGCACCGTTATTAGATAAACTCCGGTCCTTAGAAACGCTCATGGGCGATTTAGGCATTCCGGATTCGGTGGTACTGATGTCCGATGTAAGCATGCAAAAGAATTTATGGGAAGTTCGCAAAGCTGGCCTCAACATCATGATGAGCCTCAAAGGTGACGGCAAGCCAGTAAGCTTTATTGAAGACTGTGCTGTACCACTAGAAAGCCTTGCTGAGTACACCCAAGCACTTACAGAGGTGTTTTCAAAATATGGGTCGAGAGGCACTTGGTATGCACATGCCTCAGTGGGCACATTGCATGTCCGCCCCATTTTGGATATGCGTCGCGATGGCGCCCAAAAGATGCGCGCTGTTGCCCAAGAAGCTTCTGCATTGGTTCGTAAATATAAGGGCGCGTATAGCGGTGAACATGGAGATGGTCTGTGTCGTGGGGAATGGATTTCTTGGCAATTTGGCCCCAAGATCACCGAAGCCCTTTCAGAAATCAAGCAGGCATTTGATCCCAAGGGATTATTTAACCCTGGAAAGATTGTGGATCCACCCAAGATGGATGACGCCCGCTATTTCCGCTATCCACCAAGTTATAGAGTCATTCCTTTACAGCCCGCACTCGATTGGTCTGCTTGGAATGTTCAAAATGATCCCGTAACAGAGGCAACGACTGCGCCTGGGACCGGCGGTGATCCGGCCATGGGCCTAGCCAAAGCGGTGGAGATGTGTAACAACAATGGTCATTGTCGTAAGTTTGACGCAGAAGTCATGTGCCCTAGCTATCGTGTAACCAGAGATGAAAAGCACCTGACTCGAGGCCGCGCTAATACCCTAAGGCTTGCCCTATCTGATCAATTAGACCCATCGAAAGATGCCTCTGCATCCCCAATAGGCAGCGATGCCATTAAAGAAGTCATGGATCTATGCGTTAGCTGTAAAGCCTGTCGCCGTGAATGTCCAACGGGTGTTGATATGGCAAAGATGAAAATTGAGTTCTTGTCTGCCTACAAAAAACGGGCTGGTCATTCTTTGCGTGACCTAGCCGTTGCATATTTACCTCAATATGCTTCCATGATTAGCGCCGTGCCAGGGTTGGCTACGCTACTCAATCTGCGCAACCGAATTTCAATCATTGCTAAGCTTCAAGAGCGACTGATGGGTATTTCTGCCCAAAGAAGTTTGCCTATCTGGAAAGCAAAAACTTTTTGGAGCAATCAAAAAATCAATTCCACTTACCATTTCACGCCGGAAGAGTTGGCTCGAGAGGATGGCAATGGTAATCAAGGCGTGGTCTTATTGGCAGACACCTTTAATGCCTACTTTGAAGATGATAATTTGCAAGCAGCATTAACGGTCCTCAAGGCAGCAGGCTATCGAGTCCACATTCCACAAAAAACTCTAGAGCAGCGTTCAAAAACAAGTACCAGCACCAGTACCAGTACTTGCTCTAAGGAATTTTGCTGTGGTCGCACCTACTTAGCTACTGGCATGATTGATAAAGCAAAAGAGGCATTAGGCGAACTAGTGAATCACTTGGCCCCTTTTGCTGAAAAAGGCATTCCGATTATTGGTCTAGAGCCCTCTTGCTTATTTACCTTGAAGGATGAAGCCCTAGTCATGGGATTTGGTGATAGCGCTATTACTGTTAGTAAACAAGCGCAGCTTTTAGAAGAATTTTTAGCGCGTAAAGCAACAGCAGGCCAACTTAAATTGACTTTAAAGTCGGCAACGCGCCCTGTTTTACTCCATGGGCACTGTCATCAAAAAGCATTTGCAGCCCTGACTCCGGCTCTAGAACTACTGAGATTAATTCCCAATGCCGATCCCAAACTGATTGAATCTTCTTGCTGTGGTATGGCCGGCAGTTTTGGTTATGAGGCAGAGCATATCGAAGTATCTAAGCAAATGGCAGAACTGAGTCTCTTACCTGCTATTCGCAAAGCGCCTGATAGTTGGGTGGTGGCTGATGGAACAAGTTGTCGTCATCAGATTGCTGATGGGGCGCAAAGGGATGCTGTACATATTGCCAAAATACTAGCAGCCCACCTTTAAAACTAAGCCAGTACATACTTAGCGCATCACTCCGTAGGACACCATCAAAATCGTTCCAGTCAATAAGGCTGGAACGAGCCGCCGTGTTGGTTTAGATACCATCACACCAATACTCAAAGCGCAAATTAATAACCGAATCCATACCGGTACGGTTGCCAGTAAACCCAAGGGCATCAATATTAATCGGATCGTTAAGGCTGCCACCATGGCATAAGTGACTGCAGCGAGCCAGCGAAAGATTTCACTATCTTGATTGATGCTCTTTGAGAGAAAGACGCCAATGGCTCGACAAACATAAGTTCCAATGGTCGCCCCTGCTAGAGCAATCCATAAACCCCAGCCTTGCAGCACGGTATTCATCAACCTAACATCCCCACTCTTTTGCGTAAGCACTTTCGATCAATAAAATAGGCAATTGTTCCAGCTACCAAGCCTGTAGAGAGCAAGCTAGTGTCTCGGTCTAACAAAAAGAATACGGGGCCTAGTGCACACCCAAGAAAAATTGCGATTCGATTAATCCAAGGCTTAACCTCAGTAAAGGTAAGCATAAAGAATAAGGGGTTAATGAAGACGAGGCCTAGTGTGATGGCTACAGGAACCATACCTGCTAAAAAGAATCCCAGAATCGTTCCTGGAATAGAGATGATCCAGCATAGCAAGCCCAGACCAACGAAATAACTGAGGCGATGCTTGACTTCAATCGTATGAAATTCACGCATCGAAATCGCCCATGCGGTCATTGCTAATAGGTGGACTGAGGCATACAGGCTATGGTTACGATCTTTTTGGTCAAACTGTGGAAAGAGCGTCACCGTCATCGTGATAAATCGAGTGGAGGTTAATGTCACCGCTAGCGCAATAGCTAAAACAGAGGAGCCCGTCGTTGCCATCTCTAACAACACCACCTGGCCAGGTAAGGCAAACATGAAGAAACTGGTAGCGCTGGTAAACCAGACATCTAGGCCGTTGGTTTTGCCCATGGCCCCAAAACCCACCATGCCAGCAAAGAGCACCATTGCTGGGGCGCCTGCGGCATCACGGATGCCCGACCAAAAAGCATCATGGCCACTTTTGAAGCGTTGTAGAACTGAGGCCCCTAACGCTATTTCGCTAGGATCACTGGAGGGCTGATCAGTTTTACTCATAACTTATTGTAAGCCCAGCGCCCATTGAATATGCTCAGCCACCAAGATGTCAGCGGATGGTAAGGCTAGGGTTAAGGCTTCCCGAATGTTGATCTGCTCAGTAGCGTCCGCCTTTATATCCAACAGCGCGTTGCCTAAGGCTATAGCTAAATTTCTACGCCACCGAGAATAACCAATCCGACGAATCGCACTACCCTCATGACGCTGATTAAATTCTTGCTCGGTCCACGACCATAAATGTAAGAGACTAGACTGACCAAGGCCATGACGCTCAGCAAAGTCGGGCAATGCGCTACGTTGCGCAAATTTATTCCAAGGGCAAATCAATTGGCAATCATCGCATCCGTAGATGCGATTACCCATGGCACGACGAAACTCTATCGGAATAGCATCTGGGTTTTCAATCGTCAAATAAGAAATACAGCGCCGTGCATCTAATTGATAGGGTGCCGTAATTGCCTGCGTTGGGCAAACCTCAATACATGCCTGACAAGAGCCGCAATGGGATTGCTCTTCTTGATCAATCGGCAAGGGGATATCTACTAAGATTTCTCCCAAAAAAAAGGTAGAGCCAGATTCACGATTGAGTAATAGGGTGTGCTTTCCACGCCAACCTAAGCCTGCCTTACGAGCCAATTCCACCTCCATTAATGGTGCTGAATCGGTAAAAACACGATAGCCAAAAGCACCAATACGCTGCTCAATCAGCGCGGCAAACTCTTGCAAACGATTACGCATCACCTTGTGATAATCCCGCCCACGGGCATATAAGGAAACCACCGCCTGGGCTGGATCGGTAAGTCGCTTCCACTCTTGATCAAAATCGACTGTCGGAGCAAGGTAATTCATAGTGACGCAGATAACCCGTACAGTGCCAGGAACCAATACTTCTGGGTCAGCCCGCAGATGCGCCTGACGTGCCATGTATTCCATCTTGCCATGGCGCCCCTGCTCTAGCCATTCTTGTAAGCGCTCGGTAGCGGATCCCAGTTGAGTATCAGTAATACGCAAGCCGTCAAAACCCAGTTTTCGAGACTGCTCATTAAGCCATTCTCTTAGACCGGCTTGTTCTGTAATAGGGGCTATTGGGTTAGAAGACATCAAGATTACGGAATCGGGCCTAATAATTGAATACACTAAGGAAATGGCTCAAGATACTTTCACACAACATTGTAGGCAAGAAGCAGAAACAGCCGCTTTATCTGAGCAGCTTGCCCTCAGTCTTCATCGATTTTTTCATCTCGAACCGCACAGCCACCTCAATATTGCCCTAGAGGGAGATTTAGGGGCTGGCAAGACTACTTTTGCCCGTTATCTAATTCAAGGACTGGGATATGTAGGTCGTGTAAAAAGTCCCACTTACACCTTATGTGAGCCCTACCCTTTTATCTGTCATACCAGCAGCCTGATAGCCAATCATTTTGACCTGTATCGGATGCGAAGTCCCCTGGAGTGGCAAGAAGCGGGTTTTGCCGAGCAGTTTGATGAGCCTGGGTTTTGCCTAGTGGAGTGGCCAGAAAAAGCAGAGGGTACGCTACCGGCATTTGATATTCAGATTCAGCTTATTGCCGATGGTGAGGAGCATGAAAGAACCATCAAAATACAGGCTCAATCTCCTGGCGGAGTGTGCATATTCAACATGCTGCATTCTCTTCATCAAAATAATTGATGCAAAAGGCTTCAGTCAACACCTCTAGAAGAAAATATCTCAGCACCTCGGCGAAGCTGATGGGCTTTATTTTTCTTTTTAGTGAAATCGATATTGCTTGGGGCGCTAAGATTTTAGGGGTGCGTATCTGGCCTGCCGAAGACTACACCCGTATTACGCTAGAGTCAGATAAAGCGCTGCCTATTACACAGCAATTGCTTAGCAACCCCGATCGCCTAGTGGTTGATGTTCAGGGCATGGAGTTCAATTCCACACTCAAAGATTTGGTGGCTAAGGTAAAGCCAAATGATCCTTACGTTTCTCAAATTCGGGTTGGTCAGTTTCAGCCTGGTGTGGTTCGCTTGGTTTTTGACTTGAAAGAGCCCGTCAAGCCCCAGCTCTTCACCCTAGACCCAGTTGCAGAATACCAATATCGGATGGTCCTTGACCTATATCCAGCAATACCTCCAGATCCATTGATGGAGTTAGTTAAAAGTAGCGCCCGCAAAGAAAGTGCCCTAGAAAAGGCCAATGAAGAAATTGATCTGATTGCACAATTTGCAGCTAAAAAAGAAAAAGAAGCACCAAGAGGCCCTGTAGCGCAAGCGATACCAGATCTAAAAGAACGTACTACTCAAAGTAAGCCGTATCAGCGGCTAATTACCATTGCAATAGATCCGGGTCATGGCGGAGAAGATCCCGGTGCCATCGGAACCATGGGCTCTAAAGAAAAACATATCGTCCTCTCTATCGCAAAACGCTTACGCGAGAAAATTGAGGGTGAAGCCTATATGCGCCCTTTCCTAACAAGAGATGGTGACTACTTTGTGCCGCTCCATGCCCGGGTGCAAAAAGCACGGCGCGTTGAGGCTGATCTGTTTGTGTCTATTCATGCCGATGCATTCATTGAGCCTAGAGCAAAAGGGGCCTCAGTATTTGCACTGTCTCAAATGGGTGCCAGTAGTACGATGGCACGATGGATGGCTAATAAAGAAAATTCTTCAGACTTAATCGGCGGTATCAATATTAAAACCCAAGATAAGCAAGTAGCCAATCTTCTATTAGATATGTCTACTACCGCACAAATCAAGGATTCACTGCAAGTCGGTCGATCGATCCTCAAGCAAATCGGAGGATTTGCATCCCTCCATAAGGGCAATGTAGAGCAGGCGAGCTTTGCGGTTCTGAAGGCGCCGGATATCCCCTCAATTTTGGTAGAAACTGCGTTTATCAGCAACCCACAAGAAGAAGCAAGGCTGAATGATGATGCCTATCAAGATCGGATCGCTGAGGCAATTTTGAGGGGAATTAAGGAGTATTTCTCAAAAAATCCACCTGTTGCCAGAAGAACAAATGCTTAATGTGCTTGTATATATAAGGCATAGAAGGAGTCCCACCCAATCTCAGGGGAAGCGAGTGAACTTCTTGCTATAATTTCACTCTTTACTGGGTCGGTAGCTCAGTCGGTAGAGCAGCGGACTTTTAATCCGTTGGTCGCGAGTTCGAATCTCGCCCGACCCACCAGCTTTACTAAGCCTCGCTTTTGCGGGGCTTTTTTATTACCTGCACTATCCTCTCAAATACCTATTCAAACCTTGTTTTTGGGTCATTTTTTCCACTAGGGAAAACAAACCTAAATCTACTAAAATGGTCACATGCCATCTAAATTTGCCAACCAATTTCAGGTCCGCCAATACAACGTTTCTAACGCTGTGGCTTCGGCTCTAATTGAGGGCATTGCTCCAACCAAGCAGCTAGAGCAAAACCTCGCTGATTACGTTGCTGGCAAAAAGACTATTGCGCAATTGATAGAAGAAACCAAAGAACGTTTTGACATATATCGCCCCAAATGATGTTAGCAACAAATAAAAAAATTATTATTATTGCTGGTCCTAATGGAGCCGGCAAAACAACCTTTGCCAAAAACTTTTTACCGCAAGAAGCGCATACATTTCGTTTTATTAATGCCGATCTTATAGCCGCTGGCTTGGCACCCTTTAAGCCTGAATCCGTTTCATTTAAAGCTGCGCGCTTAATGCTAAATGAATTAGATGAGTACACCAAAGCTGGTGAAAGCTTTGCTTTTGAAACCACTTTATCTGGCATGCATTATCTGCAGCGCATTCAGGAGTGGAAAGATCTGGGCTACATCGTTAAACTCTGGTTTATCTCACTAAGCTCCCCTGAGTTAGCTATTTCTCGTGTGGCGGAACGCGTGGCACAGGGAGGGCATAATATTCCTGAAGATGTCATTCGCAGGCGCTACAAAGCGGGATTAGAAAACCTCTCAAAATATCAAAAAGCTGTAAACTCATGGGTATTACTTGATGGCGATCTAACAGAATTAGAAAAAATTGCTCAGGGCTAAAATGATTATTCCAACTCAAGATATCCGCAATTCACCAGACCCTGATATTTCCGGGTCCTACTTTGCTATTAAACGCGCTAGACAAGCAGCGGTAGACTTGGCAATTCAAACTAATACCGCAATCGTGACCACAGTTAACGGCAAGATTGTTCGGATCCCCGCTGCAGAACTCATTAAGCAGCGGCAACTTACGCCCTAAACATGCTTGGTCGCGAGTTCGAATTTCGCCCGACCCACCATATAGAATCAGGCTTTGCGGGTGATTTACCCCGTGCAAACCAATATCTTTTCAGATTAATCCGTGGGCTCTCAGATATTTCTATATTGAAACTGGCTCAACGGTCCATATGTCAATCGCACACTTTGATTATTTGTTCTAAGTGTAATTTATGAAATTAATCCAAAACTTACCAAACGACTGATCATTTACAGCAGCCATCTAGCACCTAATTTACCCTTAGCACAGTTACAAGTTGTTACGGTTGAGGTTTACTGGAAAACATAATGCCAGTCTCGATTTAAGACATTGACCTTTGGCCATGTTTAGCAATCCTTTAAGGTGAAGATTATCAAAAAGCCTCTCTTTAGGAGTGGTACTAAAAATCAGGGCAGTTCAGACCTAACCAAAAAAAATAAAAAAATCACAGTCAATAGAACACTTTTTTAGAGTGCTACACCACATCGATTTATCTGTGTTTTTGAAGAGGTGCAACTACTTTTAATCTATTTTTCGCTCAAGAAATACAAAAGCCTCCCTTTAGTAATTCAAGCGGTAGAACCCATGCGCGATATAAACCCCACCCACCAGCAGCAAAGAGTAATAAAGCAGCAAAATATCGCATCCAAGAATATTGACCGATTTGAGTCAAAACTGCAGAGAATTTAGAAATTAATAATAAGTTGGGTAAAGTACCCAAACCAAATGCAAATAGCAGTGCTGCACCAGTAAGAATGTCACCAGATAAAAAGGCTATTGGTAGAACGCTGTAAACCAAACCACAAGGCAGTAAGCCCCAAAGCATGCCGCTAAACCAGCGAGATGGCCTTGTAGCTAAGTGGCCAAAATATCTCGTCCAAAAAGTGGCAACTTGAGTACTTAACCATCGGCTACCTGGTAGGTTTCTTGATTTCTTAACCCAGAGAAGTCGTAAACCCATCAAAATTAATATCGCTGAAGTAATGACAAATAAAAATCTCTGAATAGGCAAAATATTTTGTTGCCAAACAATGAGGCCCAACCAAGCCGCCAAGCCGCCCAAAAGGGTATATGTTGTGATGCGCCCAAGATGCATTACTAGTTGGGAATAAAAAAGATCCGATTTAGCCCTCAAGGGAACTTCTTGGGCTATGGGGCGCTCAATTCCTGCAGCAATACCGCCGCACATGAGGGCGCAATGCCAGCCACTTACCAATGCACCCAAAAAAACTGCTGCCAGGAGACTCACAGTAAGCATGGATTACTTAAAATAAAAAGCAGGAAAAAGAGATCCTTCATACTTATAAGAATAAACTGTCAAGACAGTGATTACAAAATGAATTACAAGCCAACCGATACCCACAACAATAAATGCTCAATATGTGTGCTGGGTCAATTTTGCCTTCCGGTTGGGCTTAAAAGCGCCGATGTCTCTAAAATTGATGAACTCATCAAAGAACGAGTTCACCTCAAAAAAGGGGAAAGCCTTTACCGTCATGGCGAAGCCTTGAACTCCTTGTATAGCATTCGCTTTGGCACCCTCAAAACAGAACATTGTCTGCAAGACGGCCGCCAGCAAGTCATTGGGTTTCATTTACCAGGAGAAATTATGGGTCTAGATGGTATTGGGAACGGATACTATCAATCCAACGCCATCGCCCTAGAAGAGAGTGAAGTTTGCATTATTCGCTATGAAGCCTTCGAGGATCTAGCCCATGAAATACCAGACTTACAAAATCAATTCCATCGAATCATGAGTCGAGAGCTAACTCAAGATCAGCGCCACATGCTTTCACTTGGCACAATGCGTGCTGAGGAAAGATTGGCCACCTTCCTACTCAACTTTTCCCACCGTTTAACGGTACGCGGTTATCTTAACAATGAATTCGATTTACGCATGAGCCGCGAAGAGATAGGCAGCTATCTGGGTATGAAGATTGAAACTGTCAGTCGCATGCTCTCACGGTTCGTAGAAGCAGGACTTATTCAGATTAAGCAACGCCATATTAAACTTATTGATATGGATGCACTATATGTGCTCGCGGCTATTGAAAATTCTGATAGAAATTACTGTAAACCAGTATTTTCTCCAACACAAAACTAGATCAGTTCGGAGTCAACCTCTTTACTAGAGGTCGATTGAATACCGGGCAGAATATAAGCCGTCAGAGCGCTTGAGGTTGCGCAAAAGATCCAGATCACAAAAAAACCGATGGTGTAAATTCCCTCGTCTGAAATCTGTGAATGGTAGCCAAAAAATAATAAGTCTTGTGGATGAAACACTGTAAATAACAGCCCCTCTGCAATACCCGAAATCAAGAATGAGGGCCATAAAATCCAAATAAGTAAACGATATTTCATTTGCTAGCCTGCACTTCTCTGGTTTGCTCCACCTTAAAACCTTGCTTAACCACACCTTGCCTTAATGGCTTATCCACATATAGGTTAAGTGCTAGCCAAATAGTAATTGCGCAAGCAATCATGGCTACTGCTGGGCCACTAATTAATAGCCAAGGCCATAGCTGCCGCCACCAGGGTTTAATCATTTGCTGTTCAGTCATGAATATCCTATCTGACTTAAATTCAATTAACGGGGAATAATAAAAGTTGATTTTTCATTTCGAACTCTTTCAATCGACTGATTTTTAATGATTTCCTCTGCAGCAATATTGAAATAAATAGGGTAATTTCCTGGTTTGTTCGCATCTAAGTCAGTGCTAACTTTCACTGGGATCAATTGATTGCTTGCAGCATCTACTGTGAATTGCGTAATTTCTTTTCCTTTTGAATCCAAAATAGTAAGGGGCTCTAGACCTAAAGCCCTCAACTCAACCAGCATGGGATGCTCAGAGGCATTCATAATCTGGATGCGATAAATATTCTCAATACGCACGCCATCTACTTCACGTGCTAAGGCGCCTCTATCCCGCATTACATCTACTCGCAGGGGATTACGAATCATTAAGGAAATTAAAAATAGTGAGGACAGCACTGTAATGAGTGCAATATAAAACAGCACTCTTGGGCGAAAAATATGTTTTAACGCGTTTTGGTTTAACTCCTGGCCCTCAATGGCACGTTCAGTGGTGTAGCGAATTAACCCTTTTGGATAATTTATTTTTTCCATCACCTGATTGCATGCGTCAATACAAGCACCACAGCCTATACACATATATTGCAAGCCATCTCGAATATCAATCCCAGTAGGGCAAACTTGTACGCAAATACTACAATCGACACAGTCGCCCAAATCTAAGGCGTGCTGATCATCGGTCCTATGTCGACTTCCCCGCGGTTCACCTCGTACCTTGTCGTAGGTAACCAAGAAAGTATCTTTATCCACCATGACACTTTGAAAGCGCGCATAGGGGCACATATACTTGCAGACTTGCTCCCGCATAAAGCCAGCATTACCCCAGGTAGCAAAGCTATAAAAGCAAAGCCAAAATAATTGCCAAGGTCCTAGTGCTCCATGCAAAATAGATTGAGCGAGTGTTTCAATGGGTGTGAAGTAACCAATAAAAGTAAACCCAGTCCAAAATGCGATAAGGAGCCAAAGAAAGTGCTTAGTGAGTTTAAGGCGCCACTTTCTGAGCCCCCATGGCCACTCTTCCCCATCTAATCGAATGCGGGCAAAGCGGTCTCCTTCGACCTTGCGCTCAATCCACATGAAAATTTCGGTATAGACCGTCTGGGGGCAGGCATATCCACAGAATAGACGCCCTGCCACTGCCGTAAATAAAAAGAGGGCCAAAGCTGAAAGAATTAATAACAGTGTCAGGTAAATGACATCTTGCGGCCAAAGCACTAAGCTAAAGATATAAAACTTACGCTGAATTAAGTCAAAGAGGACAGCTTGACGATCATTCCAGCTTAACCAAGGCAAACCATAAAAAAGGAGTTGAGTAACCAAGACAAGTATGATACGCCAGCGTGCAAAGAGCCCAGTGACAGACCGTGGATATATTTTTCGTCGGACTTCATACAAAGATTGTTCAATAACTTCAATCGGTATTGGCTTTCCTCTAGGCATTTGACTAAAGATTGGTTACTTTGATTGAGGAGTTTTTCTATTGTTTGATAACCCCCAAACATAGGCCGTTAGTAAGTGTAATTTTTCAGGGCTTAATACCTTATCTTGAGCAGGCATCATCGCCATACGCCCTTTAGTGATCGTTTCAATAATGGTGACCTCTGACCCACCATACAGCCAAATATTATCGGTTAAGTTAGGCGCACCGATAAATATATTACCCTTGCCATCAATGCCATGACAGGCCACGCAGTTAGCTTTAAATACCTCGGCACCCCGTTCAGATCTGCTCTGATTATTCGACAACTCAGAGAGACTACGGACATAGTTGGCAACGTCTGCTATCTGCTTTTGATCCAGCTGAGGAAATGGTGGCATGACTCCAGAGCGGCCATTGGTTAAAGTAGTTTTAATATTCTCTGGTGAGCCGCCATAGAGCCAATCCCCATCAGTCAAATTGGGAAAGCCCTTGGAGCCACCAGCATCAGAACCATGACACTGTGCGCAAGAATTTAAAAATAAGCGTTGCCCCATGTCACGGGCCTTAGAGTCTCCTGCAACCTGCTCGATATTCATCTCAACATATTTTGCATATATCGGCTTCAAATCGTCATTTGCAGTTGTCATTGATTCCACTAATTCACCATTAGCACTCCACTTCAATAGTCCAGGAAATGTTCCAAGACCCGGATATAGAACAAGGTATACCAGGGCAAAAATGCAGGCCATCAGGAACATCCACATCCACCAACGGGGCAATGGATTATTAAGTTCTCGTAAATCCTCGTCCCATACATGTCCTGTATCAGCAACAGCGCCATCAGCCGTAAGAATGACATTGGCCTTACGTTGAGTAAACAATAACCAGATACACCAAACAATACCGGCCAACGTTACCAACGCAATATACAAGCTCCAACCCGCGCTCAGAAAGTCACTCATGATTCATCCTTGCTAAATTCATCAGGAAGATCAAATGGAAGTTCGGCTGATTCTTGATTTGCAGGTTTTCTTTTTGCAGACCAGGCCCACCAAACTATCCCTAAAAAAAAGACTAGGCCAAGTACAGTTGAAATTGCGGAGAGGTAGGAGTTAATATTATTCATAGTGTATCTATTCCGATTGATTACTTCGTCTCGACCTCATTAACGATGATGTATCTGCGATTAATACCAAGGCCTTGAAGATAGGCAACTAAGGCATCTAATTCCGTCTTACCCTCTAACTCTTGGGGCGCATTCGCAATTTGCTCATCTGTATAAAGGATACCTAGGCGGCGCATTGCAAGTAAGTGCGACTGAATAGAGCTTGCATCGGCTGCATTATTTGCTAACCATGGATAGGCAGGCATATTTGACTCGGGCACTACATCGCGCGGATTATTTAGATGAATCTGATGCCAAGCGTCAGAGTATCGTCCACCAACACGAGCTAAATCAGGGCCGGTGCGCTTGCTACCCCATAAGAATGGGTGGTCATAGACAGACTCGCCAGCAAGAGAATACGGGCCATAACGCTCAACTTCGGATCGTAGCGTACGAATCTGCTGTGAGTGGCAACCTACACATCCTTCACGCTGATAGATATCACGTCCGGCTAAACGCAAAGCCGAGTACGGCGTCACCCCAGGACTAGGCTCGGTAGTAGTATGCTGAAAAAATAAAGGCACAATTTGCACAAGACCAGCTACTGAAATAGCGGCAATGGTAGCAATGATTAACCAACCTACATTGCGCTCAAGCGTTTCATGGGAAAAAAATCGACGTTGTTCTGACATATTTTTATCCTTGGTGAGAGAGGTTTAATGCTTGCGGAATAGGTGCATCAATGAATTTCTTGTGCGCGACTGTTTTATAGACGTTGTAAGCCATCAGTAACATGCCGCCTAGATAACACAAGCCACCGATAAGTCGAATTACATAGAAAGGATATGTTGCTTTTACTGACTCCACAAAACTATAAGTAAGCGTGCCATCTACTTCAAAAGCTCTCCACATCAAACCTTGCATCACCCCTGCTATCCACATAGCTGCTATATAAATAACTACACCAATAGTGGCAATCCAAAAATGCAGCTCAATTAGCTTAGTGCTATACATATCTCTTTGACCGACTAAGCGCGGTATCAAATAATATAAAGAGCCAATAGTGATCATTGCCACCCAGCCTAATGCACCAGAATGTACATGCCCAATAGTCCAATCGGTATAGTGCGACAAGCTATTGACGGTCTTGATTGACATCATTGAGCCCTCAAAAGTAGACATGCCGTAAAAGGACAATGCGACTACCAAGAATTTCAAAATAGGATCTGTCCGTAATTTATGCCAAGCACCAGATAAAGTCATGATGCCGTTAATCATTCCACCCCATGAAGGTGCCAACAGGATGAGAGAGAACACCATGCCTAAGGATTGCGTCCAATCTGGCAAAGAACTATAGAGTAAGTGGTGCGGACCCGCCCACATATATGTAAAATTTAAAGCCCAAAAATGGACTATAGATAATCGATAAGAATAAATGGGGCGATCTGCTTGCTTGGGTATGAAGTAATACATCATCCCTAAGAAGCTTGTAGTCAAGAAAAAGCCCACTGCATTGTGACCATACCACCACTGAATCATCGCATCTTGGGCCCCACCATATGCTGAATATGACTTGAATAAGCTCGCTGGCATTTCAATATTATTTACAATATGTAAAACCGCAATGGTCAATATATAGGCACCGAAAAACCAGTTTGAAACATAAATATGCTTCGTCTTACGCTTGATTAAGGTTCCAAAGAATACTATTGCATAAGCCACCCAGACAACTGTGATCAGTAAGTCGATAGGCCACTCTAATTCGGCATATTCTTTTGAAGTAGAAATACCCAAGGGTAAGGTGATAGCCGCTAAAACAATCACTGCCTGCCAACCCCAAAAGGTAAATGCTGCTAACTTATCGCAAAATAAACGAACCTGACAGGTGCGCTGAACGATGTAGTAGGAAGTAGCGAAAAGCGCAGAGCCGCCAAAGGCAAAGATCACCGCATTGGTATGTAATGGGCGTAAACGTCCGTAACTTAACCACGGAATATTGAAGGTAATTTCAGGCCAAACGAGCTGAGCCGCAAGAATAACCCCCACCAACATGCCGACGATTCCCCACAGCACTGTAACAATGGCAAATTGGCTGACAACTTTGTAATTAAAGTTATCTTGATTACCCCCAACAGTAAGCCACATGGTTTCTCCCTTATTGATGACCAAATATCGACTAAGCTAAATAGACTGATTTGATTATCAAATAAGGTATATAGATCAATTTGATCTATATCAAAAACTAAGCGGCTTTGTCATCCTTTTGTGAAGTCGGGGCATCTTCATCCATCAAGATAGATTCACCTGGCCCTACTAAATCATCAAACTGACCGCTCTTAATAGCCCACCGCAAAATCCAAACCAAGAGGCCGATAAGTATTAGCGACAAGGGAATGAGAACGAAAAGACTTTCCATCTTTTTAGTTTATGCTTTTCTGAGACGCCAAGCATTTAAGGTCACCGCCAAAGAAGATAAAGACATACCAACACCTGCGATCCAGGGATTAACTAAGCCCATCATGGCAAACGGAATGGCAATCAGGTTATAAATTAATGCCCACAATAGATTTTGTTTAATAATTATCTGGGTTTTATCAGCCAGTAGTAATGCTCGTGCCAACGGCTCCAAAGAGCTTGCCGTTAAAACAGCATCTGCACCAGCAGCCGCCAATGGCGCTCCAGAACCTATGGCAACCGATACACTTGCACGCGCTAAGAGCGGCGCATCATTTACGCCATCACCAATGGCCCAGACAAGAGCACCTTGCTTTTGAAGGCCCTCAATATATTCATATTTTCCCTGAGGGGTGCATCCCCCCACATAACTTTTAATACCTACATGAGATGCCCACCATGCAACCGTGTTGGGATCGTCACCCGATACTAAATGAACGTGAATGCCCCTAGATCGAGCGGCTTTTAACAAACTTTCTAAGCCAGCACGTGGCGTGTCTAAAAAAATAAAACTAGCGATCAATCCACTGGCATCACTTAAATGCACTTCCCCATACGGCCCAAGTTTCGCTATTTTTTTCACTCCTATCCAGCTTGCACTCCCCAGTCGATAGGGGCCTGAGCTTAGCCCTTGTCCCAAATGATTCATGACTGGTTTGGCTAGTGTAAGGGGGCATTTCAGCTCCTTCTCAGCCACGCGAAGTAGGGCAAGTGCTAGGGGGTGACGCTGCCCTGATTCCAATCCTGCTGCCAAAGCCAACACATCGTGACGAGTGTGGGTATTCCTGTGATAAACAATCTCCAATAACTCGGGCAGGCCCATGGTCAATGTGCCAGTCTTATCCAATACTAAATCTGTTACATTTGCTAATTCTTCCATAACGTGACCGCGAATTATTAAAAGGCCTTGCTTAGTAACCGCACCCTGAGCTGCAGCCACTGCGGTTGGCACTGCAAGTGATAATGCGCAAGGGCAGCTCACTACTAAAACAGAAACAAGTACCGTCCATGCTTTGCTTGGATCAATCCATAACCAAACAGCAGAAGTAATAAAAGCAGTCAATATTAGGCAAAGAACAAAATAACCAGCCCACTTTTCAGCAAGACTAACCATTCTTGGCTTTGTAAGTAAGGCCTTATCCAGAAGCGCAGCAATACCAGCGATCCGAGTTGACTGACCTACAGCATCTACTCTCATCAATAGGGGATTCAAAATATTGTGTGTGCCGGCATAAACAGCATCACCAATCCTCTTATAAACCGGCTTAGATTCCCCACTAAGCAATGATTCATCTAAAGCGCTCTCGTTTTCAATCAAAATACCGTCTACAGGAATAATGTCGCCTGGAGAAACCCGTAATACATCTCCTGGCCTACAATTAACTACCGGCACAATTGTTACTTGAGTCGAACCAGGGTAATTAGTCAGGTGATCGCAAATTGCAGGTAATTGCTTTGCCAATGCCTCCGCCCCCCCTTGTGCGTCTTGTCTAGCCAATAATTCAACATAACGAGCGGCTAAGATGAAAGCAACGAACATGGTGATGGAATCGAAATAGATCTGGCCAGTACCGCTCATGAGATTTATAGTCCCCACGGTAAACGCCAAAGCTAAAGCTAGGGCAATTGGCACATCCATACCCAATATATGAGTCTTGTGAAAAGACTGCATGCTACGCCAAGCCGTCTGAAATATTGGCCCCGCAGAATAGATAATCACAGGCACTGTTAGTGCCCAGCTTGTCCAATTCAATAGCAAACCATGTTCAGAAGCAATATCTGCACCTACATAGGTAGGCCAGGCATACATCATGACTTGCATCGTCCCCAATAGAGCTACACCAAGGCGTGCAAGCAGTGACCGTCTCTCCTCCTTCGCCCTCTCTATCAATAAAGAGGGTTCAAAAGGCCACGCCTCATAACCAATACGCTCAATTTCAAATAGCAATCTAGCTAAGCTGATTTTCTCTGGGGAAAAACGCACCATCACTTTTTGAGTAACGTAGTTTATTTGGATATCTAGAACACCTACCAACCGCCGTAAATGATGCTCGCATAACCAAACACAGGCAGCGCAACGGATTTTTTCTAACCGTAAAGTTGTTTCTAAAACACCAGCATCCCCATAGGGCCTAGTAAATCTATTTCGTAAAGAAAGGTCATCATAAGGTTTAAGCTTTTCTGGAATCTCATTGAGGGCTAAGTACGCCTCCGGCTTTATATTCACTTGTGAACGCTTGGAATAAAAGATCGACAAGCCATCCCTATGAATTGTTTGGGCAATAGCCATACAACCAGCGCAGCAAAATTGGTGAATTACACCGCTTAGACTTGCCTCAACTAACTCCTTTGGCTCTATTGCGCTTAAGCAGTGATAGCAAGTTGAGGCTAACTCTTTACTCATGAAGTCATTGTCCAAGGAATAGATCAAATCCTTTTGATCTAAATCAAAAGTCGGATGTTTTTTATAAGTCAACGTAGACTCAAAAGCAAAGTGGAATACGGCACAAGGACCGGTAAAACACCAATCTATGGTTTTAAATCTCAATCTTTTGCGAAGCTGGTTAGTAAGTCCTTCTTGGATCATTCGCTGCCTGATGTAGCTCTATTGAGGATCTAGAAATTGCCATTGAAACTTATAGCGTTCAAAAGACAAAATTCCCCACCGTTACTTAAAGTAAGGCTTGTGCACTACCTCAAGGTTTAAATCATTAATCCAATCAATAGAACTGTATTTAATAGTACTTGAGGTCCTCTGCCTTACCCCAGAAAACCTTATAAGAATATGCTGTGCAAGCCAATATCAGAGGCAATACAACAACTGCACCCCAGAAAATCATCCAAGCGCAATCGTAATTGTTGGAAAGGTAATCCTCCCCTTTTTAACTGCTCTCAGAGGTAGAGTAAGTTAAGCAACCATGGCCAGTCGCTGTTTCGGGGTAATACCGCCCAATGCCATATTTGGACGTTCATAGTTATATTTATACATCCATTGCGTTGCGAACTCTTGAACTTCGTTAATGCTGTCCCAGTAATGCTG
>NZ_PGTX01000003.1 GCF_002797575.1 Polynucleobacter brandtiae | reverse complement strand
TGAACTCTTCAGTAAATCGTTGACGCTTACTCATAACACCTCCTAATAACCTAAATATTAGGCTAGAAAGTGTCTACAGAAGTGGTAGCGATTCAGCTCTCTATTGGCTAACCTTTGTAATGCTTCTTCAGCCCTATGCTTGGCAATTAAATACCTAGCCCCCGTTTTGCCAGTTACCCATATACGTAAGTAGCGTTTACCAGTCCTAATGTCTACATACCATTCAATATGCTTCCATTTAATATTGAGGCTTTCTTTACCGCTACGCATGCCAGTTGCCGCAAGCAATTCAATATAGTCACGGCTAAGTAGCCGCATTTCTTTTGCCAACGCACTATGCCCGCCTAAGCTGTAGTCAGCTAAAAAGTTAAGTAAGTATTCCAATTCACTCCGACTAAAAGCGGGGCGTGCAACACCTTTAGCGCCTCGTCTGCTTATATGTGCCAGTGGAACTTGTGCACTTATCTAGCCACGCTGTACTGCTGTGCCAATTATTCTGTTGTATGCACTTGAGTGAGTAGCTAAGGTGCTAGCTAGCGGTACTCGCTTCATTAAGTTATTTCGCCATATTTCATATTCACGCATGTGCTCACTACTAATATTCTCTAAATAGCGTTGTCCAAAAAATGGAATGAAGTACTTATTAATGACTCGAATGTAGTCGATATTTGTCATGGGCTTAATACCCGCTTGAGACTCTGCCTCTAATTCTTTAATTGTGGCTTTGGCAATAGCTTCAAATTTTCTGCGTATGTGGCTTATACCCATACGTTCCCGAAAGCGTGCCTCGTCGTATATTTCACAAGCCGCACGGCTAGCAAATTCAAGGTTGTAATGCTTGGTAGAAACAGAGTGCCACTTCTTGTCATACAGCCTAAAACGAGCTTGCCATACAGTGCTTCTTTCCCGCTTATAAAGCACTACTTCACCGTCCCTTAAATGGACGGTACTTAGTGTTGCCTTTTGCGTGGGCACTACATAGAGCTTTTGTAGATTGCTTTGTCGTTGTTGTATTTCTTCTGTACTTAACAGTTGAGTAATGCTTAAAACTTGTGAATTCTTTCGCATTGCGGACGCCAAAAATGTAAGCGTAGTTTCACCTTACAGGACTGGGCAAGCGAAATTTTTAGTGCGAGTGCGGTACAAACGAAAAAGTGTTTGGGCTACTGAAATTACGGTACAGCTAGCGTTTACGGGCATAGTCGGGCACATTTACGCAGAAGAAAACAAAGTCAGTGCAGTTTCTAGCAGAGTACAAACAGTTTCATTTATAATTCTTACTCTTGGCCTGGTAGCTCAGTCGGTAGAGCAGAGGATTGAAAATCCTTGTGTCGGTGGTTCGATTCCGCCCCGGGCCACCAAGATCTCGGAATAGCCCACATGTTGGGCTATTTTTTTGGTTCTATACCGGGCACATGGTTTACACACGGTCCTCTCATTCGCTGTCTAGCGAATCTCTAGACTAGTCCAACTATAAAAATGTCGTTTTAAACGACAAAATACTGATACGATCCTCTATAGCCATTTAAGCGATACAGAGATGCCATGAACAGAAATATATTGAGACTGGTTTGTGCCATCATTTATTTAGCGATGGGGCATGCACATGCTCAAACTATTAACCCCATTCTCATTGAGGTAGATGCTGGCCGTGAGATGGGATTATTTTCAAAGTCACCAGTTGTTCAAAGGGCGATTCTTCTAAAATCAGCAGTTCCTTCTGATACAGCACTACTTTTTTATCGCGGCTGGTCAGGTATTGCGAATATCAAAACAGAGAATGATTGGCAGCGAAATTTAAATTATCTTCGAAACAATGTGGACTTATTTTCTCAAGCGGGAATATCACTTGTAGTAATGGATTGTCCAAGTGATGAAAACTCTGTTGCCCCTGGTAATACTCCTATCGGGTGCAATGACGACTATCGGTCATCGATAAAACATGCTGATGATGTCAGAAAAATCATTGCTGTATTAAAAGAAAAATATGGCATGAAGAAGATTTTCGTAATGGGACATAGTTATGGAACTATTTCTTCAAAGTGGCTTGGTAAAAATCTGGGAAATGAAATACAGGGAAGTATTCACTCCGCCTCTATGACTCATGCGAATACCCGAATGCGGGCTTATGGTTATTCAGTAGAGTCATTTGATATGACCGCCATAAAAGCTCCTGTCTTAAACATTCATCATGGTGATGACCAATGTGTCCACACTCCGTATGCCACTGTAGTCGCTTACTCTAAAAATAATCTAATTACCGTCAAGGGTGGTGAGGGCACAGGAGATGTTTGTGGTGGAACCCACTTACATTCTATGGGCGGTAGAGAAGAGCTTAGTTCAAAAGCAATTATTCAGTGGATTAAAACAGGGCAAGTTCAAACTACTATTGGAGAATAGCCATTTAGATGCTATTGATCCTACAAGTGGGGATGTCTTACTCTGTCTCTAGACTAGATCGGCGATAGAAATGTCGTTTAAAACGACAAATATCAATTTATCCTTGCGTTGGTCAAGCGTCAATTTAAACGACAATCACTACACAAGATCCATCATTGCTAATGTCGCTTTAATCACTTGATTATTATTTTCAGTAAACAAAGAAGGCATTTGGTAGTGATTGTGATTAGCCACTCGGTATGAGCCTGCAAGTCGGCTATGTGATCTTAATTTCTTTGCCCATATCTCTGATTGCATTTGCATATAGGGGCTTTCTAATGCTCCATAGGCAACGATGACGGGACAGGTAACATTCTGTGCATAATCCACAGGACTAAATTGTTTGATATCTGCAGGCTTAAGTTTCAAATACTGCTGTCGGATAGAAAGTGAGTCTGGATATAAGTTTGTCCAACCGCTAAGCACGACACCACCTTTAAATAGGTTGGCAGGCAACCCTTGTTTTTGCCATTCAGTCACTAGCATCATGCTGGTTAAATGGCCGCCAGAGGAGTGGCCAGATACGTACATCTTATTTTGATCCGCTCCAATTTGTTTGGCATTTTTAAAGACCCATTCAATAGCCCTACGGACTTGACCCACCATCCCTGAAATCGTATTTGGTGGAATATTATCAAAACCAAGAACTACGCAAATAGCATTGGATTGTAAAAATGGGGCAGCTAGAGATGAGTAAGCATCTTTAGTGCCAACATTCCATTCGCCGCCATGAATAAAAATCATCACTGGCAGGTCCTTTGCGTTTGCTGGGGCAAATACATCTAACTTTTCCGCATTAGACGATCCATAGGCGAATGTTTTAGGTGGGTGCTGGGCTCTGAATTTTGAGCTTTTTTCGGAAAAATCAGTTGCAAACCTCTGAAGTTCGGGCGCAGAAGGTAAGTACGGGCCTTGATTTAGCTGATCATTTAACTGACTGTAAGTCCAGTCCATGAAGACTTTCTTCTCTTGAGCCATTAAACCAAGAGTTGGCATTGCCGCAAGTACTGAGCCAGCGATTATGAATGTTCTACGTGAAATATTATCAGTTGTCATAAATGACCTTTTTTATGTATACATGTCATCTTATCAGTGTAAGTGAGGGCCTATCCTATCAAGCCTCGGTCGATAGGGGATATGTAATCCTGATGCCCTGGTCGATTCCGCCCCGGGCCACCAAGAATCACTAAGCTCTCAGAAATGAGGGCTTTTTTATTTCTAGCTACCCTACGGAAATCTCACTCGCCGTCAGGCGGATGAATGATTTCCTTATGCTGTTTGATCCTAAGTCTAGGATTTCGAATCCTGCTTACACCACTAAACTTTTTCTCCACCCACACAGCAATAAGCAATCCTTGGGCCGGTCAAAATTGGCTGTTCTTCATGACATAAAAATATGGCTAGATTAAAATATGTACATGAATCAAGAAAAATTTATTGAAGTATTAGCAAAAGAAGGCTTTCCTGAGTCAATCATTGTTGAGAAAGAGCCTCATGGCTATATTGATCAACATGCCCACACGTATGAGGCAAAGGCCTTGGTGCTCAGTGGCCAAATAGACATTGCCATTGATAGAAATCGAGCCATATATCTCGCCGGCGATGTATTTCATCTACAAGCAAATCAAATTCACTCAGAGTCTTATGGATCTAAGGGTGTTAAGTATTTGGTGGGGCGGAAAGAACTCGGCTAGTTTGAAATGTCGTTTAAAACGACATTTATAGATACTGATGTATGCGTATATACGAATATATCTATAGTGATTATTTCTGAAGATTAGGTTTGCTAGAACGCCATTGTTCTATCTGTCTTTGATTGCTTGCCGCTTCACCCTCAATAGAGTCTTGCGGTAACTGCTTTAGGCACTCTGCTAGTGCTTGGGGATCTAGTTTTTCTGGTGGCTTTGTTTTAGCAACTGTTTGAGCTGATTTACCATCCCAAGCAAATGGATTGATAAATTGGGGTGGATCAGGAATACAGTCATCTCTATACAGCGGCGTGTCATCGCTCGCAAAGGGTGAGAAAGAGATAGTTCTTTCAAAAACCAGCGGTTTCCCATTAGGGGTAGGTGGTAAGGCTGGCATTTTACTTACCGCATCACGAGCAAGCTTTTCAGCAACACGAGATGTTGACCACAAAGTGTCTATGGACACTAACTGGCCATTAGGGGCAATCTCAATACGAAAGCGCACTTCGCCTTGATCGGGTCCTTCAACAGCAGTACCCATCATGCTTCGTACTTGTTTGCCCCAAGAGTGTCTATAGCCTTTACTATTTTTAAGCGTGTATTGGCTAGCAAATGCCCATTCTTGCGCAGTGGGGGCAGATGGGGCCGCTTGTGTGGCGGGGACTGTATTGGTTAATGTACGTACAGTACGTACCGTAGGTACAGGGGTAGTTTTTTGTTGCGGTGGTTCGGGTTGCTCAAGCTTGATAACTACAACCGTTTGCTCTATTTTGTTGGGTGTCTTTGATTTGGGTGGAAGATATAGGATGAGTAAGCCAATATGAAGGCTTATAGAAATAGCTAGCGCGGTTTTAAAAGCAGATCGCGGGCTTTGAATCAGTCTATTAAAAAAAGCCAAGTCTTAGTCTTCTTGCTTGACGAGCTTGATTTTTGTATTAAGCCAATTTGGAATACCATCTTCAGTACGAACTGCTTTAAATCCTCTAAGTCGCAGCCTTTTTACTGCCTCATAAGACAAGATACAGTTAGCCCCTCTACAGTAGGCAACAACCATTTTTGATTTGGGCAAGTCTTTAAGGCGCTCTTCTAACTCTTCAAGGGTGATATTGATTGCGCCACTTAAGTGAGAGTAAGCATATTCGTCTTGGGGACGAACATCTAGTAAGGTAATTTCACCACGCTTAGCCAATTTCAGAACTTGATCTACTGGCAATCCATCAAGGCTGTCTTTTGACGTCAGATACTTCTCTACTAATTGATCTACCTCATCAATATGTCGTTGACCCACTTGCTGTAACTTGAGAAACAGCTCGATGACATCAGTGTCGCTAATTTCATAAACAATAGATTTACCTTGCCTCGTTGTTTGAACAATGCCCACTTGTTTTAATACTTGTAGATGTTGTGACACATTAGCAATGGGTAAATTAACCTTCTTTGCTAGATCCTCAACAGCGGTAGGGCGCTGAATGATCAACTCGAGTAGATCAAGTCGAATTTCAGAACCTAGGGCTTTTCCGAGTTTGGCAAATTGTTCAAACAGTTTTTGCTTGAAGCTTGGCTTTAATATGGGCATAATCATTCAATCATTTTATTGAATATAAAGGGGTGGGTAAATGGTTAAATCACTTATCGCAGGAATGCTCTCACTATTGTCGGCGATCTGCCTAGCAAACACTCCAGTGCCACAGCAGATTAACGGACAAAAGGCATTGGTGTTTATCAACCAAGATCCCCCGGGCACACGATGTAATACCAATATTCAAATTGCCGCAGAAATTGCTAATGCGTATAGATTACCTATTTTAATTCTTCCACAAACAGCCGTTCCTCCGTTAACACCTGCTCCATCTGTTTGGTTCAATGGGGAGAATATTGCCGCTTCTGGAGGCGCACACAATGGAATGGTCAGCTATCAAATCATTGCTGACATTCTTGAGTTAGAAGGTACTAATAAACAAAAGAAACAGGGCAAGCTGTTTAACGATAGCGTGAGACCTGAGTTTGATAAATTAAAGTCAACGATTAAAACAGGCAGTTAAACAAAAAAGTATTGTTGAAGTTTGTGACTGCCTTGGCGATCACAGCAGTTATCAAGAGTGGAGCAATAAGAGTGATCGATGTCTATAAGTAAGTAGCCAAAACGTTAAAAGGATCGCATTATGGATAACAAGGCGCATTGGGATAAAGTTTATGGAACTAAAGCGTCAGAGTCAGTCAGCTGGTATGCGCCCCATCTTCAAATTTCCCTTAATTTTATTCATGAGGCTGGCGGTGATAAAAATACAGCCATCATAGATATTGGTGGTGGTGAAGCTACGCTGGTTGATGATTTATTGGCTCAGGGCTACGCAGACATCAGTGTTCTCGATATCTCTCAAAAAGCAATTGATGTCGCTAAGGAGCGTATTGGAAAAGATGCTGAAAAAGTCCATTGGTATTGTGCTGACATTACTCTGGCAACACTACCCCAAAACTACTTTGATATTTGGCATGACAGGGCAGTATTTCATTTTTTGACACAAGCAGAGCAAAGAGCCAAATATGTAGAGCAGGTCATTCGCTCTGTAAAGCATGGTGGTCATGTGATTATGGCTACCTTTGGTCCTGAGGGTCCAGAGCAGTGTAGCGGCCTAGACGTGATGCGGTATGACGCGGAGCATCTACATACTGAGTTTGGCAAGACATTTACATTAATCAAAAGCTCTACAGAGATTCACCAAACTCCAATGGGGACTACTCAGCAGTTTCTTTATTGCTTTTGTAGGATGGAGTGAAGATACTCAATTAATAATATGTCGTTTTAAACGACAAATATTATTTCAATCCTTGCGTCAGTCACTGGATCATATTTTTCTGTATCAGCACAAATCAAACATGTGCCGGTCAATTAGTTTCGCAAAATCAATCACTTAGATACTGCTGTAGAAACGGCGTGTAGTACGAAGTTTTCACACGGTGGTGTAACTCTTTGAGATCCAAGCGAATTCGGTCTATCGGAGGATGCTTGAAAATCCTTGTGTCGGTGGTTCGATTCCGCCCCGGGCCACCAAGAAACACTAAAACCACCTTCGGGTGGTTTTTTCATTTGGGCCTATACCGAGCACATGGTTTACACACAGTCTTCCCACTCGGATCCAGCGTTGCTAATTCTCATGCTTGAAATCCTAAGGGTGGGGATGTCCTACTCTGCTTCTAGACTAGGCCCTCGATAGAAATGTCGTTTAAAACGACAAATATCAATATATCCCTGCATCAGTCGATGTCGTTTAAAACGACAATCTCAGCAAATAGATCTTAAAGGTTTTAATAGCTCAGTTAAATTTCTGAGCCATCCAAATATATGCTGGAATTCCAAGAATGATGTTGAGTGGAAACGTTATCCCAATAGAAAGCCCAAAATAAATCGACGGGTTCGCTTCTGGAATGGCGTAACGCAAAACTGCTGGTACAACAATATATGATGCGCTAGCTGATAAAACCATTAGCAAGATAGTGTCAGAAGTTGTGACCCCAAATAGAATACACAGTCCTAAGGCGATTACCGCATGTACTAATGGACTAATCGTCGCATAAGCTATTAAAGCGGTTGAATTCTTGGAAGCATCTTTCAAATTTTTAGCAACCATCAGACCCATATCTAGCAGGAAAAAAGCCAGCATTCCTTTAAATAAATCCCCGGAAAAAGGTTGCATCATGGTTTTACCAGCTTCACCGCTAAGGAAGCCCACCACCATCGCGCCTAAAAGTAATAAGTGTGCCCCATCGGTAAATGACTCATGCAATATGGCTTTTAATGATGGTCTTTTTGTTCCCGAGGTCTCAGAGTTATGCCTGAGCATATTCGCCAGGAGAACGACCATGATGATTGCTGGTGATTCCATTAAAACCAATGCTATTGCCATGTAACCGTTTGGGTTTAGTTGACTTTGCTCCATGTATTGAATGGCGGTTACAAATGTCACTGCGCTAACAGAACCATAAGATGCGGCAATTGCGGCTGCATCAAACTTATCAATTTTATTTTTTAGGAATAGATAGCCTATTGTTGGTACAAGAAAAGCCATCGCGATCGCAATAGTCATACTGAGGGCAATTTCCGAATTTAGGCCTGTCTTAGCAAGAGCAAACCCACCTTTAAGTCCAAGCGCCATTAACAAGTAAAGCGATAAAAATTTAGCGATGGAGCGTGGAATTTCAAGATTAGAGCGAATCAGACCAGCAAAACAGCCAAAGACAAAGAAAAGGATTGCAGGATCAAGTAAGTTTTTCATGGGTTCTCCAAATTTAGGAGCAATCTTAGAGATCCCTATGCATAAAGTAAAATCGATATTAATAGACTTATATATAGGTAAAAACTGATGAATATCACCTTCAGACAATTAAGGCTCTTTTTGGCTCTTGCCGAGACTGGAAGCGTGAGTGCGGCGGCGCGGATGGTCCACGTTACTCAGCCCACTGCCTCGATGGGATTAAAAGAGATAACGGATGCTATTGAAGTGCCGCTCTACGAAGTGGTTGCCAGAAAAGTGCATTTAACTCAGATGGGTCAGGAATTGGCTAAAACGGCCAGAGCTATTTCTACTCAGTGGGAATCCTTTGAGCAAGAGGTTCATGGAGTCAAAGGATTAATGCAGGGCAAGTTAAAGGTTGCAGTGGTGAGTACTGCTAAGTATTTCATTCCTAGAATATTAGGTGCCTTTTGTGCGAAGTATCCTCAAATAGATATTTCTTTAGAGGTCCTTAATCGTGATGGTGTTGTAAAAAGATTAGAGGAGAACTTAGATGATCTTTACATCATGTCTCAACCACCACTTCATCATGATATAGACGATGAGGTGTTTATGCCAAACCCTTTGCTGTTGATAGCATCTAAGGAGCATATTCTTGCTAAGAAAAAGACAGTTGACCTTACTTCACTTAAGAGCGAAAAATTTATTTTTAGAGAAAAGGGCTCTAGTACTAGGATGTCAACTGATGCTCACTTCAAAAGATTTAAACTTAAGCCGAATATTAGATTAGAGCTTGGGAGCAATGAAGCAATTAAGCAGGCAGTCATAGGCGGTCTAGGTATAGCGGTTTTATCTAGGTATTCTCTGGGCGATAAATCTGCTCAAGAAGAGGTTGCCATCTTAAAATGCAAAGAATTTCCCATTAAATCAAGTTGGCACATAGTGAGCCCTAAAGGTAAAAAGTTATCTCCAATAGCAACAATATTTAAGAAGCATTTGTCTCAACAAGCTAAAGGGTGGAAATAGAGTCAGACATCCTCGGCCCTGGTCGATTCCGCCCCGGGCCACCAAGAATCAAAAAGAGAGCTTCTAGCTCTCTTTTTTCATTCCTATCCTAGTTATTTGAGTCTAATTTGGTTACGGTGGATTTACTCAGATCCAGCGTGACTACTGTTCTCATGCTTGAGGATCCTAAGGTTGGGGATGTTCTACTCTGTATCCAGACTAGGCCGGTGATAGAGATGTCGTTTAAAACGACAAATAAAGCATTCATCTTCAGGCTAGTGAAATCGTAATTCACATGTGTTGATGAATAGGATTGATTTTTAGGCACAAGCGGTATTTGTCAGCTAAAGAGCAAATCGGTTATAGTAGTTTTATGTATTTGAGTAAAAAGTCATTGATTGTCATAATTTGCCTGTTCGTAATCTCTTTTAAGGTTGCGGCAGGGGGTATATTCATTCAAAGTGCTATTGAAAGAGCTCACCTTCTCAGCACTACTTGTATGAGTCTGGAGATACAGCAGACTATCAGTTCAAACGATGGCGGAGATGATAAAAGCCCCATTCATTCCATGTACTTGATGTCACATGTCATTGCCGCATTAGATGAAGCGGTTGTCATCATGCCCATCCTGCCTGAGCATCAAATGAAATACGCCACCCCTGGTGATCCACGGCACGCAGATAATATTCCCGACTCTGCCTACAAACCCCCCAAAAATACCGCTTAATTTCTTTAGGCTGGAGGCGCACGATTAAGCGCTTCCTCTGTATTCATTAGCCACATCTATGCGACTGTATTTGGGAGTAGCACCATGCTCAACTTTATTAAAGTATTCGCGCTTGCGTTATTCGTAATCACCATCTCCGCTTGTAGTAGCGTCAAACTTGACGATACTAATGGCGTAGCCTCTGTCAACGCGAATAGCTCTATGAGCTATGACCCTATTAGCGATCCCAAGTCTAGTGTCTATGGCAAAAGAGTCATTTATTTTGAGTTAGATAGCTATTCTATTAATCCAAAATATGTCTCTGTCATTAGCGCCCATGCTGAGTACTTAAAGTTTACAAAAGCCCATAAAGCGCACATCATTATTCAAGGCAATACCGATGATCGTGGAACCACAGAGTACAACCTTGCTTTAGGGCAGCGTCGCTCAGATGCAGTTCGCAGGGCATTAATGGCACAAGGTGTGAGTGAGTCTCAAATTGAGGCAGTGAGCTTTGGAAAAGAAAAGCCTGCCAATCCTGCACAAACCGAAGCGGCTTATCAAGAAAATCGCCGCGCCGAGTTCGTCTACCAATAATTTAAAGGTTTAACCAATGAAAAATAGATACAAATTAATCCTTGTAGGGTTAGTGGCATTAAGTGGCTGCGCAAGTAATGCGCCCGTGAATAATCCTGTTCAAGTAGCTAAGGCACCAGCACCAATTCATACAGAATCCGTTAGGCAAAAGTTAAACGACTGTATAGTGCGAACGAATCAAGGTGCTGATGCCTTCTTGGTGGATAGTCAAATTATTTCAGTGACCAGAAATAACTCCCATGCTAAGGATTTATTTAATTCCGCTAATAAGTTAACTGATCAACAAGCCACTGCGCTAACGAATTACCTTGCTCAAGCAAATCAATGCCGAGTATTTGCTATTGAGGGCATTAGTCCAAAAATTAATACGATCTATCAAGAGTTCTTTAAAAATCTAGATCAGGTTTACGCTGATCTGATTGCTAGAAAAATTACCATCGGAGTAGCAAATCAAGAGCGTCAATTGCTTATCCAAGATGCCCGCATGAAGCGACTAGATGCGCAAAAGATTAAGGGCTAAAGGAATCCAAATGCCCAGATATCAATTTAAATGTAGCGCTTGTAAGCATGAATGTGTCGGCTCTATTGGCGCAGAGCATGGAATCAATTGTTCTAAGGTCTCGATGCTCTGTGGCCAATGCGAGGTAATTGATATATTCACTGTTCCAAAAAAAGGAAGTATTGATCACATGCTTGTGAGCGATGCTATTTGTAAATCCTGTGGTTCGGATAAGCACCTAAAACCTTGGGATGGGCTTACTTGCCCGCATTGCAAGGGGGCAATTCGTGCAATTGGTCCCGATGTTGATATACCCAGGCCTAGTCGCTTTAGATGGTGATGGAGCTCAACACTTAATGATCTTGTTTAATACGATGAATAAGGATGAGCCATTAGTGTTTTATAAGTGCAATAAAAATGATATGGTGACATTAATAGGCGGTGGAGGGGGCAGTCTCAAATCATTACGCGCCGATAGTCGCTCACTTGAAGCGATATGTGCTTTTTAGATCGCAAGGTAATTATTTTTAACTATAGGTATCAATAGCTTAGGCAGATCTCCATGATCATCCAATTACTATGTGCTAAGGTGTATTTAAGCAAGTCAAAACTTAACTTACTTTGTAAGTACCCCTCAATGACTAAGCGAAGAGCCATTTAATAAAAAGCTGGCTATTCAATTTTTCTGTCAAATTTCATTTAGGAGTCAAGTATGAAAGTAGGCCTCATTGGTTTTGGAAAAACAGGTCGAGCTGTTGCTTCAGTTTTACTGGAGTCTAAATCTACAAACTTGCAGTGGGTTGTTAGGCAGTCCACAACGCTAGAGCACCGCTCAGTCCCAGAGTTCTTAGGAATACAGTCTGATGAGCCGGGGTTAATTTATTCTAAGGATGAATTTACTGCAGATCAATTATTGGATCACATGCCGGTAGATGCCATTATTGACTTTTCTCATGAGTCTGGGCTTGAATACTATGCAGAAGCTGCCGCAAAGCGAGGAATCATCATCGTTAGCGCAATTTCTCATTATGAGCCAGCGGCGCATGCCAAGCTAAAAGACCTGAGTAAAAAAACGGTAGTAATGCATTCACCTAACATTACTTTGGGAATCAATTTTTTAATGATTGCGGCGAAGATATTAAAAAATATTGCCCCCTATACCGATATTGAAATCATTGAGGAGCACTTTAGAAAAAAATCAGAAGTTTCTGGTACCGCTAAAGTGATAGCAAGGGAGCTTGACTTGCCTGAGGATGCGATTAAGACGGTCAGAGCAGGCGGCATTATTGGTACGCATGAAATTTTGTTTGGCTTTCCCTATCAAACTGTACGACTTAAGCACGAAGCTATTTCTCGTGAAGCCTTCGGAAATGGTATTTTATTTGCAGTGGAGCAACTTATTGGCAAGCCCAGCGGCCTTTACTCCATGGAAGATTTACTGCTGCCTTATTTTAGGCTTCAAGAAAATGAAGTGGAAACTATTGCGGACAATAGAAAGCCTTGGTGGAAATTTTGGATTAAAGGCTAGTGTTTTATAAATTCTAGGCCCTCTGGTTCGATTCCGCCCCGGGCTACCAAGAACTACAAATAGCCCACTGGTCGCGCTATTTTCTTTTGGGGTGGCGGATGAGCACATGGATTACATAGACCTAACATCAAGGTAGTTGCTTATCTTTTTAACGTATGTACAATGTACATATAATTTTACTAAAATTTGAATGGAAACCTCGCAAAGCTTCGGCTAATCTAAAAAATATGGTGTTTCATTTGAAGAAGCTAAATCAGTGTTTTATGATGAAGGTGCCAAGTTAATTGATGACCCCGAGCATTCTGAGAATGAAGAGCGATTTATCCTATTAGGACTTAGCCACTCTCTTCGTGTAGTTTTGGTGTGCCATTGTTATCGCAGTGAGGGTAATGTCATTCATATTATCTCGGCTCGTAAGGCAACTGCTAAAGAGTCAAAGAATTATCAAAGGTGATGAATATGCGTAAAGAATATGATTTCTCCAAAGCTCGTAAAAATCCTTATGCTTCTATGCTAAAGAAGCCTATTACGATCCGTTTGGATGAAGATTCGGTAAGCTACTTCAAATCAGTGTCGGAAGAGGTTGGCATTCCTTATCAAAGTCTTATCAATCTCTACTTACGAGATTGTGCCGCCACGCATAAAAAATTGAATCTTAGCTGGAAGTAGCCTTGAAGTGGGATGAGAATCTCCTGAGACCCTGGTCGATTTCGCCCCGGGCCACCAAGAATTACAAATAGCCCACTTGTTGGGCTATTTTCTTTTGGTCAGTTGGATGAGCACATGGTTTACATAAGGTCTCCCTACTCAGACTCAGCGCGACTACTGTTCTCATGCTTAAAATCCTAAGGGTGGGGATATCTTACTCTGCTTCTAGACTAGGCCGTTGATAGAAATGTCGTTTTAAACGACATTCCATCTCAGTAGGGATGTCCTTTATTATTACTGATACATAAGTTCTATTTGAGGATATCTATGCCTTTTCAATTCCAACAAGCATTCGTTGCCGCTTTTATTTTCACCAGCGTCTCTTTCTCTGCTTTAGCCCAACCAGCAATGCCCCCTTTTTATGAGGCGGTTACCAAACTAAAAGCAGAGGGTAAGCTAGGGCAGGTGATTAAAAAGGAGTCTATTAAGACCAATATTCCTGGCGCTCAAGCTTGGCGCATTGCTTACATCTCATCAGATGTCAGCAATAGAAAAACAATCTCTACTGGACTCATTGTTGCTCCTATTGGCAAGGCATCATCTGAAGGGCGACCTGTTATGGCGTGGGCACATGGAACAACGGGAACGGCACAAAGCTGTGGACCATCACAAGTATTTAATCCTGCCGTTGATCTTAACGAATACTTCTTGGTAGGTGGTAATTCTTGGACAGATTATGGTTTACCAAACCTAGAGACCTTCATCAAAGAGGGTTATGTTGTTGTTGCGACCGACTATCAAGGTCTGGGAGGCGGCGGTAAGCACCAATATACGGTTGCCGCTACTCAAAGCCAAGACTTAATTAATTCAGTCAGAGCGGCGCACTCAATGATTGAAGTGAGTGCTAGCAAAAAAGCAATTGCTTATGGTTGGTCACAAGGTGGTGGCGCCGTTATCGCGGCTGCTAGTCAAAAAGAATACATTACTCAAACAGGCACTGCGGCCGATGGGATTGAATTTTTGGGCTTTGTTGCTTTAGCGCCATACGATACAGGGATCTCACTAGCAGGTAAGAAATTGGATGTTGATAGTGCCAATCAATTGTTTACTGGGCTCAATGATGTATTTACAAATAATATTTTTAACTTCACTCACTTTTCAATGAATTTATGGGGAACGCAGGCTGCCTTTCCAAGCTTGAGTCTGTCTGATTTTTTTACAGATGAAGGTGTCAAAGTATTAAATGATGTTTATTCTAATAAGTGTGTTCATGCGGCTTCTGATACTTTGAATTTTGTCTTTGGTGAGAAATACAAATCCTTAATGAAGCTACAGCCAAGCAATACTTTGGCATGGGCACAGGCGATGGTAAAAGGAAGTGTTTTGCCAGCCAAGCCAGTAGCACCCGTAGCAATTTATTGGGGCACAGCAGATACGGTAGTGCCACCACCCATGGGCCAAGCTTATCGTCAGCAAATGTGCGGGCTCGGCGGCAACGTTGCGCGCTTTCAGTTACCAGGTCAACAAACACATTTCACAACACCACCTGTGGCAGCGCCGCATTATTTACCCTGGATTAAAGACAGGATTGCTGGAAAAGTACCCGAAAATGGATGCTTAAGCGAGATTGTCCTGAAGTAGGATCAGGCATCCTGGGCCGTGGTCGATTCCGCCTCGGGCCACTAAGAAATACCAAAACCACCTTAGGGTGGTTTTTTCATTTTGGCAGGCGGATGAAGTTTTTTAAACTAAGTGAAGCTCAACCCTTTTACCTAAGGCCGCCGCATACTTTCTGAGAGTACTTAAGCTTGGTGAATGTTTTCCAGTGGCTAAAGCACTCTCAAGTCTAGCGATGGCAGGTGCCTGTGTTCCCATACGTTTAGCAATTTGAGCTTGAGAAAGCCCCGCCTCTTTTCTGGCTGCAAGAATCTCATCCAAAATGGCGAACTCCTCACGATTGAGCTTATCCACCTCTGCTTTAACGGCTGAATTCTTGAGCATCTTGCTGACCATTTGTTTGTGGGTCAGAGGCTTGGTAATTTTTAATGTCATTTCTTTAACTCCTTCATGCGTTGCTTCGCAATTTTTAATTCTTTCTCTGGCGTCTTTTGGGTTTTCTTAATAAAACAGTGAAGCATGACAATTTCTTGCCCTACCATCGTACAAAAGAAAACCCTCGCAATACCTTCAGCACCTTTAAGTCTTAGTTCAAATAAGCCGCCACCAAAAGCATCGGTATGCGGTAATCCTAAATTAGGGCCATGCTCCATCATTCGATCAGTTAAGCCAATATAGCGTGCTTGCAGTGTGACTGGCAAACCCATAATTTTAACTTGTACATCTGCGTTGTAATAAGTAATGAAATAAGCCACAAATGATCATAACAAATTTGTTACTATCATGCAAGTGTAAAATTTTTGCTGACTGAATAGTTAAGAAACAGAGTGAGACATCCTCAGTCCTTGGTCGATTCCGCCCCGGGCCACCAAACTCAAATAATGCCCTGCTTCGTGCAGGGTACTTTCTTTTGGTTGGGTAGATGAGATGACTATTTGACAAAGCGTACGCTTTTACGTACTATTTTGAAAAGGAGTGAAATCATGACCACAATAACCGCAAGTGAAGCTCGAGCTAGTCTCTATCGTTTGATTGATCAAGCGGCAGAGTCACATAAGCCAGTAGTCATCTCTGGTAAGCGAGCAAATGCTGTTTTAGTTTCCGAAGAAGATTGGAGTGCTATTCAGGAGACGCTTTATCTATTAGCAATTCCAGGAATGCGTGAGTCAATTAAAGACGCAATGGCTGAGCCTATTGCTAAAAGTAAAAGGGCATTGAAGTGGTGACTTGGAATTTAGCGTATTCCAAATATGCCATTAAGGATGCTAAAAAACTATCTGCCGCGGGACTGAGAGATAAAGCCCAGGCTTTATTGGATATTTTAGAAGTGGACCCTCTTCAAAATCCACCACCTTATGAGAAGTTGGTAGGCGATCTAAAAGGCGCTTACTCACGCAGAATTAATATTCAACACCGCTTAGTTTATGAAATTTTGCGCAAGGAGAAGGCGGTTCGAATCTTAAGAATGTGGACTCACTACGAATAGTAGTAGGTCTTAGTCTCATGGCAAATGAAGACATCCTCGACTTTGGTAGATTCCGCTCCGGGCCACCAAGAATAACGAAGCTCTCAGAAATGAGGGCTTTTTATTTCCGTATACCCTACGGACACCCCTCCACCATCTAGCGGTTGTACAGTTTTTTGTGCTGATGTATTCCTATTCTAGGATTTTGAATGCTGTGATTGCCGGCATACCTGACCTCTACAGTAACTCTGCTGAAGCTGTATTGGTTTAGACGATAACCTCACTATTTATTCCGCATGGCAGTAATGCTTACCAATTCTCCATAGAGGCTTTACTTACACTTCACCTATTTAAAAAGAGTTGTTAAGGAATGACTTATATAGCTATGGGGAAACTAGTCCAGATTTAACAGAATTTGTATTAAGATTGAATCCTATAAGAAAATAATTAAAAATATTTTGGGAGTCCGTATGAAAAAATTATCCTTACATAGTGCTTTAACGGCCTTTTTTATTGGTACCGCTGGCATCGTTGGGCTTACAGCTGGCTCATTAGTAAGGGCGCAGAGTGTGAGGCCTCCACTCCCAATCGCTGCAGGCCAAGGTTTTTCTCAAGAGGGCTTAAAGCGAATTGATAATTTCTTTGCGGAACAAATTGCAAGCAATCAAATGCCGGGCGCTGTTTTAGCTGTAGCAAAAAATGGCAAACTCAGTATCTATAAACCTTACGGATATATGGATAAGGCTGCCCAAAAGCCAATGCCTACAGATGCGATATTTAATCTAGCATCCATGACAAAGGTCATGGCAACAGTTGGAGCATTGACATTCTACGAAGAAGGTAATTTACCTCTAAATGCCCCAATTTCTGATTGGCTTCCGCAGTTTAAGAGTATGAAAGTAGGTCATGTCGATGCAGAGGGTAAGTTGACTACTACACCGGCGACTAATCCCATTACTATTCAAGATCTGATGCGCCATACTAATGGGCTTACCTATGGTGGTCGCGGATCTACGCCAATTCATAAATTCTATCCAGCTGGCTCAGCACCAGCAGCAATAAATTACTCTGCTGCTGACTTTATAGATAAGCTAGCTGCAGCACCATTACTGTATGAGCCCGGTACTAGTTGGGATTATGGTTTTGGTTTGGATGTCCTGGGCATTATTCAGGAAAAGATTGCTGGTAAGCCATTGGGCGCTGTCTTGCAAGAGCGTGTTTGGAGTAAGGTAGGCATGCCGAGTACTACTTTTCAGCTTGCTGATAAAGATCGCAATCGTTTGGCTCAGCCTTTGCCGATAGATCCTCTCAATGGCAAGTCACAACAGGTAGAGATACTCTCCAAACAAGTCAAGTTTGATTGCGGTGGATCGTGCGCCTATTCTACTGCTGGAGACTATGTGCGCTTTGGCCAGATGCTCCTCAACGGTGGAAGTCTGGATGGCAAGCGAGTACTCGGCCCACAAACTGTTGCATTTATGACCTCAAATCATCTAGATAAGGGTATTAAAAATAATGTGAGTGGCACAGAACCAGCCCGCTTGGGTTATGGTTTTGGCTTAGGTGTTGCCGTAAGAACAGAGCGAGGCCTTTCTGCAAACAATGGCAATGTGGGGGACTATTCATGGAATGGTGCCTACGGTACGATTTTTTTTGTTGACCCAAAAGAGCAAATGGTCGTTGTGATGATGGGTGTTGCTCCTGGCGAGATCCGGAAGATTCATCGCGAGAAGTTAAATGCTTTGATTTATGGCGCACTTGAGAAATAGTATTTACTGAGCCAAAGTAATTTTTTCTGTGGATAAGTGGCTATAGCTGGATAAAAATATTAATCGGCCACTCTACTCCGCCCCGAGCCACAATAAAGTTGAGCATGATCTAAATAAGATTGAGACTAATTCTAATGAAGCTATGTATAACCTTAATGATGCTCGCATTTTCCTCGGCGACGCTTGCTATAAGCGGCGAAGAAACTTATAAAAACCAATGTTTTAGCTGTCATGCTCAGGGTTTGAATAATGCGCCCAAATTAGGCGATGTTAAGAGGTGGTCTTCATTGATTAAAGAGGGGCAGGAACATATTACGGCCGATGGATATCATGGCGTAAAAGCAATGCCCCCTAAAGGCGGAAATCCTAATCTGAGCCTTGCTGATTTTGCTAACGCAGTTGTTTACATGGCAAATCAATCCGGCGGCCGCTGGGAAGAGCCCAATGCTGACATGCTAAAAAATATAGCAATGCGCATCTCCAAGAAAAAATAAAAAATTGAAGGCTATGATGGGTTTTCGGTTGACGACAGGCTATTTTCTGCTGAGCTTGCGGTCGTCCTTTTTAAGCCCAATCTGGGTTTAGTTCCCAAGTTAAGCGATCGTAGCCGCTAATACCGCGTAATATAGACTGAGATTGGATAAATATTATTTTATCCCTTAGCAAACCCGATTGATAAGGCCTCATATGCTCGCTTTCCTGAAAAAATATCTTGTATTACTAGCCTTAGTGCTACTGTCAGTAAATACTTTTGCACAAAAAAATGATGCTATTTTGAGTACAGATCAGGTGCAAAAAGCCATTGAGCGCGGAGCTATCTTGTGGGATGTTCGAGATGAGAAGAGTTATTTGCGCGGACATATACCGGGAGCTATAAACTTTGGAGAGGTAGGCCAAACCTTAAGAGATCCCAATAAGGAAGACTACATACCAATTGAGCAAATACAAAAATTGTTTAATGCTGCTGGCTTAGATATCAGTCGTGAGATAGTTGTGTATGGAGGGCGTGGTAATCCTTATGCTTATTTTGGCATGTACACCATCAATTATTTTGGTGGCAAACAAGCAGAAATTTATCACGATGGCATCGATGGTTGGAAATCTGCAGGACTTTCCATTTCAACAGAGCATCAAACTTTAGCGCCGGTTGCAATTACGCTTAAGGAGCAGCCTCAAATGAATGTAACTAATGCAGAAATGCAAAAGTTAATACAGGCAGGTCGCGCACAAATTATCGATGCACGTACACCTGATGAGTATGCGGGTAAAGATATCAGGGCTATTCGTGGCGGACATATTCCGAATGCCATCAACATTCCCTTTGAAGATAATTGGCAAGAGCCAGAGACAGCAATGAAGTTGAGTAAAAAGCAGGTTTCGGACAATGCTGGAATGGCTCTAAAAAGTACAGTGGATTTGAAAAAGCTGTACTCCAAACTAGACCCCGATAAAGAAACGGTAGTGTATTGCCAGAGCGGCGTTCGTGCTGCTGAGACTGCTGTTGTTCTTAAGAATCTCGGCTTTAAGAAGGTGAAGGTGTATGACTCATCTTGGCTTGGATGGGGAAATAATCTTCAGGCCCCTGTGGCTGAGGAGACCTTTCTTAATGTTGGTGCTCTGAATGCCAAAATTGCAGCTTTGCAAGGTAAGATCACCCAGCTAGAGGAAGCCCTAAAGACAAAAAATAATTGAATTTTCAATGACATTAGGTTAGTGAGCCCTCTAAAAGTGAGGGCTTTTTAATGCCTTCCTCACCAGTGCATATAATTTCTTAAACAATAAATAAGGGTGCAAGTGAATAACGAAAGCAAGGGTATGCTGATTGGGTTCATCGGCATTCTCATCTTTAGCTTAACCTTGCCGGTCAGTAAGATTGCTGTTTTAAGTTTCGACCCTTATTTCATTGCATTCGGAAGGGCGGCATTAGCAGGTCTAGTGGCCTTGGCTTATCTTTTATTTAAAGAAGAGGCTATGCCTAGTAAGGTTGATCTTGTGAAGTGTGGCGTAATTGCTCTAGGCGTTGTTTTTGGGTTCCCAATTTTCACCACTGTAGCGATGACGCAGGGCTCATCCTCCCATGGTGCTGTGATCCTAGGCATGATGCCCCTAGCGACTACCGTTATTGGGGTGATTCGATTTAAAGAGCGACCCTCCTTAGGGTTTTGGTTGGTCTCGTTACTAGGTGCTGCCATTGTCATGACTTATGCGGTAATAAAAAATGCCGGTGGGTTTACTCGCGTAGACATTTTATTAGTGCTTGGTGGCATCTCTGCCTGTATAGGGTACGTTGAGGGGGGCGAGCTATCCAGAAAGATGAATCCAAGAGCAGTCATTTCATGGGCATTGGTTATTTCACTGCCAATCAACCTGGTGGTAGCGTATTACTTATTTGACCAGGCATACACGAGCGCTGGAAGCGCTGCCTGGCTCAGTTTTATTTACCTAAGTCTATTTCCTATGTTTTTAGGTTTCTTCTTTTGGTACGAAGGCTTGGCTATGGGCGGCATTGCCCGCGTAAGTCAAGTACAGTTAATCCAACCTTTTTGTACGCTTCTGGCCGCCAGTGTTTTGTTGGGGGACTCTCTGACTTGGACGAATCTTTTATTTGCGGCGCTAGTCGTTTCTACCGTAATCTTAGGAAAAAAGATGCTGGTAAAACGTAGTCCTTCATGAATTTTTAATTGATGGGAGAAGATAAAAAACATTTTGGGCTTGAGTAGCAAATAGCAAACAGCAAAGAGTAAATCAACACTAGCTTAAGGGCCCGCGCATAAGAGGGGGCTTTCTTTTTGCCCCACTTTAATCCTGAGGAAAAAGGTCGGCATTAAGAAAGGCCACATTTCAAGTGGGCGAGGACTACACTGAATACTCATTTGACCGTTAGGTTGCTTAAAAATGTTAGATACCCTCGTTCTCAGCCGCATTCAATTTGCTAGCAATATTACTTTTCATATTTTATTTCCAACGATTACGATCGCTTTAGGGTGGTTTCTGTTCTATTTCAAGCTGAAGTTTATTCGTACTAATGATGCAGTTTGGAACGATGCTTATAAATTTTGGGTGAAAGTCTTTGCCTTAACTTTTGCACTGGGTGTCGTCAGTGGCATCACAATGAGCTTTCAGTTTGGAACAAATTGGCCTGGCTATATGAAAACTGTAGGCAATGTTGCCGGCCCTTTGCTGGCGTATGAAGTGTTGACGGCATTTTTTCTAGAGGCTACCTTTCTGGGCGTAATGTTATTTGGAAGCAACCGCGTAAGCCAAAAGACACACTTAGTCGCTTCTTTTTTGGTTGCTTTTGGTACCAGCCTGTCAGCCTTTTGGATCATCGTCTTAAACTCGTGGATGCAAACACCACAGGGTTACAGCATCATAAATGGGATCGTGCATGCAGATAGTTGGATGGAAATTATCTTTAATCCATCAATGCCTTATCGATTAGCGCATATGATGACAGCCTCATTCTTGACAGCAGCATTTTTTGTTGCCGGAATATCGGCTTATCGATCTCTCAGAGGATCAAGTTCAGCAGCCAATGCATTGACACTGAAGTTTGCCGTAACCGTTGCGGCTGCTTTAATTCCAGTGCAGATTTTGTTGGGCGATATGCATGGGCAAAATACTCTGGAATATCAGCCGGCAAAGTTAGCTGCAATGGAGGGTATTTGGGAGACATCCAAAAACGTTCCTGCAGTATTGTTTGCCATTCCAGATGCATCTACTAAATCTAATTTATATGAGATTGCAATTCCGAATTTGGCTTCACTCTACTTAACGCACTCTTGGGATGGTGAAGTCAAGGGCTTAGATGCGTTTGGCAAGGATATCCCTCCTGTACTGCCAATATTCTTTGCATTTCGAATCATGGTGGGTGTGGGAGTGTTGATGCTACTTATTTCTTGGGTAAGTTATTGGCGGATGAGGGGTCGATATGAGTTGCCAAAGTATCTCAAGATTGCATTAGTGGGAATGACCTTTTCAGGATGGGTTGCAGTAGTTTCGGGATGGTATGTGACTGAGATCGGAAGACAGCCATTTTTAGTTAGTGGTGTTTTGAGAACGGTGGATGCGGTGACCACCGTCTCTAACTCCATGGTATTTAGTACTTTGTTTATGTATCTACTGCTTTACGTAGGCTTGCTTAGTGCTTATATCTGGATCGTTTTCTATATGGCTAGAAAAGCAGATTTACCAGAAGCAACATTGGGGAATGCGACATGATGAATTTAGACTACTCACTCGCTAGCAATTGGTTGCCATTATTCTTTTTTGGCGCCATGGGGGTTTCATTCCTACTGTATGTCGTCTTAGATGGCTACGATCTTGGTGTTGGCATTCTGTTGCGCCGAGCCGGGGATGAGGATAAAGATGTCATGATTTCCTCTATCGGCCCTTTTTGGGATGCTAATGAAACCTGGCTTGTATTGGCGGTGGGCCTGCTTCTAGTGGCCTTTCCCTATGCTCATGGGGTAATTCTTACAGAGCTGTATTTGCCAGCAGCCCTAATGTTAATGGGACTAATCTTACGGGGCGTTTCTTTTGACTTCAGGGTTAAAGTCAATATTGAGCAAAAGCCTTTATGGAATTTTTTATTCTATTTTGGAAGTCTCGTAGCCTCTTTAATGCAGGGAATCATGATTGGTAGAGTAATTATTGGTTTTGAGTCCGGCTGGCAGGGCTGGCTTTTCTCATTATTCGTAGCCTTGTTTTTGCCGATTGGCTATTCATTATTGGGCGCTTGTTGGCTGATTATGAAAACAGAAGGTGCGCTACAGAAAAAAGCGGTTCAGTGGGCTAAGGGATCATTGTGGTTAAGTGCATGTGGTATTGCATTAGTCTCCATTGCAACCCCTTGGTTTAGTCCAGAAATTTTTCACAAATGGTTTACTTTCCCTGCCTTCTATTGGCTAATGCCGATTCCGATTGCCACCGGCCTGCTATTTATTTTGATGCATCAGATTTTGTTTAATTTTGACCATAATCACTATCATGCCCAATGGATCCCATTTGTATCTACGGTAGGTATTTTTTGGTTGGCTTTATTAGGAATTGCCTATAGCCTATTCCCATACTTGGTAATGGATCAGGTGACAATTTGGGAGGCTGCTGCCTCAACAGATTCTTTGTGGATGATTTTTTGGGGCGCTGTAGTAGTACTTCCAATGATCCTTGCCTACACTGCTTATTCTTACAAAATTTTCTGGGGAAAAACTGAGGAGCTCACCTATCATTAATGTGCTTCTTTTGGCTTGAAAAGTTATTGGTAAGTAGTGCTTTGTTGTGAAAAAATAAAACATACGTATTGGAGACAAATTTGTACAAATTGATCGCCTTTGATGCCTACGGCACTTTATTTGATGTGTACTCTATGGGGCAGCTGGCTGAATCGATCTTTCCGGGCCAGGGAGAATCTCTTGCCATCATGTGGCGGGATCGTCAGATTGAATACACCCGCCTTGTCACTATGAGCGATCCCAACCCAGCGGGTAGTCAGTATTACTTGCCCTTCTGGGAGTTGACGATTCGTTCATTGCGCTATGTATGTAAGAGGATGAAGCTAGACTTAAATACAGCCACTGAGAATCGTTTAATGGATCAGTACGCTAAGCTTACTGCGTTTGAAGATAGCCTTTCAGTATTAAAGCAACTTAAGGAACTGGGAATGGCGACGGCTATTCTCTCTAACGGTAGTCGTGAAATGCTTGAGACAGTTGTACAGAGCAATCATCTTAAGCCTTATCTAGATCAAGTAGTTACCGTTGAAGAGGTAAAGCTTTTTAAGACGGCGCCGCAGAGTTACCAACTCTTATTGGATGCTTTTTCAGTCAAAAAAGACGAAATACTATTTGTATCGAGTAATGCTTGGGATGCGGTAGGCGCCTCTTGGTTTGGTTTGGATGTTTTCTGGGTTAATCGCCAAGGCTTGCCTTTTGAAGAGATTGGTAACAAGCCTAATTTCGAGGGCAACTCTTTATCAAAAGTGTTGGAGATTTTTTAAAGCGACTCCGTAGGTTGAGGGACACATATCCTCAAGGTACTCAAGGCGCTCAAGGTACACCCGTGTTTTAATGAGTCAAGATGGCTTATCAGAGGCCGATCGACAGCGGGTGAAGAATGACTTTTGGGGTGAGCATCAAGGTAGCGCTAAGGACAAAGCTAGCGCATCAAAAAACTGACATGCCCAAGCAATCATGTATATTTTTGTAAAAAACAGCAACGTTCAACTTATGCCAAAATTCTGTAAATAAGACGAAGAGAGCCGAATGAAAAATATCCTTAAGCCATTTGCCGTACTTTTGGCATCCATAGCGTTGTCAGCGTGCTCTGCAAGTAGCACTTCGCCGATAGGTGTAAATTGCGACTACGCACAAGAAAAGCCCTTAAGGGATATGCCCTTAGCTTGCCAAGGCAGATGAGTTATTTTAAAAGGAGCCGTGCTTGATTGATTTATCCAAAACCCCAGATGATTTGCCGATCCCTTTGGACGATGGTGCCGCCAAGCATCTTATTGGTATGTCCTTGCCCAATATTACATTAGCCAGTACCAATGGAAAGTCTATTGCACTTGCTTCATATCCCCAGTTTTTAGTGATTTACTGTTATCCAATGACTGGGCAGCCTAATGTGCCATTGCCAGAAGGTTGGGATCAGATCCCTGGCGCCCGTGGATGCACCCCTCAAAGCTGCTCATTTAGGGATCATTATCAAGAATTAAAAGCTTTAAATGCGGATGTGTTGGGTCTTAGTGCTCAAACTACCGAGTACCAAAAAGAAATGGCGAGCAGACTCCATTTGCCATTCCCGGTGGTCAGTGACGCAGATTTTCAGTTGCAGAAAGCCTTAAATCTGCCCACTTTTACTGCCGCCGGAATGACCTTGCTAAAGCGGCTAACGATCATCGCCCAAGCTGGAAAAATTGTTGCGGTGCATTACCCTATCTTCCCTAGTGATAGTGATCCTGCATGGGTGATGGCTTATCTCCGAGGGCGCTAGTAGTTGCCCTGATTTGCGCATTCAGTACATAGTAATGTCAAGCTCAATGCCACAAAGTATGCAAGAATTGATTGGTATTTATAACAATGATTAATATTCAAGGAGAGCAACAAGTATGAAACCTATTTCTTTAGCTATCGGAGTGGCAGCAGTAATGTTGCTCGGTGCATGTCAATCTATGGAGCATGGTACTGGGCAAAAAGCATCTTCGACATTAGACCCTCGCTCTGGATCTAACACAAAAGGGACAGTCAATTTTGTATGGCAGGGCCATGACGTATTGGTTACTGGTAATTTTTCTGGACTCAAGCCGAATGCTGAGCAAGGATTTCATGTTCATGAAAAAGGGGATTGTTCAGCTCCAGATGCTACCAGTGCAGGCGGCCACTTCAACCCTGACACTAAGTATCACGGCATGCCAAACTCAGATGCAAGCCATGCAGGCGATATGCCTAATATAAAGTCTGATGCCAACGGAAATGCAGTGTATTCGGCGAAGCTGAGTGGATTTTCTGTGAGTACTGGATCAAACGGAATATTGGGAAGATCTGTTGTAATTCACCGCGACCCCGATGACTATAAGTCTCAACCAGCTGGCAACTCTGGACCTCGAATTGCTTGCGGATTAATTAAGTAACATACATCGTATTTGTATTTCAATTGATTGATGCTTTTAGAATAAACAAGCCCTCATTTGGGGGCTTGTTTCTTTAGTGCGTCCTTGATAACTTTGGCGCTCCAGATACCAGTCGTGACTGCTTTTCCACTAGGGCCCTGATCAGGAAATCGACTTATTACTTATGAAGAATATGCGCCTATTAGCCCTAGTCTTATTTATCACATTCACCTTGGGGGCCTGTTCTGATCAGGGCTCAAACAGTACCATTAAAGTTGCTGTATCCCCAACCATTCCACCAATGTTGTTTGAGAAGGATGGAAAATACACTGGCGTAGACCTAGAGATATTTGAGGGCTACTGCAAGTCACGTGGCTGCAGTTTTAAAATGACTGCCTATGATTGGCTGGGTATGTTAGGCGCTGTTTCGAGTGGGCAGGCAGATGTGGCTTTTTCAGGTATATCTATTACCGATAAACGCAAAGAGGCGATGGATTTTTCAAATCCTTATTTCATAAGCACTTGGCAGTTAATCGGATTGCAAAATCGCCACATTAAGATTAATGATTTATCTGATTTAAAAAAATACAGCATTGCATATCCAACGGGGAGTGTTTTTGATGATTACGTCAAAACAGTATTGCAGCCCAAGGGCTATTATTCAGTTGATCAAGTAAAGCTCTATCCTTCGCCCACAGAGGCGCTATTAGCATTACAAAATGGCTCTGTAGATTTAGTATTTGTCGATAGCGTCATGCTAGAGAGCTACCAAAAGTCTTTCAATTTACCGGTAAGTAGTAGTTACCAGGTGAATGGTTTCGATAATCTAGGCTTCGTTTTTAAAAAAGGATCTGCATTGCGGGATGACTTTAATTTATATTTAGCGGAGCTTGGCCCTGAAAAATTAAAAGTCATTATTGAGCGTTGGACAAAATAATCGCCTATTGAGCCTTGAATATGAGTTAAAGTTTGTATTACGTATATTACGCAGATTACTTCAATAATAAATAAGGATAAATATGTCTCACCACGACAACTTAATGGCCGCCTTCGAAACATACCAGGCAGAGAATGAAAAGTTTCACGGCAAGGGCATTAAAGCTTCGGCCGCTAGAGCGCGTAAAGCACTTCAAGAGATCGCTGGTTCTTGCAAAGAGCGCCGTAAAGAAATTACTGCTGAAAAAGAATCCCTCGAGGGCAAGCCAAAAGGTGAAGGCATGTCTCAGGATGCGGCACGTCACGCTCATATTCGAAAGTAGTCTTAGTGCTTCCGAAGAAAGCCGCCTATTAGGCGGCTTTTTTATTACAGATCAACGTTTTCGAGAGCGGGGCCCTCTAGATGGCTTGTGTCCCCCCAGCGCTCTACGGCCCAGCCAAACGCATTGTGGGTAATCCAGCTCAGCGAGGCATTGGGTACAGACACTTCCCTAGCTGAGTTTAAGGACTGCTTGCTAGCAATGCGATACATCATGTCCATGGTTCCGCCATGACTCACTATCAAAATAGTTTGTCCAGAATGCTTCTGTCCAATTTTTTCTAAGACACTTTTTACGCGAAATGCTAGCTGGGAAATACTTTCCCCACCCTCGAGTTCATGATCTTGTTCGCGAGCAAGATGGGCTTGCCAAACATGAGGCTGCTTTGAGGGGGCCTCGTCAATAGTGATGCCCTGAAGAACTCCAAAGTGGCGTTCACGTAAATCATGATCAGCGCTCATTGGCACATCAAAAACAGCTGCAATTGCGGCGGCTGTATCAGAAGCTCTTTTGAGATCGCTGGTGTACAACACATCGAACTTCAAGTGGGCTTTTTTAAGAGAGAGGGCAAGCTGTTGCGCTTGTAATTGACCTCTAGCATTTAAGGGGATGTCAGTATGGCCCTGAAGCCGTCTCTCGGTATTCCAGAATGTTTCGCCGTGGCGGATAAGACAAAAGCGCGTTGTAGTCATCCCTTAATCATATAAGAATTATTTTCTTTATTTTTTGAGTACCCAGGCGCGCGAGTGATGTTCAAACCCAATATGCTCATAATAAGTATTTGCCTTGGGTGCGGCCAATAAAACGATCATGCATTTAGGACCTAGCCTCATTTTCGTTTCTTCAATTAGTCGCTTGCCTATCCCTTGTTGTTGATAGGCCTCGTCTACAGCAAGGTCAGCCAAATAGGCGACATAAGAAAAGTCTGTGAGACTGCGACTGATGCCGATTAACTTTTCCGCATCCCAGGCGGTAATTAGTAGATTCGCATTCAGAAGCATATCGTTAAAGCTTGCGACATTGTCTACTGGGCGTCGTTCACCTAGAGTGGATCGCTCATACAGATCAATAGCCTGTTCAGCGCTGATAACGGCGCTATCGGAGTAAACAATCATAGCGAGTTTGGCCTAACAATACTTAGAGTATTTCCGCAAGAAAGCACTCCAGATTCATATGCCTCAGCCCTCAATCCACCTCTATTTTCAAATGCGTCAAGAAAATGTATTCTGCCCAATAGCTTGGCCGGTCTTTCGCAGGGCGTACATAATTCAATTCCTTTAAATTTAAGGCGGCCTAGGTAAAAAACGACCCCAACCAAATCATTTAGATCTTGAGCGGAGATATTTTGCATCACAATATTTCGACGTGTCTCAGCCTCTAAAAAGGGCTTTGATATTAAGTTCTTAAGTGCTTGATTTGCATCATCAATGCCTGAAGTGGCAATGAGGCTAATATGGCGAATTTTTGTAGGGATTGAGCCCGAAAATGCACCCTGGCTAGTGGCATAGCGGTCACCTTTGATTCCCTCCCCAGCAATAATTTCTGCAGAGGGAATTTGCAGCATCGCTTTTCCTGCAAAAGGCGCAATATAAATCGAGTGAATGTGGGGCAATAGCTTCATATTTAAAGCATATTACCCAAGAAAAAACCCCAAGGTACTTTTGGGGTCGATCTATTACGCTGCTGGTGCTGACTCTGTTGCTGCTGGGGTTGGAGCAGGGGCAACAGCTATCGGCCCTCTTTTGTTCAGGGCGCGCTGAATTTTGCCCTTTTCTTTAGGCTTGCTGCTGGAGTCAAGCAATTTTGTTAATTGCGCAGCATTGAGTGGGCCTAATCTGGCTTTACCAGTTTTAGTAAGCATGGAATCGTTTTTTCTATTTCTTTGATTTTGGCCGGCAGCCATATAGTTTTCCTAGGGAGTTGAAATGATGGATTTCTGAGTCTACTCAAAAACCCCCCTGACTAGGGCGCGGAATAGTGATCACGATTCAGAATAACAGCTAAGCCGTTCAAGCGCTATGATTACCGGATGCCTAATATTCCAAATCTTATTTTCGCGCTCATTATGGGTGCGTTAATGTCTTTCACTATTACATTGGTCACTACATTCGTGCGGGTAGGGTCAGCTGAGAATTTTCTATGGGTTTGGCTTGAAGTGTGGGTCTTTGCCTATCCTGTTGCCATAATAGGAATATTGGCCTTTCGGTCTTTTGCTAGCAAGCTCACTGCCAGAATTGTAGAAAAGTTAACACATTAGAAAGATTTAGGATGAAGCGTTTAATAATTTCGCTGTTGGTTTTAATGTTCGGCTTAAGTGCTTGTGCGGCAGTTTATACAGACGCATCAGATTCAGATCACGTCACTTTTTTCAATAGTGATGGCGCTTCTATTGCATCGTTAACTCAGCAAGCAAATGCTTATTGCGCTCAATATGGCAAGCTTGCCACCTTTAGAAAAAATGACACTGCCTTGGTAGCGGTATTTGATTGCCGTTTTGCTAACCAGGCACCGCGTTAAATTTAGCCAGATAGGTCGGATTGATAGATCAGGCCAGCATGCTCTCTTAAGGCATGGAACTGAATAGATTCCCAGCGCTGTTGGGCTACATCAAGCTCGGATTTGTGCGAAGCTAAAAAAACAGAGGCCCCTACAACATCTTCCGCGATGCGGTGGATATTTTCTTGAATGAATTTCTTTAATGCAACAGGATCATCAGAGCTAACCCAGCGTGCAAGGTTGTATCGTGCCGGTAGTAAGCGTACCTCAGCCCCATACTCGCTTTGTAGGCGGTGGCTAACAACTTCAAATTGAAGTTGTCCAAATGCACCCAGCAGCATTGTTCCACCCATCATGGGGCGAAACACTTGAATAGCGCCTTCTTCGCCTAGCTGCATGAGTCCTGTACGAAGCTGTTTAGAGCGCAAGGGATCAGCGGATTCAACCATGCGAAATATTTCAGGGGCAAAAAATGGTAAACCAGTAAATTGCAGCTGCTCTCCTTCAGTCAGCGTATCACCCAGTCTAAGCAGTCCATGGTTAGGCAGTCCAATGATGTCGCCTGGAAAGGCCTCATCCAAAATATCGCGACGTTGGGATAAAAATGAGAGCGCGTTATTCGTGCGCACCTCTTTACCATTGCGACAAATCTTGAGCTTCATGCTGCGTTTGAAATGCCCAGAGCAGATGCGTAAAAACGCAACGCGGTCACGATGCGCAGGATCCATATTGGCCTGAATTTTAAAGACCACCGCCGTGAATTTATTTTCAGCAGGGCTTACTTCTCTTTGTAGCGCTTTTCGGGATCCTGGTGAGGGCGCTAACTCAACCAGAGTATTTAGAATCTCTCTAACACCAAAGTTATTGATGGCAGAGCCAAAAAATACGGGCGACTGACGGCCCGCCAAAAATGCTTCACGGTTAAACGCGGGCATCGCATTCTTAATGAGCTCTACTTCGGCTAGTGCATTTTCTAGATCAGTGCCTAAGCGCTCTTTAAGGGCGGGATCATTAACATCAATAATGACGTGCGAATCTTCAGTGACACGATCTTCGCCGGATTTAAACATGCGCATTTGCATTTTGGCAATGTCGATTACGCCAGCAAAAGATCTTCCCATGCCTACTGGCCAGGTAAAAGGGACTACTTCAATGCCAAGCGCCGTTTCGATTTCATCCATGAGTTCCATGGGCGGTTTGACTTCGCGATCCATCTTATTAATAAAAGTCACGATAGGCGTATTTCTGGCGCGACAAACCTCTAGCAAGCGCAAGGTCTGTGACTCAACACCATTCGCGGCATCAATGACCATCAGCGCGGAGTCGACTGCAGTCAATACGCGATAGGTATCTTCTGAAAAATCTTGGTGTCCGGGGGTATCGAGCAAATTAATAATGCAGTCTCGATACTCCATTTGCATGACTGAGCTGGCAACAGAAATGCCCCGCTGCTTTTCTATCTCCATCCAGTCTGAAGTAGCATGTCTACTGGCTTTGCGTGCCTTTACGCTACCGGCAATTTGGATGGCGCCTGCGTACAGCAATAATTTTTCTGTGAGGGTGGTCTTTCCAGCATCTGGATGGGAGATGATGGCAAAGCTGCGACGCCTAAGGACTTCTGCGCCTGGAGTGCTGGTGGAGATGGTATCGATGGTAATTCTGCGCTTATTCTAGTAGACAGAATTATAAGCGGGCACCGTGTTTAAAACTGCTCATCGGGCCTGACAAAGCGCCATTTTCCAGGGGGGAGTGGCCCCAAGGAGAGACGCCCCATGCGAACCCGTTTTAGGCCAAGCACTTTTAGGCCGACCATTTCGCACATGCGACGAATCTGACGCTTACGGCCTTCCCGCAACACAAAACGGAGTTGATCCTCATTCTGCCAGCTCACTTGAGCGGGTTTAAGGGTGACCCCATCCAACTCAAGGCCATGCTTGAGGCGGTCCAAATCATCAAAAGAGAGCGCACCCTCTACTCGTACTAAGTATTCTTTTTCAATGGGGCTATTTTCCCCAATCAGGAGCTTGGCAATGCGACCGTCTTGCGTCAACACTAGCATTCCAGTGGAATCAATGTCTAGACGACCGGCAGGTGCAAGCCCTCGTGTATTAAAGCGAGGGCTGCGGCCCCTATCCAAGGGGCTAGGAAAGTAGTTTTCAGGGGTAATGAGGGATGCAGCGGGCTGATACTCCTGCTCATCATCAAAGTGCGAGATAAAGCCTACGGGTTTATTAAGAATCACCGTAATTCGAGATGCTTGCTGTACCTTGGCACCAGACTGCAGCTCAATCTTTTGATTGCGAAAGGCGCGCGAGCCTAGTTCACTGACAACTTCGCCGTCAACAGTCACTAAGCCCTGCTCAATATAGGAATCTGCCTCGCGACGAGAGCAAAGACCTAATTCTGATAAAAGCTTTGATACACGAACTTTTTCTTCCATCTTCACATTATCAGGCAAGTGCCTTATTTAGGTCTACTTGATTGCTGGCAGGGCAAGATTAATACGGGCTTGCCTCATTCAATGGGCGGTTTTTAAACCGTTTATGGACCCAATAGTATTGAGCTGGCCTTAAACGAATTTCTGCCTCAAAGATTTGATTCAGTCTTGCGGTGTCGACCACAGGATCATCGCTAGGAAAATTCTTGAGAGGTCTACTGATATGGCAAATATAACCAAGCCCATCTGGTTTCAGGGTGGTGATCATCATGCAGACTTGGGCGCCAGTTATTTTGGCTAATCTTGAAACAGCAGTAATGGTATTGGTCTGAATATTAAAAAAAGGTACGAAAGTAGAATCTTTTAGACCTAAATCGATATCTGGGGCAATGATGATGAAGCTACCTTTGCGGATCTCTCGGATGAGCGCAATAGTATTGCCTTGGCGATCAATGGAGTTCCCGCCAAAACGGTTACGCCATGCAATAATTTTTTTATTAAAGAAAGGATTTTTCATTCTTTGAAAAAATCCTGAGGTACGTGGCCATCCTTTTTCTTGCGCAAGGGCACTTAAGATAATGCTGCCTTCAATTCCGACAAAATGCATGTTCACTAGAATACGAGGCTGCCTATCACAAAGATCAACTTCCGATTGGACCTCAATCATTTCAGCAAGTTGTTTTTTAGTGCCAAGCCAAATAATACTTTTCTCGACTAAGCTTCTTCCTAACAACCGCCAATGTTGCTTACGTAGCCCATTTATTTTTTGAGCGCTTAATTCTGGAAAGCAGAGCGCGAGATTTGTTTGTACTACCCGATTACGTTCACTTGGTATCAGTGCCATCAGAAAGCCTAAGCCATAGCCAAGTCGGACTAAAACCTCATAGGGTAGCGCTACCAGGATTCTTAGTACGGCAACACTTAGGTAGTTAGAGAAATTGCTAAACAAGATCAATTTATGTGGCTTGATAGCGCGTTAACGATGTGGCGTAGCGAGCGTTCATTTCATCGGAAGAGTTAATCGACATTCCCAAATCGTTTACCAGACCAGTTTCAAGTCGATAGGCCCAGCCGTGTACGGTGAGCTCTTGACCTCTAGCCCAGGCATCTTGGACGATAGTAGTTTCGCAAACGTTCACCACTTGCTCGATAACATTGAGCTCACACAAACGATCTTGGCGTTTAGGGGTAGGTATTGCCTCACCAAGATAGCGCTCATGTTTTTGGTGAACATCCTTCACGTGCCTTAGCCAATTGTCCGCCAATCCAATGCGCTTATCAGCAAGTGCCGCATGGACGCCAGAGCAGCCATAGTGACCCACAACTAAAATATGCTTCACCTTTAGTAAGTCAATTGCAAACTGAATAACCGATAAACAGTTGAGATCTGTATGAACAACAACATTAGCAACGTTGCGATGAACAAACAGTTCCCCCGGCTCTAAATTGACGATCTCATTGGCGGGAACGCGGCTGTCGGAGCAGCCAATCCATAAATACTCTGGAGCTTGCTGTGCTACCAAGCGTTTGAAAAAATCGGGATCTTGTGCAACCATGCTGCTTGCCCATTCGCGATTATTGTCAAATAGGTGGTCTAAAGCGGAAGAGTTCTTCATAATCATCTTTTGAGTTTAAAGTACTTTGATGAACCCTATTTGGTTAAAACAAACACCCGGCGGAATTGTGCTCAATTTGCATTGCCAGCCAGGAGCAAAACTGACTAAGGTCGTCGGTTTGCATGATGGCTGCTTGAAGATATCCCTGCAAGCGCCGGCTTCAGAAAATCAGGCTAATGAAATGCTATTGGCCTGGCTTTCAAAACAACTCAGAATTCCTCAAAAGCAAATTCAGTTTTTGTCTGGACAAAATAGTCGTCAGAAGCGGCTGGAAATCTGGGGCTCAATCACCCCAGAGCAGATTATTCAAATCCTGGGGCCTTAGGACTCACCAAAAGATTGCCCACAAGATTCCTAAAATAAGCACCCATTTTCCAAGGTAATAGACGCTACGGTGTTTGGCTTTTAGTTTTTTTGCCTGCGCTCTTAGGTGGTAAAAATACTTAAAGAGAACGTTTACAAGCCCAACCTTCTCGCCCTCCACATTCTGAGAGGCTGCAGCACTCATTACATAGCGCCCAAACCAGCGGTTAAAAAGTTGCATCGGCTTGGTATAGACAGGACGTTCTATGTCGCAAAACAACACAATGCGCTGATGATCTGTTTCGTTTGCCGCAAAGTGAATATAGGTTTCATCAAACATGACGGCCTCGCCATCCTTCCAGTAATAGCGCTCTCCATCCACATCAATAAAGCATTGAGGATCATTGGGGGTTACTAGGCCAATGTGATAACGCAAGGAGCCTGCATAAGGATCCCTATGGCGTACTAAGGTTGCTCCTGGCGGCAAAGAGGCAAACATGGCTGCCTTAACTGAGGGAATCGCTTTCAGAATTGCCACTGTTTTTGGGCAACTTGCTTGAGCAGAGGGCATTTCTTTGCCATACCAATAGAGATGAAAGCGCTTCCATCCCGTTCTAAAGAAAGAGTTAAATCCAATATCGTTGTACCCGGTAGCCACCGCAATAGCGCCATCGGCGTTTAGGGCAAGAGCTTCGTCTCGAATGATTTCCCAATTATTCTGAATCAGCTGCATTTCTGGAAAATCTTTGGTTGGAATATAGGCGCCCGCCTTGGTTTTCGAAAACAGATAAAGCAGGCAATTGATGGGGGCTAACAGCACCTGATAATCCATCAAAGAACGAACTATACCGAACCGCACTTTGCCTCTGTAATAGACATAAATAGCGGACAGTATGAAGATAAAAAAAATCAGGTGACGTATTTGCATAAAGTTTACCAATGGGTACTAATGCTCATATTTTATTTGAATGCTCAAGCGTTCTCAGCCTATTTTTAGCCTATTTACCCATATACTGAACAACACTGTTGAGGCCCTAAATAGAAGCGTCAAGATGGGGCTCTTTACTGATCTAAAGAGGAAATGGGAATGAAAACATTCATTAAATGGCTTTTAAGCCTGGTTTTAGTCGGCTCGCTTGGCCTGGCTGCCTATACCTGGATTATGCTCAATTGGAGCTATGGCAGTGGCGAGCGTGCTGGCTATGTGCAAAAATTCTCAAATCGAGGCTATGTTTGCAAGACCTGGGAAGGGGAGTTAGCTATGGTTTCGATGCCTGGAACGATGTCTGAAAAATTCTTCTTTACGGTGCATGACTTAGCGGTTGCACAGAAAATTAATGATAATTTGGGGAAAAAGGTAGCCCTCAAGTATGACCAGCACATTGGATTGCCCTCTAGTTGTTTTGGCGATACAGAGTATTTTGTATCTGGCGTCACCGTTTTAGAGCAATAAAAAAGGAATAATAAAAAATGCTGTGTCGCAACTATATTTTTGTAGTTTTTTATGGTTAAAATCAATCAAGCGCAATGTGTGCTGACATCAATTAAATAAGGAGTTTCACTTGAACAAAGCAGAACTAATCGCAGCGATTGCTGGCGATGCTGAAATCTCAAAAGCTAAAGCTGAATTTGCATTAAATTCCGCTATCGAAACTATCATTAAAGCTGTTACTAAAGGTGACTCAGTTCAACTGATCGGTTTTGGTACATTCTCTTCTGGTAAACGTGCTGCACGTATGGGCCGTAACCCAAAAACTGGCGAGCCACTCAAAATTGCCGCTGCTAAAACAGTGAAGTTCTCAGCTGGTAAAGCATTTAAAGATTCAGTAAACAAGCGTAAGAAGTAATCTTTACTCTTGTAAATGAAAAAGCCCGGCATGCCGGGCTTTTTTGTTATTTAAAGAACTAGAGCAGCCGCCTGCCGAAACAGAAAATACTATTTAGCTCTGCACCAGTCGTCGATGGCGATGAATGCTCATTAATATACCCGCTCCAAATCCAAGGGTGACTAAAGCAGTACCCCCGTAGCTAATAAAGGGAAGTGGAACGCCTACGACCGGCAGTAAGCCGCTCACCATGCCGATATTAACAAAGGCGTAGGTAAAGAAAATAAGCGTCACAGAAGCGCCTAATAGGCGAGTAAATAAATTCGGCGCACCAGCGGAGATTGCCAAACCTCTTTTAACAAGGGCAAAGAACAAGGCTAACAAAATTAAATTTCCAAGAAGCCCAAACTCTTCTGAGAAAACAGCAAATACAAAGTCAGTATGTTTCTCAGGGATAAACTCAAGGTGGGATTGCGTTCCTTGAAACCAGCCCTTGCCAAAAAAACCACCAGAGCCGATAGCAATCATTGATTGAATGGTGTGGAATCCTTTACCGAGGGGATCGCTACTAGGATCCAGCAAAGTGCAGACACGATGTTTTTGATAGGTATGAACAAAAGGCCATGTAATGTCAGGCGCACAAATAGTGTTACCAAAAATAATGATGAGAACAATTCCAAGCGCAGCAATGCCAACAAAGGGCAAAATCCATTTCCACGGCATGCCTGCCAAAATGATCACATACATACCGGCGGCAAAAACCAATAAAGCAGTGCCTAAGTCTGGCTGACGAGCAATCAACATTACTGGAATGAGAAGAACAATTGCGGCTACGCCGTAGTCCCAAGTTTTGAGAATGCCTTCCCGTCTTTGAAAATACCAAGCCAACATTAGTGGCATGGCAATTTTCATAATTTCTGAGGGCTGAATAATCAACCCAATATTTAACCAGCGCCGCGCTCCTTTTTTAATCAGTCCAAATATGGCTACTGCTACGAGCAAAGCAACACCAATTCCATAAATCCATATCGCTGCCATTTCTAGCCACTTAGGAGGAATGCGAGAGACAATCCACATGACCAAAAATGAGAGTGCCAGGTTACGTAGTTCATCCCCAATTCGAACGGGTGTATTTTGGCTTGCGGATAAAAAAGTAATAAAGCCAACAACGGCTAACCCAAGTAAAATAAGGCCTAGCTGACGATCAAAGCCAGAAAAAATACTGAAAAATAATTTCTTAGCTTTGCTTATGGCGCTCTTTTCCATTCAGGAATCTCCTTAGGCCATTTACCTTCAATATAAAAATCAAGCGCCTTACGCGCAATTGGTGCAGCATACTGCGCCCCAAAGCCTGCATTTTCCACCACCATTGCGATCACAATAGTAGGCTTATCTGCAGGAGCAAAAGCAATATACAAAGCATGGTCCCGTAAAAACTCCGCAGTGGCGCTGTGTTTATATTCCTTTGAGTTCAAACTGAATACTTGTGCTGTACCTGTCTTCCCGCCAACTTGATAGCCGGTCCCCTTAAATACAGATGCCGATGTTCCAGAATTATTGACCTCAACCATCGCTTTTTTGATGACCTCAATATTTTCCTGATTGAGATCAATTCGATAGCTTTCTTTTGGGGTGGTCAAGACACGATTTCTGGTGAAGGGGTCTTCAACTGCCTTCACCAGATGCGGCTTCATCACAACACCATTGTTAGCCATATTAGCCATCCCATGTGCCAACTGCAAAATAGTAAACGCGTTATAGCCCTGTCCAATTCCTAAAGAAATCGTTTCGCCTTCGTACCATTTCTGCTGTTCTGGTTTTTTGAAGGTATTTTTTTTCCACTCGGTAGATGGTAGGATTCCTCGAGATTCACCCTTTAAATCAATGCCTGTAATTTGACCAAAGCCAAATGGCTTCATGAAGTCATGCATCATGTTTACGCCCATATCGCGCGCAAGTAGGTAGTAGTAAGTGTCGCAGGATTCCACGATAGACTTTTGCATATCCACAATGCCATGACCACCTTTTTTATCGTCGCGGAAGGTATGGTTGCCAAAATCAAAATAACCAGGATCAGAGATGGATTGTGATGGCGTACGTTTTTTAGTCTCTAGAGCGGCTAACGCCATAAATGGTTTGTAAGTGGAGCCTGGTGGATAGATGCCTTTCAGTGGTCGGTTATAAAGCGGCTTTTGAGGAGAGTCATTTAACTCTTTCCAGGTGACTGAATCAATGCCTTCAACAAAATCATTGGGATTAAAGTTAGGCTTTGAAACAAACGCTAATATGTCCCCCGTTTGAGGCTCGATCGCAACAAATGCACCGCGGAAATTTCCATAGAGTTGCTCTACTAAATACTGTAATTTGATGTCAACCGATAGCACGATATTCTTACCCGGCACAGATGGGGAGCTTGATAACGTTCTGACTGGTTTACCACCCGCGGTGATTTCTACTTGATCGTATCCTGGTGAGCCGCGTAATACATTTTCATAGCTTTGCTCTAAACCAATTTTTCCAACGTACTGAATGCCGGGCAGAAAAGATGTCTGAAGGGCATCAGGATCATCGGCCTTAGCGCTCTCTATTTCAGACTGCATGCGCTCTTTATCCTTAAGAGAAACGCGCCCGATATATCCAATAAGGTGGGAGGCTAGTTCGTTATAGGGGTACTCTCTAAAGCTGCGTGCCCGAATCTCCACCCCGGGAAATCGGTAGCGATTTGCCATGAAACGCGCAGTCTCAGCCTCTGTCAGCATCGATCGAAGGGGAAAAGTACCCATTTTTCGTGAATCTTCAAGCGACCGCTTGAAATTACGACGATCTCTAGGGGAAATCAATACGATTTGAGAAATTTCGTCGATCAATTCATCCACATTCCCTTTGATTTCGCTAGCATTGACGTCAAGGGTTAGTGCTGAGTAATTTCGACCAATCACAATCCCGTTGCGATCTATGATCAGGCCTCTATTGGCTGGCGCAGGAACGATGGCAATGCGATTATTTTCGGCCTGTAAGGCATATTTACCATGGTTGACTAATTGCAGCCATACCAAGCGTGTTACTAGCAATAAGAAGCAGAATGTGACAAACAAGGTCGCAATATGTATGCGCTCTTGAAATGAATCGAGATTTGGTTTTTTAAATGAAACCATGCCAATAGTTAGAGGGGGCGATTGTGATCAACATCGATTGGTCGACGTTGTGGAGACAACAAAACGCGAGTTGCCAATGGCCACAAGAGAGCCTCAATAACAGCCTGAACAGTACCAGTGAGTGCCCACCAATAAATCTCACCGCTGAGAATCCAATGCGCCAACACGGGGCACAGAGAGACTAGTAAGAACATAGGTAGCACATGCAGTGCTTGTGTTGGGGCTGTCAACGCAACGATGCGTCGATGCCAAGAAATCGCAAGATAGGCTACTAATGTGTAACTGAATGCGTGCAGGCCCAACAGATCAGAATGATGAACATCCATCAGGAGGCCGAGGATGAATGCGGTAATAACGCCCACATAACGGTGTTGATGGATATTCCAAAACACAATACAAATAATGAGCCAGTCTGGCACCCAGCTGTAATTACCAATGGGTAAAAGATTTAAAAGTAGCGCGCAAAGCAAGCTAAAGTAAATAAAGAACGGATTAACCGGACGCAGAATATAGCCGCTTTGAAAATCAATCATTGCATTCCTCGCGCACGAGTTTGGCGACGTCCTGGCGCATTGGTTTGGACTGCCCCTGAATTATTGCTAGCTGCTGATGCTTTTGCATCCCACTGAGGGTCATAGAGAAGAGCGAGAGCTTGGCGATATCGATTGACTGGGGCGGCGGGAATACAAAATACGTTTGCAGAATTTTTATCGGCGTTGCGCTCGATACGACTTATGACGGCCACTGCAAATCCTGGTGGATATATTCCGTCGATACCCGAGGTAATCAACACATCCCCCACCTCTAAATCACTGGCTATCGGAAGGTAGCGAAGCTCAAGAGGGTTTCCTCGCCCCGCTCCAAAGACTGCAGCTCTGAGGCCATTTCGAGCTATTTGTACGGGTACAGCGAAGTCACGATCTTCAAGAAGAGATACTTCGGCAGAGTTTTCATATAGGCGAACAACCTGACCCAGGATGCCTTCATCATTTGCGATTGGATTGCCGAGCTTGAGTCCATCACCACTACCGCGGTTCACAACAATTCGCTGTGAGATGGGATTGGGCGGATTAAATAAGATTTCAACTGGCAATGTTTTAAATGGCACTTGTTTTTGCAGCCCCATTAGTTGACGCAAATTTTGATTTTCAACTAATAAAAATTCAGATTGGTTGGCAAGTAAAGATAGCTCAGCTTGACGCACTCTCATAGCTTGATTTTCTTGATCCAGTGTGCCGCGAGTAGTGAAATACTCTGATGACGCCTCATAAGCATTCCGGGGCATCATCATTGCATATTCAAGTGGGCGTAATAGCCAATTGAGATTGTTGCGAATGGGATCAAGTGCCTTAAATCGAAAATCAATCAGCATTAATGCTGCGCTGACTGACAGGCAAACAATCAGTTTGACTAATGCAGGAATGCCTTGCCTAAAAAGCGGAGGAGCGTTATTTCGCAATGCCCGGATCGACGCGTAAGCCGATTACTCTTGAGAGAACACTCCACCCAACTTGTCCATGCGTTCGAGGGCGATACCGCAACCACGAGCGACGCAAGTAAGGGGGTCTTCTGCAACATGGATTGGCAATCCTGTTTCTTCAAGTAGTAAGCGATCCAGATCGCGCAACAACGCGCCACCACCGGTCAACATCATGCCGCGCTCCGCAATATCAGAGGCTAACTCTGGAGGAATTTGTTCCAAGGCCGCCTTGACTGCAGTCACAATTTGATTCAAGGGGTCGGTCAGCGCCTCAAGGACTTCGTTACTAGTGACCGTAAAGCTACGTGGGATACCTTCAGCGAGATTGCGACCCTTGACTTCCATCTCGCGCACCTCGGCACCCGGAAACGCGGAGCCAATTGTTTTCTTGATGAGTTCGGCAGTTTGCTCGCCGATTAACATGCCATAGTTACGTCGAATGTAGTTTGTGATGGCCTCATCAAACTTGTCGCCACCAACACGTACTGAGCCTTTGTAGACCATGCCACCAAGTGACATCACGCCAACTTCAGTTGTGCCGCCACCAATATCCACCACCATAGATCCAGCCGCTTCAGAAACAGGCAGACCTGAGCCAATAGCAGCTGCCATTGGCTCTTCGATCAAGAACACCTGTGAGGCCCCTGCGCCTAGCGCTGATTCACGGATAGCGCGACGCTCAACTTGGGTCGATCCACAAGGAACGCAAATAATGATGCGCGGACTTGGTCTTAAGAGTTTGCTCTCGTGTACCAGCTTGATAAATTGCTTGAGCATTTGCTCGGTAATTGTGAAATCGGCAATGACGCCGTCTTTCATGGGGCGAATAGCCTCAATATTGCCCGGAACACGCCCTAACATCGCTTTTGCTTCCTTACCAACGGCTAAAATGGTTTTTTTGCCATTTGGGCCGCCCTCAGTACGAATTGCCACAACGGAAGGTTCGTCAAGCACAATACCCCGTTCACGCATGTAAATTAAGGTATTAGCGGTGCCTAGGTCAATGGCTAGGTCATTAGAAAAGTAGCTGCGAAAAAAACCGAACATGATGTAGTGGGAGAATAGTAAGTGTTAAAAAATATATATATGAATGATACCCCAGCACCCCATGAAACTTGATGACGTTCAGCGCATTGCGCACCTTTCCAGTCTTGAATTAAGTCAAGCAGAAGCCGAGGCGGTTTTACCCCAGTTACAGGCTATTTTTTCGCTAGTGGAGGAGATGCAGTCCGTAGACACCAGTGGCATTGAGCCCTTAGCTCACCCTATCCTCTTCCTACGCGATTTGGCTCAGCCCCTTCGTCCAGACCAAGTGACTGAATCAGACCAGCGTAGTGAAAACATGCAGTCTGCCCCCGCCACCCAAGAGGGTTATTTTTTAGTTCCAAAGGTGATTGAATGAGCTGGCACCAAACCCCGATTGCACTAATGGCAAAAGCGCTGGCTGCTAAAGAAGTGTCTTCTACCGAGCTGACCCAGTATTTTTTAGACCGTATTGAAGGCGGAAAGCATTGGAATGCTTATCTTGATGTAAGCGCTCACTTAAGTTTAGAGCAAGCATATGAAGCCGATAAAATATTGTCATCCGGTAATGCTGGGAAATTGACCGGTATTCCCATTGCCCATAAAGATGTCTTTGTTACCCGCGGCTGGAAGTCGACAGCCGCATCCAAAATGCTCGAGGGATACCTCAGTCCGTTCGATGCAACCGTAGTCGCAAATTTAGGAATTCCGAATGAATCGAATCCTAGGGGTGCCGGAATGGTTTGCCTAGGCAAGACCAACATGGATGAATTTGCTATGGGATCTTCAAATGAGAACTCAGCCTATGGACCAGTGCTAAATCCGTGGAATTCAAAATACGTAGCGGGTGGCTCTTCGGGTGGTTCGGCTGCAGCGGTGGCAGCTGGATTGGCGCCCATTGCCACCGGAACCGATACCGGCGGATCTATTCGACAACCTGCCGCATTTTGTGGTTTAACTGGCATTAAGCCTAGTTATGGGCGCGTTTCTCGTTATGGCATGATTGCATATGCATCCTCATTGGACCAGGCTGGTCCAATGGGTAAGACAGCAGAGGATTGCGCTTTAGTTCTGACGGCAATGTCATCGCATGATCCCCGTGACTCCACTTCATTGGCGGATTCAGGTGAAGATTACGGGCGCTATTTAAATCAGACTTGGGGAACAAAAAGCATAAACCCCGCAAAACCACTAGAAGGTTTGAGAATTGGCTTGCCGAAAGAATTTTTTGCAGAGGGTCTTGCCCAAGACGTTGCCAATGCCGTTAATGCAGCGACGAAAGTATTGCAGGATTTAGGGGCGACACTAATCGAAGTTAGTTTGCCGAAAACTAAGCTGTCCATACCGGTCTATTACGTATTAGCGCCAGCAGAAGCATCAAGTAACCTTAGTCGTTTTGATGGCGTGCGCTATGGGCACCGAGCTAGGGAATACCGTGATTTATCAGATATGTATAAGAAGTCTCGTACCGAGGGTTTCGGAGCTGAGGTAAAGCGACGTATTTTAATAGGCACCTATGTTTTGTGTCACGGCTATTACGATGCCTATTACTTACAAGCGCAAAAAATTCGTCGCATTATTGCGGCAGACTTTCAGGCTGCATTTCAGCAGTGTGATGTCATTCTTGGCCCTGTCGCACCGGATGTTGCATGGCGCTTAGGGGAAAAATCTCAAGATCCAATGCAGATGTATCTAGAAGATATATATACGCTTTCTACCAACTTAGCAGGCTTACCAGCGATGAGCGTGCCCTGTGGCTTTAATCAAAATAATCTACCGATTGGCATGCAATTGATTGGCAATTATTTTTCTGAGGCGCGCTTATTGCAAGTCGCGCATCAATATCAATTAACTAGTGATTGGCATTTGCGTCAAGCAAGTGAGGCGTCATGATGCAATGGGAAATCGTCATTGGTCTAGAGACCCACGCACAGCTACAAACAAAATCGAAAATTTTTAGCGGTGCAAGTACGCGCTTTGGTGCCGGACCAAATACGCAGGCCTGTGCAGTAGACTTAGCTTTACCTGGAGTTTTGCCTGTGTTGAATCGCCAGGCAGTTGAACATGCAATTCGTTTTGGTTTAGCGGTCAATGGCAAGATTGCACCAGCAAGTATTTTTGCGCGCAAGAATTATTTTTATCCAGACCTTCCCAAAGGCTATCAAATTAGCCAAATGGATTTGCCGGTTGTTATTGGTGGACATCTAGAAATTCTGGTGGGTGACCAAGTGAAAGTTGTTGAACTTACGCGCGCTCATATGGAAGAAGACGCAGGTAAGTCTGTTCACGAAGAAGGCTTTTTAGGGCCGCATGGCGAAGTATCTAGCGGGATAGATCTGAACCGTGCCGGCACCCCTCTATTAGAAATCGTAACCGAACCAGTTATGCGAAGTGCGGCGGAAGCAGTTGCTTATGCCAAGGCTTTGCATACCCTAGTAGTTTGGTTGGGTGTGTGCGATGGCAATATGCAGGAAGGTTCTTTTCGCTGTGATGCCAATGTTTCAGTCAGGCCCATGGGTCAAGCAGAGTTTGGTACTCGCTGTGAAATCAAAAATCTCAATTCATTTCGCTTTTTGGAAGAGGCTATTCAATATGAAGCACGACGCCAAATTGAGTTGATTGAGGACGGCGTTAAAATAGTACAAGAGACCCGCTTGTATGACCCAGATCGCCAAGAAACCCGAAGCATGCGTAGTAAGGAAGATGCCAATGACTATCGTTACTTCCCAGATCCTGATTTATTGCCAGTTGTGATTGATGATGCATGGATCTCAGAGGTGCGAAGCCACATGCCAGCCCTGCCAGCGCAACTGCGCGAGCAATGGCAAAGTGAGTTTGGCTTGAGTGCCTATGATGCTCAGTTACTCACGCAAGATCGTGACACTGCAAATCTTTTTGAAGAGTTATTAGTGCTTGTAGGAAAACCTTTGGCAAAAGCAGCGGCCAATTTAATTTCGGGAGAGCTTGCTTCGGCATTAAACCGTGCAGGTATTGCTGGCGCCAAGTCGCCATTAAAGGCCGTGCATTTAGCGCCCTTACTGACCCGTGTTGCAGACGGCACAATCTCCAATAAGATTGCTAAAGATATTTTTGCAATTCAATGGGGGGAGGCTAGTAATGGCCAGGCCATCAGCACCGTTGATCATATTATTGAAAGTAAAGGCCTAAAGCAGATTAGTGATAGCGGCGCACTTGAAACCATCATTGATCAAGTGTTGGCCGCGAATGCAAAATCTATTGAAGAGTTTCGCTCTGGTAAAGAAAAGGCCTTTAATGCATTAGTGGGCCAAATCATGAAAGCTTCGCAGGGTAAAGCGAATCCAGGGCAGGTGAATGAACTACTGCGTAAAAAGTTAGGTTGAATCCTGCTAAAAACAAGGAAATAGATAAATGAGCGTAATAGATTCGAAGCAGGCTGAGCAAGAGGAGTTGGTAGCGGAGTGGTTGCGAGCTACGCCAGGCTTCTTCGAGCGCTATGCTCATCTCTTAAATGAGATCCGCCTAAAGCATCCCCATGAAGACCGTGCGATTTCATTGCAAGAGCGCCAGATGACTTTGTTGCGCACCCAGAATCAAGAGCTGAACCGTCGTCTGAGCGAGATGTTGCACTTTGGTAGTCGAAACGATAAAACTCAACAAAGCCTGGTTGCCTGGTTGCTCCGCCTCATGGGCGCAAACAGTAAGGCAGATGTTGAAGTGGCTGTCAAAACAGGCTTAGCAGAAGTGTTTGAGGTGGAGTCAGTACAAATACTAGATCCGCATTCAGCTTTTGAGCCATGGATTAATGCGCCCTTATGCGGCTCCGCAAAAGAGTTGTCTGCTGCCAGTGTTGATCTACTGGCAACTCAAGTGAAGATTGATGCTGAGTGGCAAAGTATGGTTGCCATTGGCTTGCCTTTAGGTAAGAGTATTGGAGCTACACAATTACCGGCAGTTTTGTTATTAGCTAGTAAGGACGAAACCCGCTTTACGGCCGATATGGGAGCCTTCTACTTACGTCAGATTGCTGAACTAGTTGCTGCTGCCTTGGATCGTATTCAGGCCTATGAGCCAAGCGTTAGCTGATCTTCATCCACTCGTTCAAGAGTATTTACAGGAACTGCATGTACTGAGGCAGCTTTCGCCCCACACGCTTAAAGCCTACCGTATGGACTTAAGCAAGCTTCAGACTTTTGCTGCGGAGGACTCAGTAGAGTTACTCAAAGTGAGTAATGCGCACGTACGTCGGTGGGCAGGGCGCTTGCATTCGAAAGACAAATCATCTCGAACTATTGCTAGAGCTTTATCAGCTTGGCGCGGTTGGTATCACTGGCTCACCGAAAAAGATGCCCGCCGCGATGCGCAAGCAGGGCGCATTATTCAAAATCTGGTTGCCAACCCAGTAGATGATGTTAAAGCCCCCAAGCGCTTGAAGTCTTTACCTAAGGCATTATCAGTTGAGCAAGCGCTTTCTTTAATTAATCAAGCCATTGAAGAGGCTAGCAAAAAACAGGATCTTGAGACGGTGCGTGACGCAGCCATCATTGATTTGTTGTATTCCTCGGGGTTGCGCCTATCTGAGCTATTGGGTATTGATGTCATGCCAAGCAAAGATCGGCAGCATGAGTCAGCGGGGTGGTTGGATTGGGATGCGGCAGAAGTGACTGTTTTAGGAAAGGGCGGAAAGCGTCGGACTGTTCCTGTTGGCGCTCCAGCGATGCAATCGCTAAGAGAATGGCGCACGTTGAGGGCTCAAGCTGAGCAGACTAAGGAGGTCAATGCCTTGTTTGTTTCGGCCTCAGGTGCCCGCTTATCGGCCCGTACTGTGCAAGCCCGCTTGCGCACCTTGGCGATGCGGGCAGGCCTACCAACGCACGTCCACCCACATATGATGCGCCACAGCTTTGCTAGCCACGTTTTACAGTCCTCTCAAGACTTACGAGCAGTACAGGAGATGTTGGGCCACGCCAGCATTTCTAGCACCCAGATCTATACCTCCTTAGATTTTCAGCACTTAGCGCAGGCATACGATAAAGCCCATCCTCGCGCAAAGGCTGGCAAAGGCTGAGGAAATGGTTAAGATATTAGGTTTCCTCTTTAGGAAAAGCATCGCAAGATAGTTGTATTGCTTGCATTACCATTAGATTTTGATTGGATCGTAAATGGCATTAATTCCGGTAACAATTCTGACGGGTTTCTTGGGTAGCGGTAAAACTACCTTACTTAAATATATTTTGACCGAGCAACATGGCAAAAAAATTGCTGTCATTGAGAACGAGTTTGGCGAAGAAAATATTGATAACGATATTTTGGTTCAGGATAACCAAGAAAATATTGTGCAGATGAGCAACGGCTGTATTTGCTGCACTATTCGTGGAGATCTCGTAGAGGCCTTGAACACACTCTGGGAGCAGCGTAGAGATAAAAAAATTAGTTTTGAGCGCGTAGTGATAGAGACTACCGGAGTGGCTAATCCAGGCCCAGTAGCCCAAACCTTCTTTATGGACGATGACGTTGCAGACCACTATGTCTTGGATGCCGTGATTACCTTAGTGGATGCTAAGCATGGTCAGCAACAGTTAAATGAGCACGAGGAGGCACAGCGGCAAGTTGGCTTTGCGGATCAAATCTTTATCACCAAGACGGATTTGATAACGCCTGCTGAAGTGGATGCCTTACGGGGTCGCTTAATGCATATGAATCCCCGTGCGCCGATTCAGGGAATTTCCAAGGGAATTGTGCCTTTGGAGGCTGTTTTAGATCTCAAAGGCTTTAATTTAAATGCCAAGTTAGATATTGATCCCCACTTTTTGGGGCAAGAGGATCATGACCATGCAGATTGTGGTCACGACCATAGTCACGATCACGAGCACCATGACCATGACCACAGTACATGTGGACATGACCATAGTCAGGATCATCATGGCCATGCCGGCCATACTGATCGGATTCAATCTTTCGTTTTTCGTAGTGATAAACCCTTTGACCATAAAAAATTAGAGGATTTCCTTGGGGGCATTTTGGAGGTCTTTGGCGAGAAGATGCTGCGCTATAAAGGAGTGCTTTATGTAAAGGGTAGCAAGCATAAAGTGGTGTTTCAGGGGGTCCACCAGATGATGGGGAGCGATATGGCAGGTTTATGGGGCACAGAAGCCAAACAAACCCGCATGGTATTCATTGGCATCGATTTGCCCAAGGACACCCTATTAGCAGGACTTGAAGGCTGTTTGGTTTGATAAATCTCTAGTACAATCCGCGGCCAAAGGCGGTATTGATGATTATTCATCAAAGGGCAGTAAAACTTTGGCAGAATGGGGCAATAATGCTTCAAATCCAGGAAAGAATGAAATGACGGTAAAAACACCAGCGAAATCTTCAGCTACTGCAAAAGCAACCAGTAAGGCAGCAAAGGTCGAGCCATTGACCCCCCTCACTGAGGCAGAGTTATTAAAGATGTCTGAGAAGGATTATATGAATCCATCCCAGATAGATTTTTTCCGTCAAAAGTTATTGACCTTAAAAAATGATCTTTTGAAAAATGCTTCTCAAACAACCGAACATCTGCGTGAAAATATTCTGGTTCCTGATCCCGCTGATCGTGCAACCATTGAAGAAGAGCATGCGCTGGAATTACGTACTCGGGATCGCGAGCGTAAGCTGTTGAAAAAAGTAGAACAGGCTCTCGCCCGAACTGATTCAGGTGATTATGGCTGGTGCGAAGAGACTGGTGAGCCGATTGGTTTGAATCGTCTGATTGCCAGGCCAACAGCGAATTTATCGCTTGAGGCGCAAGAGCGTCGTGAACTTCGTCAAAAATTATTTGGCGATTAATCTACCAGACTGAATATTGAAGCGGCAATGACTACGCAATCTCCATCTATTAGCGAAATTTCCCCCTTACTGAAGGCGGAAATCTTAGCTGAGGCTCTACCGTATATTCGTGCGTATCACGGAAAAACCATTGTTATTAAGTACGGCGGAAACGCCATGGTGGAAGAACGCCTTAAGGAAAGTTTCGCGCGCGACGTTATCTTGCTAAAGCTCGTTGGTATGAACCCAGTAGTGGTGCATGGTGGCGGCCCACAAATTGATGAGGCCTTGAAAAAAATCGGCAAGACCGGTACCTTTATTCAGGGTATGCGGGTGACCGATGAAGAAACTATGGAAGTAGTGGAGTGGGTTCTTGGCGGCGAAGTCCAGCAAGATATTGTGATGCTCATAAATCACTTTGGCGGTCAGGCCGTTGGCTTAACCGGTAAGGATGGTGGCCTAATTCGGGCGAAGAAAATGCTCGTTGCCGATGAAAAGAATATCGGCGGCACGATTGATTTAGGCTTTGTCGGAGAGATTGAGGCGATTAATCCTGCAGTGGTAAAGGCCTTGCAAGACGATGCGTTTATTCCAGTGATTTCTCCCATTGGATTTAGTGAAGAGGGTCAAGCCTACAACATTAATGCTGATTTAGTCGCCGGCAAAATGGCAGAAATTTTGCATGCTGAAAAATTAGTCATCATGACCAACATCCCTGGTGTGATGGATAAGAGCGGCAAGCTACTCACTGATTTAACGGCACGTGAAATTGATGGCCTATTTGCTGACGGTACCATCTCCGGTGGTATGTTGCCAAAAATATCATCTGCATTGGATGCAGCCAAAAGCGGTGTAAATTCAGTGCACATTATTGATGGGCGTATTGAGCACTCTTTGTTGTTGGAAATTCTGACCGAGCAAGCATTCGGAACCATGATTCGTTCACGTTAAGAATAAAACCACAGATATTCATATGAGTGATCCTTTAGAAATGACAGCGGGAGTTGAGGTAAGCGTTGCTGATGCCGGCACAGTGCGTAAACGTCCTCGTCCCGGAGAACGGCGCTTGCAGATTCTGCAGGTGTTGGCGGAGATGTTGCAAAATCCAAAAGGTGAGCGTGTGACAACGGCCGCCTTGGCAGCAAAAATCCAAGTTTCTGAAGCAGCCCTGTATCGTCATTTCGCCAGTAAGGCGCAAATGTTTGAGGGCTTGATCGCCTTCATTGAGCAAACCGTCTTTGGCTTAATTAATCAAATTAATCAAAAAGAAGAATCGGGCTTGGCTCAAGCAAGAGGTATCTTGCAGATGTTACTGTTCTTTGCAGAAAAAAATCCAGGAATGACCCGGGTGCTTTTGGGTGACGCATTATTTCAAGAGGATGATCGTTTGCAGGAGCGTATTACTCAGGTGCTCGATCGTGTTGAGGCGTCTCTGAAGCAGACCTTACGCATTGCACAAACCCAGGGAGGATCTTGGGCTAATGTTACTCAAGATGAGATCAGTGTTCGCGCTACGATGTTGATGAGCTATGTTTTGGGTCGTTGGCATCGCTTTGCTCGAAGTGGCTTTAAAAAGCTGCCAACCGATGCATCTGACATGAGCCTTCGCCTTCTTCTATCCGAATGAGTGAATTACACCTCTCTAGAAATACTATTCACTTTGCCGAGCCTTTGCCTTTGCAAAGTGGTGCCCTATTGTCGGGCTACGATTTAGTTATTGAAACCTACGGCAAACTTAATGCCGATAAAAGTAACGCTGTATTAGTTTGTCATGCACTTAATGCCTCCCATCATGTGGCGGGCCCTAGCCCCGATGATGAGAATGACATCGGCTGGTGGGACAATATGATTGGTCCTGGCAAGCCTGTAGATACAGACCACTTCTTTGTGATTGGCGTCAATAACTTGGGTTCTTGCTTTGGATCAACGGGTCCAATGAGTATTAATCCAGCGAGTAAAAAGCCTTATGGCGCAGATTTTCCAGTCATCACTGTAGAGGATTGGGTGAATACCCAAGCGCGCTTGGCTGACAAACTAGGCATTCGTCGCTTTGCTGCTGTGATGGGTGGAAGTCTGGGGGGCATGCAAGCACTAGCTTGGGCTATTCAGTTTCCAAAACGCTTGGCGCATTGCTTGGTGATTGCCTCTACCCCAAAACTCAGCGCTCAAAACATTGCTTTTAACGAAGTAGCTCGTAACGCGATTCTGTCTGATCCCGATTTTCATGGTGGAAACTATTATGAGCACGGCGTAGTGCCTAAAAATGGCCTCAGATTAGCGCGGATGGTGGGACATATCACCTATTTATCTGATGACGATATGGCTGAAAAATTTGGTCGTGAGTTACAGCGACCAGAGGGAGAGTCTCATGACTATCGCTTTAGTTTTGGTGTTGAGTTTGCGGTAGAGAGTTATTTGCGTCACCAGGGCGATAAATTCTCTAAATATTTTGATGCCAATACTTATTTGCTGATTACACGAGCCCTAGATTATTTTGATCCTTCACGTCGCTATGAAGGCAGCCTGAACCGTGCCCTGGCTGAGGTGCAGGCTAAATTTTTGGTGGTGAGCTTTGCAACAGATTGGCGCTTTCCGCCCAACCGCAGTCGAGAAATTGTGGAATCATTGCTAAGCAATAAGAGCGAGGTGAGCTATGCAGAGATCGATGCGCCACATGGTCACGATGCATTTTTATTAGATGATCCTCGCTATCATGGCTTGATTCGAGCTTATTTTGAGCAAATGCTGAGGACCCCATCATGAGTATGCGGCGCGCAGACTTCGCTGCCATTGCGCAGTGGATTTCTCCCAATAGCCAAGTACTAGACTTGGGCTGTGGCGATGGTAGCTTCTTAGAGTATTTGCAAAAGCAAAAGCCAGTGCATGCTTATGGCGTTGAAATTGATGATGCACGCGTATTGTCTTGTGTGCAAAAAGGATTGAATGTCATTCAGCAAAACCTTGAGGGAGGTTTAGCCCTCTTCGAGAACAATAGCTTTGATACTGTAGTGCTATCGCAAACGCTCCAAACTATTCATGAGACTGAAAAGATTTTGAGCGAAGTAGTTCGTGTTGGCAAAGAATCGATCGTGTCTTTTCCTAACTTTGGCCATTGGTCACATCGTTTCGCAGTTGGTTTGGGTCGTATGCCAGTCTCTAAAAGCTTGCCTTATCAGTGGTACAACACCCCTAACGTTCGCGTTCTTACTGTTGCAGATTTTGAAAAATTGGCTTCCAGCTTAGGGCTAAAGGTTTTAGATCAATGTATTTTGCATGAGGGTCGACAGGTGACCTTGATGCCGAATCTGTTTGGAAGCCTTGCACTTTTCCGCATTCGCCGTGCTTAAAGCAGGACTTGTAAATATTCAGTCCTGGCTGAAGGACTTCCGTGTTTATCTTGAATGGCCTTGTTTGCGGATGCTTTTTCTGGGCTTTTCTGCTGGCTTACCCCTTCTGCTCATTTTAGGAACGCTGAGCTTTTGGTTAAGAGAGGCGGGTATTGATCGCAGTACGATTGGTTACCTCACATGGGTAGGCTTGATTTATGCCTTTAAATGGCTATGGGCACCTTTAGTCGATCGCCTTCCTATTCCATTGCTTACCAAGTTATTAGGCCGAAGACGTAGCTGGCTTTTATTTGCACAGGCGCTAGTCATTCTGGGGCTGATAGGCATGGCAAGTATTGATCCTCGCTCGCAACTAACGCCTATGGTGTGGTGCGCCCTTTTGGTTGCTTTTGGATCGGCTACTCAGGACATCGCTTTAGATGCCTTTCGGATTGAATCCGCTAGCACTGATCATCAAGCTGCTTTAGCAGCCACGTATCAAACCGGTTATCGGCTTGCTTTAATTTGGTCTGGTGCCGGTGTGTTGTGGCTGGCAGCCAGGGTTGAGGGCAGCGGCGGAAACTACGATCCTAGCGCATGGCAGTTTGCTTATCTGTGCATGGCTTTATCAATTAGCGTAGGCGTTATTACAACGTTCTTGAGTAAGGAGCCTGTAAGACTAGAGCTATCCAAAGTACGTAATGCTAAAGCCTGGCTTCATCAAACTCTGGTAGAGCCTTTTGCAGATTTTGTTGCTCGCTATCGATGGTATGCAGTTCTCATTTTGGCTTTGATTGCGATTTACCGCATTAGTGATGTTGTGATGGGTATTATGGCCAATCCTTTTTATGTGGATATGGGCTACACCAAAGATGAAGTAGCTGCAGTGAGCAAAGTATTTGGTGTCATCATGACTTTAGTGGGCGCTTTTATTGGGGGTGTATTTACATTACGATTTGGTGTGATGCGCATTCTATTTTTAGGTGCCATTTTGTCTGCGGTGAGTAACTTATTATTTGCCTGGTTAGCGACTCAGGGCCATGATCTTCAAGGGTTAGTGTGGGTAATCTCTGCAGATAACCTGAGCTCTGGCATTGCAACCGCAGCCTTCATTGCCTTCCTATCATCACTAACAAATATTCAATACTCTGCGACGCAGTACGCCTTGTTTAGTTCGATGATGCTTTTATTGCCGAAGTGGCTCGCTGGATTCTCAGGCGTCTTTGTAGATACCTTTGGCTATCAAACCTTTTTTATTGGGACCGCTATTATTGGCGCTCCCGTTTTAATTCTGATTTGGCTTGCCATGCACTTTAAGGTAGTAGAGATCAAGCAGCATGATGCTACGCTGGACTAAATAGTCCAATCGTAGTCAACGGTGAGTGGCGCATGATCTGAGAAGCGCTCCTCTTTGTAGATAGACGTTCGCTTAGCGCTAGCAGCGATTCCTGGAGTTGTGATGTGATAGTCAATACGCCAGCCGACATTTTTGGCGTAAGCTTGGCCTCGATTGCTCCACCAGGTGTAACAATCCTCAGCTGCCTTAGGCTCTAGATTTCGGTAGACATCGACATAGCCTACTTGATTAAATAGATTGGTAAGCCAGGCTCGTTCCTCAGGCAAAAATCCTGAGTTTTTGAGGTTGCCTTTCCAATTCTTGAGATCAATCTCATGATGCGCAATATTGACGTCCCCGCAAAGCACAATTTCACGACCGGATTTTTTGAGCGCAATCAGATGGGGTAAAAAAGAATCTAGATAGCGATATTTAGCCTCTTGCCGCTCTGGTGAGCTTGACCCAGATGGCATGTATACCGAGATCACAGAGAGCTTTTGGTAGCGTACCTCGACATAACGTCCTTCTGCATCAAACTCAGGATTACCATAGCCATAGAGCACTTCATCAGGCTTATGGGGGGTATAGATGCCGCAGCCGCTGTATCCTTTTTTTTCAGCATGATGAAAAAAGCCATACAAGCCATCAGGATTGAGGATGGCGTCCTCTAGGTCGTCGTGCTGTGCCTTGAGTTCCTGCATACAAACAAAGTCTGCCTGCTGCTGGGTAACCCACGGCAGAAAGCCTTTTTTGACTGCAGAACGGATCCCGTTGAGGTTGGCAGAAATGATGCGTAACATATAGGCCTATGAGCTCAAAAAATTCTAATCAAGAAAACTTTATTCATTTTGCCTTGGAGGCAAACGTTTTGTCCTTTGGGGAGTTTAAAACTAAAGCGGGTCGCCTATCACCCTATTTCTTTAATGCGGGCGGCTTTAACGATGGCGCTCGCTTAAGTGCCCTAGGCGGGTATTACGCTAGAGCGTTACAAGAATCTAATATTGAATATGACATGCTCTACGGCCCCGCCTATAAAGGGATTACTTTAGCCGCTACCACTGCGATTGCATTGGCTAATGCCGGGCGCAATGTGCCTTATGCCTATAACCGCAAAGAGGCAAAAGATCATGGTGAGGGCGGCTCCCTAGTGGGCGCCCCAGTGAGGGGAAAGGTTGTCATTATTGACGATGTGATATCTGCTGGAACTTCTGTCCGTGAATCCGTAGCTTTAATTCAGGCGGCCGGAGCAGAGCCTGTGGCGGTATTAATTGCATTAGATCGTATGGAAAAATCAGGTACGGCAATAGAAGTCGGAGAGAAGTCTGCAGTGCAGGCTGTGCAAGAGGAGTTTGGAATACCCGTCATTGCCATCGCCAATCTCACTGATTTAATGTCTTTTTTAACTGCCTCAAGCGATGCTGCGTTGACAGATTATTTGCCTGCTGTAAAGACCTATCGTGAACAATACGGCATCTAAAAATTAGGTAGTCTTACTTACCGCTAGATCGTCGTCTCACCCTCAAATACAGTCACTGCTGGCCCAGTCATGATGACTGGCTGAATGATGTCATTGATGATGCCTTCCCAAGCTATCGTGAGGTCACCCCCACGCGTGCGCACTTGAACGGGCGAGTGTAGTAAGCCTCGGCGTATACCGGAGACTACAGCAGCACATGCGCCCGTACCACAAGCAAGGGTTTCACCAGCTCCACGCTCATAGACGCGCAATTGAATTTCATTGCGATTAAGAATCTGCATAAAAGCGGCGTTCACTCTTTTCGGAAAGGCGATGTGACTCTCAATAGAGGGCCCTTCCTCTAAAACCGGTGCACTATTAATATCTCCCACTACCTGAACTGCATGTGGGTTTCCCATAGATAGAGCGCCAATCCAACTATCGTGTGGGGCAGGCTTTTTAAGGGGAAGCGCAAAGAGCGTTTCATGAAATTCTTGCAGACTAGAAAGACCTTTTGCATCAAACGGAATTTGGCTATGCTCAAAAATAGGCGCCCCCATATTGACCTCAACCTGGCCATCTGGATGAGATCTCAAAGTAAGAATAGTGTGAGCGACTTGAACGCGCAGAGGATTTTTATTTGAGAGTCCTTGATCTTGAACAAAGCGTACAAAGCAGCGTGAGCCGTTGCCGCATTGCTCTACCTCTCCACCATCAGCATTAAAAATCCGATAACGAAAATCAGCATCTGAGCATGTCGATTTTTCAACCAATAAAATTTGATCTGCACCAATACCAAATTGACGGTGAGCCAGTCTTTGCCATTGCTCGGGAAGGATGCCGCTCAGGTCTTGATCGATGCCATTGAGCACAATAAAGTCATTGCCGGCACCATGCATTTTGGTAAAGCGGAATTTGCGTGCGGGCTTGTTTAAATTTGTACTCAAAAAAATTCCAGTTATTTGTAAAGACTTAGCTCACCAGGTGACCGATATTTAAAACAATCATGTGCCCAATAGTACCTTGCTGGTCTTTTGCGAACAAGTGCCCCAATGGACGACGACGCTGTTCATTGTCAAATAGGTATTGCTTGAGTAATCAGACTCACTATGGGCGCATCGCTAACACTGGAAAAGTTACGCTATTAATTTGGCGGTAATTGAGCACCGCTGGGATGTTTATAGCGGTTGTATGCCCAGATGAATTGATTGGGTGCCACTAATATGGCGTTCTCAATCGCAATATTGAGTTCGGCAGCTGCAATTGTCGGATCCTCAGATAGCGGCTCCAATCGTTTGGCTTGCATTAGCCAGCCCTTACCCAGCGCTTTACGTTGGGCGGTAAACATGATTACGGGGGTGTTATTGCGGTTGGCTAGGCGGGCTGGTAGAGGCGTGGTGTAGGCGGGTCGACCAAAAAATGGTACCCAAACGCCCTCTCCGCCGCTGGGCACTTGATCTGGAAGGATGCCAATGGCCTCACCACGGTATAGGGCGCGGGTCATTTGACGAACACCGTTTAGGTTAGCGGGAACAAAATGCATATTGGGATAGGCGCGCCCCTCCTCAATGACCTCATTCAGCCAGGCTTGGCGCGCGGGACGATACAGAATGGTTGCGGGGAAGTGCTGCGCCAGGACCCTTGGAATAATTTCAAAGCCACCCAAATGGGGTGTCAACATTACCAAGCCATGCCCTTCTCGTATAGCTTTCTCTACAACTGCCCAATCCTGTATCTCAACTAGCTTGAGTGCTTTTGTAGGATTACGCCAAATCCATAGGCTGTCTGAGAACAGCTGGCCTGATGCCGCAGCCGCACGCCATATTTGGAGTCGTAAATCATGGCTTTTGACAACAATTGCATATTGGGACCGAAACAGTGAGCGGTATTGACTAGAGCCCACATAGGCTAAAACCCCTAAAAATGCCCCTATTGCCTGAACGAGGCATAGTGGCGATAGGGCAATCGCTTGTAGGGTTAGCTTCAGGAAAATTTTACGCACACTTATATGATATTCAATGCGGGCCTTAGTGCCAATTTTTCAATCAGCCTTGATCAATATGGCCATTTTCAGTTAATATCTGGTTATCGCTGAGTTAAGGCAACTTGCAGGGCGATTCATAAATTCTGCTAAAGCGTCGCCGTTGTGGTTCCTGGCACGTCGAGTTGTCCCATAGATCGTGTTAATTTTTTAAAGGAAAAAACAATGGCAAATGATTACTTCTTCACCTCAGAATCAGTTTCTGAAGGTCACCCCGATAAAGTAGCAGATCAAATTTCTGATTCGATCTTGGATGCCATTTTGGCTCAAGATCCAACAGCACGCGTTGCAGCTGAAACTTTGTGCAATACCGGTTTGGTTGTGCTCGCAGGCGAAATCACAACCAATGCAAATGTTGACTACATCCAAGTTGCGCGTAATACACTGCGTGAGATTGGTTATGACAATACTGAGTACGGCATTGACTACAAAGGTTGTGCAGTTTTGGTGGCATACGATAAGCAGAGTCCAGATATTGCTCAGGGTGTTGATAAGGCGCATGACGATGGCCTAGATCAGGGCGCTGGTGACCAAGGCCTCATGTTTGGTTACGCCTGCGATGAGACTGCAGAGCTGATGCCGTTGCCCATTCATTTGTCACACCGCCTAGTAGAGCGACAGTCTCAATTACGCCGTGATGGTCGTTTAAATTGGTTACGCCCAGATGCAAAGTCACAAGTGACTTTGCGTTATGTGGATGGCAAGCCTGATTCCATTGATACCGTGGTGCTTTCTACCCAGCATGATGAAGAAATTTCGCTTGAGAAATTACGTGAAGCCGTCATTGAAGAGATTATTAAGCCCGTATTGCCAAAGCACCTCATTAAGGGTGCGATTAATTTCTTGGTCAACCCAACTGGTCGATTTGTTATTGGCGGCCCGCAAGGCGATTGTGGCTTAACGGGTCGTAAAATTATTGTCGATACTTACGGCGGCGCGGCCCCACACGGTGGCGGTGCGTTTTCCGGTAAGGACCCATCTAAGGTAGATCGTTCCGCTGCATACGCTGGACGTTATGTTGCTAAGAATGTGGTGGCTGCTGGTTTGGCCAGTAAGTGCTTAATTCAGATCTCTTATGCCATCGGCGTAGCTAAACCGACGTCAGTGATGGTGAGCACCTTTGGTACTGGCAAGATCTCTGATGAAAAGATTGCACAGTTGGTGTCAGAGCATTTCGACCTGCGTCCAAAAGGCATTGTCAAAATGCTTAATCTCTTGCGTCCAATTTATCGAAAGACAGCAGCCTACGGCCACTTTGGTCGTGAAGAGCCAGAATTTACATGGGAGCAGTGTGATAAGGCCCCAGCATTACGCGCAGCAGCTGGTCTGTAAGCGGTAATTTGTAAAAACGAAGCCAAATATGCCGAAATTGATTACAATTTCGGCATACCTTCAAGGAGCGTTGCAAGGAATACTGTGAACCAGTGTTTCCCCAGGCTTGAAGGGAGCGGATCCTCAAACAGGATTTGCTAATTGCAACTGCGCTCGCTAACCCATGATTCAATGGCTAGCGAGTATCTACTCCAGCGTTGAATCGTCCTTAGCTGGAGCATTAATGAATACCGTTACCGACTTAAACAACTTTGTGGCAACGCGTTGCGCAATTGCCGATATTACTTTGTCTGATTTTGGCCGCAAAGAAATTGCCATTGCTGAAACTGAGATGCCTGGCTTGATTGCCATTCGTGATGAGTTTGCCGTACAACAACCATTGCGCGGAGCACGTATTACTGGCTCCTTGCACATGACTATTCAAACAGCAGTATTGATCGAAACACTTGAGGCTCTCGGTGCCCAAGTGCAGTGGGCTTCTTGTAATATTTTCTCTACCCAAGATCATGCAGCCGCAGCAATTGCTGCAAATGGCACGCCTGTATTCGCTATTAAAGGTGAGACTTTGGAGCAGTATTGGGACTACACCCATCGAATTTTTGAGTGGGCTGATGGTGGCTTTACCAATATGATTTTGGATGATGGCGGTGATGCTACTCTGTTATTGCATCTGGGCGCACGTGCTGAAAAAGATCAGGCTTGTATTAGCCATCCAACGAGTGAAGAAGAGACTATATTATTTGCGACGATCAAAAAGAAATTGGCAATCGATCCAACTTGGTACTCTATCCGCTTAGAAAAAGTAAAGGGCGTGACTGAAGAAACGACTACTGGCGTGCATCGCCTGTATCAAATGTTTGCTAAGGGCGAGTTGAAGTTCCCAGCAATTAATGTGAATGACTCCGTTACAAAGAGTAAGTTCGACAACCTCTATGGTTGCCGCGAGTCTTTGGTTGATGCGATCAAGCGTGCAACGGATGTAATGGTTGCTGGTAAGGTTGCGGTTGTTTGTGGTTATGGCGATGTGGGAAAAGGTTCCGCACAAGCCTTGCGCGCTTTATCTGCTCAAGTTTGGGTCACTGAAGTTGATCCCATTTGTGCACTGCAGGCAGCTATGGAAGGTTACCGTGTGGTGACGATGGACTATGCTGCTGATAAGGCAGACATCTTTGTATCAGCAACTGGTAACTATCATGTGATCACGCATGATCACATGGCAAAGATGAAAAACCAAGCCATCGTTTGTAACATTGGCCACTTCGATAATGAGATTGATATCGCTGGTATCGAGCAGTACAAGTGGGAAGAAATCAAGCCACAAGTGGACCATGTGATTTTCCCTGCTGCCAATGGTAGCCCTGAAAAGCGCATCATTATTTTGGCCAAGGGTCGTCTAGTGAATCTCGGCTGCGGTACAGGTCATCCTTCTTACGTGATGAGTTCTTCATTTGCCAATCAAGTGATTGCACAGATTGAACTGTGGAACGCTGTCGGTACGGATAAGTATCCAGTAGGCGTTTTTACCTTGCCAAAGCACCTCGATGAGAAGGTTGCACGATTGCAGCTCAAGACATTGAACGCACAATTGACCGTATTGTCTGAGCAGCAAGCTAGCTATATTGGCGTAACGAAGGAAGGTCCATACAAGACTGACCACTACCGTTATTAATAACTTGCTTTGCAGTTTTAGTTTAGCCATTAGCAGACTTTGATTAATAGATACACAGGCCCAATATTATGGAATTAAGCGTCGAATTCTTTCCTCCAAAAACACCTGAAGGTGAGAGTAAGTTGCATCTCGTACGCGAGCGTTTGAGTGAGTCACTCAAGCCCGCGTTTTATTCCGTAACTTTTGGTGCCGGTGGCTCTACTCAATCTGGCACATTAAAAGTGGTGAGCGATATTCATGCTGCTGGTGCAGCCGTTGCCCCCCATTTATCTTGTGTAGGTAGTTCACGCGATAGTGTGTCTGATATGTTGAAGCAGTACCAAGCATTGGGCATTAAGCGTATTGTGGCTTTGAGGGGTGATCTGCCATCAGGCATGGGTCAGTATGGCGAGTTTCATCATGCTAATGCGTTAGTAGAATTTATTCGAGCAGAAACAGGTGATTGGTTTCATATTGATGTAGCGGCGTATCCAGAAACGCATCCTCAGGCAAAGTCGCCTGCAACAGACATTAATTTTTTTGTGCAAAAGATGAAGGCAGGGGCAAACTCTGCCGTGACGCAATATTTTTATAATAGCGATGCATACTTTCGTTTTGTTGATGACGCTTATAAATTGGGCGTTACACAGCCAGTTATCGCTGGCGTTATGCCGATTACGAATAGCACTCAACTACTGCGTTTTTCCGATGCGTGCGGCGCAGAAATTCCGCGTTGGATTCGTTTGAGGTTGCAATCATATGGCGATGATGTTGCCTCCATTCGTGCGTTTGGAGAAGAGGTAGTTACCGACTTGTGTGATCAGCTTTTAGTAGCGGGCGCGCCTGGCTTGCATTTTTACTCGCTGAATCAGGCGGATGCCGTTTTAGCAATCTCTGATAATTTGAGCCTCAGTAGATTATCTAAATAAGCAATATAAGTGCATTAACGCAGTAGCCCCGACTCAGTAAGCATGGCATCCAAGGGTTCATCATGAGTTTGAGCCTGCCATTGGATGTCATCTAATTTTTGCCAATCAAAGCCAACACCAATACAAAGTAAATCCGGTTTAGCTTTGCGTAAATGGGCCAAGGTGCGATCAAAATAGCCCCCGCCATATCCCAAGCGCCAATAGTGCTTTTTGAGACCATTGGGCCCTAAATCACTCGATTCTGACCAACCTACAACAGGAATTAAAATACAGTCTGGGCTCACCTGCGGTCTTCGGGGGTTATTGGGATCGGGTTCTGGAACGCCATATTGGCTCGGAATCAATAAATCCTCTTTTTGCCAGACATAAAAATCAAGATGTTTATCGGGACGCGCAAATGGCAATGCTAGGGTGCGCCCCGTTGCTTGGCTGGCCCAAGCTAATGCTGTTGGCCGTAAGTCTAATTCAGCCTGGATGGGGCAATAAAGGGCGATAGAGCGAAGTTGGGAATCTGAATGGACTAAAAATCGATTCAGCTCACTGAGGATGGCCTGGCATATGGCTTGATAGCTAGCGCTAGTTGCCAATTGCTTTCTTATGGCCAATAAGTCCTGCCGTAGAGTTTTTGGAGAATTGCCGTGCATATCGCCCATTATCAGGCGAAAATTGGAAAATATAGTTCAGCAATAAGGTTAATAGTGAAAAAGAGATTTAGCAGTGTCAAGCGCTGGCAGCAATATATCAACGGGATGCTCTTGCTTGCCATGCTGGTTTCTGCGCCGAGCTTTGCTATAGAAAAGGCAAAGAAGACTAGCCCATCAAAAGAAAGCAGAATTTCTGTTTTTGAAATGACGGATAGTGATCGGGCTTTTATTGAGTTGCGCGAAGCGGCTAAGAAAAATGATGTTGTGCGAACTCAGTCTTTGGCCGCCAGCCTCTCTATTTATCCTTATGATGACTACGTAGCGTATTTTCGGATCAAGCCTCAATTATTTGACAGCGCTGGAGGTGTACGTGCTGACACCAGCGCTGACTCGCAAGTCATGGGGTTTTTGAATCAGTACCAAGGTACTGCTTTAGCGGATCGGATGCGTAATGACTGGTTGCTGGTTTTAGGTAAGCGTAAAGATTGGTCACGCTTTGATATGGAGTATCCCAAGTTTGTTTTGGATGATGACACTCAGGTGAAATGCTACTCCCTTCAATCTAAATTAGCGCAGGGCGAAAACGCTACCAAGGTTGCCATCGACGCAAAGACAATATTGCTGGACCCACGTTATTTTGGTCAAGCCTGCCAAGAGTTAATTCCTGCTTTGGTTGCAGCCGGAGGCATGAGTCCGAGTGAGGCCAAAGCGCTAGGTCGCGCTGCTAGCGAGATGGGTTTTGACACAATGTCTCGCCGACTGGGTGGTGAGGATCCGATTGCTGATATTGTGAAATCCGCAAAAGCAGACCCAGTTAAAACATTTAAAGAGTTTTCTCAAAATGCTCCACGCTATAGCAAAGAAAACCAGGCAGCTGCTTGGGGCGTCATTGGCCAGTTCTTAGCAAAAAAATTAGACCCCAATGCAGATGATGCTTATCGACTTCAGCAGGGGCTGGGCTATAACGATCTCTTATCAACCGAAAGCCAGGAGTGGAAGGTGCGTGCTGGACTGCGTGCTAAAGATTGGGCTTTAGTAAAAAATGCGATTGAGGATATGAATCCTGCCGTGCGCAGCAAGGACCCTGCTTGGACTTATTGGTATGGGCGCGCACTCAAAGCCGAAGGGCGTAACGAAAAAGCGCGTGAAAGTTTTGAACTGATTGCTGAGCAATATCACTTTTATGGGCAGTTGGCACGTGAGGAACTAGGAAGGCCTAATACTGCGCCTGCACGCACTAAAGTAAGTGATGCCGACATTGATTCTGCGGCTACTCGTAAGGGCTTCATTAGAGGTGAGCGTTTTTATGCCATGAATTTACGCTTCGAAGGGAATCGCGAATGGAATTGGGAGTTGCGTAATATGAGTGACAAGCAATTATTAGCTGCCGCAGAATATGCCAAACGTATTGCACTTTATGATCGCGTGGTGAACACTGCTGATCGTACAAAGCAAGAGCATGATTTTGGCTTACGCTATCCAACACCTTTTCGTGAGGAACTATCACCCATCGCAAAGCAAATTGATTTGAATCTTGCTTGGGCCTATGGATTAATTCGGCAAGAATCCCGTTTTATTATGAATGCTTCCTCATCTGTGGGCGCTTCTGGTTTGATGCAGGTAATGCCTAACACTGCAAAATATGTCGCGAAAAAAATAGGGATGACGTCTTATACAAACGAAAAGCTAAGCGATACCAATACGAATCTAACTTTAGGTAGTAATTACTTAAATATGGTGTTGGTTGATCTGGATGGCTCATGGGTGCTGGCATCAGCCGCTTATAACGCTGGACCCTCGCGCTCTAAGTTGTGGCGTGAGAAGCTGACAAGTCCTACTGAGGGCGCCATCTTTGCAGAAACGATTCCATTTAATGAGACACGAACTTACGTTAAGAATGTGCTCGCTAATGCAACCTACTATTCATCGGTGATGAATGGACAAACACCGTCTTTGAAGCAGCGCTTAGGGGTCATTGCACCTAAAACAGCGGTTGCATCAGAACTACCCTAACCCATCATAAAATCGGATTTTTTATGAAATATGACATTCTATTAATCGGCGGCAATGGTTTTGTAGGACGAGTTCTAGCTGCTCAATTGCAGGCGGTAGGATATTCAGTATTGATTCCTACAAGGCACCTTGCATCTGCCCGCGAATTACGCATGTTGCCTAAGGTGCATTTAGAAGATGCTGATGTTCATGACTTTGATACTCTGCAATCGCTTTGCTCGCGTATGAAGCCACAGGCTGCTGTCATTAATTTAGTTGGCGTATTGCATGACAAGCCCGCAGCTCCTTACGGACCAGTCTTTAAAGCGGCGCATGTTGAGCTTGTTCAGAATATAGTGACTGCAATGCAAATGAACGGGTTGAAGCGACTTCTGCAGATGAGTGCCTTGGGCGCAGATTCAAATGGCCTTTCGATGTATCAGCGCAGCAAGGGAGATGGCGAGGCAGTGGTAAAAGCTAGCAAGCTCGATTGGACTATTTTTAGGCCCTCCGTTGTCTTTGGTGCCCAAGATCAATTTATCAACCTGTTTGCAAAATTGACGAAGTTATTTCCAGCCATGCCTTTGGCCAATGCCTCTGCTCAGTTCCAGCCTGTGAGTGTGGATGATGTAGCGATGGCTTTTACGAAGTCGCTTACTATGCCAGCGACCATTCATCAGTCATATGACTTGGTGGGGCCAACGGTTTATTCCATGAAAGAAATCGTAGAGTTTTCGGCGCGCAGGGCACAGACTAAGTGTGCTGTAATTCCTGTCCCAGATTTTATTGGGTATTTGCAGGCCTTAGCATTTGAGTATCTACCAGTACCCACCCTAATGTCCCGTGACAATATTGCCTCTATGCAGGTACCTAATATTTTGCCAATGAGTGGAGTTGATGCCTTGCCTGATGTCTTTAACATTAGTCGACGTACCCTTGAGGGGATGAAATAAGCAAATGAAGGTCTACGCAGTCGGCGGCGCTATACGGGATACCTTAATGGGTTTGCCGGTGCACGATATCGATTATGTCGTGGTTGGTGCTACCGTTGAGGAGATGATTGCTCAGGGCTATCGTCCCGTAGGAAAGGACTTTCCAGTTTTCTTGCATCCAGAAACTCAGGCGGAGTACGCTCTGGCAAGAACAGAACGAAAGACGGGTACAGGCTACAAAGGCTTTACGTTTTACGCAGACTCTAGCGTTACCCTAGACCAAGACTTACAACGGCGTGATCTCACCATTAATGCGATGGCTCAAGAAGTTGGTGAAGGCGGTAATTTAATAGGTCCGATTTTGGATCCCTGTAATGGCCAGGCAGATTTAGCGGCCAAAGTATTTCGTCATGTATCGGATGCGTTTGCAGAAGATCCTCTCAGGTTATTGCGGATTGCCCGATTTGCAGCGCGCTTTCCAGAATTCACAATCGCAGCAGAGACCATGCGGGCCCTACAAGCAATCGTCAGTTCAAATGAATTGGCTGCACTATCGGCTGAAAGAATTTGGCAGGAGTTAGCTAGAGGCCTCACTGCTGAAAAACCTATGCGTATGTTCCAGGTATTACTTGATACGGGGGCAGCAAGCTTCCTGTTGCCAAAATCATTGACCGTTCAACTCACTCAAGAAGAGACTCGTGAAGCCTGGACTACGTATTTAAATGTTGTTGATAGCAACTTAGAAGACCGCTGCGCTGTTATTTTGATGTATTTATCGAGTCAGGACATTTATACGTGGGCGGAGTGTGTGCGCATGCCTAATGAAGTGCGTGATTACAGTACCATCTTTAGTGAATTGATGAAATTAGTCACCAAGACTAAGGACTCAATCAATCGTGTGTATGAGGCTGTCGACGTATTGGGCTGGTTTAATCGTGCTGATGCCTGGCGTAAGCCTTCAAGGGCTAGGGCGCTTCTGAAGCTGGCAAAAAAAATGGACTTTAATGTCATCGAGCTAATTAATGCTTTGGAGCAAACGCAATTACTGAACACAGCAGAAGTGATTGCCACTATTTCGCCCAAAGATCGAGCTAACGGTGAATGTATTCGCGGCGCGATTGAAGTCGCAAGATTAACGGTAATTACTGTTGTATTGAAAAGTTAAAGTCGGTTTCTGCCGCGTAGTCCTGGTAAGTCTTCTAATTGGTGCTTCGGTAGCAAGGCATTCAAATTCTTAGAAAATGCAAAGACCTTAAATAATTCGCCCATTTCTGCTTCAGATAAAAGTTTTTGTAATGCATTAGAAATCGGTAAAAAGGTTGCTGGATTACTAGGATCACCTACTGCCAAGGCAATATCGCCAATCCCTGCATCGAGTAAGTAAGACGCCTGGTTGTTGAGAAAGACATCATCGGCATTACCTTCTAGTGCACTATGCGCAATCTGTAACCATTCCACGTGCGTAGTTAAGTCACATAAACCAGGAAGGTAAAAAGGATCTTGAATTGCATGATGTCGATGGTGCCCCATTAACGTGCCCTCTAGCCGCTGTGCATGGTAGTACTCACTTTCCGGAAATCCGTAGTCAAAAGTGAGGAAGAGACCGGTATGCAGTTGTTCTGCAACTTGTTTCATCCATCCATTTGCTTGAAGGTGTAGCTCGGTAACGTAGCCCTCAGAAAAGGTGTCGGTAACTAATGTTTCGGGTAGCAAGGACTGCTCGATTGGTTTGCCGACTTGCCAGCCTAGCTTTCCATTTGTAAGTACAACGTCATGCCAATGCCAAAAGCCATGTTGATAAATAATGGCCTCACAAGGAATCGCATCGATGACTTCATTGGCGAGCATGATTCCCTTGAAGTCAATGGGAAGCTTGCTAAGCCAATTGCATTTCGTTTGCAGGCCAAGGCTTTCGCAGCTTGTTTTCAGGCACACTGCTTGCCGCTGGGCAAGGTCAGGCGAGATCTCAAGGATGTTGTATTGATCTAACTGGAAGTCGAGATCACTCAAGCGCGTGAGAATCGACTGAGCTAGCTTGCCAGTCCCTGCGCCAAATTCGAGGATTTGGGTGGGAAGGCCCCGTGCTTTGAGGGCCTCCAGGACGGGCAGGAGACTGGCAACAACAGCGGCTCCAAATAAGGGGCTTAGCTCAGGAGCGGTAGTGAAATCGCCACCTACCCCTAATTTATGTGCACCAGCGCTGTAATAGCCCATTCCTGGCTCATATAAAGCCATTTCCATATATTTAGAAAAGGCTATTCTGCCGCCCTCTGAGTGGATTTCAGAGATTATTTTCTGCTTGAGTAGCTCTGTATGAGCTGCTTCAAGGCTGGTCAAGGTAATATCCATAGCTCACTAGTCTAAGAGAATTTCAGTGAACTTGAGTTCAAATACCCCTATGCAACAAAATAAGGCAGTGTTAGTAACTGGCGCAGCCAAGCGTCTTGGTCAAGATATTGCCATGGAATTCGCACGCCAAGGCTGGGATGTGGCCGTTCATTACGGCCATTCTGAGGCTCAGGCACAAGCTACTGTTGCGGAAATTCAGGCATTGGGATGCAAGGCTGCAGCTTTCAAGGCAAATCTTGCTCAAGAGGATGAGGTGAATCAGCTCTTCAGTTCGGTAGTCGCCGCATTTTCCAATCTACAGTGCCTAGTTAACAGCGCTTCGCTTTTTGAATATGATCGCGCTAATTCGGATGTGCCGCTAACGGCTAAAAATTTGCAAAATCATATGCAGGTCAATCTAACTGCGCCCATTCTATTATCCCAGCGCATGTTTGAATATCAGAAGAATGTCTTGAGGACGCAAGATACTCCAGGGGCCGTAGTTCCTTCTGTGATCCAGTTGCTGGATCAAAAGTTGATCAATTTAAATCCAGATCATTTGTCTTATACGCTTTCAAAAGTGGCACTGCTTCAATCGGTAGAGATCCTAGCTTTTGATTTTGCACCCCACTTAAGAGTAGTGGGTTTAGCGCCTGGAATTACTTTATTGTCTGGTGATCAGACAGAGGACGGTTTTGCTAAAGCGCATACGATGACGCCACTAGGTAAGTCTTCCACGCCAAGCGATATTACGAAGGCTGCTTTATTTTTAGCAGGCTCTACTGCGATCACAGGTACCACTTTGTATGTAGACGGTGGGCAGCATCTAGCCCCTTCTTCACGCGATGTGATGTTTAAAACTAATCAAGATTAACAGCAGGAAACTCATGCAAGATATTACTTTTCATCCAGCACTCATGGAATGCCGGCGCTTATTTTTGCGTGACTATGAAATTAACATCAATATTGGTGTTCATGAATTTGAGAAGCAGGGTGAGCAGCGCGTTATTCTAAATGTTGATTTATATATTCCGCTTAATCTCAATACGCCCTCTAACGATGAATTGGATGAGGTTGTGGACTATGACTTTATGCGTGAAACCATCAGGGAGTTGTCCTCACATGGGCATATACAGCTTCAGGAAACTTTCTGCGATGAGATCGTAGCTGCCATGCTAATGCACCCTAAAGTCATTGCCGCTAGGGTCAGTACAGCTAAGCCGGATGTCTATCTTGATTGCCATTCCGTTGGGGTTGAGGTGTTTCGAATGAAGAAGGTTTGAGTAAGGTGCTAGACAAGAATTCAGGGACGATGGGTGATATTCGCAAAGTTGTGCTTGAAGAAAATAAGCTTGAGAAAAAACTTTGCCGTTTAGTGGGCCAAGCGATTGGTGACTTTGGCATGATTGAAGATGGCGACAAAGTGATGGTCTGCGTTTCGGGTGGCAAAGATAGCTATGCCATGCTCGACATTTTATTAAAGTTACGAGAGCGCGCCCCGATTAATTTTGAGATTGTGGCCGTCAACCTTGATCAGAAACAACCAGATTTTCCTGAAGATATTTTGCCGAATTATTTAACAGCATTAGGCGTACCATTTCATATTGAGAATCAAGATACCTATAGCATAGTGAAACGCGTAATACCTGAAGGTAAGACAACCTGTGGACTGTGTTCGCGTTTGCGTCGAGGCATTCTATATCGTGTTGCTGATGAGCTAGGAGCAACGAAGATTGCATTAGGCCATCATCGCGACGATATTTTAGAAACTTTAATGCTCAACATGTTTTTTGCAGGAAAACTAAAAGGGATGCCGCCAAAATTGCGCTCAGATGATGGAAAGCATATCGTGATCCGACCGCTGGCATATGTCCCTGAGAAATTGCTTGAGCGTTACTCAGTGGATATGAGCTTTCCAATCATTCCCTGTAATTTATGCGGCAGTCAGCCTAACCTGCAGCGTGGAGCAATGAAAGACATGTTGCGAGACTGGGAGAAAAAGTACCCGGGCCGCGTTGAAAACCTATTCCGCTCGATGCACCACATTGTTCCTTCTCATTTGATGGATGGTGAAGCATTTGATTTCAAAAATCTAGAGATTTCGACTGAGCTGTCAGGTATTGCCGCCAGGTCTTTGGGGGATAAAGCGATAGATGAGGCAGAAATCGACGAAATAGCCTGTGGAACGATCATTCAGGGGTCTTATAATATTGCTTTATGAACATCGTCATTTTGGCTGCTGGGCAGGGAAAGCGGATGAAGTCTGCCTTACCCAAGGTTCTTCAAATCTTGGCTGGGAAGCCGCTTCTCCAGCATGTTCTCAAAACTGCTTTAGCCCTACTCGGTAAAAATACCAAAACTGCTCCTATCGTCGTAATCGGTCATGGAGCGACAGACGTTAAAGCATTCCTCCAGAATATCAGTCAGCAGGACCCTAGCTTCAGCAAAATTAGTACTGCTCTACAAGCAGAGCAAAAGGGTACGGGCCATGCCTTGCTGCAAGCCTTGCCTAAGTTAGATCTACATGAACCTACTTTGATTCTGTATGGCGATGTACCGCTGACTAGTGCAAATACACTTGCTAAATTAGTGGCCCTGGCAGATGGCGTGCGTGGCCAAGATAGTGCTTTGGCACTACTGACGCAGAATCTTAGTGATCCAACAGGCTATGGCCGTATTGTGCGTGATGCTGATGGCTCAGTAAAAGAGATCGTGGAAGAAAAAGATGCGACGCCTGAGCAGAAGGGTATCCAAGAAATTAATACCGGCATCATGGTTCTGCCAACGGGCTCTCTCAAGAGATGGTTAAAAGCCTTGCGTTCAAGTAATGCGCAAGGTGAATACTACTTAACGGATGTGATTGCGATGGCAGTAAAAGATGGTGTTCCGATTCGGACTGCTCAAGCGGCTGCTGAATATGAAACCGTTGGCGTTAATAGCCGTGAACAGTTAGCTGCCTTAGAGCGAGTTCATCAGCAAAACATCGCGCTGCAATTAATGGATGGCGGTGTATCGCTAGCTGACCCAGCTCGGATTGATGTGCGGGGAACACTTGATTGCGGTATCGATGTATCTATTGATGTGGGCTGCGTATTTGAAGGTCAGGTGACGTTGGGATCGGGCGCCAAGATTGGTCCTTATTGCATCATTCGAAACAGTAGTATTGGTCAGGCAGTGTCTATTCATGCCTTTAGTCATATTGATGGCGCTCAAGTAGGCGCACATTCATTGATTGGTCCTTATGCTCGTTTGAGGCCAGGTGCGGATCTGGCTAATGATGTACATATAGGAAACTTTGTTGAGGTTAAGAATAGCAAGATCGCAGCAAACAGCAAAGCCAATCATTTAGCGTACGTGGGCGATTCGATTGTGGGCTCTAGAGTCAACATTGGAGCGGGAACCATTACCTGTAACTATGATGGTGTCAATAAGCATCAAACCATCATTGAGGATGATGTTTTCATTGGCTCTGATACACAGCTCGTGGCCCCTGTGAGAGTTGGACGCGGTGCTACATTAGGCGCCGGAACAACCTTAACTAAAGATGCGCCGCCCCATCAGCTAACGGTATCACGCGCAAAGCAAATTTCGATAGAGTGGCAGCGCCCTGTAAAGCAAGGCCAAAAAGTAGTAAAGAAGCTGGCGATTAAAAATCCTACTGTAAAACTGACTAAGGTTAAAAAATAATGTGCGGCATTGTTGGCGCTGTATCTCATCGTAATATTGTTGATGTATTGGTTGAGGGGCTGCGACGTCTGGAATATCGTGGTTATGACTCCTGCGGTTTTGCAGTCATTGACGATGCCGATGTTCATCACCCGATTAAAAGGGCGAGGACGACAGCCCGTGTCGCCGAGTTAGCTGAGCAAGGCAAAGATTTTCATGGGACATTGGGTATTGCCCATACCCGTTGGGCAACCCATGGCAAGCCCGATACTCAGAATGCGCATCCACATATTTCGAATGGTTTGATTGCAGTAGTTCACAACGGTATTATTGAGAATTATGAAATTCTGCGTGCTCAATTAAAGGCTGCGGAATACGTTTTCACCTCAGAAACAGATACAGAAGTCATTGCTCATTTAGTGCATCAACAATATGTGGCTCAGGGCCAACAAGATTTAGAGCTCGCTGTCAGAGCAGTGTTGCCCAAGCTACATGGCGCATATGCAATTGGTGTTATTGCCCAAGACAATCCCAAAACATTAATTGGCGCACGGGCCGGTTCACCCCTTGTGGTGGCCTTAGGTGATAAGGAGCATTTTTTAGCTTCTGATGCGCTAGCTCTTGCTGGTAGAGCCCATTCGATGATGTATCTAGAGGAGGGAGATGTCGCTATTTTGAAGGCAGAATCCATTCAGATTATTGATCATGCCGGTCAGATTGCTCAAAGAGAGCAAAAGCCAATGCCGCCACAATCAGAGTCAGTCGACTTAGGCCCTTATCAGCACTACATGCAAAAAGAGATTTTTGAGCAGCCTCGGGCGATTGGAGACACGCTTGCTAATATCTCCAGTTTTGGGCCGGAGCTCTTTCACGCTGATGTAAGCGAGTGGAATCAGTTTGATCAAATTTTGATCTTGGCTTGCGGTACGAGCTATTACTCTGCTTGTGTTGCAAAATATTGGCTCGAAGACATCGCTGGCATTCCGACGCAAGTTGAAGTTGCCAGTGAATATCGTTATCGCACCTCAGTTCCTAATGTAAAAACGCTTATTGTTGTGGTTTCTCAGTCTGGTGAAACAGCGGATACTTTGGCTGCATTACGTCATGCCAAGGCATTAGGGCACTCCTATACCCTATCGATTTGTAACGTTGGTAGTAGTGCGATGGTGCGGGAGACTAAATGGAGCTTCTTAACAAAGGCTGGAACAGAAATCGGGGTTGCCTCAACTAAGGCATTCACCACTCAACTAGTTGCACTCTATTTATTGGCAGTGTCATTATCAAAGCGTGCTGGAAGAATGACTCCTGAGTCTGAAAAACAATTACTGCGCGAATTACGACATCTACCAAAAGCATTGCATGCTGTCTTGGCACTCGAGCCACAAATTATTGCTTGGAGTAATGCGTTTGTTAAATGTGAAAATGCATTATTTTTAGGTCGTGGCATGCACTACCCGATTGCTCTGGAAGGCGCACTAAAGCTCAAAGAGATTTCATATATCCATGCAGAGGCCTACCCTGCTGGAGAATTGAAGCACGGTCCGCTTGCATTGGTGACGGAGAAGATGCCTGTAGTGACCGTGGCGCCCAAAGATGAATTACTAGAAAAACTCAAATCAAATATGCAAGAGGTTAAGGCTCGCGGTGGGAAGCTGTATGTTTTTGCGGATCAAGACACGGATATTGTGAGCGATGAGGGGATTCATGTGATTCGTCTGCCCGAGCATTACGGTAATCTCTCACCCATTTTGCATGTAGTTCCTTTACAGCTATTGGCGTATCACACGGCATGCATGCTGGGAACGGATGTAGATAAGCCACGCAATCTCGCTAAAAGCGTCACGGTCGAATAGATCCTCTTGTCATTGGTAGGGCTTCTTAGGAAAAAATGAAAAAGGTAATAGGTACTCAAGGCAACGATCAGGGGCATTGGGTAGGTGATGGTTTTCCGGTGCGCACTTTATTTTTCTACCAAAACCTAGGAAAACAAATGAGTCCGTTTTTGATGCTTGATTATGCTGGCCCAGCAGAATTCTTTCCAACAACTATTCGCAAGGGAGTAGGTTCGCATCCCCACCGCGGTTTTGAGACGGTTACTATCGTGTATGAAGGAGAGGTGGAGCATCAAGATTCCACTGGTCAAGGTGGCGTGATTGGCCCTGGAGATGTGCAGTGGATGACTGCTGGTGCGGGTATTTTGCACAAGGAGTTTCATTCGAGTGGTTTTGCCAAACGAGGCGGCGTTTTAAAGATGGTTCAGCTTTGGGTTAATTTGCCAGCAAAAGATAAGATGACCACGCCGCACTATCAAGCCATCTTCAATGAGCAGATCCCGGTTGTTGGGCTGCGCAGTGACGCAGGCACAGCGCGGGTGATTGCTGGTGAATTTCAGGAAGCGGTAGGCCCCGCCCGTACTTTTACGCCAATGCAAGTAATTGATCTCCGGTTAAAAAAAGGGAATGCCATGATTGATGCTCCTCAGGGCTGGAATACTTCCTTGGTTGTTTTACGAGGAGCCATTCAGTCCGGTGGAGGCATAGTCGCAAAAGATGCTCAGATGTTGATGTTTAGTGGCTCAGGTGAGGGAATTGAGATTGAGGTTTTAGAAGACTCCATTGCACTCTTACTTACTGGCGAGCCGATTGATGAGCCTATTGTTGGCCATGGCCCTTTTGTGATGAATACTCAAGATGAGATTAGCCAAGCTATAGATGATTTTAATAACGGTGCATTTGGGATGGTGGCCAATTAAAAAATAGTGGATTAAAAATGGAGTTTGACTTCCGGTCTATTTTGTGAACAATTTTATTATTCAAATCAAGGTGTTAGCTTATCCAATTGAGAAAAGTGTGTTCAAATAACCCTTATAGAAAAGGATATTTGTTACAGCTCATGTTTGGTCTAAAAGATGATTTTGTTTGGCGTTTGTCTTTGCTGGTTTCGGCAGGACTCCTTTCTGCATGTGCGGTTGGCCCTGATTTCAAACAGCCAAGCGCTCCCAATACGGCTACTTATACCGAAACCACTCTTTCTAAAAAGCTAACTACAGCGCCTGGAGTTCCTGGCGGTACTAATCAGGAGTTTATGGAGGGGGCTGATATTGAAGCGCAGTGGTGGACGTTATTTAAATCCCCTGAGCTGGACATACTCATCAAAAAAGCCCTGCAACAAAATCCCAATCTTGGGGCGGCAGATGCGGCCCTCAGGGCAAGCCAGGAAAACGTTAGTGCCCAAGTAGGCGGACAATATTTTCCAGCGATTGGTTTAGGTGGAGGTGTCACTCGGCAGCTTCAGCCCTCCTCAATATACGGACTGCCTTACGGCTCTGACACTTATAATCTTTATAACGCTTCGGTTAATGTGACGTATAAGCTTGATGTATTCGGTGGGGCTCGACGTGCAGTCGAGGGTGCTAGAGCCCAAGCGGAAATTGCTCAGTTTCAGCTAGAGGGTGCATACCTGTCCTTAACAGCAAATATTGTTACAGGTGCAGTGCGCGAGGCCGCTCTCCGCGCGCAAATGCAGGCAACAGAAGAGATTCTGAAGGCGCAAACCAATCTAGCTGAGGTGACCGAGCAGCAGTTGTTGATTGGGACCGTTTCTAGGGTGGATGTGACCTCACAAAGAACCTTGGTATCGAACTCACAAGTAGATTTATTTACTTATGAGCGTAATCTTGCTTTTGCTCGTAACCAATTGGCAGTCTTGGTTGGAGAGCTACCAAGCAATGCAGGCATCACAAAGTTTGATTTAAAAGCGCTACAGTTGCCGGAGAAGCTTCCGCTATCAGTGCCTTCTAGTCTAGTTCGACAGCGGCCCGATGTTCGTGCAGCAGAAGCGCAGTTAAAAGCAACGAATGCCTTGGTTGGCGTTGCTACAGCAAACTTATTACCCCAATTTAATATTACAGGGGCTATCGGTTCAGCGGCACTGACAAGTAATGCCCTATTTGGACCAAATGCCGCTCTCTGGTCTATTGCAGGCGGCATTTTTCAGCCTTTATTTCAGGGTGGGCAACTGTTAGCCCAACGTCGTGGTGCGATGGCCAATTATGAGCAAGCAGTTTTTCAATACCAGGCAACGGTGCTGAAGGCTTTTCAGGAAGTGGCAGATTCATTGCGCGCCTTAGAGACGGGCGCCCAAGCTCTCAAGTCTGCATCTGATGCAGAGCGCTACGCTTACGAGACTTTAGATTTAGTACAGCAGCAGTACAAGTTAGGAACAGCTAGTTACTTAGCAGTCCTCTATTATCAAAATCAATATCAAATAGCGAAAGTGAAATCGGTTTCTGCGCAAGCAACTCGATTCTCAGATACCGCAGCATTATTTGCAGCATTAGGTGGAGGCTGGTGGAATCGTACCGGTCCAGCTTTTCAACCAAAAGACATAGCGAACAAAGATCAAAATGAAACTTCTGGAACTAATTAAAACTCAGGTCAGTCAAGCAATCTCTGCCTTGTGGGCCTGGATATTGTTAAAGGCTAAAGAGTGGCAACTTCGCGAAAAGTTCAGCATGGTGTGGAGCAAGACGAAATCAGCATGGATGCATATTGGTGAAAAATTACGTCCTCGCGAACGTTTTATGAAAACCAAGGCGTATGCCAAGTTGCAGGCAATGACTCCTCTACGCCGTCGTATGACGATCATGTTATGCGGCGTATTTTTGTTGCTAGGTTTGATCTTTGGCTTTAATCAACTAAAGACATTCATGATTAAACATTTTATTGCTGGTATGGGTTTACCTCCTGCAGCAGTCTCTACCATCGTGGTCGCTAGCAGTCAGTGGCAGCCACAGTTATCTAGTGTCGGCAATATACGTGCCTTTAGAGGAGTAGACCTGAGTACTGAGATTGGTGGTCTTGTCCAGGCGGTACCCATCAAATCTGGTATGGATGTAAAGGAAGGCGATCTTTTGATTAAATTAAATGATGCCTCTGATATAGCCCAATTGAATTCCTTAAAAGCGCTGGCTGATTTGGCGAAAGTGATTAATGAGCGTGACAGACAGCAGCTTGCTATTCAGGCGATTAGTAAGAACGTCTTCGATACCAGTAAGGCGGATGCGGCATCTAAACAAGCTCAGGTTGAGCAACAGAAAGCCTTAGTTGCCAAAAAGAATTTGAAGGCACCCTTCAGTGGGCGTGTAGGTATTGTGATGATGAATCCAGGGCAGTATGTCAACCCTGGTGACAAGCTCCTTACTTTGCAGACTTTAGACCCAATTTTTGTGGACTTTAATTTACCCCAAAGTACTGCCGCCCAAATTCAGGTGGGTCAGGAAATTGTCGTGACTACTGATGCATTTAAAGGTGCCAACTTTACTGGCAAGATCACTGCTGTGAGTCCAAAAGTTGATACTAATACGCGGAATATTCAGGTTGAAGCGATGCTGGCTAATCCTGATAAAAAAGTACTTCCGGGTATGTTCGCAAACGTGAATATCAAATTAGGCGAGGAGGTGAAGTTCTTGACCTTACCTCAAACGGCGATTACTTTTAACCCATATGGCTCCACGGTATTTATAGCCAAGGATATGGGTAAGAAGGATAAAAAAGGCAAGCCTGTGTTAGAGGCGCAACAAGTGTTTGTGACTACAGGATTAACCCGAGGTGACCAAGTAGCGATCTTGAAGGGGCTTGATGAGGGCGCTACGGTGGTGACCAGCGGGCAGCTCAAGCTCAAGAATGGCACGCCACTCATTGTGAATAATCAGGTGCAGCCTGGTAATTCACCAAACCCACAACCACAGGAATAAGTCCTAGATGAATTGGACTGATATTTTTATTCGTAGGCCAGTGTTGTCATTGGTTGTGAGTGCACTCGTTTTGGTTTTTGGATTGAAGGCACTGGGCTCTCTTCCAGTCAATCAATATCCACAAACACAAAATGCGGTTGTGACGATTACAACCGCCTACTATGGCGCTGATCCTGAAACCATTGCTGGATTTATTACACAGCCATTAGAAACCGCTATTGCTCAGTCACAGGGGATTGATTACCTCTCTTCAATGAGCGTTAGCGGCCTATCTACAATTACCGCTACACTGAAACTGAACTATGACTCTAATGCAGCGTTGACACAGATTCAGACGCAGATTAGCTCGGTCAAGAATCAAATACCACCACAGGCCCAGCAGTCAGTCTTGACGGTACAAATAGGGCAATCAACTGCAGCGATGTACATGGGGTTTTATAGTGATGATTTGCCAAATAATGCAATTACAGATTATTTACTTCGCGTTGTTAAGCCTAAGTTAGATTCGATTGATGGCGTGCAGAATGCTGAAATTACCGGGGGTAGAAAGTTTGCCCTCAGAGCATGGTTAGATCGAGAAAAAATGGCTGGTCTTGGGGTGGCCGCTGATGACGTCTACAATGCGATGGCTGCAAATAATTATCTTTCAGCGCTAGGTAGCACCAAGGGCGACATGGTCGCGGTAGATTTAGTCGCCGGCACCGATCTACACACACTAGATGAATTCCGAAAATTAGTCATTAAAAAAGATGGTGTCAACATTGTGTATTTAGACCAAGTTGCCACTGTCAATATGGGGTCTGAGGACTACAACACGAATGTTGCATTTAGTGGAAAGCGGTCTGTCTTTATTGCAATTAAGGTCGCACCACAGGCCAACCTATTAGACGTTGCTGAGCGGGTTCGGGCTTCGGTTCCGGATATTCAGAAGCAGTTGCCGACAGGCGTTTCTGGCAAGGTAGTCTATGACTCGACTAAATTTATTACCACCTCTATTGATGAGGTAGTTGCCACGCTGCTAGAGGCGCTGCTGATTGTGACAGTAGTGATTTACTTGTTCTTGGGTAGTGCTCGTGCAGTAGCTGTTCCTGTGATTGCAATGCCACTCTCTTTAATTGGTACTTTTTTCTTAATGCAGATCTTAGGGTACTCGATTAATTTACTGACCTTACTCGCTTTGGTTCTTGCTATTGGCTTAGTGGTTGATGATGCGATTATTGTGGTGGAAAACGTTGATCGCCACATGAAGGAAGGAAAGTCTCCGTTAGAGGCCTCGCTGATTGCCGCACGTGAATTAGGTGGTCCGATTCTGGCGATGACGGTGGTATTGATCGCTGTTTATATTCCGATTGGTTTTCAGGGTGGATTAACAGGTGCCTTGTTTACAGAGTTTGCATTTACTTTGGCTAGTGCTGTGGCAGTTTCTGGGTTGATTGCTTTAACGCTTTCACCAATGATGTGCTCTAAAATTTTTACTGAGCAACAAGAATCATCGCCTTTTGTACAAAAGATTGATCGTATTTTTGAGCGAGTGCACAACAGCTATCAAGCTACCTTACGTGAGTTGCTCAATACCTGGCAGGTCATTATTGTGATGGGAGTCATTCTCTTAGGAGGTGTAGCCTATCTTTACGCCACTGCTCGTTCTGAACTAGCGCCTACCGAAGACCAGGGCATTGTTTTGATGCAGGCATCTGGGCCGCCCAATAGTACGGTCAATCAGATGCAGACCTACGCTGATCAGATTTATCAAATAGCAAGCGCAGAACCTGAGTATGAGCAAATGTTTCAAATTACTAGTCCGACAAGTAGCTTTGGTGGCGTGTTGCTAAAAGATTGGGGTGATCGTAGCCGAGACGCTACAAAGTTCCAGCAAGATATGCAAAATAAGTGGAATACGATTGCTGGTGCTCGTGTAGCTGCGTTTCAATTCCCTGCATTGCCAGGCGCACAGGGACTTCCAGTTCAAGTGGTCATAAATACAACAGAATCATATGCCTTGCTCAATGAGGTATCTCAAGCGGTATTAGATAAGGCGCGTCGAAGCGGCAATTTCTTTTTTGTTGATTCTGATTTAAAGATTGATAAACCCCAAGATGTTTTAGTGATTGATCGTGAAAAAGTTGCGGCATTAGGAATGACTCAGCAACAAGTAGGAAGTGCATTGTCAGCAGCGCTCGGCGGCGGTTTCGTGAACTACTTCTCTGTTGCGGGCCGATCTTATCGGGTCATTCCTCAAGTAAAGCAGGTAGATCGTCTTAATCCGGACCAGATCTTGGATTACTACATTCGTACGCCAAGCGGGCAGATGATACAGGCACGAACAATTGCGACTATTGAGCAAAAAGTGGTTCCGCAGTCGATCAATCACTTTCAACAGTTAAACTCCGCGACTATCTCTGGCGTGAGTACACCTTTTATTTCTCAGGCAGATCTTTTGGCTTTCATGCGGGAAACCTTAAAAGAAGTTGCGCCAAGTGGATACACGATCGATTACGCAGGGCCATCGCGTCAGTTTATGGCCGAGTCTGGTGGCTTTCTGGTGACGATGTTCTTCGCGATTCTGATTGTGTTTTTAGTCCTTGCTGCACAGTTCGAAAGCTTTCGTGATCCGATTGTGATTCTCGTATCAGTGCCCCTCGCTTTATTTGGCGCACTGATTTTTATCAACCTTGGATTTACGACTTTGAATGTCTATACCCAGGTCGGTTTAGTGACCCTAATGGGATTAATTAGTAAGCACGGTATTTTGATTGTGGAGTTTGCAAACGAGCTTCAAGAGGCTGGCCGCAGTAAGGTAGACGCGATTGTGGAGGCGAGTAGTGTGCGTCTGCGCCCGATTTTGATGACTACTGCAGCAATGGTGCTGGGTGTAGTTCCCTTAGTTATTGCTTCGGGTGCTGGGGCAGCAGGTCGTCAGTCAATGGGTATTGTCATTTTTACGGGGCTATCTATAGGCACTTTATTTACACTCTTTGTTGTACCTGCGATGTATCTATTTATTGGCGCAGACCACCATCAGAGAAAATTTAAGCAACAGTAGCCGGCCAAAGGGTGAAGACAATGCACTGTTTTTACTTCACAATATTAAGAGTCTTTTCAGCCACAATGCTGTAGTGCGTGTCTGATTCGATGCGCTTCATCCAGGCGTCGATATTAAGTAGCGTTGCTCGTGGGCCGGTTCGATTTGGAAAGGCATCATGGAGCATCATCCAGCGACTGACACATAATGCGAGCACAATGTCGCCAATGTGAAACGTATCGCCAGAGCAATATGCTTTACCAGCTAGCTCCTGATCAAGAAAGGAAAGTAACTGATTTGTATCTTCGTAGGCTTTTTGAATAGCCCCGTAGTTACGTTCATCTTCAGGTGTACGAGTAAGACCTATAAATACAGGTCGCAAGGCGGGCCACATAGTGCCCAGCTGCCAGTCCATCCATTTCTCAGATTGATATTGCTGCGTAATATCAGTAGAGAAGTGCTTTGATTGATCATGTTGATGTGCGAGATAGCGCAAGATCGTATTAGACTCCCACAATACGTGACCACCATCCTCTAAGGTGGGCACTAAGCCGTTAGGATTCATCTTTAGAAACTCGGGGGTACGGTTGACTCCAAAATGAAGGCCAGCATCAATTCGCTGAAAATCAACACCCTCTTTTAGGCCTAGCTCTGCAAGGCACCAAAGAACTTTTTGGACATTAATGGAACTGTTTCTTCCCCATAGACGCATCATGGTGTTTCCTATTGTTGGAACTGCAGCAAATTAGACTGTTTTCAGCTCGGCTAAGTTAAGCCCGAGGAATTGGCTATGAGCAAAGATAAGCGGTTGACTATCGGGCGAGTGTTTTAGATTGAGCACTTTGGCAACAATAATGTTGTGGTCACCGCCGGTATGAACAGAAACCGTTTCACATTCGAAGTAAGCGGCGCAACCTTCGATTTGCGTTAGACCACTTGCTGCAATTTTGTGAGCAATGTTGATAAACTGATTTTCCTTAACAGTGGCAAAGTGCATGGCCATTGCCTCCTGAGAGCGCTCTAGTACATGAATTAATTGAATGTGACCTACTTCTACATTCGGCATCAGCCGAGAGTGCTTCTTCAGGCTCCACAGAATGAGCGGTGGCTCTAGCGATACTGTATTAAACGAGCTGATTGTGATGCCATGGGCGTTTTGATCTGCATCGATGCAGGTAATAACAGTGACTCCCGTAGCAAAGGAAGAGAAGCCCTTGCGAAGCTCATGTGAAGTAAATGGGGTCATGTCGACTTAATTTGTAATGGTTAGTTATTTGCTGATTGGTGCAGGGACTCCTGCGGGGATCATCGTGCCAGGAATAGGCGTGAAGATTTCATTTTCTTCAGCCTTTACACACTTAAATCGATATTCCTTGCCTGCTTTGGATAAAAAACTAGCACCTTGATAGAAATCGCTCTTGCAGGCAGCAGTAGCAAAATCCATGACCTCTTGTGGTGAAGCGCTAGAGCTGATGAGGCGCATATTACCCATAGACATATTAATTTGGCTTGAGTAGCAGCCTGTCAGCATTAGGCCGGAAATGATCGTTAATACTAGTAGAATTTTTTTCATGGAAACCCCCATAATTAGCTATGCTCACAAGAATAAACCTATTGCAGGGTTATGGCGTCAGTTGCAAAGATTGCGATGCATTTAAAAGGAAAATATATGTTTAAAGCTATTTTGGTAAATAAGGATGATCAAGGTTATCGGACTGAGCTTGCTCAGGTAGACGAGGCCAGCCTTCCCGAGGGGGAAGTCAGGGTAAAGGTGTCGTACTCCACGCTCAATTACAAAGATGGTTTGGCTATTACGGGCAAAGGTCCGGTGGTTCGAAGCTTTCCCATGGTTCCCGGCATTGACTTTGCGGGTGAGGTTATGGAAAGCAGTAGTCCCGACTTTAAAGTGGGCGATATGGTGCTCTTAAATGGCTGGGGCGTCGGTGAGGGTCACTGGGGTGGCTTAGCTCAGCAGGCACGTGTAAAAGCAGATTGGCTAATTCCTTTGCCCAAAGGGTTTACACCAAAGCAAGCTCTGGCTATTGGTACGGCAGGTTATACCGCCATGCTGTGTGTCATGGCATTGCAAAAGCATGGGCTCAAGCCAAGCGATGGCGAGGTCTTAGTAACAGGCGCTGCCGGTGGTGTTGGCAGTTTTGCCATTACGCTTTTAAGTAAATTAGGCTTCACCGTGGTTGCTAGCACTGGTCGCCTGGAGGAGGCAGATTATTTGAGGAAATTGGGTGTTGCTGAAGTGATTGATCGCGCCATCTTGTCTGCCCCTGGCAAACCATTAGCTAAGGAGCGTTGGGCTGCGGTGGTCGATAGCGTTGGCAGTCATACTTTGGCTAATGCCTGCGCGCAAACAAAAAGCGATGGCGCTGTCGCGGCCTGTGGGCTTGCTCAGGGCATGGATTTTCCCTCGAGTGTTGCACCATTTATTTTGCGTGGCATAACCTTGTATGGCATTAACAGTGTTACCGTACCGCGCGCAAAACGAATTGCTGCCTACGAGCAATTGGCTTCATTGGTAGACCTGCAAACCTTAGAAGCAATCTCTCATGAAATTAGCCTGGAGGAGTCTATCAAATACGCTTCAGAGTTGATGGCGGGTAACGTTCGCGGCCGCGTCATTGTTGACGTAAATCGATAACGGACTAGCCGGCTTGGGATTTGCGAACCTTTAAGGTTTCCCAGACCCCAAGCTTCTCTGAATCGGATAGATTGGACCAATCAGCAATTTCTGCAAGCGTGCGAAAACAGCCAAAACAGTAACCATTTGCTGGATCGATATCACACCAGTTGATGCAGGGCGATGAAGTTGTTGTCACAATATTTTCAGTAAAAAGAGATGAGATTGAAAATGAAAGAAAAAAGAACAGAACGGCTAGATATCCCTCATGAATAAATCTTCACAAGTCAATACTGAAATCCATTATCCCTTAGTAGAAGCCCTCCCGGAGATTGGCAGCACAATAGAGCTGGCACCTGGTGTGCGCTGGCTACGCATGCGTCTTCCATTTGCCTTGGACCATATTAATTTGTGGCTCTTGCGCGATGTATTTGAAGGGGTTGAGGGCTGGACGATTGTGGACTGCGGTATTTCTAATGATGAAACCCAAGCTGCTTGGGAGCAAATTTTTGCAACACAATTAGATGGCTTACCGATTGTGCGGGTGATTGTGACCCATATGCATCCAGATCATATTGGTCTTGCGCAGTGGCTTTGTGAAAAATGGCAGGTCCCTATGTGGATCTCGATGACGGATTACTTGACTGCGCAGTGGCTCAGTCATAAAGAGGGTGGCGCTTCTGTAGGTGCTAGGGCTGGTGGCGGGGGCTCTGCTGATCATTTTCAGAAACATGGATTAAGTGCACCTGAAGATTTAGAAAAAATTCGGGCGCGCTCTAGTTATTACAGCAATATGGTGCCAGGCGTTCCGCGTCAGTATCGTCGTATTATTGATAACGAAAAGATCTGTATTGGTGGCCATGAGTGGCAAGTCATTATGGGGTTTGGTCATGCGCCGGAGCATGCCTCTTTATTTTGTAGCGCCTTAGGTGTCCTCATTTCTGGGGACATGTTGTTACCCCGCATTTCTACAAACGTGAGTGTCTATGATGCAGATCCGGATGCAGATCCCCTGGGTCTCTATCTCAGCTCGTTAGATCGATACCTACCTTTGCCAGACGACACTTTGGTATTGCCATCGCATGGCAAACCATTTACAGGAATGAAGCCACGTATCGCGCAGCTGAAAGCCCATCATGATGACCGCTTGGCAGAGACCATTGGTGCCTGTCACCTGCCGGCAACAGCTCGTGAGATCGTCCCAGTGTTATTTAAGCGAGAGCTCGATATTCACCAAATGACGTTTGCAATGGGCGAAGCAATCGCCCATCTTAATTACCTACTTCGTCGAGGTGTGTTGCATCGCCAGCTTTGCGAGGACGGCGTTTTGCGGTTTTCCGTGGCCTAGTTGTACTACTTGCTTTTGTAGCCCTGGCTCCTGAATCTTCAGTTGTTCCAGTGGCTGCAGCTGCCGAAGCCGAAACAGCATCTCCAAAAGATTTAAGTGCCATCATGGTGGCATGTTGAACTTCTAGGCCTTGGATAGTAGATTTCAGGATATTAAGGTTGAGGTTGAGCCAATTTTCGACGCTTTTGAGGTCTTTAATACGCTTCTCTAGCTCATCAGTATCTAGGCCGGGGAACGCAGCACCAAAGCCCCCAGCAGCCTTAGAGGCATCTGTAGTGAAGGGAAACTGACCTGGTTGACCAGCCGCTCCCTGACCCCACATGGTTTTAAGCATTTCAAGGCTTTGATTGAATTCGGGAATAGTTCCAAACATAGGTGGCTCCGGGTGAGATAAAAATAGCTTTTACCAATAGAATAAGAGATTCTAGAGAACAATTTCGGTCAAGCAATGCAATCTAATGGTTTATCCCAGTCTTATACTCGTGGCCAGGCACTTCCTGAGCTTCTAAAGCAGCGTATTCTGATTTTGGATGGCGCTATGGGCACGATGATTCAACAATATAAGTTGAGCGAGTCAGACTATCGTGGACTTCCTATTAGTCAACGTTTTGCCGACCATGCGAGCGATGTTAAGGGTAATAATGAATTATTGGTTCTGACCCAGTCCCACATTATCAGCAAGATTCATGAGCAGTATTTAGATGCTGGTGCGGACATTATTGAAACCAATACGTTTGGCGCAACCTCGGTAGCTCAAGAGGATTACAAAATGGCTGGCTTGGCACGAGAAATGAATATTATTTCTGCTCAATTAGCCCGGGCTGCATGTGAAAAATATAGTACACCCGATAAACCCCGTTTTGCTGCCGGAGCCATTGGGCCTACACCGAAGACGGCCAGTATTTCTCCGGATGTAAATGATCCAGGTGCGCGCAACGTCACCTTTGATGTATTACGTTCTTCATATCGCGAGCAGATCGAAGGACTGTTTGCTGGCGGTGTCGATTTATTTTTGGTTGAAACTATTTTTGATACCTTGAATGCAAAAGCCGCTTTATTTGCTTTGGATGAATTCTTTGAGGAAACAGGTGAGCGTTTGCCAGTCATGATTTCGGGAACGGTAACGGATGCCTCTGGACGGATTTTGTCTGGCCAAACAGTCGAGGCGTTTTGGAATAGCTTACGTCATATCAAGCCGCTGACTTTTGGATTGAACTGTGCTTTAGGGGCTGCACTGATGCGCCCTTATATCGCCGAACTCGCGCGCATCTGCGATGCCGCAGTTTCTTGCTATCCAAATGCGGGCTTGCCTAACCCGATGAGTGACACCGGTTTTGATGAGACGCCTGACATTACTTCAAGTTTGGTTGATGGATTTGCAAAAGATGGCCTTGTTAATCTCGTTGGTGGATGCTGTGGAACGACGCCTGATCATATTCGTGCGATTGCACAAGCAGTTGCTAAGCGTAAGCCCCGCGTTTTCTATCGTGAGAGTGTGGAGGCGTGAGCATGAGCAATCAAAAAAATAAATCAGCAATACCTTCAATGAGACTCTCTGGATTAGAGTCATTTAATGTCACAGGGGATTTGCGTTTCGTCAATATTGGGGAGCGCACAAACGTCACCGGATCTAAAGCTTTCTCCCGTATGATTTTAAATAATCAATTTGACGAAGCCTTGGCGGTGGCAAGACAGCAGGTCGAAAATGGCGCTCAAATTATTGATATCAATATGGATGAAGCGATGTTGGATTCAGAAGCGGCAATGAGTCGCTTCTTAAACCTGATCGCCTCTGAGCCCGACATTGCACGGGTTCCCATCATGATCGATTCCTCAAAGTGGAGCGTAATTGAAGCTGGCCTGAAGTGTGTTCAAGGTAAGCCGATTGTGAATTCTATCTCCCTAAAAGAGGGTGAAGAGTCTTTCAGAAAGCAGGCGCGCTTAATTCGTCGTTACGGCGCTGCTAGTGTCGTCATGGCATTTGATGAGGCAGGTCAAGCGGATACGTTTAAGCGCAAGACCGAAATTTGCCAGCGTTGTTATGAGATTTTGGTTAATGAGCTTGATTTCCCAGCTGAAGATATTATTTTTGATCCCAACATCTTTGCGATTGCTACCGGCATTGAAGAGCACGATAACTATGCAGTAGATTTTATAAATGCTACGCGCTGGATTAAAGAAAATCTTCCCGGTGCCAAAGTCAGTGGCGGTGTATCAAATGTGAGTTTCTCATTCCGCGGTAATGATCGTGTGCGTGAGGCTATTCATACTGTGTTCCTGTATCACGCCATTCAGGCGGGTATGGATATGGGGATTGTCAATGCAGGTCAACTCGGGGTGTACGCTGACTTAGACTCAGATTTGCGAGAGCGGGTTGAGGATGTTGTTCTGAATCGCTTTAAGGAAAAAGAGGGCAAAACGCCAACTGAGCGATTACTCGATATTGCTGACCAATTTAAAGGCGGTGGCGCTAAACAAGTAGAGAACTTGGTTTGGCGTGAATCTGCAGTACGTGATCGTTTGACTCATGCCCTAGTCCATGGCATTACAAACTTTATCGAAGAAGATACAGAAGAGTTACGCGCCCAAATTATGGGTTCTGGTGGTAGGCCAATTGAGGTAATCGAAGGCCCACTCATGGATGGCATGAATGTCGTTGGTGATTTATTTGGCGAGGGAAAGATGTTCTTGCCGCAGGTTGTCAAAAGTGCGCGCGTCATGAAGCAGGCTGTGGCAATTTTGATTCCTTATATCGAAGAAGAAAAGCGCTTACATATTGCCTCAGGCGGAGAAGCTAAAGCTAAAGGCAAGATTGTGATGGCCACGGTTAAGGGCGATGTGCACGATATTGGTAAAAATATTGTGACGGTGGTGCTGCAATGTAATAACTTTGAAGTTGCCAATATGGGCGTAATGGTTCCCTGTGCAGAAATCTTAAAGCGCGCTAAAGAAGAGAAGGCGGATATCGTTGGTTTGTCGGGTTTGATTACCCCCTCACTTGAAGAAATGACTTATGTTGCGCAAGAAATGCAACGCGATGATTATTTCCGTGAGCGTCAAATTCCCTTGATGATTGGTGGCGCGACAACTTCACGTGTGCACACCGCTGTGAAGATTGCCCCACACTATGATGGTCCAGTAGTTTATGTGCCAGATGCTTCCCGATCTGTATCTGTGGCATCGAGCCTACTGTCGGATGAAGGCTCAAAGAAGTTTGTTCAAGATTTGAGAGATGATTACGTTCGTATTCGTGAACAACATGCAAATAAAAAGGCAGCGCCAACGATTTCTCTGGAGGCTGCACGTAAGAATCGGGAATTAATTGATTGGGCAAATTATGTGCCTGAGAAACCGAAGTTTATTGGTCGCCGTATTTTCAAGAATTTTGCTCTTAGCGACATCGCAAAATATATTGACTGGACTCCTTTCTTTCAAACTTGGGATTTAGCCGGAAAGTTTCCAGCGATTCTGGACGATGAGATTGTTGGGGTTGAGTCGCGTAAGGTATTTGAAGATGCCAAGGTGTTATTAGATAAGCTGATCAAGGGGCAATGGATACAGGCTGACGCTGTCGTTGCTTTCTATCCTGCCAATACTGTCGGCGACGACATCGTTTTGTATAGCGATGAAGCTCGTGAGCATCCGCTATTTGTATGGCATAACTTACGCCAGCAAGGTGAGCGTCCGATAGTCGATGGGGTACGCCGCCCTAATCGATGTTTGGCAGACTATGTGGCTCCAAAAGATTCACGGGTTGCGGATTATCTAGGTTGCTTTGCAGTCACTACTGGCCACGGCGTGGAGAAGAAAGTTGCAGAGTTTCAGGCAAAGCACGATGACTATAGTGCCATTATGTTAAAGGCCTTGGCAGATCGTCTGGCTGAAGCGTTTGCGGAGTTAATGCACCATCGCGTACGCACTGATCTATGGGGTTATGCAACGGATGAGTTATTGACTAATGATCAGATGATCGATGAGCAATATCGCGGTATACGTCCCGCACCCGGCTACCCTGCTTGTCCAGCACATGAGGTAAAGCAAGATTTATTGCGCGTCATCGGGTCCGAAGATATCGGAATGACCTTAACCGAGTCTATGGCAATGAATCCAGCATCTAGTGTGAGCGGTTTTTACTTGGCTCACCCAGAAGCCCGTTATTTCAATGTGGGCAAGGTTTCTGCTGATCAGGTTGAAGATATGGCGAAGCGCAGAGGCGAAGATGTTCAGGATATTCGTCGTCAATTGGCGAGTTTGATCGATTAAATCAGGGGTGATGCCGGCGCGATATTTTCTAAACGCCCCACATCACTGGCTCATCTTTTGCTTTAGCTTGTTTCATGAGCTCTAGAAAAGGATAGGCTCGTTGGCCTAGTCGGTCTACCAGTTTTGGCCTCTCGCCGCCCTCTTGGCTTCTTAAATCCTGTTGGGCGCGATCTTCCAGGTCTTTTAGGATGGCAGTTTCTAATAAACTGATCAGGGAGGGTAGCTGCTCTGCTGTCAGAATTCCCCTAGACTCAAGTGGGCGATTCAAGACATCAAATATGCGCTGACTGAGGTCAGCCAGCATGATGACATCTGGACCTGCCTTTGAGCGAAATTTATAGATCATTTCCATAGCTTACCACCTGATAAACTCATTGAACTATGCTGTTAACTAATAAAAATCATTTAATTGAGATGCTCAGTGCGGTACTTCAGGGCTTGGCCCAGGAGCGCAACTTAGCAGATACACCCCAACCCCGCCTGGAGCGCCCTAAGGCAGTGGATCATGGCGATGTCGCATGTAATATTGCACTTCAGCTATCGAAGGCGTGGAAGCTAAATCCAAGAGAGTTGGCTCAAGCCATTGTTGAGCGTTTGCAACAGCAGGCTGGATATGCCGACCTTATCACTAGTTGCGAGATCGCTGGCCCAGGATTTATTAATTTTCGTCTAACGAATGCTGCCAAAACAACAGTGATTCAAGAAATCCTGACAGCAGGCCCTGCATTTGGGCGGGTGATGCCAGGCATCACTCCAGTCAGCAAAGCGATGATTGAGTTTGTTTCCGCTAATCCAACGGGGCCATTGCATGTTGGCCATGGTCGCCAAGCGGCACTCGGTGATGCGCTAGCCAATGTACTGTCTACGCAGGGAGTTGATGTGCATCGTGAGTTTTATTACAACGATGCAGGTGTACAGATCGCAAATCTAGCCCTTTCGGTGCAGGCGCGTTTAAATGGTTTAAAGCCAACGGATCCGGGTTGGCCAGAGCAAGCTTATAACGGCGAATATATTGCGGAGATTGCCGTTGCATATCAAGCCTCACCAGCTTATCGTGATGACTTAACAGATGCAAATAAGGTTGAGGCAATTCGAGAATTTGCAGTAGCTTATTTGCGTAATGAGCAAGATATTGATTTACAAACTTTTGGCGTGAAGTTTGATTGCTACTATTTAGAATCTTCTTTATATACCGATGGCAGTGTTGCTCAAATTGTGGATGATCTACAGAGTATCGGTAAGACTTATGAATCCGAGGGCGCCCTCTGGCTCAAAACAACGGATGATGGTGATGATAAAGACCGTGTGATGCGCAAGTCTGATGGCAGCTTTACCTACTTTGTGCCTGATGTGGCGTACCACACCAGTAAGTGGCAACGTGGCTTTGAGAAGGTGATCAATGTGCAGGGCAGTGACCACCATGGCACTATTGCTCGTGTGCGCTCAGGATTGCAGGGCGTAGCAAAAAAACGCGAGTGGGATATTCCAAAAACGTACCCAGATTATGTCTTGCATAAGATGGTGACGGTAATGCGTAACGGTGAGGAAGTAAAAATTTCTAAGCGCGCAGGATCTTACGTGACTGTGCGTGATTTGGTGGAGTGGTCTGGTGGCATTACTCCAGAAATGACGACTAGTGAGCGTGAGCTCGCATTGCAACGGGGAAGAGATGCTGTTCGATTCTTTTTGATTTCTCGTAAAGCGGATACCGAGTTCATATTTGATATTGATTTGGCCCTTCAGCAAAATGATGAAAACCCTGTTTTTTATGTGCAATATGCGCATGCACGGATTTGCTCTATTTTGAACCAATGGGGCGGACAACTATCGGACCTTAAAGCCGCAGACCTCTCTTTGTTGCAAAGTAAGGCTTCGGATCATTTGTTACGGCGTTTAGCTGAATATCCAGAAATGCTCACAGATGCAGCTGCAGATTTAGCACCACATGCCTTAGCATTTTATTTACGTGACTTAGCAGGTGATTTCCATACTTTTTATAGCGCAGATCGAGTGCTGGTTGATGATCCTGCGTTAAAGCTAGCTCGCTTGGCTTTACTATCGGCCACTCGCCAAGTCTTAGAGAATGGTTTAAAACTACTGGGCGTCTCTGCTCCAGCTAAGATGTAAGCTATACGAATAAAAGAACAGTGAGAGTCATACGCAGTGCAATATATGAAGGATAGATACGCGATGAAAAAAATGAATCTACAGACAAATGTATCGAGTTCAGAATACGGCGGTACTATTCTGGGTTTTATTCTGGGTCTAGGTGCTGGCTTAGGAATTGCATTTGTGATTGCCTTTTATCTCTCTAAGAACACGCCCCAGGAGCGTCCCGGTATTCGTGCTCCGAATCTGCCGTTAACTATTAAGTCTGGCGTAGTCCCCGCCGATGGAGAGGCCGCCCCTATTGCTGAGCCCCTTGATCTGAACAGGCCACTTCAAGGTAAGTCATCTGCGCCTGCTGCAAATGCACCAGATCCGATTGGTGATCTTGCAAATGGTAAGAGGCCTGCAGATGCCAATACTGCACCTGCTGCACCTGCCGCTAAAGCAGATGCAATTTATTTTCTACAAGTAGGCGCATTTAATAAGCGCGCTGACGCAGATGCACAAAAAGCGAACCTAGCCATTCAGGGTATTCAATCCCAACTCAGCGAAGTCAGTAGTGAGGGCAACACCTTGTGGCGTGTTCGCGTCGGTCCTTACAATAGTATTGACGAAAGTAATCCGGTGCGTGATAAGTTGACTGGCATCGGCATTAAACCAACTATCATTAAAGCTAGCAAATCATGATCTCTTTTTCTAAACGTGCTTTTCTTGCATTCACAGCAGTAGTGTTGACGGGCTCTTTCCCCGGTTTGATAAACGCCCAGAGCGCTAAGATCGAGGAGGGGTTTGACTACCGCATTCTTCCCGTAGCTCAGCCGGTGGAGACGCAGGGAAAGGTCGAGGTCATTGAATTTTTTTGGTATGGCTGCCCACATTGTTTTGATTTTGAGCCGGAGTTAAGCGCATGGGTAAAGCGCCAGCCTAAAGATGTTATCTTCAGAAGAGTTCCGGTTGCCTTCCGCGATGACTTTATGCCGCATAGCCAGTTGTTCTATGCCCTAGAGGCTATGGGCAAAGGCGATGCTATGAATGAAAAAGTCATGTATGCCATGCATAAGGAAAATAAGCGCCTCCTAACTGAAAGCGAGATCGCAGACTGGGTAACTACCCAAGGCATAGATCGCAATACTTTTTTGGCCACGTATCGCTCATTTGCTGTAGTTTCCAAAGCGCGCGCTGCAAGGCAGTTAGCAGAAACCTATCGTATTGATGGTGTACCGACTATTGTGATGCAGGGGCGTTACGTGACTTCACCTTCTATTGCCGGCACTAAGGCAAAGGCTATTGTTGTTATGGATTATTTGGAGATCTTGATTCGTAAAAACAAGTACAAATAGGTTACGTTTTGTAGTGCGCAGTTCTTATATTCTGACGAAGCGCCTGACAAACCAGAAATAAAGTGGATACGGCAAAATTCTAAGGAATTTCAGAAAACCTGAAAATCGTTTAGGAAAGTGAATATCGAATTTTCCAGCGGAAATGCCTGCCAGTATTTCAGTAGCGGCTTCTTCGGCGGTAATTAGTGCCGGCATTTCAAAATCATTTTGTGCGGTAGCTTCAGTTGCAACAAACCCTGGTGAAATCATGTGTACGCTGACACCTTCGGGGAGTAAATCGTAATATAGGGTTTCACAGAAGTTGATGATTCCTGCTTTGCTGGGGCCATAGGCCAGGGCCTTTGGTAACCCGCTATAGCCAGCGACACTACCTACAATAGCAATATGGCCAGAGTGGTTTTTGAGCATATCAGGCAGTACACAAGCTACTGCACGCATGGGGCCTAATAGATTGGCATCTACAGTTTGTCGTGCCAGTTCAAAATCAAAATTGTCAGCACGCAAAGGGGTATAGACTCCAGAAACAAACAATAGCAAATCTATGCCACCCCATTGCGCAGCAATAGCTTGATAGGCAGAATTGATCTGTGCAGTATCGGTGATGTCTACTGGCACGACCAAGGTGATTCCTTGTACCGAGTTTTCTAGTGCAGTGAGGCGCTCTTTGCGGCGGGCAGAAATAGCAACCTTAGCTCCCGCATTCGATAGGGCTCTAGCACAGGCTTCTCCTATTCCGCTCGATGCACCAATGATCCAAATTCGTTGATTAGCAAAGCTTTCAAAGCCGTTTTGTTTCATGGAGTCAGTGCCTTTGTAGTGGAGGTGGAGGATTGATGGCTGAGGGTAAATTGCACGACATCAATACTCTTCTCAGAAAATCCTGCAGCACAATACATGAGGTAGAAATTCCAGAGGCGAACAAAGGTCTCATCAAAGCCAAGCTGATAAATGGCCTCTATTTTTTCATTGAAGCTGTCTCTCCAGATGCACAGGGTTCTGGCGTAGTCGGCTCCAAAAGCAAACTCTGCCTCTACAACCAGCCCAGCACTTGCCGCCGCTGCTTCAAACTTAGCACGTGAAGGAAGCATGCCACCAGGAAAAACATATTGCTGAATAAAGTCGGTACTGTTGCGATAGCGCTCGAATAGCTCTTCGGCAATCACAATAGTTTGAATGCATGCCTTGCCACCTTGCTTTAGACGTCGGGAGATCATCTTAAAGTATTCGCCCCAATGCGCCTCCCCAACAGCCTCAAACATTTCAACAGAGGCAATACCATCAAACTCCTCTGAGCAATCACGATAATCTTGCAAGCGAACTTCAAATTGCGCTGTATTTCCTATTTCAGATTGAACCTGACGAAGGCGATTGTCCGAAAATGCTTTTTGTTCAGTCGATAGAGTTAGGCCGGTAATACTATTACCGTTACGAAGAGCTTCCTCCATTACGCCGCCCCACCCACAACCAACCTCTAGTAGGCGATCGCCGGGTATGGCATCGATTGATTCAAGAATACGCCCAATCTTTGCGCGCTGAGCATCCAATAAAGTCTGATGATTACTATCTGAAAACCAGGCGCTTGAATAGCTCATAGTAGGATCAAGCCACAGGGTATAAAACGCATTCCCTAAATCGTAGTGCGCATGAATATTTTTCTTACTGCCAGATTTTGAGTTATCGCGCAACCAATGTTTTAAGCGATAGATTAAAGAGCCAAACCAGCTGCCATAAATGACTTTCTCTAATGTATTTCGATTGCGGATCGCTAGCTCAAGGAGGGCCTTGAGATCTGGCGTGTTCCATTGACCCCGAATATAGCTTTCAGCAAAACCAATATCACCATGAGATAAGACTTGCTTAAAAACAGACCAATCTAATATCTGCATTTCTGCCTGTAGTTCATCACTACGATTACCAAATTCTTTTACTTCATTATTAGGTAGGGTGAGTACGAGATATCCACTACTCAATTTCCCCAATAGACTAAAAATTGCCTCAGAGCTAAAGCGGTGTTGCTGTGCTGGCGACGCTCGTTTTGATTGACGGGAAAAACTGAGACGAGATAAGAGGGATTGACCGGGGCGATTCATCGTGTGACTTCAAGTTCAGGAGGTTTTGGTTTGGAGTGGAAGGGGACACCTTTGGACCATAATTTTAATGCTTGCCAATGAATGCGTCCAATGACTCCTAAGCTCATCAGGGGAAAGCGTAGGAAAGCTAAATAGAGGGCAGCTTTACTCAAAGGTCGAGATATGCCACTGATGCTGGTGTTAATCAGGGGAAGGCCATCTTCATGTAACTCAATTCGACAAACAATATTGCTTTGAGAGCGACTATCTTGGGGGAATAAAAAGCGAAAGTGGTATTCGCCTCGCACATCACAAAATGGGGATACGTGAAAAACCTTTTTACTAATGAGCGTTTGGCCAGATTGAATGGATTTCCCGGAGTCATGGTGAAGGAGGTAGCAATGTCGCTCCCCAAAAGTGTTGTTCACTTCGGCTAATACCGCTCGAACTTGACCATTCTTTTTGGTACAGATCCAAAAACTCACAGGGTTAAATACGTAACCCAAGACTCTTGGAAAAGTTTGCAACCAAATCTCACCATCAACGTCATCGATGCGATTGTCTTGAAGGGTTTTTTCGATCCACTGGAGGCTATCGTTACCCCCAATGCCATGATCTTTATCGAAAAATGAAAATAGCCTAAATCGATTATCACCTAGACCATGTTTGCTGAGTATTGTTACGTCAGCCTTCCTGGTGCGCATGGGAATGGACAGGGTAAAAACACCATAAGCAAATACATTTTTTGCAGGACGAAAGCGTCGATGCTGAACTGCTCCAAAGTTGATCGTTGCTACATGCATTTACTGGGTATCTTGAATTAAATTGGAGTGCACTGGGTGACGAATGCTTTCCATTAGGTCCTTAGCGACAAGCTCGCCTGAGCGTAAACCATCCTCATGAAAACCAAAGCCCGTCCAAGCGCCGCAATACCAGATAGAGGCATTTCCTTGAATTAAAGGCAACTCTTTTTGCGCCTGTACTGCCTGCATATCAAATACCGGATGAGAGTAATGGATTTCTTCATGCACCAGTTTTGGGTCAGGATTGGTGAGTGGATTTAAGCTCACAATAATCTGAGTATTTTTGAGCTGATCTGGAAGTGGTTGCAAGCGATTAATAAGATAGTTAACGCTGACATGTTGCTGCGCAGTTGGGGACGCACCTGCTTTGGCCGTGTAATTCCAGGCAGCCCAGCAACGCTGATTTTTTGGCAGAAAGCGAATATCTGTGTGCAAAATAGCGCGATTCTTTTGATATGGAATGGCTGACAAAATATTGCGAGCAGTCTGATCAATTCCATGAACCAACTCTAACGCTTGATCACTATGGCAGGCCATGATGACTTCGTCAAACCAGGCGCTTCCAGAGGGGCCAATGACTTCAACCGGCGCATTCTCTGTTTGGCTGGCATTAACGCGACTAATCGACTGTCGCACTATTTTGACGTGATGTTTTTCTAATGCAGCCACGAGAAGCTTTACATACTCACGTGATCCACCCCTGACGGTGAGCCATTGAGGCCGATTCTGAATTTGTAGGAGACCATGGTTATGACAAAAGCGCACCATCGTTCGAATTGGGAACTCTAGCATCTGCTCTACAGAGCATGACCAGATTGCGCCAATCATGGGTAAAAAGTAATTCTCTTTAAAACTTGTACTAAAGCGATTGCGATTTAAGAAATCATGGATTCGTTCATCGGGTTCAGCATATTCATGGTCTGATGAAATTTGCTTTTCTGCTAATTGGGTTGCCATGCGATTAAAGCGCAGGATGTCGTAAGCCATCCTCCAAAAAGAGGGCGATAGCAGATTGGATCGTTGTCCAAAGAAAGAATTGAGATCGTTACCGGCCCACTCAATCTGATGATCAGCACCATTTTTTTCTTTGGCATCAATGGATACAGAAAAAGACATCTCGGATGGTGCAATCGGTACTTTAATTTCCTCAAATAGGCGAACTAAGCGTGGATAAGTTTTTCTATTAAATACTAGAAACCCTGTATCTACTCCATGAGTAATATGGCCTTCATTCGTTTCCATTGAAAAGTCCACAGTATTACTATGTCCCCCAATATGACCTCCACCCTCAAAGATAGTAATGTCTAAATCGGGATGTTGTCTTAATGCATAGGCGCAACCTAAACCAGAGATGCCTGCGCCAATAATGGCTACTTTTTTCTTACCCACTAAATTTTTTCTCCAAGGAGTTTTTCAACTTTGGCAGTTACCGTGCTACTGCTAGGATTAGTCATACTGCCGTAAGAATCTACGACGTTACCATTACGGTCAATGAGGTATTTATAAAAGTTCCACTTTGGCGTCGTCCCTGTTTTTGCGATTAACATTTTAAAGAGTGGATTTGGATTATTTCCACTTACTGAACTTTTGGCAAACATCGGAAATTTGACATCGTAGGTATTTTTGCAAAAAGCAGCAATATCTTTATTGCTACCGGGTTCTTGCTGACCAAAATCATTTGATGGAAAACCAAGAACGACGAGACCCCGATCCTTATATTTTGCGTATAACTTCTCTAAGTCCTCGTACTGGCTTGTAAATCCACAAAAACTAGCTGTGTTGACTACCAGCACGACTTTACCTTGGTACTGGCATAGATTCTGCGGTGCTTCATCCTGGAGCCTCGGAAAGGTATGGGATAAAAGGGGGCTGCAGCTTGGGGCTGCCTGAGCAAATTCTATGAAGGGAACAAGCAAAAGGGCGGCTAAAACATAGCGCACTAAGTGGTGAATCATCAGGAGCCTTGAGGATGAGCGGGGTTATCCGAATACTCAAGTCTAAGACATTCTGGCAAATATCGTTGGGGTTTCCTCAATACTATTAATATGGCGTTATGACCTCATTATCTCCGCCTGTATTCGAGTCCAAAGTTTGTGCTTTGGTAGACCTCGATAACCGTATTGCAGCATTACCAAGACCTATCGTACTTACCAATGGTGTCTTCGATATCCTGCATCGTGGACATGCCAGTTATTTGGCTCAAGCGAGGGCACTGGGCGCAAGCTTGGTAGTGGGTGTGAATTCGGATATTTCCGTAAAAATGCTGGGTAAAGGGGATGATCGGCCGATCAATACTGAAGCAGATCGCCAGGCTCTCTTGGCTGCTCTTGCTAGTGTGGATTTAACGATATTGTTCACGGAGCAGACCCCCGTAAGCCTGATCGAAAAAATACGACCTGATATTTATGTCAAAGGCGGGGACTATGAAATCGATACCCTAGAAGAGGCGAAACTCGTCAAATCCTGGGGTGGTATCGCAATTGCGATTCCATTTTTGTATGAACGCTCTACCACAACGTTGCTAGGTAAAATCCGCAGTGCGTAGCCCCTGGCTGTGTTTAAATCTAGAGAATAACTGTAGAGAATAGCTAAAGATTTCGCAATAGCCAAGCCCAGAGGCCTCGCAGAACCAGACCTTCGATAGGCTCAACGGGTAACTCTGCTAATTCTGAATCCCGTTTAATGCTGCTGGCCAAAATTTTGGCGTTGCCACCATCTAGCCAAATCCGTTCAACGGGGTGATTTAATTCTTTTGCTAGCTGACATGCGCGCACAATTGCACCTATTTGAGCCGCATCGCAGCCATCAATAATGGCTTGATCGGTGTTGGTCGCAAAGCTAGCTTGAGCTGATGAGAGATTTTGGCGAACAGCTAATGGTAATTGTGCGGTATTGCTTTGGAGGCTCTCTTGCATCAAGCTTAAGCCTGGCAGTATCCAGCCTCCATAATGCATTCCGTTCCCACCAAGCAAATCAATGGTAGTTGCGGTTCCTGTATTAACAACCAGCGTATTAACATTGGACAAAGCCCTCGCACCAATCAGGGCTGCCCAGCGATCTGCACCTAGTTTGTGGGGCTCTTGATAGTGCGTGCGCATGCCCTCGTAAGGGCTGTCACCAGTGAGTTGCCGCCACTGTAGATCTGCCCACTGTGGAAAAAGGGATTGGAGGTTTTCTAGGATGGCATGGCCGGCTACACAGCAAAAGCCGATGGCATCGGGTTTAGGCAAGGTCTTAGCAATGTAATCAGATAACTCTGCACGGAGTTCTGCCGACTGCAATGATTTTGTAAGAATAGATCCGGAGTAGGCCCACAGTTTTTTATTGCGATCAGCAGTGTTTTGGGTAGACTCTACTGCAGCCCACTTCAGGCGTGTATTGCCAATATCAAATAATAAATAGAGACTCATCGTTACATTCGTAAAGAAACATCACCAGCATGAATGGCAATGTTTTGGTGTGGTTGGTTTAAGAGCAATGCACCGGAGGAATCTACGCCAGAAGCAATGCCATGCTGCGTTTGTGTGCCTGCTCCGGAGATATAAACAGCCTGGCCACGAAAAGCGTCCCAACGTTCCCAGGCATCTTTAAATTGAGTAAAGCCAGATTGCTCAAATTCAGTAAGGTACTTCTCAAAGGAGTCGATCATTTTGAGCCAAATAAATTCAATATCAGGAATAGAGGCTTCCTTAGAAACGAGCTGTTCTAGTGCAGCAGCGCCAAAGGCCGATTGCCCTTCAAGTTGTTGTTGCAACGCGGTTTCATTTTGAATATTTAAACCTATGCCAATAATCATCCACGTTGGGGAGCTCGGATTAACTTGCCCCCCCTCAATGAGGATGCCGCCAAGTTTGGCGTTATTGAGCAATAAATCATTGGGCCATTTGAGTCTGAGCCCTTGATCGAAGAGGGCATTTTCCGTTGTGCCTAGCGCTGCCGCAATGCCATTAATGACGCACAAGCCAATCACTAGGCTGAGGCCGCTTAATGCATGCGGACGACATGAAAATGGGTAGGCGAGTGAAAAACACAGCGTATCTTCTGCTTGAGCGATCCAGACCCTACCAGCCCTACCCTTACCAGCAGTTTGTTGGTGGGCTATCCTGGCGACAGGTTGCTTAAGCGTGCCAGCACGCCAACGAGTCAATAAATCATCATTAGTGGATTGGGTGGTAGCAACACGCTCAAGTAGGCAATTCCAGCTCATTTCTCTATTGTAGAAAGGTCTGCCCTAGAATTGGGGAATGAATCAGGAAGACCAGCGTCCTCGTAAATTTGTTTGGCCACTCCAGGCTATGCCTTTGGCCAGGGTTATTAGCCTAGGCTACGGGTTTCTGATCTTTTATCTCACTTTGACCCCTTTTGATTTCAACTTTCAAAATGGAATCAGTGTTTTGGCATGGCTAGAGGCTCCCTTGCCTCGCTTTATTACACTTTTTGATGTTTCGGTCAATATTTTGGCCTACATTCCATTGGGCTTTATGTTGGTTCTTGCTTGCTACCCGCGTTGGCGCAATTTTGTTGCTCTAGGCATCGCTTTAATTATCAGTGCCATTTTGAGTTTTAGCGCTGAATCGCTGCAAACTTGGCTGCCAACCCGTATTCCAAGTCAAATGGATTGGTGGGCGAATGTATTGGGAGGGTTGCTGGGTGGCTTACTAGCCATTCCTTTGGGTCCCCAGTGGCTATCTGGTAGCGCCATTCGCCGTCGTTTTGACCAATGGTTTGGAGTGAACTGGGCGGCCTGTGCCTTATTTTTATTATTTCCCTGGTCGCAGATCTATCCCCAAAGCTCTTGGTTAGGTACGGGGGTCTGGGGGCATGCCATATTTGCCTCGGTAGATTGGGGAACGATGGTGATTAATCACGTCATTCAGGAATCAATCATTACCGCCTTGTGTTGGCTCGGTACTGGTTTATTGCTTTCCATGGGGATGCGCCCCAAAGCGCCTCAGTGGAATATATTGAACGGCCTACTTTGCTTAACAGTACTAATGAAGGTCATTTTTACGACACTGCAATTTGGGGTCGAATTGAGTTTTTTGTGGCTAACGGCAGGTGCAATTTGGGGAATGATTCTGGGTAGTATTTTGTTGAGATGGGCACTACTTTTATCAAAGGGAAGTAAATTCTGGCTCACGATTCTTTGCTTGCTGAGCGCCACATTAGCGATTAATTTTTTACCTGACAATCCTTACTTTATTTTGACTCTTAGACACTGGTATCAAGGACGGCTAATACACTTTAACGAACTGATGCAGTGGGTTTCAGTGGTATGGTTACCATTAGCCCTGTTTTGGGTTATTCGCAATACATTTGCAGTTCAATTAAAACCTTGATCGATATCTTTTATGAGCTTTCAGCACCATCTTTTTTTCTGCCTCAATGATCGTAGCAACGGTGAGGACTGTTGTGATCGACACAATGCATTTGCGTTATTTAAATATGCGAAAGATCGCGTAAAAGAGCTCGGACTCTCTGGCCCCGGAAAAATACGTGTGAATAAAGCGGGTTGCCTTGATCGCTGTGCTGATGGGCCGGTGATGGTGGTGTATCCGGAAGGTATTTGGTATACCTTTATTGATACCGAAGATATCGAAGAAATTATTCAGTCCCATCTAATTCAGAATCGCCCCGTCGAGCGACTTCAATTAGCTTAGTTGAGTACAGAAAGTGAATTCATGAACAGTCGTACTAAAGTCATTCATATCGATGGTGTTGTTGGTCAAATAGAAATATCGATTGACTTGCCAGATGAGCTAAAAAATAACCCTGATTTTGCTTTAAGAGGGTTAGCCTTAGTGGCGCATCCCCATCCCTTAATGGGTGGCACTATGGACAATAAGGTGGCACAAACAATGGCGCGCGCCTTTAACCAATTGGGTTATGTGAGTGTGCGTCCTAACTTTCGTGGCGTGGGCGCTAGCGCTGGCGTGCATGATCATGGCGCTGGTGAGATGGAAGATCTCCTCTACATCACTGATTGGATGCGTACCGCCTCAAGCTGGGCTGCCACTGAGGCAACGGCACAGCAGGCCTGGGTCGCTCATGCAAATACCCTTCCCTTGGTAGTTTCCGGTTTTTCATTCGGTAGTTTTGTGGGTACACACTTGGTTCAAAAGCTATCTGAGCTTGGCCGTCCAGCAGAACGCTTAGTCATGGTGGGTAGTGCAGCCGGTAAGTGGGAGCTAGCTCCTGTACCAGCAGATACGATGTTGATCCATGGTGAAGTTGATGAAACTATCCCCTTGATTGATGTTTTTGATTGGGCGCGACCACAAGAGCTAACTGTTCAGGTAGTGCCCGGCGCAGATCATTTTTTTCATCGTCGTTTACATTGCATTCGCAATATCATCACAAGTGCCTGGTTGGGAATGCCAGACTATCGTAAAACTCAATAAAACCCAAACAGAAAGATAGATCAGATCATGGCTGAAGAAAAATCATTAATTGAATACCCATCTGAATTTCCAATTAAGGTGATGGGAAAAGTCAATCCAGATTACTTGCCGGCAATCTTATATATTGCACATCAGTTTGACCCCACTTTTGATGAAAATAAAGTTGAGCAAAGGCCATCTAAAGACGGGAACTATTTAGGGATCACCTTGCCTATTACGGCTACTAGTCGTGAGCAATTAGATGAGCTCTACCGCACGCTTTCTACCCATCCACTAGTGAGCGTTGTTCTCTAACTTATTGGTATGAGTATTTTAGTAAGGCATCTTGGATTGGTTGATTATGAAACGACGTATCAGGCGATGCGTGATTTCACACAAGGGCGTGACAGCAACACTCCAGATGAAATCTGGGTACTAGAGCACCCCCCTGTTTTTACCTTAGGCTTGGCGGGTGACCCCAGTAATTTGCATGATCCCAGTAGCCATATTCCCTTGGTGCAGGTTGATCGAGGTGGAGAAATTACCTACCATGGGCCTGGACAGATTGTGGTCTACCTCCTGCTAGATTTAAGGCGTCTAGGATTATTTGTAAAAGAGCTGGTTTCCCGAATTGAGCAATCCTTGATTGATACCCTCACTGATTTTGCTATTCAGGCAGAAAGGCATCCTGGCGCCCCTGGAATTTATATTGCGCAAAACAGTGCTGTTGCACTTGAATACCGAGGCACTAAAATTGCTGCTTTAGGGCTCAAGATCTCAAAAGGATGCTCCTATCATGGCCTGGCTCTCAATGTAGCTACCGATCTAGGGGCTTTTGCACGCATCCACCCTTGTGGTTATGAGGGCTTACGGACAATAGACATGCAAACGCTTGGGATCAAGGACAATAAGGGTACGATTAGCCAAACCCTCATAGGGCATTTGCAAAAGCAATTGATTTCAATATGACCATTATTAAGCCCGAACTCGAACTTGTTGCCAACGTGCGACAGGACCTTAATTACGACGCTACGCGCAAGCAAAAGTCCGCTGAAAAAACGGCGCGCATTCCCATCAAGATTATTCCTTTGCATGAAGTGCTGAAGAAGCCAGACTGGATTCGGGTAAAGGCTGCCTCAGGAAACTCACGTTTTAATGAAATTAAAAAGATCCTGCGTGAGAATGAATTAGTTACCGTTTGCGAAGAAGCGAGCTGCCCTAATATTGGTGAATGCTTTGGTAAGGGCACCGCTACTTTCATGATCATGGGCGATAAATGTACACGTCGTTGCCCATTTTGTGATGTTGGGCACGGTAGACCAGATCCCTTGGATACAAGAGAGCCTGCTAATTTAGCGCGCACAATTGCTGCCCTTAAGTTAAATTATGTTGTGATCACTAGTGTGGATCGAGATGATCTGCGTGATGGTGGAGCGATGCATTATGTAGATTGCATTTCTCAATCTAGAGCGCTATCCCCCAATACTCGCATTGAGGTTTTGGTTCCCGATTTCCGTGGACGTCTGGATAAAGCATTAGATATTTTTAGTGAACATGCCCCGGCGGGTTTGCCTGATGTGATGAATCACAATTTAGAGACAGTGCCTCGTTTATATAAAGAGGCTCGGCCAGGTGCAGACTACGGCCACTCTTTAAAACTCTTAAAAGACTTTAAGGAACGCTTTCCGCATATCCCAACCAAGAGTGGTTTGATGGTGGGTTTGGGTGAAACCGATGAAGAGATCTTGGCAGTGATGCGCGATATGCGTGAGCACCAGATTGATATGCTCACGATTGGCCAATATTTGGCGCCCTCAGGGCACCACCTTCCAGTCAGACGTTATGTGCATCCAGATGTTTTCAAGCATTTTGAAACAGAGGCATATGCCATGGGCTTCTCGCATGCTGCAGTGGGCGCGATGGTGCGCTCTAGTTACCATGCAGATCAACAGGCGCATGGAGTGGGAATTGGCTAAGCGGGTTGCTAGCTACGTAGTTGCATTACTGGCAGCAACTTTTTTTCTGACAGCTTGTAGCCCAAAGTTAGATTGGCGTACGGTACAGTCTCCCCAAGAAAATTACAGCGCATTATTTCCTGGGAAACCAGAGAAGTTAGATCGCAAAATTCCCTATCAGGGCCGTGAGATCCCACAAACTCTAGAAGCAGTGAAAGTTGACGATGATATTTATTCAGTCAGTGCGACACAGCTGAATCAAAATCAAGTTGAGTTTTTACCCAGTCTATTGGGGCAACTGCAAGATAACCTTTTTAAGAGGGCCAATGTCAATCTTGATAGCGCCGCCAGTGCCGATGCTTTTTATCAGACTGCCAGCCGTCAAAAAATCGCTATTAAAGATTACTTCTTAGAGTTTCCCTCTACCGGCGCAATCGAGACCTCAATGCGAGTTAGATGGATTACCAGAATGACCCCAGAGAGAGGGGCTTGGGTATATCAAATTTCGGTATTACATACGGCACCAGCAAGAGTTGAGCCAAAAAAGTTTTTCTCTGAAGAGGCTTATTTAAACTTCTTTGATGAGTTCCGCCCAGAATAGTCTTGCATCAAAACTTAAGACTTTTCTAGGGCAGCCACTTTAGCTTCAAGCGCTTCTAATTTTTCACGGGTTTTGGATAGTACGCGGGACTGCAATTCAAATTCTTCGCGAGTAACTAAATCCATTTTCTGAAAGCCCTGACTCATCATCGCGCGCACATTCTTTTCAATTTCCTGAGCAGGTGAATTCCGAATGGCATCGCCCACCTTATTCTGTACATTACTCGCAATACGCTGAATTTGTTCTAGGATTTCGCCTGGTTTTTGCATAACGCTGCCCGCCGTTCTATAAAGAGTTGCATAAAAGACACAAAAGCTATTTTAAGTTGGAACGCTCAAAAAGGCTTGAAGGCCCTTAAATAGATGAAATGAACATAAATTCACCAAAATAGTGCATAAAAGTGCTCTAAATGAGTGCATGTGCATCGTTAAGGGGAATATCGCCGAAGTGACGCATTCGTAAACCTTCATGATTCATGCATGCCTTTCAGCATTTATTTCTTTTTTACTTCAACAGCTAGGAGTTACACATGAAAACAATTCAAAAAACAGTAATTGCTTTAGCAGCCTCAAGCCTATTGGCAACAGCAGCTTTCGCACAATCAGCACCAGCTGCAGCACCTGAGGCTCCTGAAGTGAGCCCGATTACTGCTAACATTTCTTTAGTTAGCGATTACCGCTATCGTGGTATCTCACAGTCAAACTTAAGACCAGCTGTACAAGGCGGTTTTGACTATTCTCACGAGAGTGGTTTCTACATTGGTAACTGGAACAGCTCCATCACTTGGGTGAATAACTTAAACCCAGGAGTTTCTTCTGGTATCGAGATGGATTTTTATGCCGGTATTAAGAAAGAATTGATTGGCGAGGGTTTTGCATCTGATTTTGGTGTCTTGCAATACTACTATCCAACTAGTGGCAACTTTACAAGTCCAAGTGTTAACCCAAATACAACTGAGCTTTATGCTGCTCAGAACTATACATTTGGACCTGTAACTGGCTTCTTAAAACTTTCTTATGCAGTAACGAACACATTTGGTAATCAAAATAGCTCAGGATCATACTATCCGGATCTAACAGCTAACTACGATACCGGCATTTGGGGCTTAGCTTTGAATGGCCATGTTGGATATCAGTATATTGCTGGAACACCAGCTGGTACTACGGTATCAAACTCTAGCCTTTATAGCTATACCGATTGGAAGTTTGGTGTAACCAAGGACTTTGGCGGTGGCTTGTCTTTGGCGGCGGCATATATTGGAACCAATGCAAAGAAAAATGGTACTACCTATGCTTATGTCAGCCCAGCTGGAAAAAACTTAGGTGGCTCAACAGGCGTTGTTACCTTAACCAAGACTTTCTAATTCATTCCCCTAAACGGAGAAACACATGAAATTAATCACTGCAATCATCAAGCCCTTCAAGCTTGACGAAGTGCGCGAAGCTCTCTCGGAAGTGGGAGTTTCGGGCATCACCGTCACTGAAGTTAAAGGCTTCGGTCGTCAAAAAGGTCACACCGAGTTGTATCGCGGTGCTGAGTATGTTGTTGACTTTCTACCTAAGGTCAAAGTTGAGGCTGCTGTTGAAGATGGCATCTTGGAGCGAGCGATTGAAGCAATTGAAAAATCAGCTCGTACTGGCAAGATTGGTGACGGCAAGATTTTTGTCTCAACAGTTGAGCACGTCATTCGCATTCGCACCGGTGAAACCGGCGCGTCGGCACTTTAAAGAGAGGTTCAAAATGTTAACTTGGATGAAAAAACTGTTAGCCACAAGCGCAATAGCTTTAGCTATTGGCGCAGGCTCAATGTTGGTGGCCTCACCAGCTTTTGCTCAGCAAGCTGCAACTGCTGTTGCAGCGGCTGCAGCGGTAGCACCCGCATTGGTACCAAACAAGGCTGATACCGCTTGGGTATTGTTGTGTACCGCGTTGGTTATTCTGATGACATTGCCTGGTTTGGCATTGTTCTACGGTGGCTTAACACGTAGCAAAAATATTCTGTCAGTGCTGGTGCAGTGTATGTTTGGATTCTCCCTGATTACGGTGCTTTGGGCTATCTATGGATACAGCTTTGCATTTACTGAAGGTAGTGCATTCATCGGTGGACTAGATCGTCTGTTTTTGGCGGGTATTACTCCAGACTCAGTGGCCGCAACCTTTAGTAAAGGTATTGTGATTCCTGAATTTGTATTTATGGCATTCCAAGCAGCTTTTGCAACGATTACTTGCTGCCTCATCATTGGTTCATTTGCAGAGCGTGCGAAGTTTTCCGCAATCATTGTATTTATGATTATTTGGTTCACATTCAGCTATTTGCCAATTGCGCATATGGTCTGGTTCTGGCCTGGTCCTGATGACATCAAAGATGCTGCATCACTCGAGGCAATTACTGCTCGTGCTGGATGGTTGTGGCAGAAAGGTGTTCTCGACTTTGCTGGTGGTACCGTTGTTCACATCAATGCTGCGATTGCAGGCTTGGTTGGATCATTCATGGTTGGCAAACGTCTTGGTTACGGCAAAGAAGCAATGAAGCCACATAACTTAGTATTTGTAATGATTGGTGCTTCACTCTTGTGGTTTGGTTGGTTTGGTTTTAATGCAGGTTCTGCACTAGAGGCAAACGGCTCAGCTGCTTTAGCTTTCGTGAACACATTATTAGCAACTGCCGCCGCTGTCTTGGCTTGGTCATGTGCCGAGTGGGTTACAAAGGGCAAGCCATCCATGTTGGGCGGTGCATCAGGTTGCGTGGCTGGTTTAGTTGCGATTACACCTGCTGCTGGCTTTGTTGGCCCAATGGGTGCACTAGCGATTGGTGCTGCTGCTGGCGTAGTTTGTCTCTGGGGTGTTACGGGCCTTAAGAAGATGTTGGGTTCAGATGACAGCTTGGACGTATTTGGCGTGCACGGTGTAGGTGGTATCTTGGGTGCGATGTTGACTGGTGTTTTTGCTGACCCAGCCTTGGGCGGCACAGGTATCTGGGATTACGTAGCCAATGCTGCTGCTCCTGATTACTCAATTGCTAGCCAATTGTGGATTCAGAGTCAAGGTGTCATTACTACGGTGATTTGGTCTGGCGTGGTCTCCTTTATTGCCTTCAAATTGATCGATATCGTGATTGGTTTGCGCGTTAAGGAAGATGAAGAGCGCGAAGGCTTGGATATCAGTTCACATGGTGAGACTGCATACGAGTCCTAATTAGTAGATTGATCCCTCACTGGGCGACCTAGCTTGGTTGCCTAGTTTTTAAGCGCGGAATCCTCGGATTCCGCGCCTTTCTTTTAAAAATCTTACAATGGTGAATGGTCCCACATCTCATCACTGCCCTTAGCGGCCCCCTCTTCGAACTCGAGTCGAAGGTATTAGAAGCAACCCCTACGATCGAGCGCTGGTTTAGGCTGGAATGGCAAGAGCATACGCCGCCGTTTTACTGTTCTGTCGACTTGCGTAATGCGGGCTTTAAGCTTGCACCAGTTGATACCAATCTCTTCCCAGGCGGCTTTAACAATCTTTCGCCGCAAATGTTGCCCTTGGCGGTTCAGGCTGCAATGGCAGCGATTGAAAAGATTTGTCCTGAGGCAAAAAATTTACTATTGATACCAGAGCGACATACTCGAAATACATTCTATCTACAGAATATTGCGCGTCTGTCATCGATATTGCGACAAGCAGGACTCAATGTTCGATTGGGTACGCTATCTGATGAAATTAAGAAACCAACATGGATTGATTTGCCAGATGGCAATCGGCTGTTGATAGAGCCTTTATCTCGCCTAGGCCTAAAGAATCAGCGTCTTGGTTTGAAGGATTTTGACCCTTGCTCAATTTTGCTCAATAACGATTTATCTGCAGGCATTCCTCCTATCCTGGAAAATTTGCATGAGCAGTACCTTTTGCCAGGGCTTCATGCCGGTTGGCACATTCGTCGTAAGTCGGCCCATTTTGCTGCATATGATGAGGTTGCTAAAAAGTTTGCGAAGTTAGTAGATATTGATCCTTGGATGATTAATCCTTATTTTAATAGTTGTTCGAATGTGAACTTTCATGAGCGCAAGGGCGAAGAAGAGTTACAAACTGCGGTTGAGCAAATACTTAAAAAAACAGCCAAGAAATACCGTGAGTACGGTATTAAAGAAAAGCCGTATGTCGTGGTTAAGGCGGATGCTGGAACCTACGGTATGGGCGTGATGGTCGTAAATGACCCTGCTCAGCTCAAAGGCCTAAACCGCAAAGACCGTAATAAGATGAGCGTAGTGAAAGAGGGTCTCGAGGTCAGTGATGTATTAATTCAAGAGGGTGTCTATACCTTTGAGAAGGTCAATGAAGCGGTGGCTGAGCCAGTGGTGTATATGATTGACCGTTATGTTATTGGTGGCTTCTATCGCGTGCACACTGATCGCGGTCCCAACGAAAATCTCAACGCGCCTGGTATGCATTTTGTGCCGCTAGCATTTGAACAGAATTCGATACCTGATCTTGGTGCCAAGCCCGGTAGCGCTCCTCCAAATCGTTTTTATCTTTATGGCGTAGTGGCACGTTTAGCATTGCTAGCAGCTTCTTTAGAGCTCGAGCGGTCTGATCCTAACGCTGAATCTGCTTAATTTTTTATATTTAGATACTTAGATACCAAGATACCGAAATGGACCTACTTTTTATTGCTGATCCATTAGCGTCTTTTAAGGTTAATAAAGACTCAACCTTAGCCATGATGCGTGTGGCGCAAGAGGCAGGTCACCAATTGTGGTTTTGCGAAAGCCGTAATTTGCTGTGGAGAGGTAACTCAGTGGTTGCCGATTGTCAGTCACTTCAGATAAAACCAAGCAGTACGTCATGGTTTGAATTGGCGGCAATTGAGGGGCGCGCTCTCAATACTTTTGCGGCAGTGCTAATGCGCACGGACCCCCCTTTTGATATTGAATATTTAAATACGACCTGGTTATTATCTGCTGCGGTGCGACAGGGCGCCAGAGTCATGAATCATCCGCAAGCAGTACGTGATCATTCTGAAAAGCTTTCCATTACTGAGTTTCCCGAGCTCATTCCCCCAACTTTAGTAACGCGCGAGCTGAGTGCGATTAGTGCTTTTCATGAAGAGTACCGCGACATTGTGATTAAGCCCTTAGATGGCATGGGCGGCATGGGCATTTTTAGGGTGGGGCCAGACGGCTTGAACTTGGCTAGTATTGTTGAAACTTTGGGTGAGAATGGTGCTCGAACTTTGATGATCCAGCGCTTCTTGCCTGAGATTTCTCAAGGTGATAAGCGGGTTCTATTAATCGGTGGCGAAGTAGTCCCATTTTCTTTAGCGCGTATTCCACAAGGCAGTGAAATTCGCGGTAATTTAGCAGCTGGCGGTAAGGGTGTTGCAATGGCTTTGACAGAGCGTGAAAGAACGGTTGCAGAGCGTTTGGCACCTATACTGAATGAGCGGGGCTTATTTTTGGTGGGATTAGATTTAATTGGCGGGCAGGTCACCGAGATTAATGTAACGAGCCCTACTTGTTTTGTGGAAATTACCGAGCAGACTGGATTTGACGTCCCTCAGTTTTGGCTTAAAGCGCTTGAAAAGGCATTAAATTAAACATGGTTGGAATCATCATTGTTGCTCACACTCCGGTAGCAAATGCCATGCTGGGATTTGCGGAGCACATATTTGGTTTATTGCCTGAAGGAGTGAGGGCTGTAGATATTCCGCCTTATGAGGATACTAAGGCAAGCTTTGATCGTGTTTTAAAAGCCGCATATGGTGTCGATAACGGCAAGGGCCTATTAATTTTGACGGATGTCATGGGTGCCACACCTGCCAATGTCGCTTCTAAACTAGAGGCATTGGGTCCTCTATCCGGATTGAAGTCCCAGATTATTGTGTTGGCCGGATTAAATCTGCCAATGTTAATGCGCTGCATCTCCCATCGTGGTGAGGGTCTAGAGGAGCTTGCGCAGAAGGCACTCCAAGGTGGCCAGAATGGAATCTTGCGTCTAGGCAGTAAAGCCCAACAAGCAACTACGGAGAAATAATAGTCACTATGCCGGTTATAGAAATAGAAATTATTAATAAACTAGGTTTGCATGCTCGCGCCTCTGCGAAATTATCGCAACTGGCGGCAGCATTTCCCTGTGAAATTTTGTTGTCTCGAAATGGTCGTCAAATTAACGCCAAGAGCATCATGGGTGTGATGATGCTTGCTGCTGGTATCGGCAGCATAGTTACCTTAGAGACCATCGGCGATCAAGCAGATGAGGCAATGACAGCATTAACTGAGCTTATTAATAATCGATTTGGTGAGGGCGAATAACAGTGACTTTTGCTTTGCACGGTATTCCAGTATCGAACGGTATTGCTATTGGCAGAGCTGTGTTGATCTCTCGTGCGGCATTAGAGGTGAGTCACTATTTGATTGAGGTTGGTCAAGAAGAGGCAGAAGCGCAAAGATTGTTAGATGCCTTTGAGCAAGTACGCCTGGAGTTAGCCCAATTACACAAAGGCTTACCCAAAGATGCGCCACAAGAAATGGCTGCATTTTTAGATGTACACGGGATGATCCTAGCTGACCCTGCATTGGCAGAGAAGCCGCTCAAGCTGATTCGGACGCAGCGGTTAAATGCGGCCTGGGCTTTAACGACTGAACTCAATGATCTATTGGAGCAGTTCTCAGAGATTGAGGACACCTATCTCAAAGAGCGGGCGAATGATATTCGTCAGGTAGCAGAGCGTATCCTCAAGGCCCTCAGTTCACAAAAGAAAGAGAATCTAGAGAGCAAGGAGCCGCCATCTTTAAGAGATGTGGGCGTAGATTCTATTATTGTTGCTCATGACATCGCGCCACACGATATGTTGCGATTTAAAGAGCATGCTTTTACGGGTTTTGTAACTGATCTAGGTGGTAAAACATCGCATACTGCAATTGTTGCGAGAAGCATGGAAATACCTGCGGTAGTAGGCGTACGCCACGCTAGCGAGATGATTCGTCATGGCGACTGGTTGGTGGTTGACGGTGAGCACGGTGTTGTTGTCGTTGCTCCTGATGAGCAATTACTGGCCCAATACCGAGTTCTGCAAGCAAAAGCAAAGGCTGAAATTGAGAAGTTACAAGACCTCAAACTGACACCTACTAAAACAGTGGATGATGTAGCCATTGAATTACTAGCCAATATTGAGTTGCCAGAAGATGCGACGCATGCGGTTGATTTAGGCGCTATTGGTGTTGGTTTATTTCGGTCTGAATTCTTATTCATGGATCGCAATCAGGCGCTCCCAGATGAAGAGCGTCAGTATCAAGAGTACCGTCAGGTTGTAGATTTGATGCATGGATTACCTGTCAATATTCGGACGATCGATGTGGGCGCGGATAAGGCCCTAGGCGCAGGCTCTGATTTATCTAAAACAGGTACTTCGCCATTGGGATTACGGGCCATCCGTTGGTCCTTAACCGAGCCAGAAATTTTCCTCACGCAGTTAAGGGCGATCCTACGTGCCTCAGCCTATGGCCAGGCACGCATCATGATTCCGATGTTAGCCCATGTCAAAGAGATTGATGAGACATTACGCCTGATAGAAAAAGCGAAGCAGCAACTACTGCAACGAGGACAAGCTTTTAATCCGAACATTCAAGTGGGTGCGATGATTGAAATTCCAGCGGCCGCTTTAGTGCTTCCCTTGTTTATCAATCGTTTTGACTTCTTGTCTATTGGTACAAATGATTTAATTCAGTACACGTTAGCGATTGATCGATCAGATCATGCAGTGGCACACCTTTACGACCCCTTTCATCCAGCAATTCTGAACTTGCTCTACAACATTATCAATCAGGCAAAGCGTGCGAATATACCTGTAGCAGTCTGTGGCGAAATGGCTGGTGATCCTACGATGACAAAACTATTATTGGGTCTAGGCCTAACGGATTTCTCGATGCACTTCAGTCAATTACTGCTGGTCAAGCGGGAGATTTTGAAAGCTAACGTCGCTGCATTGAAGTCCCGAATTCCAGCACTCTTGATGGCTATAGAGCCACAAGATCAGGCTATTGCCTTAGAAAACTTGATGGCTTAATTCTCGAACGACTTAGTGGGGGTTCGCGCATTCCCACACACCAGACATTCCGGATTTCGAGTAAGTCGAATTTCATCAATTTGTGTATTGTGTGCGTTCCAAAGTAGCATTCTTCCAACTAGTGGCTGACCAAACCCAATGAGTAATTGCAAGGCTTGTGCGGCTTGCATAGTACCAATGATGCCGACTAAAGGAGAGAAGATGCCCATGCTAGAGCAATTTACTTCTTTAAATTGCTCTTGAGGTGAAAAGAGGCAGGCATAACAAGGGGATTTCGTATTTCGAGCATCAAAGACATTGAGCTGTCCATCAAACTTTAATGCTGAGCCAGAAACTAGCGGTACTCGATGATGAAAGCATGCTGCATTGATGATCTGGCGAGTAGCAAAGTTATCCGTGCAATCTAATACGATATCGATGCCGGGTAGCAGCGAGTTGAGTAAAGTCTCAGATGCTTTTTCTTGAATAGCGTGAATGATTAGCTCAGAATTTAAGCCCAGTAGAAACTGCTTTCCCGAATCTACTTTACTTTTCCCAAGAGAATGTTCCGTATGCATGATTTGACGTTGCAGATTAGTCAATTCAACCAGGTCATGGTCTACTAATGTCATTGTTCCAACGCCCGCAGCAGCAAGATAGGGTGCCGCCGCACTACCTAAGCCGCCGGCACCAATAATCAGCACGCGAGCGGCTAGCAGCTTCTCTTGCCCCAGCACATCAATTTCATCTAGCAGTAGATGTCTTGAGTAGCGAAGTAACTGCCCATCATTCATTGAGAAACTGTAATAGTGCTGTGTAGATTACTCAAGCTTAGAAGCAGAGCGCTTTACAGGGTCGCCATTAATAAAAGCCACTGCCTGAGTCAGCATAAAGTCATCCGCACTACCCAGCTCCACTGGTTTTTTGGCCTTATCTTTTTCTTTTTCTTCGGGTGTTTTCTTAGCGTTCTTTTCTTCAATGCGCTGCAACTCTTCGAGTCGACGCTTCTCACGATCAGCAGCCAATTTTTCCTCTGAAGATTGCTTATTGCGTAAGTGCTTCTCACTATCAATCTCACGGGTAATCAATACGTCATCAGGATCGCCATCTTTATTCTGATCAACAGCAATATCCGGTTTGATACCGTAGGCTTGAATAGACTTACCAGTGGGGGTGTAGTAATAAGCAGTAGTGATCTTTAAAGCAGAATCATTCGTTAGGGGGCGTACTGTTTGAACTGATCCTTTGCCAAAGGTAGTCTTACCAATAATGGTTGCACGCTTGTAATCTTGCAAAGCGCCAGCAACAATTTCAGAGGCGGATGCAGAATAGGCATTAACTAAAACAACCATAGGCAATTTTTTAAATATTGCAGGTACTCCGGCTAGAGGATCTCCGGGTTCGCTCAATCGATACATAGCAGGCGTAGCATTAAATATTTGCTTAGAGTCTGCCGTTTGGCCTTTAGTGGAAACGATGACCGCATCTGCAGGTAGAAATGCCGCTGCGACACCAACTGCCCCTTGCAATAGGCCGCCGCCATTATTTCTGAGATCCAGAATAACGCCTTTAAGTTTAGGATCTTGATTGGCAATCTCGGTTAATTTCTTAGCTAAATCAGGAACGGTGCGCTCTTGAAAGCTAGTCACTCTCACCCAAGCGATGTTGTTATCTAAAATCTTCGTTTTTACCGATTGCACTTTAATTTCAGCGCGCGTGATCGTTACTGGGAAACTGCGATCTTCACTCTTACGAAATACTGTTAGGGTAATTTTTGTACCGGGTGCGCCACGCATTGTACGAACGGCTTTATCCAACGACATGCCACGCACGGGCTTGTCGTCTAAGCGGGTAATGAGATCACCCGCTTGGAGGCCGGCACGTGCCGCAGGGCTATCTTCAATTGGATTCAGTACTTTAACCACACCATCTTCAGAGGTGATTTCAATTCCGAGGCCCGCAAACTTACCTGAAGTCTGCTCCTGCATTTCAGAGAAATCTTTTTTGTCTAAATAAGTGGAATGTGGATCAAGACTACTCACCATACCCTTGACGGCATCCGTAAGTAATTGCTTGTCTTCGATTGGCTCAACATATTCGCGCTTGATTTGAGCAAAAACATTCGATAAAGTGCGCAACTCATCTAGGGGCAGTGTTGAACCCTGTTGTGCAGTTGCTGATAGCTGAATGGTTGCTGCAACCCCGGCTATGAGGCCGACAGCAATAAGGGCGAAGTTTTTCATAAATTGGCGCATGTACTAGTTTTACCCTAATCGAGATAAAAATGTTGAATTGGTTTGAGATTGTCATCAAGCTCATAAACAAGTGGAATGCCGTTAGGGACGTTAATTTCCATAATGTCCTGATCAGAGACTTGATCCAAATACTTAATTAAAGAGCGAATACTATTGCCGTGTGCAACTAGTAATACCCGCTTGCCAGCCTTAAGGGCTGGGGCAATGGACTCGTTCCACAAGGGGAGCACGCGCTCGACATTGTCTTTTAAACATTCACCTAAAGGGATGTCACCGGGATTCAATTTTGAATAGCGACGGTCCAGATGCGCATTGCGCTCATCATTAGCTTCCAATAGTGGCGGACGAACATCATAGGAGCGGCGCCAAATATGTACTTGGGCATCCCCATATTGGGCAGCCGTCTCTGCTTTGTTCAGGCCGGTGAGGGCGCCATAGTGACGCTCATTAAGTCTCCAGCTGTGCACAACAGGGAGCCACATTAAATCCATCGTGTCTTGAACATGCCATAAGGTTCTAATGGCCCGCCTTAATACCGAGGTGTAAGCCACATCAAACTCATATCCTGCTTTGCGGAGGTTTTCTCCGGCTGCCAGGGCTTGTTCAGTCCCTTTTGGGGTTAAGTCAACGTCTGCCCAGCCGGTAAAACGGTTTTCGAGGTTCCAGGCGGATTCGCCATGACGAATAAGGACAAGTTGTTTCATAGAGCCATTCTATAATCCGGTGATGAACTTTCTCACACAAATTGATAATTTAGCGCTTATAGCCCTTCTACTAGTATCTGGCTTAGCGCTTTTCCTGCCTACATTATCTACGCTTATTAGCGGAAAAGGCTTGTCTCCTGCTGAGGCGACGATTTGGATAAATCGTCGAAAAGCAGCCGTGGTTGATCTTCGCCCCAATATTGAATTTAAAGCGGGCCACTTACCAGGCGCAAAGAATATATTTGTAGATCAACTGACTGCCAATCTTGAAAAGCTCAAGTTAGACCGTAAAAATCCACTAATTCTGGTTTGCGGAACAGGTGTTAGCTCACGCAAGGCCCTTGCAGAAGTGCAAAAAATGGGTTTTGCAGAGGTAAGCACTTTAGATGGTGGTGTGCAGGCTTGGCAGGCTGCAGCGCTCCCTCTCGTTAAATAATTGATTTCCGGAGACTAAATCATGCCCACAGTGACCATGTATAGCACCCAAGTTTGCCCCTACTGTGTGATGGCAGAAAAGCTCCTACAAAAGAAGGGCGTTACCAATCTTGAGAAAATCTTGATTGATCGCGATCCAGTTCAGCGCGAAACCATGATGACTCGTACAGGTCGTCGCACAGTTCCTCAAATTTACATCGGCGATACCCATGTGGGTGGTTATGACGATCTGGTAGCTTTAGATCGTGCCGGCCAGCTTGACCCATTATTAGCTTAAAAAATTCAATTAGAAAGTTTGCAATGACCGATCAGACCATTCCAGTCCAAGATAATGTGGATAACTCAAAAGAGCCCGGTTTTCGGATTCAACGAATTTATCTCAAAGATTTATCTTTAGAGCAGCCGCATGCACCGCAAATTTTATTGGTTGCAGCAGAGCCCCAGGTTGAGGTTGAGGTAGATGTTGCAGTGACTCGATTGAGCGATGATATTTTTGAAGTGGCTTTGATCGCTACGGTGACTGCTAAGGTGGATGACAAAGCGCTGTTTTTGGTTGAGGCAAAACAAGCAGGTATTTTTGAATTCAACAATATCCCGCCAGAACAAATTGATCCAATGCTTGGTATTGCCTGCCCAACTATTTTGTATCCCTATTTACGCTCAAATATTGCAGACACAATCAGTCGTGCGGGCTTCCAGCCAATCCACTTAAATGAGATGAATTTCCACGGCATGTATGAGCATCGCATGATGCAGGCTCAACTAGCCGCTGTCGAAGAAAGTAAGGGAACCCTCCCTAACTAAGCCGGATAAAAGGTCGCAGACCATGAAAGTGACACTGCTTGGAGCTGGTTCCTGGGGCACTGCTATGGCTGCACAAGCTGCGCGTCACTTGCAGTCAGGCGATGTTTGCTTATGGTCAAGAAGTGCCGGGCAGCTCGAGGGTATTGAGAAGACGGGTGAGAATACCGCTTATCTCCCAAAGGTTTTGTTGCCTCAAGAACTTCGATTAGAGGCGGACTTTCAGCAGGCGATTGAACGGCTTTCTGCAGATGACCTGCTGGTGATAGCCACCCCGATGTCAGGATTGTCAGAAACCGTTGCGCGGGTATTAGATGCTGCGAAACATTCACTGAATATTATTTGGTTATGTAAAGGTCTCGAACCCATCACGACCTTACTGCCACACCAAGTTGTTGAGCGTGAAGATCGGCTACATAGTCGCGGCTTACAACATCAATATGGCGTAGTGTCCGGGCCTAGTTTCGCTCAAGAGGTTGGCAGTGGTATGCCCTGTGCCTTGACGGTAGCGAGTAGATCTGCTGATTTATGTGGCATTGTTCAAGCTGCTTTTCATCATGGCAATATGCGAATTTACGCCAGCGATGATTTGGTTGGCGTTGAATTAGGCGGTGCCATTAAAAATGTACTCGCTATTGCAGCGGGTATCGGTGACGGTTTGGATCTTGGGCTCAATGCAAGAGCTGCAGTATTGACTCGGGGGCTTGCAGAAATGATGCGCCTTGTAAAAGCTGCCGGCGGAAGGCCTGAGACATGTATGGGGCTCACTGGGGTAGGTGATTTAATCTTGACTGCGACAGGCGACTTATCACGTAATCGCCGTGTAGGTCTTGCCTTAGCGGCAGGTAAGTCTTTGCCGGAAATATTAAAGAGCCTAGGACATGTTGCCGAAGGTGTTTTGTGCGCCTCCGCTGTTGCAGATTTAGCCACTCGCTTAGGAGTGGAGATGCCCATTACTGCGATGATGGGTGATGTCTTGTCAGGAAAGTTGGCACCAGATCAGGCTGTGAAAAAATTGATGGGTCGCGATCCCACCGTTGAAACTTAGTTGAGAATCAAGCACCGCCAGTAAGCCCGTTTTGTCTCCATGCTTCATAAACCACAATTGCAACCGTATTGGATAGATTCAAGCTACGACTACTAGCGTACATTGCTAAGCGCATCTGGTTGGGTATTGGTATAGAACTTCGCACCTCATCGCTGATTCCTTTTGTTTCAGAGCCAAAAACAAAATAATCATCCGCCAAGTATTGACCATCATGAAACTTTCCAGAGCCCTTGGTGGTCAATGCAAAAATACGGTCAGGCTTCGGTTGCTCGTCTACCAGAAACTGTTGCCAGTTTGGGTGCACCTTTACCTTGGCGAACTCATGATAGTCGAGTCCAGCCCTACGTAGCTTGGCATCTTCCATAGGAAAACCCAGTGGCTCAATCAAGTGGAGCTTGGCCCCTGTGTTGGCACATAGACGAATAATGTTGCCAGTATTGGGTGGTATTTCTGGTTCGAATAAAACAATGTTGAACATGTTTTGCACTTTAGTTTCTGAGTTGCTTGGAGGATCTTAGTGTTCTCAGTAGAACCCAATTGATAACCCGACGTACGCCATTGTCCTTCAGAACGCGAGCGATCTCGTTCAGGGTGGCTCCGCTAGTCATTACATCGTCAAAAATCACAATGCTACTGCCTTGTAATAATGCTTGATATTGTGGATTGACATAAAACATATCGCGAATCGCTTTATGGCGGTTGATTCTATTTTCAGTAGCTTGATGTTGGGTGTGATGGTGGCGCATTAAAACATGGGCTTGCTTTTTAATATTGACGCCACAATGAATTCTTCTGGCGAGTTCCCAGCTTTGGTTAAAGCCCCTAAAGCAGAGTTTTTCTTGGCTAAGGGGTACAGGAAAGAGGAAGTCGGCTTCAATAGCCTGAAGCGGCTCCATCATTCGCTCATTCCATGCCATTGCCAGCCCATAAGCACAGGCTAGGCGGCGTTGATATTTCAATTGATGTAATGCCGCTTGCAGTATTCCGTCATATCGATCTAAGCAGTATGTCTCATCAAAAAATGGTGGGTTCAGCAGGCACTCTTGACAGCATTTCTGCGCGAGTTCGCTTGCAGTCATGGTAATGCCGCATTTTTGGCAGCACTCGTAGTGATAGAGCTGATTTTCTGCCAATAGCGCACTGCAATAAAGGCAAAGTGCTTGTTCTTGATAATGCCCACAGACGATGCAGGCGTGTGGCAATAGATGTGCACAAAAGGCTTGGACAATGTTCTCGAATCGGCGCATGGGGCGCTGAGTATACTCACGCAATGACCCAATCAATAGCATGGCTTCAAGACGAAATTGCAGACCGAATGCTGCAAAAATTAGACATCGTGAAGTTAGAGGTAAAGGATGTCTTAGTGCTTCCAGATTTCCTAGGTCTGCATGCGCACTTTCTTTCAAAGCGTTTTCCGGGCGTACGTTTTCATAGTGCCCCAGAGTCAGGAATATCCGGTTTTGCCCGTTGGAAATTCAGGGTGAGGCGCTGGTGGAATTCTCGATTCAGGGCAGGGACATTTGTCTCAATGTCGGATTATGAAAAAACAGGTCGCATTGGGCTTCCTGACCATTCTGTTGATTTGGTTTTCAGTACTTTGTTGATCCAAGATCTTCCTGACCCAAAGTATTTCTTGCGGGAGTGTTGGAGGGTGCTGAAAGAGGGTGGCTTACTCTCATTTAGCTATCTTGGCCCCGATACCGGAAAGGAGCTGCATGTTGTGGGTTTGGCTGAACTGATGCCTACCCAGCAATTGGCTAGCCCGTGGGATATGCATGACATGGGGGATGCCCTGCTTGGGGAGCGCTTTTCTGATCCTGTGATGGACATGGAGTTTCTCCATTTGGAATATGTTGCTGATGAACTCCTGATCACTGATGCGATAGCGTTAAAGTTGGTTTCATCGTTGGGCGACAGAATTTCAAGGGTGGCAGATTTACCCAAAAAACTCACCTTGGAAATAGTTTATGGGCATGCTTGGGCACTTGGCAAACACCTGGCCAAGGTACAAGATCACATCGCTTATATCGATCCAAAGCAAATACAACGCAAGACAACAATTGATTCTAATTGAGTGTGAGTGTTTACTATCTATATAAGCTTTATGAGGCCTGAAGACTGTCAGTGTTGCTGGGTTTGTTACAAAGCTTAAATAACCCTATAATCTTGGTACTAGTTATTAGATCGAAATCGTTCTTTTGGATCACCTGAAGCAGGATTGCTACAGACTTTAAGACAACAAACAGAGAATAAGATGAATTTATTTGGAAAAGTCACTAGAGCATTGCTCTATTTAGTAGGCGCATTTGGTGCTGCAATGGCAGTTGCTTCCGAGAATATGCCGGGTGGCCCACAGGTAATGCAGCTCAATTTTGCTGCACCTGCAACAAAAATTATGCAAGAGATTCATTGGCTACATTGGATGATGTTGGTTATTTGCGCAGTAATTTTTGTTGGCGTATTTGGCGTGATGTTTTATTCAATCCTCAAACACCGCAAATCATTGGGTGCAAAATCTGCCTCATTTCACGAAAGTACCACTGTCGAAATTATTTGGACAGTCATTCCATTGCTTATCGTCATTGGAATGGCATTACCAGCAACCAAGACGGTGGTTGCTATGAAAGACACCACCAATTCAGATATCACCATCAAGACCACTGGATATCAGTGGAAATGGGGATACGACTACATCAAAGGCGAAGGCGAAGGAATTAACTTCCTCTCCACATTGTCGACATCCCGTGAATCAATCAACAACCTCGCGCCCAAATCAAATACCTATTTGATGGAAGTTGATAAAGAAATGGTTGTCCCAGTTGGCAAAAAAATTCGTTTAATTACTACGGCTAACGACGTTATTCATGCATGGACAATTCCAGCATTCGGCGTAAAGCAAGATGCCATTCCTGGATTTGTTCGCGATACTTGGTTCAGAGCAGAAAAAATCGGTACCTTCCGCGGGCAATGTTCAGAGTTATGCGGTGCCCAGCATGCGTTTATGCCGATTGTTGTCCGCGTAGTTTCGCCAGAAGATTACACCGCATGGGTTGCAGAGAAGAAAAAAGAAATGGCGGCAGCCTCAGATGATCCATCTAAGGTTTACACGCTAGATGAGCAAAAAGAGCGCGGCGCCAAAGTGTATGCCGCAAATTGTGCTGCATGCCACCAGCCAAACGGTAAGGGCGCGGGCACATTCCCTGCTCTAGATGCCAGTAAAGTTGTATTGGGTCCCAAAGAAGGGCAATACAACATTTTGTTGAACGGCAAAAATGCAATGCCGAAATGGTCTGGTGTGATTTCTGATGGCGATATTGCTGCGGTCATTACCTATACCCGTAACGCATGGGGTAATAAGACGGGTGAAGTAATTCAGACTCAAGACATCGTTGTTACACGCGCAGGCAAATAATTCTTTTTATTAATTGATAGACATTAAATTAAACCGGAGTAATCCATGAGCACAGTCTCTACAACACACGACCACGCACACGATCACGCACATGATGACCACACGCCGCATGGATGGCGTCGTTGGTTATTTGCTACCAACCATAAAGATATCGGTACGATGTATCTGATTTTTTCTTTTGTTAGTTTGTTAGCTGGTGGCGTAATGGCTTTAGGTATTCGTCTGGAGTTATTCCAGCCGGGCCTCCAGTTTTTCCGCCCCGAGTTTTTTAATCAGCTTACAACCATGCATGGTCTTGTTATGGTTTTCGGTGCGATCATGCCGGCATTTGTGGGATTTGCAAACTGGATGGTTCCATTGCAAATTGGTGCCTCTGACATGGCTTTTGCCCGTATGAATAACTTTAGCTTCTGGATCCTGCCAGTGGCCGCATGTTTACTGTTTGGTTCATTCTTAGCTCCTGGCGGTGCTCCTGCCGGTGGTTGGACTTTATATGCGCCATTGACATCACAGATGGGGCCAGGCCTAGATATGGCTATTTTTGCCCTCCATTTGTTGGGCGCTTCTTCGATCATGGGCTCGATCAATATCATCGTTACCATTTTGAACATGCGCGCCCCCGGTTTGACATTGATGAAAATGCCCATGTTTTGCTGGACTTGGTTGATTACGGCTTACTTGTTAATTGCTGTAATGCCAGTATTGGCTGGCGCAATCACAATGGTGTTGACAGACCGTCATTTTGGTACATCCTTCTTCTCTGCAGTCGGTGGCGGTGATCCGATCATGTTCCAGCACATTTTCTGGTTCTTCGGTCATCCTGAGGTTTACATCATGATTCTTCCAGCTTTTGGAATCGTGAGTGAGATTATTCCTGCATTCTCCAGAAAAACCCTGTTTGGTTACAGCTCAATGGTTTACGCAACTTCATCCATTGCAATTCTGTCCTTCATTGTTTGGGCTCACCATATGTTTGCAACAGGCATGCCAGTAACTGGTCAACTGTTCTTCATGTATGCCACGATGTTGATCGCAGTTCCAACGGGTGTGAAGATTTTTAATTGGGTTGCAACAATGTGGAAAGGGTCTATGACCTTTGAAACCCCGATGTTATGGGCGGTCGGCTTTATTTTCGTATTTACTATGGGCGGTTTCACTGGTTTGATTTTGGCACTAGCGCCAATTGATATTGGTGCGCAGGATACCTATTATGTGGTTGCCCATTTCCACTACGTTTTAGTTGCTGGATCGCTATTTGCGATGTTTGCTGGCTTCTACTACTGGTGTCCAAAGTGGACTGGCTATATGGCCAATGAGACGCGTGGCAAGATCCACTTCTGGACATCCATGATTTTCTTTAATATTACTTTCTTCCCAATGCATTTCTTAGGTCTTGCGGGTATGCCACGTCGTTATGCAGACTACCCAACACAGTTTGCTGATTTCAACATGGTTGCTTCTATTGGCGCACTTGGTTTTGGTTTATCTCAGGTGTACTTCTTGGTATTTGTTGTGATGCCAGCTTATCGTGGCCATGGTGAAAAAGCACCTATGAAGCCATGGGATGGTGCTAAAGGTTTAGAGTGGACTATTCCATCGCCAGCGCCACATCACACTTTTGAAACACCTCCTGATGCCAAAGAGTTACATGCAGCAGGAATCTAAGCAGACACTCAAAGAGATCCAATCTGCGAATAATCGTAGATTGGGTTTCATTCTATTGAGTGTTGCGATCATTTTCTTTATTGGTATTTTGATCAAGCGGAGTATGTTGGGTTAATCCCCAATCATCACGTATGTCAGCTATTGCATCTTTAAACCGCCAAATTCTACTGAAGCTGCTCATTGCTGCAGTGATGATGTTTGGGTTTGGGTATGCTTTGGTACCCATGTATAAAGCTTTGTGCGAAGTTACCGGCATCAATGTAGTGACCAGTAAAAATGATTACGGTACACGTGCCTTCAGTGCAAATAAAGTGGGTAATACCCAAGTTGACTATTCGCGTAAGGTCACTATCGAGTTTGACTCGAATAGTCGTGGACCATTTACCTTTAAGCCGGTGAAGAACTATTTAGAAGTTCATCCCGGTGAAATGACAGAGATTGTGTACGAGGTGACCAATAATTTAGGTCGCTCAGTAAAAGCCCAAGCGATTCCGAGTTACGCCCCAAAAACCGCGACTGAATTTTTTACTAAGCTGGAGTGCTTTTGCTTTCAGGAGCAAACATTGACAGCTAATGAGATGAGAAAGATGCCGGTAGTATTTGTGATTGATGCGGGATTGCCTGCGGATGTCAAAACGATTACCCTCTCATATACTTTTTTTGAATTAGGTGTTGGTCAGCAGCCTGCTGGGTCAACTACCCCAAAGTCTAAGTCATGAAAAAGAAAAGTAGTTTTTTGCAGTCCATGAAAGCGGTGTTGTGGGGCTTTTTAGGCGTGCGAAAGCAGTCAGGTTTGCAGGAGGATGTTGCCTCATTGAGTTTTGTGCACATCATCATTGCTGGTGTTATTGGCGCCCTTATTTTTATGAGCGTATTACTGCTCATTGTTAAAGCTGTTGTATCCCATTGATTATTTTTTTGATTGAATAGAGAGAGTCAGATGTCATCCAATTCAACCCCATACTATTTTGTTCCTGGGCTATCAAGCCACCCTGTAATGGCGGCACTTGGTCTTGTAGCCTTCGGTTTTGGTATGTCAGGCTGGGTAAACCAAGCCTCATGGGGAGGACCCGTCACCGCTGTGGGCGTGCTTTGGGTTTTGTTTGTACTTTATCAGTGGTTTGGCGATACGATTTCTGAAGCTAACTCTGGAAAGAATGGCATTAACGTTGACGTATCGTATCGCTGGTCAATGGCCTGGTTTATCTTCTCTGAGATCATGTTCTTTGCAGCCTTCTTTTCTGCTTTGTTTTATGCTCGTAATATTGCAATGCCTTGGATGGGTGATGTAGAAAGTAAGTTGATCTGGCCTAATTTCACGGCGGTATGGCCTAACGACGGCCCAGCTGGACTGGTAGAGAAATTTACTACGATGGGCCCATGGCCGATTCCAACTATTAATACTTTATTGCTATTGAGCTCCGGTGTCACTATCACGATTGCCCACCACGCCATTGTGCAAAATCACATGAAGAAAGCCATTATTGGTTTGGCTGCTACCGTAGGTTTGGGTGTTATTTTCTTGGGTTTCCAAGTTTATGAGTACTACCATGCTTATCATGAACTCAATCTGAAGCTGACCTCTGGTATTTATGGCTCAACCTTCTTTATGTTGACTGGCTTTCATGGCTTTCATGTCTTCTTAGGCGGAACGATCTTGGCCATCGTATTACGCCGGATGATTCGCGGTGACTTTACGGCTGACAATCATTTTGCGTTTGAAGGTGCTGCATGGTACTGGCACTTTGTAGACGTGGTCTGGTTAGGCTTATACATCGCAGTGTATTGGATGTAGAGAAACCAATAATCGGGGCATGTAGCCCCGATTTAATTTAGATTGGCGTTTCTTGCTGATGCATCAAGTGCCAACGCGAATCCCAGTAGCTTCGATGTATCCAAAGTAGTGTGCAATCAAAATGCCTAGAAAGAGCAAAACAGAAAGCCCAATTCGTAGGGTAAGGGAGTGCACCATTCTAGAGTTACTACCTTTATCTTTCATCATGAAGTAAAGGGCAGAGCCTAAACTCCCTACAATCATTAGTAGTGCAATTGGAATTACCCACTTCATCTTAAAGTCCTCAATTGAATATTTTTTCTGGCTTCATTACTTCTCGCATAGTTGCTACTGTATCAGCCTTAGCAGTAATTGCGATAGGCTGTGCAGCAGGGGTCTGGCAGCTCAATAGGGCTGAACAGAAGATTCAGTTAGGAAATTCTTTGGCTGCTAAGCAGCAGATGTCGGTACTAAACGCAAATAGCAGTCATTTGACTTCAGAAGATGCTAAGGAGCGTCGCATAGTCGCTCGAGGATCCTTCTTGCCAGATGAGGCGATTTGGCTTGATAACCGCCCTAGACCAGTTCCAGAAGGGGGCCAGGGTAATGCTGCTCAGTCAGGATTTTTTGTGATGATGCCCCTCAAACTCGATGGACAAAAAACCATCTTATGGGTGAACCGTGGATGGGCGCCTCGGAATAGCTTCAATCGCATTGACTTACCTGCCATTCATACAGACAGCCAGGTTATCGAGATTGAAGGTATTGCATTTGCCCATCCCGGGAAAGTATTTGAGCTGGGTCAAAAAGGATCTTCCAATGTCAGGCCTCGTATTGAACAAAACTTTGATTTGCTTGCTGAAGCAAAAAATCATCAGAGGGAGCAGTTGCCCTTCATTGTTAGGGAAATTGACCCTAATAAAAAGGATGGATTAGTCAGGGAATGGCCTTTGCCAACAAATGGAGTCGATCGCCATTATGCTTATGCTTTTCAATGGTTTGCATTAGCGTTATGTGGATTCTTATTTTGGCTTGTCAGCGGCTTTATTGGATATCGGCGTCTACGGAAAAATTTTGGAGGCTAAAGTGAGTGATCAAGAGTTATTAATTCCAGCATCGCAGACAGATTCATCAGAAATCAATGCGCGCACGAGGCGCGGTAGGTTTCAGATGCTCTTTTTATTGCTTGCCTGTGCTGCCCCAGTCATTGCATCTTACCTAGCCTATTACGTTTTTAAGCCAGAAGGCGCCAAGACAAACTTTGGTACCTTTGTGCAGCCTGCCCAAGAAATGAATGCCGCCTGGTTCGATATGCCATTTAATGGCAAGTGGACATTGCTGGTAGCTCGGCCAGCTAGCGAGTGCACCATCAAAGATGAATCTTGTTTAGAGGCGCTATTTTTAATGCGACAGGTACGTGTAGCTATGGGTCGTGAAAGTGGGCGCGTGCAACTAGTTTGGGTCAATACCGATGGAAAAAAGGTAGATGCTGAGGTATCGACGGCATATGATGAGCAGAATGCTGGTTTTAAGATTATTAATGCTCCTTCAGATCCTCAATTAAAAGCTCAATTCTTAGAGTGGCTTAATCGAGAGGGTGCCGGGCAAAAGATTCAGTTGATTGATCCTAGTCCTGCCAAGATGATGTATTTCCCCATTACAAATTCGCCCAAAGAATTTGGAAGTATTAAGAAAGATTTAGAAAAATTACTGCGCTTAAACCGTAAAGGTGAGAACTTGCAATGAATGGTTTTTTCTTGCTTGCTGAGCTAGCGGCGATTGCAATTATTTTTGCAGGAATACCATTACTTTATGTATGGAGAAGGCCGGGCTATAGTCTGTTTCAGAAACTCAATTGGGTTTTGGTTTTTATGGTGTTTGACCTCATTGTCTTCGGTGCATTTACACGACTTTCTGATTCTGGACTGGGTTGCCCAGATTGGCCCGGCTGTTACGGTACATCAAATCCTTGGCACGCTCTCGGAGAGATTCAGTTAGCTGAGGCGGCGATGCCCACTGGTCCAGTCACCGTGTTGAAGGCTTGGATTGAGATGATTCATCGGTATTTAGCAATGACAGTAGGTGCTCTAATATTGATTCAATTAGGCTTAGCCTTTAGTAAGATTAAAAGTATGGGCAAGGGCCCTTTACTAGGTAGCTTTGCGCTCTTGTTGCTAGTGTGTATTCAGGGTGCATTTGGTGCTTGGACAGTCACTCTGAAGCTGCAGCCAATTATTGTCACTATTCATTTAATGTTGGCTTTAGTTCTGTTGTCCTGCTTGACGGTCTATGCCCAGAGAAATCAGCAGCTGCTAGCAAAACCAAAGCTCATATCTGGAAAATTATTATTCATTGCTTTTGTTGTTCTGGCGATGCAAACATTCCTAGGTGCTTGGGTCAGTACTAACTATGCCGTGTTGGCTTGCCCTGATTTTCCGACTTGTATGGGCACGTTCATGCCAGAGACTGCTTGGAAAGAAGGCTTCTCTGTATGGCGTGAACTAGGTATGAATGCCCAAGGTGAATATCTCTCTCCCATTGCTTTACAAACTATTCATTGGGCGCATCGTGTATTTGCTATTGGCGTAATGGCGGTTCTAGGATATTTGGGTATCAGTATCCTGCGGATCTCTCATGACGTACCAGAATTACGACGTATTGCTCAGTTACTTTTGGCGCTACTTATATTGCAGGTATTAACTGGCATTTCTAATGTTGTATTTCAGTGGCCACTCATTGCGGCTCTGATGCATACCGCCGGCTCTGCTGCGCTAGTATTTTGCTTGGTGAGAATGAGTCAATGGTCTTCTTGGACTCGGTCTATTGGGGTTAAGATGGCTAAATTATTATGAGCAGCTCCAAAACCTCTCCTCCTGAGTCAATGCCACGCTGGCGTCAATACTGGGTATTGACCAAGCCTCGCGTAACCCAGTTAGCCGTCTTCTGTGCAGTCATTGGCATGTTCTTAGCTACGCCAGGAATGGTTCCTTATCCAGTGCTGATTGGCGGTGCTGTGGGCATTTGGTTGTTGGCAGGTGCTGCGTTTGCAATGAATTGTTTGATTGAGCAAGCGGTGGATGCCAAGATGAAGCGTACTGCTTGGAGACCTTCTGCTACTGGTGAGGTGACCCCTTTCCATATCGTTATTTTTGCGATTGTGCTGGGCGCTTTGGGCATGGTTATATTGTGGAACTTCTGTAATCCATTAACGATGTGGCTGACCGTTGCCACCTTTGTGGGTTACGCAGTTATTTACACTTGGTTACTAAAACCAGCGACCCCTCAGAATATTGTGATTGGCGGCTTATCTGGCGCGATGCCACCGGCCCTCGGTTGGGCTGCCGTAACTAATGGGCTTTCTGCAGAAGCATGGCTATTGGTGTTAATCATTTTTGTTTGGACGCCCCCGCACTTTTGGGCTCTTGCTTTGTATCGCCGTGATGATTATGTGCAGTCCGGGCTACCGATGTTGCCAGTGACGCATGGTGAGCGCTTTACCTTGCTTAATATTTTGTTGTATACCTTGATATTGATTGCGGCTACTTTGTTGCCCTATATTTACGGTATGAGTGGTCTTGTATATTTAGTTTCAGCGTTGATATTGGGTTTGATATTTTTAGCGTATGTGATTGCTTTATTTGTTTCTTACAGTGACGGTCTGGCAAAAAAGACTTTTCACTTTTCGATTACCTATTTATCGCTGTTGTTTGCAGCACTTCTGATAGACCACTACTTTCTCTAAAATACCTATGACTTATTTACGCAACCTAATAGGTGCCTGCTGTATTGCAAGCTTATGTTTTGCCATCACGGCATGCAGTCCTAAGCCTGAATTTAAAAACATTGATATTACTGGCGGCACTGCATTTGGTAAGGATTTCAGTTTGCTTGATCCCGACGGCAAAGTCAGAACGCTAGCCGATTTCAGAGGGAAAGTAGTAGTGATGTTTTTTGGTTACACCCAATGCCCTGATGTTTGCCCAACAACCCTGACAGAGATGCAGCAAGTCATGACTTTATTGGGTCCCCAGTCAGATAAGGTGCAGGTGTTATTTGTTACTGTAGATCCTGAGCGAGATACGGCAGCGATCTTGAAGCAATATGTGCCTGCATTTGATGCTCGCTTCTTGGGCTTACGTCCTGCAGATCAGGAAGCCCTAGAGCAGGTGACAAAAGATTTTAAGGTGTATTACAAAAAAGTACCCGGCACCAGTCCGGGCTCATACACCATGGATCATACGGCGGGTAGTTATGCATTTGATCCAAATGGGAATCTACGTCTTTACATTAAGCATGCGCAAGGTCCCGAGACCTTGGCGCATGATTTGAAAGAGTTATTGAAGTAAGCGGTGTCAGAATTACTAAGCACGCAACTGCTTAAACTTAGGCAGCCTGTGCTTGCAACATGCCGCGCATCTTTTTGAGTGCAGCAGTTTCGATTTGACGCACACGCTCAGCAGATATGCCGTATTCCCCAGCTAGGTCATGTAAGGTTTTGGTGCCGTTTCCTTCCGCGTCCATTGCTAACCAACGAGATTGAACGATATTACGACTGCGCTCATCCAGACCCATCAGCGCTTGATCTAGTTGCGGACCATGCAAGGCATCTGTTGCCGCTGACGCTATTTTTTCTGTCGGCTCTTGCGTGTTATCTGCAAGCCACTGAATCGGCGCATAAGCTGCGTCATCATCGTTATCGTCACCCTCTAGAGCAATATCGCCACCAGCAAGGCGCATTTCCATTTCCTTTACATCGGAACCTTTTACATCCAATGCTTTTGCTAGCGCTTCTACTTCCTTCGGGGTTAGCGCACTGAGTGTGGGCTTATTGCTGCGTAAGTTAAAGAATAATTTACGCTGCGCCTTGGTGGTTGCCACTTTAACTAAACGCCAATTTTTGAGGATGTACTCATGAATTTCTGCCTTAATCCAATGGATGGCATAAGAGACTAAGCGTGCACCTTGATTTGGATCGTAGCGCTTGACCGCCTTCATGAGGCCGATATTGCCCTCTTGGATGAGGTCAGCATGGGGAATTCCATAGCCCAAATATTGACGAGCGACAGAAACTACTAAGCGTAAGTGCGACAACACGAGCGTTTTAGCCGCATCTACGTTTTCTGTATTACGAAACTCTTGTGCCAGATGAAGCTCCTCTGCTGCGCTGAGCATGGGAACGCGGTTCACGTAAGCGATATATGAGTCTAGTGTGCCAACTCCGAGAGATGGCAACATTGGAAAGGAAAGCGAAGCAGCAGTCTGCGCTGCTGGCAGTGTTTGCCTTGCTTGCGGTGTGTATGCTTTCTTTGGAACCATGTTTTTATTTGATTTGGTGGTGTTAGTAGAGTTCTATTTTAGCACTCTTACTAAGAGAGTGCTAATGGTTATATAAATATCTAAGCTATTGATTTAATTGAATAATTCAGCGGAATATTGTTCGGCTGTGAATAGCACTAAGTCATCAATACCCTCACCTTTGCCTAGGGCTAAAACGGCGGGTTTTGTACCCTCATGGAAAGTGTGGGCCAAAGCGCAAATGACGCCGCCTTTAGCCGTCCCATCCAACTTAGTCACAATTAAGGCGGTCAGTCCAAGCGCCATATGAAAAGCTTTCACCTGACTTAAGCCATTCTGGCCGGTATTGCCATCCAGTATGAGTAAAGTTTCGTGAGGCGCCCCAGGGAGCGCTTTGCCGATCACTCTTTTGACCTTCTTGAGCTCTTCCATGAGGTGATCTTGGGTGGCCAACCTGCCTGCTGTATCAATAATCAGAATATCGCTTTTTCGAGAGATGGCTGCATGAATGGAGTCATGGGCCACAGCTGCCGCATCGCCACTTTCTTGGGTAATGACATCGACGTGATTGCGACTACCCCATTCAATCAATTGGTTGCGGGCTGCTGCTCTGAACGTATCGCCAGCAGCCAAAAGCACTGACTTGCCTTGAGTCTGAAATAGGCGGCACATTTTGCCGATGGTAGTAGTCTTGCCGGCACCATTGACGCCAACAACAAGCCATACTTCTGGAGTGGTCTTTGCCCTATCGGCATATAAAGGGTTTAATGGGTGCTCGAGGGGTTTTAGAAGGCTTGATACCTCTTGAACCAGCAATGCTTTAAGTACTTCTGGACTAGCTGCTTTTTCTGATTTAGCCGCCTTACGCAACTTGCTGATGAGTTGGTCCGTGGTTGGTAGGCCTACATCGCTGAGAATAAGGGATTCTTCTAGGTTATCAAACCAAGCTTCATCCAAGCGATTGGATGCAAAAAGGGATCCGAGGGTTTTACGTAGGCCGAACATAGTCGATACAATTTAATTTTTGGGATATGGTGATCTTACAGATGCGCTCCACTTTACTGCGAATTTCTTTCTGTTGGTTGATATCTAGTCAATGTGCCTGGGCAGCACCAGGCGGCACTTTGCCAGATACCCATGAATATCAGCTCTCCAATGGCTTAAAGCTGATCGTACGAGAGGACCATCGCGCTCCTACAGTCGCTCATATGGTGTGGTATCGCGCAGGCTCTATGGATGAGATCAATGGTCGAACAGGTGTGGCCCACGTACTTGAGCACATGATGTTCAAAGGTACGGATAAAGTGAAGTCAGGGGAATTTTCTCGCTTGGTCGCTGCTGTGGGTGGCCGAGAAAATGCCTTTACCTCACGAGATTACACCGCCTATTTTCAACAGGTAGAAAAGTCAAAATTAGATGATGTGATGAAGCTTGAGGCTGATCGCATGAGTCATCTCAATTTTGATGATGCCGAATTTTTGAAAGAAATTCAGGTGGTAATGGAGGAACGTCGCTTACGCACCGAAGACAACCCCAGCAGCCTTCTTTATGAATCTCTCATGGCCACAGCTTATATGAGCTCACCATATCGTCATCCAGTAATAGGTTGGATGAACGACCTAGAGAATATGAAGGCAGCTGATGCGCGAGATTGGTATCGCAGTTGGTATACCCCTAATAATGCAACTGTTGTAATCACCGGTGATGTTGATCCACTCGCTGTATTAAAGTCGGTTGAAAAGTTTTACGGTGTAGCAACACCTAAAGAGCTGCCAGTGCGCAAGCCTCAGGTGGAGCCGATTCAAAAAGGGGTCAAGCAAGTGCAAGTAAAAGCACCTGCAGATAGTGCTCAATTAGCAATGGCTTGGAAGGTGCCTAAATTACACCCCGGAACCCTGGATGATGTAGAGCCTTATGCATTGGAATTACTGACGGCAGTGCTAGACGGCTATGACAATGCACGCCTGAATCGTACCCTGGTTAAGCAAGAGCGGGTTGTCGATAATATCGGAGTTGGGTACGACATGATTTCGAGAGGCCCTGAGTTATTTTTAATTCAGGCGAGTCTAGCTAAAGGGAAAACAGTATCTCAAGCAGAGATGAGTATTCGTAAAGCATTAAGAGAGCTTGCAGACAAAGGAATATTAGATTCAGAGCTACAGCGCATCAAAGTAAGAATTCTGTCAGAGCAGATTTATAAGCGTGATTCTATTTTTGGCCAGGCGATGGAAATTGGCACTACAGAAATAGCGGGTTTTTCTTGGCGCGATATTGATCGCATGTTAGATAAGATGCAGACCATCACGCCCGCTCAAGTTCAGGCAGTGGCCAAAAAATACTTAGTAGATGAGGGCCTTACTATTGCGGTACTAGATCCGCAGGTTCGCCAATCAGTCCAGACTAAGCAAGGGGCACAGTAATGCTAATAAAACATCGAATCAAGCCCGCTTTTATTGGCGCCATACTAATGCTCAGTATGTTGTCATCAGCTTATGCTATTTTGCCGATCGAAAAACTGGATACCTACAAAGGTGCGCAAGCTTACCTCGTACAAACTAAAGCGCTGCCTATGGTAGACATCGAGATCAGTATTGATGCAGGCGATCGATATGACCCCGTTGCCAAGAGTGGTTTAGCCAGCATGGCTGGTCAGCTCATGAACTATGGTGCTCGGTCTGAGAATGGAGTTTTATCAGAAGCGCAAATCGCAGATGAGATTGCTGATTTAGGTGCCAATCTGGGCATCTCTGTAAGTGGTGAACGTGCGATCCTGCGCATTCGTAGTTTGAGTAGAAAGGATCTACGTGATCGGGCAGTGAAGTTGGCGTCAGCTATGTTAAGTAATCCGACTTATGACCCGAAGATATTGGCGCGCGAAAAGCAAAGAATGAGCGCTGCTATTTTGGAATCAGAGACTAAGCCAGAGTCCGTATTAGAGCGCCGGTTTAGAAAAGTACTTTATGGAAGTTATCCGCTTGCTGAGTCCCCGTCGGTCAAAACAATTGCCAATATCAGCACTGACAATTTGCAGCAGTTTCACAAACAGTTCTATCGAGGCGATCGTATGATCGTCAGTATTGTGGGTGATGTGACTAAAGCTGATGCCCAAGAAATAGTTCGCAGTTTGTTGCAGCAGATTCCACAGTCTGGTGTCACTATTGCTAGGCTACCTGCGTTTGAGCGTTCACCAGTAGAGCCTTTAAGTCAACGCGAAACCCAGATTCCCTTCGATTCCCAGCAAGCCCATATTGCCATGGGAATGACCGCAGTTACGAGAAATGACCCAGATTACTTTCCTTTATTGGTGGGCAGCTATGTCTTAGGCGGTGGTGGTTTTGTATCTCGTTTGATGGCAGAGGTTCGTGAAAATCGTGGTCTTGCCTATAGTGTCTCGAGCTACTTTGCGCCTGGTAAGGATGTGGGTATTTTTAGGGCTGGACTACAAACCAAAAATGATCAATCTAGCTTAGCCTTCGAGGTGATGAGTTCGACCATTGCACAATTTATTGCAGATGGCCCTACAGTAGTTGAACTTACCGCTGCAAAGGATAATTTAATTAATGGCTATCCTTTAAGAATTGATAATAACCGCAAGCTCTTAGATAACGTCTCATCTATTGCTTGGAATAATTTACCTCTCGATACGATGGAGACTTGGACTGGGCAAGTGCAGGCAGTGACTTTAGAGCAAGTTAAGACTGCATTTCAGAAGCACTTAGCAATGGACAGAATGAAGATCGTCATCTTAGGAGCTCGTAATAAATAAATCGGTCAAGCCAAAAAATCGCACAGAGGCACCTCAAAAGATACGTATTATTGGGGGTATCTGGCGCAGTCGATTAATCAATGTGTTGGATTTACCTGGCCTACGTCCCACTACAGATCGTGTTCGTGAAACCTTATTCAACTGGCTAGGGCAAGATTTAGTGGGCTTACGTTGCCTCGACTTATTCGCTGGTACTGGTGCCCTGGGTTTTGAAGCGGCATCACGACACGCTGATAAGGTGGTCCTATTAGAAAAAGATAAGAAAGCAGTAGCCAATCTCTCAAAAAACTTCGCCTTACTTCAGTCTTCTCCAGCTCCAGGAGAGGTATACATTACTCAGGCAGATAGTTTGGAATTTCTAAAGTATCAAATAGATGGTTCTAGTAATTTGATTTTTATTGACCCTCCTTTTCAGGAGGGAGCATTACTGGATCAGGCCCTATTTGAGGCTGCTCGCATCTGTGATGACACTGCTGGTGGTGGAATTTATGTAGAATTTCCAGCTAGTCGTAGTCGTGAGGAGTTAGAGGCGCTGGTGCCAGAATGGCACTGCAAGAAGTACTTAGAGGCTGGCCAGGTGAAGGCTTGTTTATTTCGGTCTAAAGCGATCTAAAAAAGACTAAACTCAAGCCTGTAGCTCACAAAGCCTGAGGAATGTAATGACAATTGCTGTATACCCTGGAACATTTGATCCCTTTACCCGTGGTCATGAGGATTTGGTCCGTCGTGCCTCTAGTATTTTTGGCGAACTGATTGTCGGTGTCGCTGATAGTCGTAGCAAGCATCCTTTCTTTAGTTTGGAAGAGCGTATTGCCATTGCTAAAGAAGTGCTGGGTCATTATTCCAATGTGAAGATTGTTGGTTTTACAGGTCTGCTTAAAGATTTAGTACGCGAGCATCAAGCTCGTGTGATTGTCAGGGGTTTGCGGGCAGTATCTGACTTTGAGTATGAATTTCAAATGGCCGGTATGAATCGCTATCTCTTGCCTGATGTCGAAACCTTATTTCTTACTCCTTCGGACCAGTACCAATTTATTTCGGGAACTTTTGTACGTGAGATTGCCTCTATGGGCGGAGACGTCAGCAAGTTTGTTTTTCCATCCGTAGAAAATTGGTTGGTAGAGAAAATTGCATCTAGTAAGCAAGCCAAATAATAAATCGGTATATAAAAAATGGCATTAATGATCACGGCCGAATGCATTAACTGTGATGTATGTGAGCCTGAATGCCCTAACGACGCCATCTATATGGGGTTAGAAATTTACGAGATCGATCCTCATAAATGCACTGAATGTGTTGGTCACTTCGACGCACCCCAATGCCAGCAGGTATGCCCGGTAGATTGCATTCCTCTAAATCCGGAGCTTGCAGAAACGCAATCGCAACTAATGGTGAAGTATCAGCTACTCACAGCAGCTAAAAAGCAAATGACTCAGTAACGCTTTAATTGACTTTGGAGTGCAGTTCTAACATGGCGGCTTGTGGATCACCCTTCATTAGCAGCGACAGAATCTGTAAACCATCTTCGATACTGGCGGCGATCTGCTTTTGCTCCGCTTGTAATGGCCTTCTTAGTACGTAGTCGGCTACCTCCATAGGGCGAGCACCTTCAGCAGCGAGATCACGTGGATGACCGATACCCAGACGAAGCCGCCAGTAGTCGGGAGTGCCCAGATGAGCTTGAATATCTTTTAAGCCGTTATGTCCACCTGTGCCACCACCCAGTTTCAGGCGTGCAGTACCAGGCTTAATATCTAGCTCATCTTGAATAACTAAAATATCTTTGGGCGCAATTTTATGAAAGCGGCAGAGTGCTCCAACTGCTTGACCGCTCAGGTTCATATAGGTACTAGGCTTAAGTAAGTAGAGATCTTCACCTTCCCAGCGGGCTTTCGCTACTTTTCCATGAAAGCGTTTTTCTGTTTCAAAGCGAACCTGCAGTTGTTTTGCAAGGGCGTCAACAAACCAAAAGCCAGCATTATGCCGATCTTCCATATGTTCTTCGCCAGGATTACCAAGGCCAATAATTAATTTAGTCATGATGTGAGCTCAAGAATAAAAGCATTTTCACAAAAAAGAAAACCCGCTATCAAGCGGGCCTTCTCTGTCGCGAAGATGAGGCTTAAATGATTAAGCTTTATCTTTTGGAGCCGCTGCCGCTGCAGTAGCCGGAGCTGCTTCAGTGTCAGCAGATTTCACAGTTGGAATACGTGCGTTAGCTAACACAGGGTTTTCTTGCTCAACATGCAATACCAGGGAAACGCCTTTTGGTAGTGCGATGTCTTTTGCATGAATACCGCGACCCACTTCAATGCCGCTCAAGTCAACTTCAATGAATCCTGGCAGGTCTGCTGGTAAGCAAGACACTTCCAATTCAGTAGCAATATGACTAACTACTGCACCTTGCAGTTTGACTGCAGGAGCAGCTTCAGCATTGATGTAATGCAACGGAACGCGCATATGCACTTTTTCAGTTGCAGATACACGCTGAAAGTCAATGTGCAAAACCAAAGGCTTAAAAGGATGCATCTGATAATCGCGCAACAATACTTTTTCAGTTTTGCCGTCGACATCAAGATCGAGAATGGAAGAGTGGAAGGCTTCCTTGCGGAGAGCATGAAACAGTGCGTTGTGATCTAACTCAATTACGGATACAGCGTCTTTACCGCCATAAATGATTCCCGGAGTTTTACCGGCGATGCGCAGACGGCGGCTCGCACCCGTTCCCTGTACGCTTCTTTTAAAGGCTACTACGTTCATATTCGATTCCTAAAATTAAGGTTAATTTCCGTTCGCGACCAAACAGAAAAGCCTTTAATTATATCGTGGGAATAGAGATTTACACCTCTGAGAGGCTAAAAATGATTAAAAACAGGCTTTGAAGGGCTTTTTTTGACTTATTCGGCAAACATGGACATCACTGAATCGCCCTTACAAATGCGAGAAAGGGTTTCAGCAAGGATAGGAGCGACGCTTAATTGGCGAATCTTTGCCACTTTTAGTGCCTCTGGTGTTAATGGAATCGTGTCGGTGACTACGAGTTCATCTAGATCGGAGGCGGCGATACGCGCTACGGCACCGCCTGAAAGGACGGCGTGGGTGCAATATGCGGTAACGCCTTTGGCACCACGCTCCTTGAGCGCTTCTGCGGCCTTACAGAGCGTGCCGCCGGTATCAATGATGTCATCCATGATTACGCAATGGCGACCTTCAACTTCACCAATTAAATGCATTACTTCGGATACATTTGCCTTAGGACGGCGTTTATCAATAATGGCTAAATCAGTACCTAATTGTTTTGCCATGGCGCGAGCACGAACAACGCCGCCAATGTCTGGGGAAACAATAATGAGATCTTTTTGGGTCTTCTGAGCCTGCAAGTCAGCAAGTAGGACCGGGGATGAGTAAATATTGTCGACCGGAATATCAAAAAATCCTTGAATTTGGTCAGCGTGAAGGTCCATCGTCAGAACGCGCTCAACGCCAGCAACAGATTGCAGCATATTCGCAACGATTCTGGCGGAGATGGCGACGCGCGCTGAGCGGGGACGACGATCCTGCCTGGCATAGCCAAAGTAAGGGATTACTGCAGTGATGCGACCTGCCGAGGCGCGTTTGAGGGCATCAATCATGATCATGAGCTCCATCAAGCTATCGTTAGTAGGGGCGCAAGTCGATTGCATCACCACCACATTTTTACCGCGGACGTTTTCTTGTATTTCCACCTGAATTTCGCCATCAGAGAAGCGACCTACAAACGCTTTACCCATCGAGAGATTGAGCTCTTTAGCAACCGCATGGGCCAACACCGGGTTTGCATTACCGGTAAATAGGGTCAATAGATCAACATTCATTGTGGCGGACATAGGCGTTTTGGGTATGAGGTGGGGTTTGAATGGATGTATTTTGGTGTTATCTACAGTATTTGGCAGGGGAAGAAGGATTCGAACCTTCGCATGCTGGAATCAAAATCCAGTGCCTTAACCAGCTTGGCGATTCCCCTACAGCTCATTCTGAAGAAATCAAATTGTAAGCGGGATTTTTATTTAAGCCCCTAACAATTCGACCTATCCATCCTTTTGGAAGATTTTGCAGAAGATTTTCTAGTTTGGCGCTGTCAGTCTTAGGGTCTAAGGCTGAAAACACGCTACTTCCAGAGCCGGACATGCAAGGCGCCGCATTCGGCACTACCTCGGCAATCCAATCTAATGCTTGCTTCACTTCAGGACATTTTTGCACCGCTGCCGCCTGACAATCATTCGATCGAAATGCGCTTGGTGATGCAAGAAAGTCATCAATTGTAATCGGAGCGTGGTCTCGGGTCAATTCAGGGCTCTGAAAAATTTGAGCAGTCGCAATGCCCTTATTGGGGAAAATGACCACAAAGTCTTGAGTTTCCAGGGGTATTGCCCGTATTTGCTCTCCAATTCCTTCTACGAAAGCATTTTGACCATAAACAAAGAAGGGAACATCGGCACCGAGTTTTAGTCCAAGTTGACTGAGGGTTGGGATATCTAATTTAAGGTTCCAGAGTTGATTAAGGCCAGTCAAGGTACACGCCGCATCCGAGGATCCACCCCCAAGGCCAGCACCTATTGGGATTGTTTTGGTCAGGTCGATTTCAACCCCTTGATCTATTTGGCAAAAATCTTTTAATAGGTGGGCCGCACGAACCACTAGATCATGTTCTGGGGGGACCCCAGGGATCGGGTTAATGCGACGAATCTTATTTTCTGGAATTCGTCTAAGTGTGAGAATGTCGCACCAATCAATCAGTTGAAAAACAGATTGCAGTGAATGGTAGCCATCAGAACGTTGCCCCACGATATGCAGAAAGAGATTAAGTTTCGCAGGGCAGCGAAGTTGCAAGCTATCTTTGCAAAGAGTGTTTATAGATTTTTCTTCAGTCATTCGAGGCATCAAAAATCAGGCGAATATCAATCGACCCAACATTGGAGCTACGCATCATCGTTAGTTTTTCTAGACGCTGAGAATTTCCCCAGACGTAGTTAAGAACCCAACCGTCTTGAGTAATTTTATCAACTTGACCTTGCATATTTCGTTCAACACTAGCGTTAGTGCCTGGACGAATATTTCCTCTAAGCCAGTCAGACAATCCACGCGCTGGCAAAGGTAGCCCTAAGGTATTCTGAATCAGAGTATCTGCATCAATCGCAGTTACTATTTGGCCATCACGCTCTAAGATAGCCTCACCTGGCTTAATTATTATTTTTGCAATCGATCCACCCATAGGGTTTCGAATTTCAAGTACATCAATGAGCGCATCTTGAGTTAGTGAAAATCCACCCGAGCCACCTTGATTGTTTCCTTCAGTAAGCCCGGTAACCTTCACCGAGAAACGCCCATCCCATGTGCCTTTGAGGGCGGTATACGCTACAGACCAATCCGGCTTTAAGCGTTTTACCGTTTCTTTAAGTGTGGGATTGTTAGCATCGAGTAGTTGGCCTTTGCGCCAAATAGCCTCCGCTTCGGTGGGTCGATTCATTACCCACAGGACTTCGCCAATATGGGCGGCAATGTCTGCCTCAGGTTTGATATTAAATGCCTGCTCAAGTTGTTCTAACGCCAGCGCATTTTTACCCATGCGAAAGTTCACCCAACCTAGACTGTCTAAAATAAAACCATCTTTGGGTGATAGCTGATGCGCTTTACTAATGAGCTTTAATGCCTCGGGCAGCTTTTGATTGCGATCAGCCATAGCGTACCCAAGCGCATTCAAGCTATTGACATTATTAGGGTCGATACGCAAGATTTCTCGTAATGTTTTTTCCATGACGTCAATCTGGCCAGCCTTTTCGGCAGACATAGCGTAGGTGTACATGAGCCCCAAATCTTTTGGGAGGGGTTTTTGAGAAGAAGCAATCTCATAGAAAGCCCGCAATGCTTCGGACTCATCTTTTGCTTTCGCTAGCAATGCTTGGATTTGCTGGAGGGTGATTTCTCGTTGAGCAGGGGTTTGCTGACGCAACAGGTCTATAGCAGGCTGTACCGCATCCGACCAACGCTGATTCAAAATTAGAAGCGTGATCAACACTTCTTTTGGCTTGGTCTGCTTAGGGCCAGCAAGACTATCCCAGGCTTGAGCCGCCTGAAGGGCTAGATCGGGAGCGCCTGCGTTAATGGCGATTTCCATGGCCCTTTGTGCGAGGCGGGGATCATCTAGCTGGCGTGCGAGCTCCAAGTAGGTTTTGTAGGCAAGACCTGCTTCTCCGCGCTGCAGGGCAATTTCAGAGGCTAAAACCTCAAATATCGCCTCACCGCTTTCGATACTATTGGTTTTGGCAAGGGCCTGGCCGGTAAATAAGCAGATTCCTAGACTGGCAGCGAGCAATAAGTCTCGAAAGTGCGATTTAATAAAAAATGGAATCATAAGCATATTCTAATCCGCGAATCTACAATGCATTCATGCCGGAGCTCCCCGAAGTCGAAGTTACCCGTTTGGGTATCAAACCCCATTTAGATGGGCGAACCATCAGCGCAGTCAATGTCATTGATGGTCGCTTACGTTGGCCAGTCCCTGCGCAGCTAGAAAAATGGTTGCCGGGTCAGAAAGTCTGGGGAATTGAGCGTCGCGGAAAGTACTTATTGATTGAAATGGATGCGGGTCATTTGCTCATTCATTTGGGCATGACTGGAACCCTGCGCGTATTGCCTAGTGGCGATGCCCTCAAGCTGCATGACCGCGTTACATTTGAGTTTGGTGAGTTGAGCTTGCGTTTGCATGATCCACGTAAATTTGGCGCTGTTTTGTGGCACCCTAAATCAGCAGGACCTGTTGAGAAAAATACCCTATTACAAAAATTAGGAGTTGAGCCATTATCCCCAGAGTTTGCAGAAGAGTTGGGTACAGAGATTTTGTATCGACAGTCTCGTAAGCGGAGTGTTGCGGTGAAGCAATTTTTATTGGCTGGCCAAGCAGTAGTTGGTGTAGGCAATATTTATTGCTCGGAAAGTTTATTTGAAGCTGGAATTCATCCGGCTAAGGCGGCCGGTAAGTTAACCCGTCCTCAGTGCTCCCGTTTGGCTGCCGCAGTGCGGTCTATTTTGAAAAAAGCGATTGCTGCTGGCGGCAGTTCACTAAAAGATTTTGTGAATAGTGCCGGTGATCCAGGCCATTTCATGATGCAAACGAAAGTTTATGATCGCAAAGATCAGGCATGTAAAGTTTGCAAGACCCCGATTAGACAAATTGTGCAAGGTCAGCGCTCCACATATTTTTGCGTTAAATGTCAAAAACGCTGATTAGCAGTTTCCCCCAAAAACTCATTGCTTGGCATCAAGTGGATGGGCGCGAAGGATTGCCCTGGCAAGGTGTCAAAGATCCATATGCTGTTTGGGTTTCTGAAATCATGTTACAACAAACGCAAGTGGCTACTGTCTTAGAGCGTTATCCACGCTTCATGAAACGCTTTCCGACGGTAAAAAAATTGGCTGCGGCACCAGTCGATGATGTCTTGGCTGAATGGGCTGGATTAGGTTACTACTCGCGCGCCAGAAACTTGCACGCATGTTCTATTGAAGTGATGGAGCGCTTTTTAGGGAAATTTCCAGGTGATCCTTTGTTGCTCGAGCAGTTAAAAGGGATTGGACGTTCAACAGCAGGCGCAATTGCCGCTTTTGCTTTTCAAGAGCGAGCACCCATTTTGGATGCTAATGTCAAGCGCATCTTGGCTCGCCTTTTTGGGGTTGAGGGCGCACTTCAGGAGAAGGCAGTTAATGATCTACTGTGGAGCCTGGCTGAGCAACTCCTCCCAAAGCATCGCGATGACATGCCGGTATATACCCAGGCACTCATGGACTTCGGTGCAACTTGGTGCACTTCTCGAAAGCCCGTATGTATCAGCGGGACTCGGAAATGCCCATTCGAAAAACAGTGTCAAGCAAATTTAAGTGATCAAGTTTTACAGTTGCCTCGCAAAACTCCCAAAGCAAAGTCTCCAGAGTTTGATTGCGACATGATGGTATTGCAAAGAGGCAACGCTGTCTTATTGCAAAAGCGTCCTACTAAAGCAATCTGGGGCGGCCTCTGGTCTCTGCCCGAATCTCCTTGGAGGACAGGGGGTTTGAATGAGGTTGCCTCACTTCAAATGACAAGTAAAGCCCTGCTTGCACTGACGTTACCGGAAGAAAATCACTTGACTATCGGTCGACACTGCAAGACCCTTATTCAAGGTGAGCGAATTAAGCATGTCTTTACGCATAGACGTTTATGGATGCAAATCTGGCATGTATCGGTCAACCAAGCGCTAGAATTTTCTAGTGAAAATCTAAGGTGGGTTTCTTTGGACCAGCTCGGTAAATACGGCTTGCCACAGCCTATTAAATTGCTACTGCAGGGATTGAGTCTAGCTCACGGTGACGACTAAGAAAATTAATCTGCAATGCCCCTAAATATTTTTTTGCATAGAAGTGATCGGCAATACGAGCGACCAGATAGACAGAGCGATGCTGTCCACCGGTACAGCCAATGGCAATAGTCAGATAACTGCGTCCATCTGCAATATAGTGAGGCAGCCATTTCTCAATAAACTGAGTAATGTCTTTTTCCATGCTGATGACTTCCGGAATTTGCTCTAAAAATTCTTTTACAGGCTGATCTTTTCCGGTTAGCGGACGCAATACTTTGTCATAGTGGGGGTTAGGCAGGCAGCGCACATCAAAGACCAGATCTGCTTCACTGGGCACTCCTTTTTTAAATCCAAAAGATTCAAACACGACTGTTAATCCAAGAGGCTTGTCTTTCAGTAAATCCTGTATCCAAGATCGCAATGCATGTGCTGGTAGATTGCTCGTATCGATGCTGTGTGCTTGTGTTCGCAGTGGTTCTAGAAGGTTACGTTCTTTATCAATAGCTTCAATCAGTGTGGCCGCTTGCGTTTGCTTGGTTTTTCCAGAGAGCGGGTGACGTCGACGTGTTTCTGAGAAGCGCTGTACGAGGGTGTTGGTGTCCGCATTTAAAAAGACAATTCTTACCTGGTGATGGGTACGCAAGTTTTCTAGTATTTTGGGGAGCTCTGTCAAAGATTGACCGCGCCGAGCATCTATCGCTACGGCTACACGCTCACTCATCTCTTTTTCCAGCGTAGTGATGAGACTTTCCAGTAATGTTACTGGAAGGTTATCAACGCAATCGTAGCCAGCGTCTTCAAACGCCCTGAGTGCAACTGATTTACCTGAGCCAGAGATGCCGGTAATCAGATTAATTTGCATATTAAATCAGGCGTCCTTGCAATTTAGTGGACTCAGCTTCTATAGTCATCTGCAAGCGCTGGCGTTCAATAAACTCCTTAAGGGTATCGATGCCGCGTAATTGCAAAATCGTATTGCGTACCGCTGCCTCGACTAGAACAGCTAAGTTTCTTCCTGCAGCCACTTGAATTTTGACAGTTCTGATGGGAACACCCAGAACGTTAATGTGTTGCGTTTCTAGTGGCAGGCGTTCAAACTCTCCATCGTTGCGGCGAACTAGCTGAACGATCAGACGTAATTTCAACTTGCGCCGCACGGCAGTTTCGCCAAAAATCGTCCGAATATCCAATAAACCCAATCCGCGTACTTCTAGTAGATTGCGCAGGATGACTGGACAACGGCCTTCAATGTAATCCGGTCCAAGGCGTGCAAAATCTACTGCATCATCCGCGACCAAGCCATGACCTCGGGAAATGAGCTCTAAGCCTAGCTCACTTTTTCCTAAGCCTGATTCTCCCGTGATCAACACGCCTAAACCAAGGATGTCCATAAATACACCATGCATAGTGATCTGTGGTGCGCCAATCTTAGTCAGATAGGTGCGCAAATGATCAATTACCTCGGCAGCAGAAATAGTAGTTGTGAACAAGGGTGTTGAGGATCTTTGGCAAAACAGCTGAAGGTCCGCATCAGCCGCCTTGCCATCAGCCACAATCACACAGGGTGGCGTTTTGGAAATGAGGCTGGCAATTTGATCTTGTCTTTGTTTTTGGTCTAACTCTGCGTGATAAACGACTTCTTGTTCCCCAAAAATCTGAATTCGACTGGGATGAATGAGGTTCAAGTGGCCAACTAAGTCTGAGCTAGCTGCAGCGGCTTTGACAGCCTCTGGTGGAAAGGTGCGGTCAGCCCCCTCAAGCCCCCTGACCCAAGAGAGTTTCAACTCTGACACATTGTCGTCAAAGATTTGCTGGGCAGTCACTCCCGCTAGCAGGAGTGGTTGCGTCATCATGCTGAGCCCCAAGATTGCAAAAGATTGCAAATCTTTTTTGGGTCATCTTCAGAGGCGAGTGTCTTGCGTGCACCTGGATCTGAAAGCAATTGCGCAATCGAGGACAAGATCTCAAGGTGTTGCTGGGTCGCTTTTTCAGGCACCAACAAAAAAATCAGAATAGAAACAGCTTCGCCATCAGGGGAGGCAAAGTCAATCGGCTCTTGGAGTTTAAAAAAGGCTGCAATAGGTTGCTTCAAGCCTTTAACGCGGCCATGTGGAATGGCAACACCAGCACCCAGTGCGGTGGAGCCCAGATCTTCGCGTGCATTGAGAAAGGCTACTATCGCATCAGCTTCAAGACCTACTTGGGTAGAGAAAAGTTGACCTACAGCCGCAAATGCCTCGGCCCGGTTAATGCAGGGGCTGTTTAAGGCAATGCGGTCTATAGTAAAAAGATCAGTCAGGGCATTCATAGTCAATGATTATAGGTGCCCTGATAATTAAGATTGCTCAAAGCTTTTTTCGTGGTGATGATTTTGAATTTTTTCTTTATGCTTCACCACTTGGCGTTCTAGTTTCTCGACCACCGAGTCCATAGCGTGATACAGATCAGCATGGTGTGATTGAGCAAAAAGCTCCTTACCCTTCAGATGGAGTGTAATTTCAGCAGTTTGCCGTAAATCTTTTTCTTTAGCGTTATCCACGATAAGAAAGGCAGACGCATCGAGAACGTGATCAAAGTGCTTACGAATTTTGGCTAACCCAGCTTCAAGATGGGTACGCATTGCTGGGGAAACTTCGACATGACGGCTATTAATCTTTAAATTCATCAGCAGCTCCTATTCAAATCAAAATGCATGCGCAAAGCATCAGCCGGGGTGCGCAGCGAGCCCCTGTAAAGTGGTATTGATTTATTGGAAAGTAAATCTCATGAACCTCCAGCGTATCAGCGATTTTGCTGAAAACCAAGGGGGTATCGAGTATTTCTATTAAATAAATGTTTTTAATGACTCAAATACATCGAGACCATCTTACATACGGAAGTTTTCGCCTAGATAGACTCTTCTGACGGCATCGTTTTCAATAATGTCATCGGGTTTTCCAGCAGCCAGTACGCTACCTTCGCTAATGATGTAAGCATGGTCACAAATACCCAGAGTCTCTCGAACATTGTGATCTGTGATGAGGACGCCAATCTGACGATCTCTCAAGAAACGCACAATTCGTTGAATTTCTCCAACGGCAATAGGGTCGACACCAGCAAAGGGCTCATCAAGCAGAATGAACTTCGGTTGTGAAGCAAGTGCTCGGGCTATTTCTACTCGTCGACGCTCTCCCCCAGATAACGAGAGTGCGGGGTTATTACGTAAATGGGTAATTTGTAGTTCACTCAACAACTCGTCAAGGCGGTGTTCAATCTCAGCCTTACTTAAACGCTTGCCAGCCTGAACTTGTAACTCCAGCACAGCCTGAATATTTTCAGCGACATTAAGCTTTCTAAAAACAGAGGCTTCTTGGGGAAGATAGGACAGGCCCATACGGGCCCGCTCATGAATAGGTAGATGGGTGATATCAGTACCATCCAGAATGATGCCTCCTCCATCCAGAGGCACCAATCCCACAATCATGTAAAACGAAGTAGTTTTACCAGCTCCATTAGGGCCGAGCAATCCAACGACTTCACCACACTTCACCTCGATTGACACATTTTTTACTACCGTGCGTGAGCCATAGCGTTTTTGAAGGTGTTGAGCGCTTAGCGTTGGGGTCTTTTGCTGTTTACTGGAATCCGTGGTCATTTCTCTAGTGTAGCTTTTCTTCGTGGTGAAAGGATTGCTCTGGCAAGAGGTAAGTCTGCTGCATTAGCATTAGGTGGCGGGTAGACTTTATAAGCTTGCTGAACATCATCATAGTCAATTTTCCATCCCCGCAATTGGTCAAGCATTTGCATGTTCAAAAGGCGTTTTAAGCTTGCATCACCAGTCAATGTGAGTAACTCAGTTTTTGCGTTATAGAGAACGCCTTGACCGCTCCCTTGCATAAACTCATCCGTAGGTCCTTCCCGCCTTTGTCTAAAGCTGGCAGTAGATTGAGTATTACCTTGCACATCAACATACTCATAGCCTTCAGGATCTACTTTGATATTTCCTTTTTCACCTTTAATAAGGATGCTACCTTTAGTAAGGAGTACCTCCCCCTCTAGGTCATAAATCTGTTGTACATCATTGACGGAGACTTTCTCAGCCTCTAAGACAATTGGCTTATCTTGATCTGCTTTTTCAGCATAGGCGCTTGGGATGGAAAAGCTAAGTAATATTAAAAGGGTAGCGATTATTTTGGCTACTGACATGATCTTCAGGAGCTTCATGGCTGCGCCCCTGATTGAATGCGCTCAATACGTCCCTTCACATTCCCAGAAAGCGTCATACTTTGCTCAATATTATTGAAAATACCGCCATCATTCGAGTGCAGCACGGATACACCTTGTTCCAAGGTAATCGGCTTGTCCGTTTCGATCACATCGTCATTAATAAATACCTTGAATGAGGCGGAGCGGGCTAGCATGCGCGGTCTTGCCGGCTCAGAGCCCGATACAGTTTGAGCAGGGCGAAAAATTTCAGCGTTATTCAGTAGATCCAGAATAGTCAGATCACCATCAAGATGACCGAGATCTGCCTTTACAGTGACTGGTGACTTTTCCGGAGGGAAGAGGCGCATCCGTGGAGTTTCAATGTCAATAGAAGCATCATCATCGTAGTGGATTACTTTTTTGCCCAGGATTCTGTATTTGGTATTTCCTAACTCATCCAAGGCAGAGAGCGTTCCATTTTTGATAATGTAGTCAGGCTCATGAAGGCGAACACGCTCTATTGCAGATTTATCTGTCGCAGAACTTTGCCTGACTAACCAAAAAGTGACCAAAGTAATCAGGCCTAACAATATTAGTGGCATCATCCGCAACAAGTTGCGAAACAGATTGATTTTAATTTTATGAGGGTGAAGTAGCATCAGAAAAAACTTAAGCGCGGGCCTGATCAAGTAATTCTTCGTAGCGGTTTTGCGCTTTCAGAATAAGGTCACATATTTCGCGCACAGCACCACTACCGCCAGATCTTGTAGTCACATAATGCGCAGCTTCTTTGACGGCATCATGAGCTTGAGCGGGACATACCTTAAGCCCTGCAGACTTCATCATTTGAAAGTCGGGCCAATCATCACCCATTACCGCACAATCTGCATGCTTGAGCCCAAGTGATTGCAAAATACTATCTAAGGCTAAAGCTTTATTTTCAACACCCATGAGGACATGTTCAATACCCAGCTCTTCACAACGTCCAAGAACCATCTTTGAGCTTCGCCCAGTAATGATTGCTGTCGCAATGCCGATCTTTTGCAGTAGCTTAATTCCCAACCCATCTTGAATATCAAAAGCTTTGGTGAGCTCCTTACCGTTTTCACCGATAAATACTTGACCATTTGTGAGGACACCATCCACATCAAGCACTAATAATTTAACCTGGCCAGCTCTCTCCCAGGCTTGTGGGTATTGGGTTGATGGGTTTGTTTTGTGAGGGGTAAAGGCGCTTGGCATAGACTTGGTAGATTAAATTACTTTGGCTGCAAATAGATCATGCAGATTGAGGGCGCCCAATAAAGTGCCATTCGGATTGGTAACCACTAAGTGATTGATTCGATGTTTTTCCATCATCTCAATTGCCTCTTCTGCCAAAAGTTCGGGCGGAATGGTTCGCGGCTGAGAGGTGATTGCATTTTTTAGTGAGAGTCCATCGAGATTTGTGCTTTTTTCAAGTAATCGACGTAAGTCACCATCCGTAAAAATGCCGGCTACCTTTTTGTCGTCATCTAAAGTGACCACCATGCCCATGCGCTTTGCAGTCATCTCTAACAGGGCGGCATGTAGCGAGGCAGTAATAGCAATCTTAGGGGTTTCGTCAAATGTACGCATGACTTCGCTAACATGCATCAACTGCTTGCGCCCTAGGCGTCCACCAGGATGTGAGCGTTGAAAATCTTCAGCCAAAAAGCCACGTGCATCAAGTAAAGCAACGGCTAGAGCATCTCCCATAGCGAGTGCTGCAGTAGTGCTACTAGTAGGCGCTAAGTTCAGAGGGCACGCCTCTTTTTCAACGCTCGTGTCGAGATGGGCATCCGCTAATTTAGCGATTGAAGAATTTGGTGCCCCAGTAAGTGCAATCAGCTTTGCACCAGTACGCTTCACAATCGGTACGATTGTGAGGAGTTCATCCGTTTCACCAGAGTTAGATAATGCAACAAAGACATCATCACGAGTGACCATACCTAAGTCCCCATGACTAGCTTCGGCGGGATGGACAAAAAAAGCTGGTGAGCCAGTTGAGGCAAACGTGGCAGCAATCTTGCGGGCAATATGTCCAGACTTACCAATCCCAGACACGACGATCCGGCCTTTGCAAGAGTGCAGAAGATCTATGGCCAGTACTAGGGCGTCCGCATTAACGCCCTCTAGGCGATCACGCATTGTTATTAGTGCAGCAGCCTCAATAGTGAGGGTATCGCGTGCGAGCTTTAGGGTTTGGTCACGATTCTTAGCTATCATTGGGTGAGTATATGCCGTCAGTCCTTCAATTAACGCTCATCTTATTAGCCTCCGCAGTGGCTGGAGTAGTTATTTTCCGCTATTTTGGGCTTCCGCCTATTTTGGGCTATTTAGCTATAGGTGTCTTAATTGGTCCTCACACCCTAAATTTAGCCAATGATTCGGCGACTGTGAAGTATTTAGCGGAGTTTGGTGTCGTTTTTTTGATGTTTTCGATCGGGCTGGAATTTAATCTTCATAAATTGAGGGCTATGCGCTCAATCGTATTTGGTCTGGGGGGCAGCCAGGTCATCTTGACGATGTTATTGGCGGTTCCCGCTAGCCTGCTACTGAACTGGGCGTACCCCATCTCTTGGCAGGCAGCCCTTGCTCTTGGGGGTGCTTTGGCAATGTCCTCAACAGCTATCGTGACTAAGTTGATTTCTGATCGCTCTGAAATAGAAACAGAGCATGGTCGCAACATCATTGGTATTTTGCTATTTCAGGATTTAGCGGTTGTTTTTCTGCTTATTTTGCTACCTTCCCTAGGTAAGAATCCTGAGGACCTGGTCATTGCTCTGACTACGGCATCTATCAAAATTACTGTTGCCCTTACCCTCATTTTTGTTATTGGCCAAAGTCTGATGAGCCGCTGGTTTGGTTTGGTGACCAAATTACGCTCTCAAGAGCTATTTATGCTCAATCTCTTGCTGATCGTGCTGGGTATGGCTGCGTTAACAGAGCACTTTGGTTTGTCCTTAGCGTTAGGCGCTTTTTTAGCGGGAATGTTAATTTCGGAAACACCTTACCGTCACCAGGTTGAGGAGGACGTTAAGCCATTCAGAGATGTTCTGCTGGGCCTTTTCTTTATAACGGTAGGGATGTTGTTGGATTTTAGGGTAATTCATCAGCAGTGGCCTCTCGTCTTGCTCCTGTTAATTGGTCCTCTGTTCTTTAAGTTTGGATTAATTGCTTTATTAGCACGTGCCTTTGGCTCAAGCCCAGGCATTTCTATTCGAACTGGCTTATGTCTAGCGCAGGCAGGTGAGTTTGGTTTTGTACTTTTAACGCAAATTGATGGCCTTGATTTAATTGATCCTGCATTAAGTCAGGCGGTACTAGCTGCCATGCTGCTTTCCATGTTTGGCGCACCTTTTTTAATTCAATACAGTGACCGCATTGCGATGCGGTTCTCTTCGAGCGAGTGGTTATTGCAATCACTCGCATTAACTCGCGTAGCCGCCAAAAGTGTCCGTACTGAAAACCATGTTCTCATTTGTGGGTTTGGTCGTTCAGGCCAAAGTCTGGCACGGATGCTCGATCAGGAAAAAATCCCTTACCTTGCTTTAGATATGGATCCTGAGCGGGTCAAAGAAGCTGCCGCCGCAGGCGATAATGTCGTTTATGGCGATGCCAGCAGAGAAAACTATTTGGTTGCGGCGGGGCTCGCAAGAGCAAAGGCTGTTGTGATTACTTACGCTGATACACCGGCGACACTAAAAGTGTTGCACCAAGTAGAGCGTTTGCGTCCTGGCATGACAAGTTTAGTGCGCACTAAAGATGACGCGGATTTAGCAAAGCTTCAGGCAGCAGGTGCCACTGAAGTTGTTCCGGAATTGATTGAGGGTAGTTTAATGATGGCCTCTCACGTGCTGCTAATGATGGGCGTTCCAATGCGAAAGGTAGTGCGGCGCATTACTACTGCTAGGGAGGCCCGCTATAGTTTGTTACGAGGTTATTTCCGAGGTGCGGCAGATGATGATTTTGGGTCTAACGAATCTTGGCGCTTACATTCTGTTACCTTATTACCCGAATCTGTCAGCATTGGTAAAACGCTCGATGAATTGCATCTTGAAAATGAAGGCGTTAGTGTGCAGGCCGTTAGAAGAAAGTTAGGCGGCTCTGATTACGTCAAATTAGAGCTGAGCCCTGAATTACGTTTGCAGGCTAATGACATTTTGGTGCTTTCAGGCAATTCAGAAGCGACTGATTTAGCCGAATCTAAATTGCTCTGATAAGCGAACTTCAACAGTTTCTGTAATTATTTTTTCTTTTTAGTAGCTACTGCTGGTGTCTTTCGAACGAGTAGTGGCGCTAAGTAATGACCCGTAAAACTGGCCTTGTTTTTAGCGACCTCTTCGGGTGTCCCAGTAGCAATAATTTGCCCGCCACCGGCACCGCCTTTAGGGCCTAAGTCAATAATCCAGTCAGCAGTCTTAATCACGTCTAGGTTGTGCTCAATGATCACAATCGTATTGCCTTGCTTCTTCAGTGTTTGCAAAACCGTCAGTAGTAGCTGAATATCATGGAAATGTAGACCTGTTGTTGGTTCATCCAGAATGTACAAAGTTCTGCCGGTATCACGCTTAGAGAGCTCCAACGAAAGTTTGACCCGTTGTGCCTCGCCGCCCGAGAGGGTAGTAGCGCTTTGGCCTAATTTGACATAGCCAAGGCCAACATCCAAAAGTGTTTTGAGTTTGCGTTTAACAATAGGTACTGCCTCAAAGAAATCATGGGCTTGTTCGATAGTCATCGATAACACTTCATGAATATTCTTCCCTTTATAGCGAATATCCAAAGTTTCTCGGTTGTAACGTTTTCCATGACAGACGTCACAAGGTACATAGACGTCGGGTAAGAAGTGCATCTCTACCTTAATAACGCCATCACCTTCACAGGCATCGCAACGACCCCCTTTGACGTTAAAGGAGAAGCGTCCTGCTTCATAGCCGCGTTCACGAGAGGCGGGTACGCCGCAAAAGAGTTCGCGAATGGGGGTAAATAAACCAGTGTAAGTGGCTGGATTAGAGCGGGGTGTCCGACCAATTGGTGATTGATCTACGCTGATAACTTTATCAAAATGCTCTAGGCCTTTAATAGCATCATGTGCTGCAGGCTCTGCATTAGAGCCATAGATATGATGCGCAACTGCATGATGTAGGGTGTCATTAATGAGGGTAGATTTACCTGATCCTGAAACACCAGTAACGCAAGTCAATAAACCAACTGGAATTTGTGCGTGGACCGATTGCAGATTGTTACCGCGGGCCCCGATAATTTCTAAGAAGCGATCATTTACGGGGATTCGTTTTTCGGGAACAGCAATCCACTCACGTCCAGATAGGTAGGCGCCTGTTAATGATTTGGGATTGGCCTCTACCTCGGCAGGCGTACCTTGAGCTACTACCTCACCACCATGGACGCCGGCACCAGGGCCAATGTCAATCACATAGTCTGATGCACGAATCATGTCTTCATCGTGCTCGACAACCAGAACGCTGTTGCCTAAATCGCGTAGGTGCTTTAGTGTGCCGATGAGGCGATCGTTATCACGTTGATGTAAGCCAATGGATGGTTCATCTAGTACATACATGACTCCGGTAAGGCCAGAGCCAATCTGGGATGCCAGACGAATACGTTGCGCCTCTCCGCCTGACAGGGTATCGGCACTTCGCTCTAGGGAGAGGTAGTCTAGACCCACATCATTTAAAAATCGTAAGCGTGAGCTAATCTCAATCACGATTTTGTCAGCGATTTCTCGTTTAGCACCTTTTAAGGCTAGCACTTCAAAATATTCTTTTGCTTCTTTTAGGGGCAGGGCACTGATTTCAAAAATGGCGCGGGACTGTTTACCTTCGCCCACCTTCACAAAACGCGCCTCTTTACGCAAACGACTACCCTTACACGCCGGGCAGGTTTGTACATTTTGGTAGCGAGCTAATTCTTCGCGTACGGTGGCAGAGTCTGTCTCTCGATAGCGACGTTCAAAGTTCGCAACAATACCTTCAAAAGCATGCTCGCGAACGCTATTTTTACCGCGCTCGTTAATATATTCAAATGGAATAGTGGCGTCACCCGAGCCCAGCAAAATTAGATCTTGTTGTTTCTTATTGAGCGTCTCGAATGGTTTTTCAACATCAAAGCCACCATGCTTGGCAAGCGTCTGCAAAAGCTTAAAATAGAACTGATTACGGCGGTCCCAACCTTTAATGGCACCCGATGCCAGTGATAAGTCAGGATGAGCAACAATCCGTTTGGGGTCAAAGAAAGACTGGTGACCTAAGCCATCACATGATGGGCAGGCTCCCATCGGATTATTAAATGAGAAGAGACGTGGCTCTAGTTCTTGCAAAGAGTAAGAGCAGACCGGGCAAGCAAACTTGCTCGAGAAAATCATCTCTTTACCAGTGTCCATATTAACAATCATGGCCTTTCCCTCAGCCAGACGAAGGGCTGTTTCAAAAGACTCGGCTAGGCGTTGCTGGATATCGGGACGTACTTTAATTCGATCAACTACTACTTCAATAGAATGCTTCTCGTTCTTTTTGAGTTCGGGGAGTTGATCTACTTCAAAGATTTCAGCTTTGGCGGTATTCGTTGTGCCGCCGCCAGAGCGCACACGAAAGCGAACAAAGCCTTGAGCTTGTAAGTCCTGAAACAGGTCTACAAACTCCCCTTTACGTTCTGCTACTACCGGGGCCAAAATCATCAGCTTGGTATCTTCGGGCATCGATAGCACCGTATCGACCATTTGAGAAACGCTTTGCGCTTCTAGAGGGAGATCGTGTTCAGGGCAATGTGGTGTGCCGGCACGGGCAAACAGTAGTCGTAAATAGTCATGAATTTCGGTAACGGTGCCCACGGTGGAACGTGGATTATGACTAGTGGCTTTTTGCTCAATAGAAATCGCGGGAGAAAGGCCCTCAATCGTATCAACGTCTGGCTTTTCCATTAATTGTAAAAACTGGCGGGCATAAGCAGACAAAGACTCTACATAGCGGCGCTGGCCCTCTGCATAAAGCGTATCAAAAGCTAGCGAGCTTTTACCTGAACCAGATAGCCCAGTGAGGACAACCAGTTTTTCTCTAGGAATATCTAAATTGATATTTTTGAGGTTGTGCGTGCGCGCACCGCGGATCTTAATTTCGTTATTCATGATTTTTTAGCGTAACTTGTTAATATAGTCCTTTCCTATGAATCCTTCCGAACTTCGCTCTACTTTGGCCTTAGCAGGCATCTTTGGCCTTCGTATGTTGGGCTTATTTTTGCTGTTACCGGTATTTAGCATTCACGCTCGAGGCTTGCCTGGGGGCGAGCATGCGCTCTGGGTAGGGCTGGCTCTAGGGATCTTTAACATTGTTCAAGCGTGCTTTTACATTCCTTTAGGCAGGCTTTCGGATCGCATTGGGCGTAAGCCGGTGGTCCTATGGGGTTTATCTTTATTTGTTGCTGGTGCTCTTATTTGCGCCGCAAAGGATGATTTACTCTGGATTGCGATTGGCAGGGGAATTATGGGTGCAGGGGCAGTTTCAGCAGCTATTTCTGCTTGGGTGGCCGATCTTACGCGGGAGCAGGTGCGTACACGTGCCATGGCGCTGGTTGGCGGCAGTATTGCCCTCTCATTTGCTTTATCGCTAGTGATTGCAGCGCCGATCTACCGGGTGATCAGTTTGAGCGGTATTTTTGTCATACTAGCGTTGTTGGGTGTTGGGGCAATGCTTGTTACCTACTACGTCTTACCGAGCACTAAGCCTACAGCTCGAATTGAGCAGGCAAGCTTGAGAGCGGTATTCTTGCGTCCTGAACTGATGCGACTCAATGCGGGCGTATTCGTTTTGCATGCCACTCAAGTAGCCATGTTTCTGGTGGTACCCCGTTTGTTAGTGCAGGCAGGGCTTCCGCTGGTAGCGCATTGGCAGGTGTATCTTCCAGTGGTTCTCCTATCTTTTTTCTTAATGGCCCCATTCATTATCTTTGGTGAGAAAAAGCAACAATTACGTAAAGTGATGCTGATGGCAATTATTTTATTGTTTATTGCTGAGTGCGCTTTTATTGGGGCTAATTCGGTCATGTCCATCGCCATCGCTTTATTGATTTATTTTGTCGGATTTAATCTGCTAGAGGCGTTACAGCCCAGCTTGGTTTCACGTTTTGCTAAAGAATCCAAAGGAACTGCTCTAGGGGTTTACAACACTACCCAATCGATTGGGCTCTTTACAGGGGCTGTAGCAGGGGGCTGGTTGATGGATAGCCAGGGAGATTTATCGGTCTTTGCCATGGGCGCAGCACTACTTTTATGCTGGCTTATAATTGCTTGGTCGATGCATGAACTGCCTGCTAGGGTGGTAGATACTGCAACGACATCATCGTAGCTTTATTCATTAATAGCATCATTTTTCTTCGGGAGACAACATGGCTTCGGTAAATAAAGTCATCATCGTAGGTAACGTTGGACGTGATCCAGAAACGCGTTATATGCCAAGCGGCGATGCGGTTACCAATATTTCAGTAGCGACCTCTGATCGTTACAAAGATAAACAAACTAGCGAGATGAAGGAAACCACAGAATGGCACCGCGTTGCGTTCTTTGGCAAGCTTGCTGAGATTGCTGGTCAGTATCTCAAAAAAGGTTCACAGGTTTACGTAGAGGGACGCTTACGCACACGTAAATGGACTGATGCTAGTGGTCAAGAAAAATACTCCACTGAAATTGTTGCAGATTCTATGCAGATGCTCGGTGGAAAGCCAGTAGGTGGCAGTGAAGGTGGCGGCGAAAGTTATTCTCGCTCAAAGCCTGTAGAGCACTCTGCCCCAGCATCTTCTAATGCCGCATCGCTAGGCGCAATGGATGATGATATTCCGTTTTAAATAGTATTTGCCCAATAAAAATCCCTTCTAGAATTTTTCTACAAGGGATTTTTTTATGGGCTACTGTCGAGCGTGTCGTGTATTTTCAGGCCAAGGTGCATTATGGTCTGTGCGAAAAGGGTTGATATCTAAACCACCCCTTCTGGTATAGCGGGCATAGACTGAAAGTTTTTCTGGCTTACATTGACGCTTGATATCAGTGAAGATAGTTTCAACGCAATGCTCATGGAACTCACCTAACTGTCTAAAACCAATGAGGTAGCGCAATAAACCTTCTTCTAGGATGGGGCGCCCTTGATAACGAATTTGAATGCTAGCCCAATCTGGCTGGCCTGTGACTGGGCAATTTGATTTAAGTAAATGAGACACTAGACATTGCTCAATAGGTCCAAAGTCTGCATTAACCTCTAGTAATGTCGAATCAGCAGCCAAGCTAGGATCGATTTCAATATCGAGACGATCCATTAAAACACCACTCATTTCTTGCATGCCTTTTTTAGCAATTGTTTCTGGGAGAAAAATGCGCGTTGCAATCTTGCTGCCAGCCACCCGAGAAAGATCGGTGATCAGTGTTTCGCGTAAGGCACTCTCATCTTCAAAACGCACGTTGTTCAGACTATTAAGATAGAGCTTGAAAGATTTAGATTCAATCATGTTCGGTGAATCTGCTGGTACCTGAAATTCTGCTAAAGCAATTTGGGGCTTCCCTTTTGAATTAAGCCAGCTTAACTCAAAAGCATTCCAAATATCCACACCAACAAAAGGAAGCGTTTGATTCTCTAAAAGCTTGAGCTTCAGGCGATTCTCCGCTCTAGAAATCGGGAACAAAACACTCGGATCATATTGATCGGGGTAAGCCGATTGCTGGCCTAAAGGTAATGTCGTCATACTATTATTTTCTTTAATCTTTTCAGTGCTTTATTTTTTAATTCTTTGGGTCTTCAGGCTTTTGGCGATTGGACACACCAGAAACAACGTGGCCTGTAGGTGCAACAGAGGCGGCAGACTGACAGTGACCGGTTTGATCATCAAAGAAAAAGTCTGGCTCAAATTCACGGAGAAACTCGCTTTTAGCAAGGCCGCCTAAGAACATCGCCTCATCTACATCAATGCCCCAGGCCATTAAGGTGCGGATGGCACGTTCATGTGCGGGGGCAGAGCGTGCCGTTACTAGTGCAGTGCGAATACGCATTCCCTGCTCACTAGTAGTACGCTGTAAGCGATGAAGTGCTTCTAGTAATGGCTTGAAGGGGCCAGGCGGCAGAGGGATTGCAGCATTCTTACTCTCGTGATCAACAAAAGCCAGCAGGCCTTTACTCTGAAACACTTGCTCTGCTTCATCTGAAAATAGGACGGCATCTCCGTCAAATGCAATACGGATTTCATGCGGGTGAGATTCTGCGGTTTTGCTTGATTCTGGGTAAACACGAGCAGCTGGAAACCCGGCATCAATCGTAGCGCGGACATCATCTTCATTTGCCGAAAGAAATAAGTTGGCATGTAAAGAGCGCAAATAGTGATAGGGAGCGCGACCTCTAGTAAATACTCCCCGCTCAAGGTGAAGGCCATGATGTTCAGCAGAGCGAAAGACGCGTAAGCCACTCACAGGGTCATTGCGAGAGAGAATAACGACCTCAACGCGTTGCTCACCCTCCTCGTTAAACGCTAAGAGTTTTTTTACTAATGGAAAGGCAACACCCTTTCGCGCAGCATTCCCTAGTCGATCTAATTGCAGCTTCATGTAAGCGCTGTCATCAGAAGATTCGAAGAGGCGATTCTCTTCTTCAAAATCAAAGAGGGCGCGAGAGGAGATCGCTACAACCAGTTTGCCAGTGAGTGAATAGGACATTATTTTAAGAAGAGACGGTAAGCAGGGTTATCGGTTTCATTCCAATGCGGATATCCCAAGCTAGCTAAAAAATGTTGAAATTGTTTTTGCTCATTCTTGGGTACCTGGATCCCTACCAAGATGCGACCATAATCAGCGCCATGGTTACGGTAATGAAAGAGGCTGATATTCCAGTTCGGTGCCATGCTGGTCAGAAATCTCATTAACGCACCTGGGCGTTCCGGGAATTCAAAACGGTATAGCAGCTCATCTTGAGCAAGGGCTGATCGGCCTCCGACCATGTGGCGTAGGTGGGATTTAGCTAACTCATCATGCGTTAAATCAATGGTCGAAAATTTTGCCTTACGAAAATGTTTTGCAATCTCGGTGCTATCCGTTGCTTTCTGTGTGGCAATGCCAATAAAAATATGGGCTTCACTTTGATCGGCGATACGGTAGTTAAATTCCGTCACGTTACGATTGCCCAATAATTCACAAAAACGTTTAAAGGAGCCACGTTCTTCTGGGATAGTGACGGCAAAAACAGCTTCACGGCTTTCACCTACATCCGCACGCTCAGCAACAAAACGCAGGCGACTAAAGTTCATGTTGGCGCCACAGGCAACGGCAACCAAGGTTTTCTTTTTGAGGCGATGTTTTTTAACATATTTTTTCATACCAGCAATGGCTAGAGCGCCAGCAGGCTCCAAAATACTGCGAGTGTCAGTGAAGACATCATTGATCGCCGCACAGATTTCATCGGTATCTACCGTAATAATGTCATCGACTACGCGCTTGCAAATACGAAACGTTTCTTTGCCAACCAGCTTTACCGCAGTACCATCGGAAAACAGACCAACATCTTTCATTTCAATGCGCTTATTGGCTTCTAGTGATCTTCTCATGGCATCTGAATCAACAGATTGAACGCCAATTACTTTCGTTTTTGGGCTTACAGCTTTGACATATTCACCAATGCCAGCAATTAAGCCGCCCCCGCCAATAGCTACAAAAATGGCATCTATCGGGGCTGGATGTTGCGCAAAGATCTCTAGGGCAATCGTGCCCTGGCCAGCGATGACATCAGGGTCGTCAAAAGGGTGAACAAAGGTCAATCCCCGTTTTTTCTCCAAAAGCTCAGAATATTGAAAGGCATCACTGTAGGATTCTCCATGTAGGATGACTTCAACCCAAGAGCCTCCTCGAGCCTTTACAGCATCAACTTTGAGGCTGGGAGTGGTTAGCGGCATAACGATCACAGCCTTGCACTTCATTTTGGCAGCTGCTAAGGCTACTCCTTGGGCATGGTTGCCGGCTGAAGCAGCGATTACTCCGCGTTTTAAGGCCTCAGGGGGTAAATTCACCATTTTGTTATAGGCGCCACGCAGTTTGAAAGAGAACACCGGCTGGTTATCCTCTCGTTTGAGCAAAATCTGGTTACCTAAGCGCTTGGTAAGTTCGGGGGCTAACTGGAGCTCTGTTTCTCTGGCCACATCGTAGACACGGGCCGATAAAATTTTCTTTAAATAGTTCGTTGCCATCTGTTGAGCGTACCATGAATGAGGCCTAAGCCCTTCAATTTGAAAGGGTTTATCCCTTTTGGCGATAACTTTCTGGGTTTCCTGCCAATATGAACTTCCTCAATTAAAATGTATATTTATCAGTTATGACGCTATGAACGCACCCTTAGGTTTAACCCAGTTATTGAACGCTGATGCGGGCTCTCCCCGCCTCCGCGAAATTCCTTACAACTACACCTCGTTTTCCGATCGTGAGATCGTGATTCGCCTGTTGGGTGAGGAATCTTGGCGTGTGCTGAATGATCTTCGTGGCGTTCGTCGTACAGGGCGCTCGGCTCGTATGCTATTTGAGGTGTTGGGTGATATCTGGGTGGTTCAACGCAATCCGTTTCTTCAAGATGATTTATTAGATAACGCGAATCGCCGTCAATTGCTCATTGATGCACTCTGGCATCGCCTTGGCGAAGTGAAGAAGCGATCTAGCGGCGAGTCAGCTGAGCAAGTGCAAATCTTATTGCAAGCTGCCCATGGTGCTGTAGAACGTTTTGAGCAAGGATTTAAAGAGGTTGCAGAAATTCGTAAGCGTGCTCTTAAGCTTCTGGGTCGGCATACTGCGACTGATAACATTTGCTTTGATGGCGTATCGCGCGCGGCACACGTTACAGATGCAACAGATTGGCGTGTGGAGTTTCCGTTGGTGGTATTAAAGCCAGATTACGAATCAGAAATCCCTGGTTTAGTAAAAGCCTGTATTGAGTTGGGCTTGACCATTGTTCCCCGTGGCGGTGGTACTGGCTATACCGGCGGTGCTATTCCGCTTTATGCGTTGTCAGCAGTCATTAACACTGAAAAGCTTGAGCAAATCGATGGCGTTAAAAGTAAGCGCTTGCCAGGCGTTGACCATGAGGTCTCGACCATTTTTACTGGTGCAGGCGTAGTGACTCGTCGTGTCGCAGACGCAGCAGATCGTGTCGGATTGGTATTTGCAGTGGATCCTACATCAGCTGATGCTAGTTGCATCGGCGGCAATATTGCCATGAATGCAGGCGGTAAAAAAGCAGTGCTTTGGGGTACTGCATTAGATAACTTAGCTAGTTGGCGGATGGTAGACCCAGAAGGTAACTGGTTAGACGTTGAGCGTCTTGACCATAATTTGGGAAAAATTCATGTAGTCGATCAGGTGCGCTTTCAATTAACCTGGTCTGATGGCTTAAGCGAGCCGGGTACACGTGTGCTCAAAACAGAAATACTAGAAGTTGCAGGTAAGAAATTTCGCAAAGAAGGTTTGGGTAAAGACGTTACCGATAAGTTTTTGTCCGGCTTACCAGGTGTTCAAAAAGAGGGCTGTGATGGCCTTATTACCAGTGCTACTTGGATCTTGCATCGCATGCCAACGTATATGCGCACTGTTTGTTTAGAGTTTTTTGGACAAGCCCGAGAAGCAATTCCTAGTATTGTTGAAATTAAGGCTTACCTCGATGGTTTAACTAAAGATGGTGGACCAATATTGGCTGGCTTAGAGCACTTAGATGATCGGTACTTACGAGCGGTGGGTTACTCGACGAAGTCCAAGCGCAACAGCATGCCAAAAATGGTTTTAATTGGGGATATTGCTGGGGATAACGAAGAGGCAGTAGCTGCAGCCACTAGTGAAGTGGTTCGCATGGCTAATCTTCGTGTAGGTGAGGGTTTTGTAGCCGTCAGTGCTGAGGCACGTAAAAAGTTTTGGTTAGACCGTGCCCGTACCGCGGCGATTGCACGCCACACCAACGCCTTCAAAATTAATGAAGATGTGGTGATTCCCTTGCCTCGCATGGGTGAGTACACCGATGGTATTGAGCGTATCAATATTGAACTATCTCTGAAAAACAAACTACAGGTTTTAGATGGTCTTGAATCTTTTCTCAATAAGAGTCCATTACCTCTGGGTAAGTCAACTGAAGAAGATGGCGATATCTCAACCGCAGAAATTTTAGGTGATCGCGTACAGCAGGCGCTTGAATTAATTGCTAATGTGCGGGCGCGATGGTCTGAGTGGTTAACTCAGATGGATATTTATTTTCCGGATTTGCAAAACTACAGTTTGCGTTCTTCTTGGAAATCAGAGGTACGCGCAGAGCTCAGAATCATTTTTGGCGGTTTGGCATTTAAACCGATTTTGAGTGAGCTAGAGGCCATTCATCAGAAGATCTTACGCAAGCGGGTTTTTGTGGCGCTGCATATGCATGCAGGTGATGGCAACGTTCATACCAATATTCCAGTGAACTCAGATGATTATGAGATGTTGCAAGACGCACATCGCTCTGTTGATCGCATTATGAAGCTGGCACGCTCTTTAGATGGCGTGATTTCAGGGGAGCATGGAATTGGTATCACGAAGTTAGAATACTTGACGGAAGAAGAGTTAAAAGATTTCCGCAGCTACAAAAATCGCGTGGATCCTGAGGGTCGATTTAATAAAGGCAAGTTAATGCCAAATGCTGACCTAAGCATGGCTTATACCCCTAGCTTTGGCTTAATGGGCCATGAGTCCATCATCATGCAGCAGAGTGACATCGGCGCGATTGCTGACAGCATCAAAGACTGCTTGCGTTGCGGTAAGTGCAAACCAGTTTGCGCAACTCATGTACCACGCGCTAACTTACTCTATAGTCCACGTGACAAAATTTTAGCTACTTCGTTGCTGATTGAAGCCTTCTTGTATGAAGAGCAAACCCGCCGCGGCATTTCGATACGACACTGGGAAATGTTTGATGACGTTGCAGCACATTGCACAGTTTGTCATAAGTGCTTGACACCCTGCCCAGTGAATATTGACTTTGGTGAAGTGTCGATGAATATGCGCAATTTATTGCGCAAAATGGGTCAGCAAAAATTCAATCCCGGCACGGCAGCATCCATGTTCTTTTTGAATGCGACTAATCCAGACACGATTAACTTGGCTCGCAAAGTCATGATTGGCTGGGGCTACAAAGCGCAACGCTTAGGTAATGACGTATTGCGCAAGTTTGCCCGTAAGCAAACGGCTCATCCACCGGCTACTGTTGGTAAGCCTGCGATAAAAGAACAGGTGATCTTCTTCATTAATAAGAAGATGCCCGGAAATTTGCCTAAGAAAACTGCTAGAGCCTTGCTTGATATTGAAGATGCAAACTACGTGCCGATTATTCGGGACCCAAAAACAACGACGGCAGATACTGAGGCGGTATTTTATTTCCCAGGCTGTGGCTCCGAGCGCTTGTTTTCGCAAGTAGGATTGGCAACACAAGCCATGTTATGGAATGTCGGCGTCCAAACAGTATTGCCTCCGGGTTATCTTTGCTGCGGATATCCTCAGCGCGGTAATGGTGATTTCGATAAAGCCGAAAAAATGATTACCGACAATCGGGTTCTTTTCCACCGCGTAGCGAACACCTTAAATTACTTAGATATCAAGACGGTAGTTGTTTCTTGTGGAACTTGCTATGACCAACTAGCGGGCTACCAGTTTGATCAGATTTTCCCTGGATGTCGCATTATTGATATTCATGAATATCTGCTAGAAAAAGGTGTGAAGCTAACAAATGTGACTGGGGTTAAATATATGTATCACGACCCATGCCATTCTCCGATGAAGTTGCAAGATCCTATGAAGACGGTCAATGAGTTGATACAGCAAGAAGATGGCAAGGCCATAGAGAAGAATGAGCGTTGCTGTGGTGAGTCGGGAACCTTGGCAGTGACTCGCCCTGATATCTCAACACAAATACGCTTTCGTAAAGAGATTGAAATGGAGAAGGGTGCCGATGCTTTGCGCGAAGGTAATTTCACGGGTGAAGTGAAGGTTCTGACTAGTTGCCCATCGTGTTTGCAGGGTCTCAGCCGCTTTGATGCTGATAGCGGAACTACTGCAGATTACATCGTAGTCGAGATGGCTCAGAAATTATTAGGCCCAGATTGGATGCAAGACTATGTTGCTAGAGCTAATCAAGGCGGTATTGAAAGGGTATTGGTTTAATGATTCCAACAAACATCGTGGTACACCAGCACTCTAAGGTTTTAGAGTTAACTTATCAGGATGGCCATGTATTTCGTCTACCGTTTGAATTTCTGAGAGTAGTGTCTCCCTCTGCCGAAGTCCAAGGACATGGCCCTGGGCAAGAGACTTTGCAAACGGGTAAGCGAGAGGTATTGATCGCCAATATTGAGCCAGTTGGTCACTACGCTATTAAACCCTCCTTTTCTGATGGGCATGACTCTGGTTTGTATTCTTGGGACTACCTTCAGTTTCTCTGTGAGCATCATGACTCTATATGGAAAGAGCATTTAGACAAATTAGCTGCCGCCGGTGTTGATCGAGATGCGCCAATGAATGTAGCTGGTGGAAAGTCCTGCGGTACCCACTGATGAGTAAAACGCATTTTGGATATCAGAGTGTCGATGAGACAGAAAAAGCTGGGAAGGTCGCAGAGGTCTTTCATTCGGTAGCAAGTAAATATGATGTGATGAATGACTTTATGTCATTCGGTTTACATCGCTTGTGGAAAAAAGTGACGATTGCCCGTGCCCAAGTTCGCCCTGGTCAAAAGGTTTTGGATATTGCCGGCGGAACTGGAGATCTTGCGGCGGCATTTGCTCGCGCAGCGGGTTGGGGTCAGAATCATGACGCACAAGTATGGCTAAGTGACATTAATGCATCCATGCTGGGAGTGGGCCGCGATCGTCAGTTAGACCAAGGCCTTGCTCTACCTTGTGTTCAATTTGATGCAGAAAAAATTCCTTTTCCGGATAACCATTTTGATGTTGTAACAGTCGCTTTTGGTTTACGCAATATGACCCATAAGGATGTTGCCTTGGGAGAAATGTGCAGGGTAATCAAGCCAGGGGGGCGAGTATTAGTTCTCGAATTTTCTCAACCCGATACTTTTCTGAAGCCTGCCTATGACGCTTACTCATTTAAGGTTTTACCTTGGCTGGGAGAAAAGATCGCCCAAGATGCTGAAAGTTACCGTTATTTGGCGGAGTCTATCCGTATGCACCCCGATGCACAAGCTCTGAAAGAGTTGATGTTGTCTGTTGGCTTTGATGAAGTCGATACCCATAGGATGACTGGGGGTATCGTTGCTTTGCATATTGGTATTAAATACTAATAGTCCTGATATTTTTAGCACTTAAGAATTAAAGCAGTTCCATAGGAGACAAAAAGATGAATAAGCATTTTTTCAAAGCGGTTGTAGTGAGTTTTAGTTTGTTATTTGCTTCTATTAGTCATGTAGATGCCGCTCGCCTTGGTGGCGGCAGAAGTATTGGCAAAGCTCCAAGTGCACCAATGCAAAAACAGATTGCCCCCACTCCAAAACCAGCGCAGCAGGCTCAACCAGCCGCTCCAGCGCCAGCCCCTGCTGCGGCCCCCAGCCGCTTTGGAGGCATGGGTGGTATTTTGGGTGGTTTAGCTGCAGGACTTGGGATTGGTTACCTGTTGTCCCATTTTGGCTTAGGCGATGCCGCCTCCTCCATGATTACTGGCTTACTGATAGCAGTGTTGGCAGGCTTTGTATTAATGTTTGTCATCAGAAAGTTGTTGCCCGCCCTTTCCGGTGCGGGCCGTAGCCCACAAGTACCGTCTCAGGGTATGCAGCGTAACCAAATGGATCAGGCGCCCAGACAAGAGCCCGCGTTTACACCGGCTGCCAATGCTTTTAGCGGTGCTGGTGTCATCGCTTCCGAGTCTGCGCCTGCACCATTCGCATCGACCTTGCCACCTGGGTTTGATGAGTACGCCTTTTTGGAAAATGCGAAACAATACTTTGTAGGCTTGCAAAAAGCCTGGGATAAGATGGATTTAGTTGCTTTGCGCGAGTTTGCGACTCCAGAGATGTTTGCTACGATTGAGCAAGATCTTTCAGGTCGTGCTGATGCCGCTAATCAAACAGAGGTAGTAACATTGAATGCTCAGCTTTTGGGCGTTGAGACCACTGACAATACCTATTACTGCAGTGTTCAGTTCTCCGGCATGATCCGAGAGCAAGCCGATGCACCTGCCAATAACTTTACTGAGGTTTGGAATCTCAGTAAGCCAGTAACGGGCCCAGGAGGTTGGGTACTGGCGGGTATCCAGCAGTTAGTTTAAGCTTAGGTACTTTCCACTGAAAGCCCGCACTTGTGCGGGTTTTTTACACTAATGAACACTATTTCTCCAACAACCCACTCTATTGCAGCAGCTACGGCCTGTCGTGGCATTAATCATGTACTGACTGCAGAGCCATGGGCTATGTCAGAGTTAGCTAGGCATGCAGGCAAGGTGATACTACTGAAACTTCCTGTAGGAGATTTATATTTTGAGTTGACACTCGAGGGCTTGCTGAGGGCTTCATCAGCTGTAGAGGGCCCCACCTTGGAGTTGTTAATATCAGCAGATGCGTTGACTGCATTAATGGGCAGCTCTGGAAGTTTTCGAGACCAGGCTATTAAGGCAGTACGAATTACTGGTGATGCTGATCTAGCCCAGCTGCTAGGTCGACTCGCTGGTCAGGTTCGCTGGGAGTATGAAGAGGATTTAGCGCGCTTTATTGGCGATGCTCCAGCACACTTTGCAGTACAGCAGAGTCAGAAGCTCATATTATCTGGACGTACTGCAGTAAGAGATCTACTAGAAAATGTGGTTGAGTACGTCAGCGAAGAAAAAAAGATACTTTTGAATAAGCAGGATTTTATGGTTCGCAAGAATGAATTAAGCGCTTTACGTGATGCGGTGGATCGCATGGAAAAACGTATTCAATTTTTAGAGAAAAAAGGTTAGTTCACCGTGCGTAGACTTGCCCGACTTTCATTTATTTTCTTTACTGCATGGCGTTATGGTTTGTTACCTTTACTGCGCGATATTCTGAAGCCGGGAATCCGTCGTGGCTTGTTAACAATAATTTGCTGGACATCGCCTGGGGAAGCTTTACCCAGAGGTATGCGAATTCGGTTAGCTTTAGAAGCGCTGGGCCCTATTTTTGTTAAGTTCGGACAAGTGCTTTCGACTCGTCGTGATTTATTGCCTGAAGACATTGCGAATGAATTAGCAAAGTTACAGGATCAAGTCCCACCTTTTTCTAATGAAGAATCTTGCCGCCTCATTGAGAAAGCATTGGGAAAGCCGATTGCAGAAATTTTCCTTGAATTTGATGCGACACCAGTAGCGAGCGCCTCTGTAGCGCAGGTCCACTTTGGTCTTTTACGTGGTACGGAGAAGTACCCAGAGTGGGAGGGTCGTGCTGTAGCCATCAAGGTCTTGCGCCCCGGTATTCTCCCAGTCATTGAGGGTGATCTAGCCCTGTTGTATGACTTGGCAAAAATCATTGAGCGGATTTCTGAAGATGGCCGCCGCTTAAAGCCTCGCGAGAATGTTGCTGAGTTTGATACTCACTTACATGATGAGTTAGACCTGATGAGGGAGGCTGCAAATGCAAGCCAACTTCGACGCTACTTTGCGGATTCTACTAAGTTGATGATCCCGGAAATGTATTGGGATCTATGTCATACCAATGTCATTGTGATGGAAAAAATGAATGGTATTTCTATTGGGCGCACTGCGGATTTAAGAGCTGCAGGAGTGGACTTTAAAAAATTAGCCGCAGATGGTGTAGAGATCTTTTTTACACAAGTATTTGAGCATGGTTTCTTTCATGCGGATATGCATCCTGGAAACATCATGATTAGTTTGGATCCAGAAACATTTGGCCGCTTCATTTCACTTGATTTTGGAATTGTGGGGGCACTGAGTCAGTCTGACAAAAGCTATCTTGCCTTGAATTTCCTCGCTTTTTTCAATCGCGATTACCGCCGAGTTGCAGAGTTGCATATCGAATCTGGTTGGGTTCCTGCCAATACCCGCGTTGAAGAATTAGAAGGGGCAGTACGTTCTGTTTGTGAGCCTTATTTTGATCGCCCTTTGAAAGAAATTTCTTTGGGCATCGTATTGATGCGTTTGTTCCAAACTTCGCGACGTTTCAAAGTAGAAATTCAACCTCAACTCACGCTGCTGCAAAAGACCTTATTAAATGTGGAGGGTCTTGCGCGTCAACTCGACCCCGATCTTGATCTTTGGAAGACTGCCAAGCCCATCTTAGAAAAATGGATCAGCCAGCAGCTAGGTTGGCGAGCCTTGGTAGACGGAGTCAAGGCTGAAGCACCTGGATGGGCTCAAATTCTGCCAACTTTACCCCGTTTAATCGCCGAGGCCTTGTCGCGCCCCCCTGTGCAATCAAGAGATCAAAAAGGCGAATTAGAAGTCTTAAAAGGCCTTTTACTGCAAGAAAGGCGTACTCATCGCTTGCTGGTTGGGGCTTTATTGTTTGCGGGCGGGTTTTTGGCCGGCATTTTGCTGATTGGCTCGAGTCTTTAGTAGCGTTATCGCCATACTGCGCCTAACCCGCTAAAATAAAAGGTCAAGCGAAGCGCAAGCAGCAGTCACTTTAAAATTACATGAAAAAATACTTTATCGCAGGCATCCTAGTATGGGCACCTATGGCTGTCACCATCTGGGTGATTACCTGGGGCCTAGGCTTGCTTGACGGTGTATTTGGGTCTGTAATGCATGCCATCATTGCTGTATTTCCGATTCAGTTTTCCCCAGGACTGCAACATTTCCGAGAGTTACCGGCAGTTGGTATCTTGATCGTGATTGCCGTCATTATGTTTACCGGCTTGTTGGCAATTAGTTTTGCAGGGCAGTGGTGGATGAAGGTATGGAATCGCATCATGAATCGCATTCCGATCGTGCGCTCTATTTACTCTAGTGTTCAACAGGTTTCCTCAACCTTATTTTCTGGAAGCGGCCAGGCTTTTAGCAAGGCATTATTGATTCGCTATCCTCACGCTGAGTCTTGGGCTATTGCATTCCAGACGGGTAACCCTGCGACGGAAGTAGCTGCTAAGTTAGGGGGCGATTATGTCAATGTATTTTTGCCCACCACTCCAAATCCTACATCTGGGTTTTTCATGATTGTGCCTCGTGCTCACACCATAGAGTTAGATATGAGTGTTGAAGAAGCGCTTAAGCATATTGTTTCTATGGGATCAGTTCCGCCCTCCAACCCAACTCATTTGACTGCTATTAAGTCAGATCCTCACTTTTGATTTATAGGAAATTGTTATGTCGATGCGAAGCCATACCTGCGGCCAGGTAACCGAAGCCCTTATTGGTACGGAAGTCACCCTCTCTGGATGGGTCAATCGTCGCCGTGATCATGGCGGCGTGATCTTTATTGACTTAAGAGATCACCAAGGTTTTGTTCAGGTTGTCTGCGATCCAGATCGCCCAGAGATGTTTGCATTAGCAGAGCAAGTGCGTAATGAGTTCTGTATTCAAATTAAAGGCCTAGTGCGCGCCCGCCCAACGGGTACTGAAAATAATGACGTCGCCAGTGGCAAAGTAGAAATTCTTTGTCATAGCTTAGTTATTCTGAATGCCTCGATTACCCCCCCATTCCAGCTTGATGACGAGAATTTATCTGAGACTACACGCCTAATGCATCGAGTTCTAGACCTGCGTCGTCCGCAAATGCAAAAGAATTTACGTTTGCGTTACAACGTAGCCATGGAATGCCGTCGTTACTTAGATGCTGCAGGCTTTATCGATATTGAAACGCCAATGTTGACTAAGAGTACTCCTGAAGGCGCACGTGATTACTTGGTGCCATCTCGCGTACATGATGGACAATTTTTTGCCTTGCCACAATCTCCTCAGTTATTTAAGCAGTTATTGATGGTGGCGGGTTTTGATCGTTACTACCAAATTACAAAATGTTTCCGCGATGAAGATTTACGCGCTGATCGTCAGCCTGAATTTACTCAGATCGACTGTGAAACTGCTTTTATGGATGAGGTTGAGATTCGTGAATTATTTGAAAATATGATCCGTCATATTTTTAAGACAACGATGAATGTAGAGCTAGCAAACCCATTCCCAACCATGCCCTATTCCGAGGGCATGGCACGTTTTGGATCAGATAAGCCAGATTTGCGTGTGAATTTCGAATTTACCGAATTAACGGATTTGATGAAAGATGTCGATTTCAAAGTATTCTCTGGGGCGGCCAATCAAGAAGATGGTCGCGTTGTTGGTCTGTGCGTTCCAGGAGGCTCAGAAATTAGCCGTAGCGAAATTGATGACTACACTCAATTTGTCAGTATTTATGGCGCTAAAGGTTTGGCTTGGATTAAGGTGAATTCTGTAGCAGAGGGTCGTAATGGTTTGCAATCCCCAATCGTTAAGAATTTACATGACGCTGCTATTGAAGGCATTCTGAAGCGCACTGGCGCTAAAGATGGCGATATTATTTTCTTTGGTGCTGATAAAGAAAAAGTAGTGAACGATGCCATTGGTAACTTGCGCTTGAAAATTGGGCACTCTGCTTGGGGTAAAGAGCATGGCCTTTCTACTGCAGGTTGGAAGCCATTGTGGGTAGTGGATTTCCCAATGTTTGATTACGACGAGGGTGAAGCTCGTTGGGTGGCCTGCCATCACCCGTTCACGAGCCCTAAAGATGAGCATATGCATTATCTTGAATCTGATCCAGGTAAGTGCCTAGCAAAAGCGTATGACATGGTTCTAAATGGTAGTGAAATCGGTGGCGGCTCAGTACGTATTCACCAAGAGGCAGTGCAAAGTAAAGTATTCCGCGCATTGAATATTGGTCCTGAGGAAGCCCAGGCAAAGTTTGGTTTCTTGTTGGATGCACTGCAGTACGGTGCTCCTCCCCATGGAGGCGTTGCCTTTGGATTGGATCGTATTGTGACCATGATGACCGGTGCCGATTCGATCCGTGACGTTATTGCTTTTCCTAAAACACAGCGGGCACAGTGCTTGCTAACTCAGGCTCCTAGCCCAGTTGATGAGCGTCAATTACGCGAATTGCATATTCGCTTGCGTCAAACGACTCCAGCGGCTTAATAAAAGACTTTTACAGTATTTTGAAAATCCCCATTTCGGTTTTAGTTGTAATCTATAAATCGAATGGGGAAGTGCTATTAATTGAGCGGGCTGATAAAGCCAACTTTTGGCAATCGGTCACTGGCAGTATTGATGTGATCGATGAGGATCTTTCTGTAGCTGCCGCGCGAGAGGTGCACGAGGAAACAGGAATTAATGTTGCCCTCTTACCTTTAGACGCATTGCAAAGCATGCATCATCAGATTGATTATGAGATTTATCCCCAGTGGCGTCATCGATATGCTCCTGGAGTAATCAAGAATACCGAGCATTGGTTTTCACTACTGGTGCCTGATGACACTCCCATTACACTTGCCCCCAGAGAACATGTAGCTTATCAGTGGGTGCATTTTCAAGAGGCTGCTAGCTTGTGTTTTTCACCCAGCAATGGGCAAGCTATTTCGCAGTTATTTTTAGCGTCAAATTAAGGTAGACACATGAGACCTGCATCAGGCCACCATTATTCCGCACAAACTCCTACGGCCGCTCGGGGAAATGATTGGAAAGTGATTCGTGATTTACTCCCTTACTTGCTGGAATATAAATTCAGAGTTGCGATTGCCTTAACTTGTCTTGTTGCCGCCAAGGTAAGTAATCTTGGAATTCCAATTCTAATGAAGCAATTAATTGACACTTTAAATATCAAATCAGATTCTGCGCAGGTCCTACTCGTCGTTCCTACAGTCTTGATTTTGGCATATGGCCTTTTAAGAATATCAACTTCTTTATTTACAGAATTACGTGAGTCCTTGTTTGCACGCGTAACTCAAAATGCCGTTCGTAAGGTTGCCCTTAAAGTATTTGAGCATCTACATGCCTTGGCTCTCAGCTTTCATTTAGCAAGACAAACTGGCGGTGTTAGCCGTGATATTGAACGCGGTACTCGCGGGATACAGTCACTGATCTCTTACTCGCTTTACAGTATCTTGCCTACTTTGATCGAGTTTTGCTTGGTCTTAGGCTATCTAGCCTATGCATACGATATTTGGTTTGCAGTGATTACCTTAGTCGCACTAGTGCTCTACATCGCCTTCACCGTAGTGGTCACTGAATGGCGTTCCCATTTTCGGCGCACGATGAATGAGATGGATTCAAAAGCCAATCAAAAGGCGATTGATTCTTTACTCAATTTTGAGACTGTCAAATATTTTGGTAACGAAGCTTTTGAAGCTGGACGCTATGATCAAAACCTTCAGCGTTATCAAGTTGCTGCAGTGAAGTCTCAAAAATCGTTGGCAGTCCTGAATTTAGGGCAGCAAATGATCATTGCCGTTGGCTTAGTCTTAGTGCTATGGCGATCGACGCTGGGAGTGATTGATCAAACGATGACCTTGGGTGATCTGGTGTTGGTCAACACGTTAATGATTCAACTCTATATTCCTTTAAATTTCTTGGGGGTTATCTATCGTGAGATCAAACAAGCCCTGACCGATATGGATAGAATGTTTTCGCTTCTCGATACGGATAAGGAAGTTGCCGATATTCCGAATGCCAAACCTTTGCAAATTGCTAATCATGGGCGAGGCCCTGATGTGCGCTTTGAGCATGTCTCGTTTCACTATGATCAGAAGCGAGAAATTCTGCGTGATGTGAGTTTTAATATTCCGGCTGGAACAATCACTGCTGTAGTAGGTCGCAGCGGGGCGGGTAAGAGCACTTTAGCCCGCTTGCTATTTCGTTTTTATGATGTTCAGTCTGGTCAGATCTTAATAGATGGACAAAATATTATTCAGGTGACTCAGACTAGTTTGCGCAAAGCAATTGGTATCGTGCCACAAGATACGGTGCTGTTTAATGACACCATCGGATACAACATTGCTTACGGCAATCCGAATGCCTCGATCGAGGAAATCCATGAGGCTGCAAGAGCGGCGCAGATTGATGGTTTTATTAAGCGCCTACCAGATGGATATGACACTCAAGTGGGCGAGCGGGGTCTAAAGCTCTCCGGTGGTGAGAAGCAGCGCGTAGCTATCGCTCGCACTTTATTGAAAAAACCGGCTATGTTGATTTTTGATGAGGCGACTTCTGCTTTGGATTCAAAAACAGAGAGGGCTTTCCAGGAAGAGTTGTTGGGCTTAGCTAAAAATCGTACTACTTTGATTATTGCGCATCGACTTTCTACCATTATTCATGCTGATCAAATACTCGTTATGGAACGAGGGCAGATTGTTGAGCGCGGTACGCACGCTGAATTATTGACTGCCAATAGCCACTATACCGAAATGTGGCAGATGCAAGAACGCGCTATCCTTGATTAAAATACGGGTATGACCTCGTCAGAAAAAATCCTCAAAAATGCATTTGCAGCTGCTGTTGCGGTTGCTGATCCAAAGTTAATCGTTCCAGAATGCCTTCAACAGATTTTTCTGCCAGGACAAGAGCCTAAGGGGAGATGTCTGGTTGTGGGTGCTGGTAAGGCAAGCGCTGCAATGGCTAGTGCCTTGGAATCTTATGCGGCAATACATTGGCCTCAAGTCCTTTTGGAGGGGCTAGTGATTACCCGCTATGGGCATTACTCTCCAACTCGTCATATTCAGATTATCGAGGCAGGACATCCCGTCCCAGATCAAGCTGGAATGGATGGTGCTAAAGCTATCTTTGATCTTGTTAACGACTTAAAGCAGGGTGATGTCATGATTGCCCTGATTTCTGGTGGAGGCTCTAGTCTACTCACACTTCCACAAGCCGGCATCACCATGGAAGATATGCGTCAGACCACAGAGGCTTTATTGCGCTCTGGTGCGCCCATTGAGGAAATGAATATTGTTCGCAAGCATTTGTCAGCTATTTTGGGTGGTAATTTAGCAAGGCTAGCTATTGCTAAGGGCGTTCGCGTTGAAGCTTTATTGATTTCTGATGTAACGGGCGACTCACCCGCCAATATTGGTAGCGGCCCATGTGCCGCTGATTACTCAACCTATCAAGATGCTCTAGATCTCCTTCATCAATATTATTTGGGTGAGGGAGTTATTCCAGCATCCGTGTTGGATCACTTGCGGCGTGGATGCGTAGGTGAGATTGTGGAGACTTTGAAAGAGCAAGATTTGCAATTTGCCCAAGTGAATAATCATGTGATTGCGACCGCTTACAAAAGTTTAGAGGCAGCAGCAGAATATGTAGGCCGGCTTGGCTATGAAGTGGTAATGTTGGGGGATACGATTACCGGCGAAGCCCAGCGTGTGGGTATAGAGCAGGCGGACCTAGTAAAAAAAGCGATTGCCGATGGACGGCTCAAGAAAAAACCGCTCGCTTTTATTTCTGGGGGTGAGTGCACTGTGACACTGCCAACTGGCATACGAGGGCGTGGCGGACGCTGCAGTGAATTTCTACTTTCTTTCTTCAATGCTACTCATGACATTTTGAATATCTCTGCCTTAGCAGCGGATACTGATGGTATTGATGGCAGTGAGAAGAACGCTGGCGCTTGGTTTAGCCCTGAGCTTAGGGCGGCTGCCCAAGTGCAATGTTTAGTTGCGGAGCAATATTTGGTGCAACATAATTCTTATGGTTTTTTTGCACAATTAGATGCTTTGGTAGAAACTGGCCCTACACTGACAAATGTGAATGATTTCCGCATCATCTTGGTTAATTCTGAATAAATATATGCCTACAAACTCAATTCAATCGATTCAAATAATTCAGCCAGATGACTGGCACTTGCACATCCGTGATGGTGAAGTGATGAGGGATGTCCTGGCTGATACTGCTCGTGAGTTCGCGCGCGCTATCATCATGCCAAATTTGAAGCCACCAGTAATCACAGTGGATTTAGCAGTGCAATATCGTGCGCGCATTGAGGCCAATCTGCAATTGTTGGGCTTCAACAGTTTTACGCCATTGATGACTTTATATTTGACCGACAATACTGCTATAGAGGAAGTGCGTAAAGCTAAGGCCGCTGGCATTGTTGGATTCAAGCTTTACCCTTCGGGCGCAACAACTAACAGTGATGCCGGGGTAAGCGACATTAAAAATTGCTATGGGGTTCTGGAGGCCATGCAAGCGGTAGGCATGCCGTTACTATTGCATGGTGAAGTTACGAGTGCACAGATTGATATCTTTGATCGTGAGGCCGTATTTATTGATCAAGTGCTTGAGCCGCTACGTAAGGACTTTCCAGAGCTCAAGATTGTCTTTGAGCACATCACCACAAAGCAGGCCGTGCACTATGTTCGCGATACGCAAACCAACGGGAAAAATCTTATCGCTGCAACAATCACTCCTCAACACCTGTTGATGAATCGCAATGCCATTTTTTCTGGGGGTATTCGTCCGCATCACTATTGCCTACCTGTTCTCAAGCGTGAAGAGCATCGTGTTGCTTTGCTTGAGGCTGCCACGAGCGGTAATGCTCGATTTTTCTTGGGTACTGATAGTGCACCGCATGCCAAAGGTGCAAAAGAGGCGGCTTGTGGTTGTGCGGGTTGCTACAGCGCCTTTAATGCGCTAGGTCTGTATGCAGAGGCATTTGAGAGCGTAGATCGACTTGATAAATTAGAAGGTTTCGCTAGCTTCTTTGGACCTGATTTTTACTCCCTGCCTCGCAATACCAAAAAAATAACACTAGTGAAGCAAGCGCAATCTATTCCGGCCGAGCTGCCTTTGGGTAATGAAACAATCGTCCCTTTACGTGCTGGCGGAACGATTGCATGGTCTTTGGCCTAATTTAATTTCAAGCGTTATTTCTGCGACTGCGTTAGACTGCATGCGCAGAGTCAATTGGGCAATCGCCGCCTCTTTATTGAGGGGGAGGAAAGTCCGGACTCCATAGGGTAGGGTGATGGCTAACGGCCATCCACGGTGACGTGAGGAATAGGGCCACAGAGACGAGCGTATTTAGTTACGGTGAAACGCGGTAACCTCCACCTGGAGCAATCCCAAGTAAGCAGGCGATGAGGCGACCCGCTGAGTCTGCGGGTAGGGAGCTTGAGCCGTCAGGTAACTGCCGGCCTAGAGGAATGATTGCCCCCGGATGCAAATCTGGGCGACAGAATCCGGCTTATCGATTGACTCTGCACTTATTCTGCAATGACCTCAACGCTGTAGGTCAGCTCAGCAGTTTTGGCTAGCATTGCAGTTGCCGAGCAATATTTCTCATGAGACAGTTTTACTGCCCGATCTACCCTGGCAGCGTCGAGATCCTTGCCGGTAACCTGAAAGTGCAGATTGATTTTGGTAAAGACCTTGGGGTCCTCGCTGGTACGCTCCGCCCGAAGACTGACATTGCAAGCTGTAATCGCCTGTCTAGAGCGCTGAAGGATTAACACCACATCGAATGCTGAGCATCCACCGGCACCAGCCAACAGAAGCTCCATGGGTCTTGGGGCCAGGTTTCTGCCACCAGCTTCGGGAGCGCCGTCCATGTTCACAAGGTGGCCACTACCTGTTTCGGCTGAAAAAGCCATACCATCCGTACCCAGCCAAGAAACTGTACATTCCATATTAGTGACCCCTTACTTACTAAATTAATCAATATTATCAATAGTTTATCAATTTTATTACATCCTTGTTTTGGCTAAAAGGCTTCATAAAGTTGATTTTGATCAATTTTCTTGCGTCGCACCATCTTTATAGATACAATATCAATATTGGAAATTAGTCTTGTATAAGAGTTGATTTTCTCCCAGTGTCTCCTCCACTTAAACATAGGTGGATTCCAACCCAGGACTCGTTCCTGGGTTTTTTTTGGGTTATAATTTAAGGCTTTACTGAATTGCCATCCAGTCAGTGGCAATTGTTGTACCGATGAAGTTAACGAATCTGCGAGCTTGCAAACATAAGCAGGGCCAAGGTGGAATTAGCTTGATTGGAGTATTTTTTTGACTATAACAATTTAAGAAATCATGAAAACTTTTTCTGCAAAATCCCATGAGGTAGTGCATGAATGGTTCGTGATTGACGCTACGGACAAAGTCCTCGGTCGTGTCGCCAGTGAAGTGGCACTCCGTCTACGCGGCAAGCACAAGCCTGAATACACTCCCCACGTTGATACCGGCGACTTCATTGTTGTCATCAACTCTTCTAAGCTGCGTGTTACAGGCACAAAAGGCTTGAATAAAATTTATTACCGTCACAGTGGATACCCAGGCGGTATTAGCTCGACTAACTTTGACAAGATGCAAGATCGTTTTCCAGGTCGCGCCTTAGAGAAGGCTGTGAAGGGTATGTTGCCAAAAGGCCCACTCGGTTATGCCATGATTAAGAAATTAAAAGTCTATGGCGACGCCAGTCATCCGCATGCGGCTCAACAGCCAAAAGCGTTAGAGATCTAAGGAAACCAAATGGCTATTAATTACGGAAATTGGAATTACGGTACGGGTCGTCGCAAGAGCTCTGTGGCTCGCGTATTTATTAAATCTGGCAAAGGTGAAATTATCGTTAACGGTAAACCCATCGATGCCTATTTTGCGCGTGAAACATCCCGCATGATCGCTCGTCAGCCTTTGGCTCTCACGGCACACCTAACAACCTTTGATATTAAAGTGAACGTTAGTGGTGGTGGGGAAACTGGTCAAGCTGGTGCAGTACGTCACGGTGTGACTCGTGCATTAATCGACTACGACAATACCTTGAAGCCAGCACTGTCTAAAGCAGGTTTGGTTACTCGCGATGCTCGTGAAGTTGAGCGTAAAAAAGTGGGTCTGCACGGCGCGCGTCGTCGTAAGCAGTTCAGTAAGCGCTAATTTCTTTCAGTCGCTAAAGTTTGATGAAAGGGTCGCGCAAGCGGCCCTTTTTGTTTCTACAATGAAGAGATTGGGTAGTATTTATTCTGTGGCGTGATTACAGTATTGCGTTCGCTTTGTATTTCGGAGAAAAGCATGATTAAGGTTGGCATTGTAGGTGGCACGGGGTATACCGGCGTTGAGCTCTTGCGTCTTTTGGCGCAGCATCCAGAGGTGCAGATTACGGCGATTACCTCACGCACAGAAGCTGGTTTACCAGTATCAGATCTATTCCCATCTTTACGGGGTCGTATTGATCTGAAATTTTCTACCCCCGATGATGCAAAGCTAACGGAATGTGATGCGGTATTTTTTGCTACCCCCCATGGAGTTGCTATGGCGCAAGCAAAAGAACTCTTAGCTGCTGGGGTTAAGATTTTGGATCTTGCTGCGGATTTTCGTTTGCAAGATGTGAAAGAGTTTGCACAGTGGTACGGCTTGGAGCATAGTTGCCCAGAGATTTTGGCCGAAGCAGTCTATGGTTTGCCGGAAATCAATCGGGAGGCTATTAAAAAAGCCCGAGTGGTTGGTTTGGCTGGTTGCTACCCTACTTCTGTGCAACTCGGTTTGGCACCGTTACTATCCCAAAAGTCTACCGGTGGGAGTCAGTTGATTGATGGTACGCACATTATTTCTGATTCAAAGTCTGGGACGTCAGGCGCTGGACGCAAGGCCGAGATCGGAACCTTGCTGTCAGAAGCGAGTGATAACTTTAAAGCGTACAGCGTTAAAGGCCATCGCCATCTCCCGGAAATCGTTCAGGGATTAAAAGCAATTGCAGGTCATGATCAGATTGGTCTGACATTTGTGCCACACCTTACACCGATGGTACGCGGCATTCATTCGACCATTTATGCCCGCCTAACTGAGGTAGGTATGAGCGTGGACTATCAAGCGTTATATGAGCATTTCTATCAAGATGAGCCTTTTGTGGATGTTATGCCTGCAGGTAGCCACCCAGAAACGCGTTCTGTACGGGGAAGTAATGGATTAAGGGTTGCCGTCCACCGGCCTGGAAACGGCGATACCCTGGTTATTTTGGTGGTTGAGGACAATTTGGTGAAGGGGGCCTCGGGTCAGGGCGTTCAGTGCTTAAACTTGATGTTTGGCCTACCTGAGACGACTGGATTGACTCAAATTGCTGTATCACCCTAGCTGATGGGATAAAGACCTTTTGGCACGCAGGCCATTAAAGGCCTAAAATAAACCATTGTCATTTGAATTAGGAGTAAACCATGACCCAATTAGCTACTCAAGAAACAAGCACAGCGGTTCAAGATTTTGCTGAACCACCAACACCATTGGTGTTTACCGATAGTGCTGCAGCCAAGGTTGCAGATTTGATTGCTGAAGAAGGCAACCCAGAACTCAAACTGCGCGTCTTTGTTCAGGGAGGCGGTTGTTCAGGCTTTCAATATGGCTTCACATTTGATGATGCCGTAAACGAAGACGACACCCTTTTTGAAAAGAATGGCGTTACTTTATTGGTTGATTCAATGAGCTTCCAATATTTGGTTGGCGCTGAGATTGACTACAAAGAAGATATCAATGGATCACAGTTTGTGATTAAGAATCCAAATGCAAGTTCTTCCTGTGGTTGCGGCTCTTCTTTCTCTGCTTAAAGAATCAGCTAAAGAGCAGTCTTACATTTACTTAAGCTGGGTAGCAAGCGCCTAAAATTCTAGGGCCCTTCGCACCCGTTACGGCCGGCAAATTTGCTGGCCGTTTTTCTTTATGAGCCCATGCCAACCAAGCAAAAGCAAGGGCCTCTACTAGCTGTGGATCAACCCCTAGTACATCGCTAGTCACAATCTTGAGGTTATTATTAAATAATGCTGCAGAGTAGGTTTTAAATGCCTCTAGCAACATCCCATTGCGTGCGCCACCCCCACAAATAATGAGCTTTTGGGTTTGGGGTGCATAGCACTTTAAGGCTTGTAAAGCTGAGTGAACCGTTAAATGCAAAAGGCTGGCTTGGACGTCCTCGGCGTGGATGTTGTCAGAACCGATTTGTTGTTGTAGCCATGTCAGATGAAAGTCATCTCGCCCCGTACTCTTTGGTGGAGCTTTAGTAAAAAATGTGTCTGACAGCATCTTATTCAGCAATATTGGATGTACTTTACCTTGTGATGCCCATAATCCATTTCGATCAAATGCGTGTCCTTGCTGATCTGAGATCCAGGCATCCATCAATATATTTCCTGGACCACAATCAAAACCGGTGACCTCTCCATTTATGGGTAGGAGTGTGAGATTGGCAATGCCTCCTAAATTAAGGACGGCAATATTTTGACCTGAGCCAAATTGCTGTTGATGAAAAGCAGGCACTAGCGGTGCTCCATGCCCCCCTGCGGCCAGGTCACGACTTCTAAAGTCAGCGATCACTTCAATCCCAGTTAACTCTGCTAGAAGGGCTGCATTGAGGGTCTGATGGGTATAGGCCAACTGATGAGGTAGGTCTGCTTGATGACGAATAGTTTGACCATGCGCACCAATAGCCTTGATATCGGAGGGGGTCAGCTCAGATTGAGTGAGTAATTGTTGGATGGTTTGTGCGTAACTGATTGCCAGGGCATTCGCAGCTTGGTTTTCACGGTGGATCTCGTTTGGGCCCGGGCTTTGAAGTTCGAAGAGGGCTTTGCGTAATTCTGGGGTGAATGGGGCGCTCACTGACCTGATCAGATTGGTCTCTCCATCGGAGCCTAGCTCTGCAAGCACGGCATCAATTCCGTCCAGACTAGTGCCAGACATGAGTCCAATGTAGAGGGAACGGAGCTTATTCATACGGTATCAGAGTTTTGTTCTCAGGAATGCGACAATTATGCTTGAGCAATATAAATACTAATTTAACCGACTCGGTGAAACGATAACGCATGACGGGTAAACCAGAACAACAATATCCACTAACTCCTGCAGTTTTTGAAGCCCTTGAAGTCACTAAGCGGGGCTCTGATGAGCTACTGGTTGAGGCAGACTGGATTAAGAAGCTGGCAAAAAGCCAAGCTACAGGCGTACCCTTGCGGATTAAGTTAGGCTTAGATCCAACGGCGCCCGATATTCATCTTGGGCATACGGTTGTTCTCAATAAGCTTCGGCAGCTTCAAGATTTAGGTCATACCGTGATTTTCTTGATTGGGGATTTCACCAGCATGATTGGTGATCCGTCTGGTCGCAATGCCACTAGGCCGCCTTTAACTGCAGAAGCAATTGCTGTCAATGCGCAGACTTATTATCGTCAGGCTAGTATGGTTCTTAATCCTGCTAAAACAGAAGTACGCTACAACAGTGAGTGGTGCGATCCCTTGGGGGCGCGCGGCATGATTCAGTTGGCAGCAAAATATACGGTTGCTCAAATGCTAGAGCGGGATGATTTCACAAAGCGCTATCGAAGCGGAGTGCCGATCTCAGTACATGAGTTTTTGTATCCACTCATGCAGGGATACGACTCCGTGGCCTTAAAGAGCGATCTTGAGCTTGGTGGCACTGATCAGAAATTTAACCTCTTGGTAGGCCGCGAGCTTCAGCGTGAGTATGGCCAAGAACCACAATGTATTTTGACAATGCCTTTGTTGGTAGGGTTGGATGGCGTTGAGAAAATGAGTAAGTCTAAAGGCAATTATATCGGCATCAGCGAGCCCGCAAGCGAGATGTTTGGCAAACTCATGAGTATTTCAGATGATCTGATGTGGGATTACTTCACATTACTTTCTTTCCGCCCCTTGGCAGAAATCAATCTCATGAAACAAGAGATAGCTGCCGGTCGTAATCCACGCGATTGCAAAGTATTACTCGGTCAAGAGATTGTTAGCCGCTTTCATTCGGAAGCTGCTGCAGAAAAAGCGCTAGAAGATTTTAATCATCGAGCTAAGGGCGGCATTCCAGATGATGTTCCTGAAGTAAGTCTAGAGGGTGCACCAATGGGCATTGCAAATCTGCTTAAAGCCACTGGTTTAACACCATCCACCTCTGAAGCAAACCGCAATCTTGAGCAAAATGGTGTGAAGATCGATGGTGCGACCGTTAGCGACAAAGCAATGAAGCTGGCGGCAGGAGTTTACTTAGTACAGGTAGGAAAACGCCGCTTTGCTAAGGTAACACTGAAGTAAAGTCTATAGCGATAGGCTGGATATCTAGGTCTCTAGCCTTCTGAACCAACAGATCCAATGGGTGGTGTCAGTCCAAAATGGGCATAGGCTTGGCGGGTGGCGACTCGTCCGCGCGAGGTACGCTGCAAATATCCCTGCTGAATTAAGTAGGGCTCTAGAACATCTTCAATAGTGTCGCGCTCTTCACCAATAGCAGCAGCTAAGTTATCGATACCAACTGGGCCACCATCGAATTTATGCAAGATAGCCTCGAGTAACTTTCGGTCCATCACATCAAATCCACTAGGATCAACATCTAGCATCTTGAGTGCGGCATCGGCTATGTCTTTGGTGATGACACCAGTGCCTTTGACCTCTGCATAGTCTCGTACGCGACGCAGCAAGCGATTGGCAATGCGAGGAGTGCCACGAGCACGTTTAGCAATTTCGACAGAACCAGCAGGATCGATCTTGGCTTTGAGTAAATTGGCAGAGCGATTAATAATTTTGGTGAGTTCTTCGGTGGTATAGAACTCGAGCCTAGCGACAATGCCAAAACGATCACGTAATGGGTTGGTTAGCATGCCTGCGCGCGTTGTTGCACCAATTAAGGTAAAGGGCTTCAGATCAATCTTTACGCTACGTGCAGCAGGGCCCTCGCCGATCATGATGTCAAGACTGTAGTCCTCTAAGGCTGGATACAGAATCTCTTCTACTACCGGAGAAAGACGATGAATTTCATCAATAAAAAGTACATCATTAGTTTCAAGATTGGTGAGCAGGGCTGCAAGATCACCGGGTCTATCTAAGACAGGTCCACTAGTTTGGCGTAAATTCACACCTAATTCCCGCGCAATGATGTGTGCCAGGGTGGTTTTACCTAGGCCAGGAGGCCCAAAAAGAAGGACGTGATCTAGCGCTTCTTCTCTTGCTCTAGTAGCGGCAATAAAAATTTCTAATTGGGCTCGTGCCTTAGTTTGGCCAACGTATTCATCTAACTGTTTTGGGCGTAAGGCTCTCTCGAAGATGGCCTCTGAATTACCAACGGCCCCACTCACCAGTCGATCTGAAGCAGATTCTGGTAAGTCTTCAGGAATAGCGCTCAAGTCTTCGGTATGTATTGCCATGTAACAAGTGTAGTGCTTATTTAAGACTTAGAGAGGTGCTTTAAACCCATTCGGATACCATCCGAGACTGAGCTATCAGCCGGGATATGTTTGAGGGCTAGATGCGCCTCTTTCTCAGAGTATCCCAGCGCAAGGAGTGCTTGCAGTATTTCACTACTAGCTTCAATAGCGTTTGATTTTCCGGGGACTAGTTCCAGTCCTGCGATCAGCTTTCCTTTTAGCTCCAAGCAAAGGCGTTCAGCAGTCTTTTTGCCGATACCAGGTACTTGGGTCAAGCGACCCGCTTCTTGCATGGCAATTGCCTGAGCTAGCTCATCGACACTCATACCCGATAGCACCGCTAAAGCAGTACGAGATCCAACACCACTAATTTTGATTAAAGCCCTAAAAGCTGCACGCTCTGTTTCTGTTGCAAAACCAAAGAGCTGCTGAGCATCTTCACGAACCTGGAAGTGCGTTAGCAAGGTAATTTTTTGATTGACCTCCGGGAGCTGGTACAGAGTACTCATAGGTACGTCAATCTCATATCCAACTCCCTGACAATCTATTAGTAGGCGAGGAGGGTGAATGGATACAAGAATGCCTTGGATGCGACCGATCATATTATGAGATATTAACCTGTGATGAGATTACTTGCTGCGTTTCTTAGGCGCTAATGCAACGCTAATGGCTTTCGGAATCTGGGCATGATGGGCTGCGCAGATCGCTACACCTAAAGCATCAGAAGCATCCGTTCCCGGAGCACGGCTCAATCTCAGGAGACGTTTCACCATCTCCTGAACTTGCGGCTTGGCTGCACGCCCAGTCCCAACAATAGATTGCTTGACTCGAAGAGCGCTGTATTCAGCAACGGAGAGTTTTTCAGAGACGAGGGCAGCAATCACGGCCCCCCTGGCCTGCCCAAGCATTAAGGTAGATCGTGGATTGACATTCAGAAAGACCTCTTCAATTGCAGCGGCTTCTGGATGGTACGTTTCTAAAACCTCTTTAATGCCAGCGTACAGGATGCCTAATCTTTCTGGCAAACCTTGAGCAGGGTCACCACTTTCGATCGTCCCAGAGGCGACATAAGTCAGTTTTTGCCCATCGACGTCAATGACACCAAAACCAGTGACACGAAGACCCGGGTCAATTCCTATCCAGCGCATGTTATTAATTTAACTTTTCTCGTTGTTAAATTAGTGACGGAAGTGACGGGTGCCAGTAAAGATCATCGCAATACCATGTTCATCTGCAGCGGCAATGATTTCATCATCACGCATACTGCCACCTGGTTGAATAGCGCAGCATGCGCCGGCGTTCACAACCACGTCTAAACCATCTCGGAAGGGGAAGAAGGCATCACTCGCAACGGCTGAGCCTTTAAGACTCAGACCGGCATTCTCTGCTTTGATGCTAGCCATACGAGCAGAGTCCACCCGACTCATTTGGCCGGCACCAACACCCAAAGTCATCCCGTTAGCGCAATACACGATTGCATTCGATTTCACAAATTTTGCAACCCGCCAAGCAAACATCATGTCATGCATTTCACTCGGGGTAGGCAATCTTTTGCTAACAACCCGCATCTCACTTTGCAGTACATTTTTAGCATCCGGGGATTGAATAAGTAAGCCACCCCCAACCCTTTTAAAATCAAAACTATTAAATCCAACGCCCAACGGAATTTCTAATAAGCGGACATTTTGTTTAGCAGCAAAGATGACTTTAGCCTCATCTGTAAACCTTGGTGCAATCAACACTTCAACAAATTGCTTGGCAATAGCTTGGGCTGCTAAGCCATCACAGGGAACATTAAGAGCAATGATTCCACCAAAGGCCGAACTCGGATCAGTTTTAAATGCTTTTTGATAGGCTTCCAAGGCATGATCGCCAACAGCAACACCACAAGGATTTGCATGTTTAATGATGACGCAGGCTGCAGCACCTCCAGCCTGATTTGAGAAACTCTTAACGCATTCCCAAGCGGAGTCTGCGTCTGCAATATTGTTGTAAGAGAGCTCCTTGCCTTGCAATTGGTGATAGTTTGCTAAGGCACCTTCTACCGCTTGAATATCTTTATAGAAAGCTGCGGATTGGTGTGGGTTCTCACCATAGCGCATTTCCTGGACCTTCTCAAAAGCGAGGTGCAGAACGGCTGGATATGCTGATCGAGCTTTGTGATCCAGATCATCACCTAATGCGCTTAAGTAGTTAGCAATAGCGCCATCATATTGGGCCGTGTGCGCAAATACTTTTTTAGCAAGACGCAGATTAGTCTTGTAGGAGACTACATTCTGATTAACTTTCATTTCTGCTAAGACAGGCTCATAGTCTTCAGGTGAAATGAGCACCGTGACATCTTGATGATTTTTAGCAGCAGCACGTAACATTGCTGGGCCACCAATATCAATATTCTCTATTGCATCTTCAAATGAGCAGTGTTCACGGGCAATCGTCTCATTAAATGGATAGAGGTTAATCACCAGCATATCAATCGTATCAATTCCATGCTCTTTCAGTGCGGCCATATGCTCGGGCAGGTCTCTACGGGCCAATAATCCGCCATGAACCATCGGGTGCAGTGTTTTGACACGACCATCTAGCATTTCAGGAAACTTGGTTAAGGAAGATACTTCGACAACGGGCAAATGATTCTCAGCTAATAGCTTTGCCGTTCCACCTGTAGAAATAAGCCGAATGCCTTGCTCATGAAGGGCTTTGGCAAAGGCCACAATGCCATTTTTATCGGAGACGGAAAGTAGGGCTGTACGGATCATATTGGGCGAGGGTATTAGGTGAATAAAAAATGTGAAAGGGGTATTACTTGAGTAGCTGATGCTCAGCAAGTTTCTTATGAAGTGTGTTGCGATTGATGCCTAAATACTGAGCCGCTAAGGACTGATTCTGTTTCGCATGCTGCATGACTAATTCCAGCATCGGCTTTTCTACAACTGCTAACACCATTTGATAGAGGTCTGAGGGTGGCGTGCCTTTGAGGTCATCAAGGTATTGTTGCAGCTGAGTCTCGATACACTCAGTTATAGGATGCTTGGTAGTCATGGGTAAGTAGTGTTTTGCGCTAAATTAAAATATTAGATACAGTGAAATGCAGAACATAAAAAATAGTGAGTTAAGCGGCCTCTAAAAAAAGCAAGCGATCTGAATGGGACTTCATCTCAGTAAAGAAGTCATTGACCATTTGTAATTGCGCTTTGCAATCGTCAGCGGTATTCATTCTTTGTCTAAAGGCATGTGAATCTCGTAAGCCCTTGCAATACCAACCAATATGTTTCCGTGCAGTACGTAGCCCAACATATTCACCATAGAACTCATAGTGGTCAATCAAATGACTATTCATAATCTCTTGAATTTCATTAATTTGTGGTGTAGGTAGCTTGTCACCTGTTTTCAAAAAATAATCAATCTCACGGAAAATCCAAGGGCGACCCTGGGCGGCACGGCCAATCATGATGGCATCAGCACCGGTAACTTGCAAAACTAAGGCTGCTTTTTCTGGGGTGGTGATATCACCATTGGCCACAACCGGAATAGCGACGCTATTTTTTACCGCTGTAATCGTTTCATATTCTGCTTCTCCATGATAGAGATCTGCTCTGGTGCGACCATGAACCGTGAGCATCGAGATGCCTGCTTTTTCGGCAAGCTGCGCTACGGCAATGGCATTTTTATTTTCACGATCCCAGCCAGTACGAATTTTTAAAGTTACCGGAATAGCATCAGGACCTACACCAACGGCTTGGACCACCGCTTCCAGAATCTGCTGTACCAAAGGCTCATCTCTGAGTAGGGCGGAGCCGGCAGCAACATTGCATACTTTTTTAGCGGGGCAGCCCATATTGATGTCAATAATTTGTGCGCCATTGTCTCTATTGAGTTGAGCTGCAGCAGCCATCATTTGTGGATCCGCGCCAGCAATTTGCACAGCAATGGGATTGAACTCTCCCTCATGATTGGCGCGACGCTGGGTTTTTTCACTTTTCCAGAGTAGGGCATTAGACGCAATCATTTCTGATACGGCATAGCCGGCGCCCAGCTTTTTGCATAGCTGCCGAAATGGGCGGTCAGTTACCCCCGCCATTGGGGCGACAAATAGTCTATTTGCAAGAAGGTGTTGGCCGATCTTCATTATTGTTTTTTTGGCTTGTGCAAATTTATTGAGTACTGGAAAGGCTGTCACTTTAGCATAAATAGGGTTAAATCTGCTTAAAAAATAGGCAGATTTAGGAAATAAGATTCCATCAAGCTTGCCGGTCTTGACTAGCTCATCAGCGTGTTACGAGGCCTTAGCGCCTACCAAACATCATTTGCCGGGCTAAGGCTGTTTTGACTGGGGGAAGCCACTGTAGGGCCGATAAAGCCAATCCCCGGGCTAATACGATGGGGGCTAGATCAGAAGTAAATACTCTCGCCATAAAGTCCGTAAGGCCAATAGTAGCCATTCGATCTACTTTTCGGCTTTGGGCATATTCATGCAGGGCCTCCTCAATTGCAGCTGGAGTCTGTTGTACATCCATGAGGGAGAACAGCATGCTGAGCTTTTCCGCCAAGAGATAGGCATCTCTGAACCCTAGATTAAGACCTTGACCAGCTACAGGGTGCAAAGCCTGCGCAGCATTACCAATCCACGCCTCATTACTAGAGGTAATTTCTTTGCGGTAGTTCAGGCCTAACTCGTAAAGGCGGCGGTCTCGTATTTTTAAAAATTGCCCAACGCGTGAGCCAAATGCTGTTTGCAGGCTGCGTAAAAAATCAGCATCATCTAATGCGAGTCGCGCTTGTGAAGCATCTGGACTTCCGCACCAAACTAAATTAAGGGTGTGCGGACCAAAGTGACTAGGCAGAATTGCTAAAGGGCCTTCCGGAGTGAAACGCTCCCATGCTTGATGGGGGATGGCCTTTTCAACTTCAACCAAGCCGACTAAAGCCGATTGCTGATAGTCTCGCCCAGATTCAACCCAGTCTTGGGTTTTAAAGAGTCCACCTTCGGCGTGCACCACAACTCGCCCATGGATATCGCCAAAGTCTTTGTTTGCCTCAACTTGTTGCCATACAAAATTTGGGCTGTGGGCTTGAATTGCTCTCAGTGCCTGACGAAGCGTAAGGTGGATATCACGGTAGCGGACAATATGTCCGAGTGCATCTTGATTTAACTCTTCACGCTTCATGAGTGCGCGACCAAAGCGACCGGCTTGCGATACATGTACGCTGTGAATATCAGCGCAATCAATAGGCCAAGCATGGATCGTATCAAGCAGTAATTTACTGCCGTGAGAGAGGGCGGTGCCTCTACTATCACCCGCCACTAAATCCGCATCATTGAGCGGGTTGCGATCCAATAGAGTGAGACTGACATCAGGGAATTTCTGTAAACACCATGCAGCGCAGGCTAGGCCAACTGGGCCGCCGCCTTGAATCACGATGTCATAAGTCTCAGACTTCATGATTAACTATTTTTCATCACTGCTTCGATTTCATCTGCATCAACTGGAACGCCACGAGAAATCAATTCACAAGCAGCATCATTTACGACTGCATCATCTTCTATTCGGATGCCAATGTTCCAGAATTTTTCATCAATGTCATCAGCGGGGCGCACGTATAAACCAGGTTCGATCGTTAAAACCATGCCAGGTTTTAAGATACGAGAAGGCTTTTCTTCGGGACTCTTTAACCCTGGTATTAGTGTTTCGCGATAGGACCCCACATCATGAACATCCATGCCAAGCCAGTGCGAGGTACGATGCATATAAAAACGACGATAGGCAGCAGTTTCTAGCGCGTTCTCCAATGAACCTAGCTCAGACAATTTAAGTAATTGCTCGTCGAGTAGGCCTTGAGTTAATACCCTAAGTGCAGCTTCATGTGGCTGCATAAAAGTATTGCCGGGCTTAGTTGCCAAAATTGCAGCTTCTTGTGCCGCAAGTGTGATGTCATAAAGCGCTCGTTGGGGCCCGGTGAATTTTCCATTGACTGGGAAGGTGCGAGTGATATCGGAGGCATAGCCATCTAATTCACATCCTGCATCAATGAGGCAAAGCTCACCACTGCGTAATTGGGCAGCGCCGGCACGATAGTGAAGAATGCAAGCATTGGCACCGCTAGCCACAATGCTGTTGTAAGCAACACTTTGTGATCCATTAGAACGGAATTCATGCAGTAGTTCAGCTTCTAAATGGTACTCACGCATACCCAGCTTGCAAAATTGCATTGCACGAATATGGGCTCGTGCAGAAATTTGTGCAGCACGGCGCATAGTGTCAATTTCATGGACGTCTTTAAATAAACGCATTTCATGAATAAGGGTTTCAACATCATGAAACTCAGATGGAGGATTTACGCCAGAACGGGCTTGTTGACGCACTTTTTTCATCCAGTGGCGCAGGCGACGATCGGCTTCAGCACTTTCAGATAGTCGAACATAAACGGCATCTTGATCGGCTAATAGTTCACTTAGCTTTTGATCTAGATCGTGGTGGCTATGTGCGTACTCCACTCCTAAAGCGATGGGCGCAGCTTGGGGGCCTAGACGAATACCATCCCAAATTTCTCGTTCAGGATCTTTAGGTCTACAAAATAAGTGAGACTCAAGTTGGGGTTGATGTTGACTGCCACTAATGTTGAGAACCAATGTTGCCCCGGGTTCCTCAAAACCAGTGAGATAAAAGAAATCACTATCGTGGCGATAGGGATATTCACTATCGCGATTACGAGCAGCTTCCGGTGCGGTTGAAATGATGGCAATTCCACCACCGGTTTTGGTGCATATCTGCTTTGCTAGGGCAATACGGCGTTCTTGGTAGATAAGATTGTTATTCATGTGCTGCATTGAGCTCTTGTAATCGTTGCGGTGTACCTACATCGTGCCATGGTCCTGTATATTTTTCACCGGACACCTGATTTTCTCTCATGGCATCCCTTAGTAAAGGGGCTAACTTGGCTGATTTGCCGATTGCTAGGTTTTTGAAAAGGTCCCGGTGATAAAGGCCAATACCTGAAAAGGTTAGCTTTTCGCCCTGACCCGACAGATTTTCGGATACCCGTGCATCCAAAAGATCAAAATCCCCCTCGGGATGATGGGCTGGGTTGGGAACCATAATGAGATGGGCCAAGATTGGTTTTTGGGTGTTTCTTAAAACTGTGAGCGTATTTAAAAGCTGCTCAATCGGAAAATGAGGGCAAAACACATCCCCGTTGATTACCAGAAAGTAATCCTCTGTATTGAGGTGTGGCAGTGCCTGCCGTATACCACCGGCAGTTTCTAATGCAGTTTTTTCTGGCGAGTAGGTGATATTCAAATGAAATTGATGTCCGTTACCAAGCGCATCCTCAATTTTTTGTCCTAGCCATGCATGATTAATGACGACATCTTGGATGCCTGCTGTATTCAATGCCTCTAGATGCCAAGCTAATAAGGATTTACCTTTAATAGAAAGTAGTGGTTTTGGTGTTTCATCGGTTAGTGGACGCATACGCTCACCTCTGCCTGCCGCCAGAAGAAGACAAGGGATCACATTAGCGCCTATTGAATCAGGCATCTGGATCACGTCGAGTAGATTCCAAGATTCGCGCTAAGGGTTTTAATTCAATATATCGATTGGCAGTAGCAATCGCGTACTCAAGTACTAAGGGGATATCTTTGAGATAAGTCTCTTTACCATCGCGGTAAAAGAGTCTTGCAAAGATGCCCAGCACTTTAAGGTATCTTTGCAAGCCCATCCATTCAAAGTCACGATAAAACTGGCCAAAATCATTTGGCATTGCAAGGCCTACTTTGCGACCCTCTTCCCAGTATTTAATCACCCAGTCAATCACACGCTCTTCGGGCCAAGCAATGTAGGCATCGCGCCATAAAGAAGCAGCATCATAGGTAATGGGTCCATACACTGCATCTTGAAAGTCGATTACGCCCGGATTATTTTTCTCAGTCACCATCAGATTGCGTGAATGAAAGTCGCGGTGTACGTAGACCTTCGCTTGAGCTAAATTATTTTCGATGATGAGGGAAAAAGTATTCTGAATTTGCAAGTCTTGCGCTGCTGTTAAGGGCAAGTGCAAATGTTTTCCTAAGTACCACTCTGGAAATAAATTTAATTCTCGTTGAAGTAGTGCTTGATCGTAGTTGGGTAATACATTGGATTTGCTAGCTAGTTGCATTTTTACTAAAGCATCAATTGCATCTTGATAGAGTCCATCTGCTGATTCTGAATTTAAGGCAGCCAAATAAGTTTGATTGCCTAAATCACCAAGCAGAAGAAAACCTGCCGCAATATTTTTCTCGTAGATTTTGGGGACATACAAACCCGCTCTCTCTAGCAATAAATCTACCTTCAAAAAGGCATCCAGGGGTTCATATTGGGGTGGGGCGTCCATGACGATCAAAGAGCCAAAATCGGGGTTTTTGGAGTGAATTCGAAAATACCGACGAAAGCTGGCATCTGCAGATGCAGGGGCTAAAGTGGACATATCTAATTGCCAGCTAGCTTCAAGGCCTGTTAGCCAGTTTCGGAGGGTATCTAAGCGGGAGTCGGTCATGGTCGATTCGTATAATAAGCGGGTCTGGATCTATGAGTCATTATCGCCTTCGTGCCGGCCCTTGTGCCCCTCTTTTGAATACTGTAACCCTGCGCTTAATGTTGGGGGTAGCGTTGTCACAATTTGCACTTCTAAGCTCAGCTCAGGCACCCGCTCCATTGGCACCTTCTTCGCAGTCATTAAGTAACGCCGCAAATGCTATTTTGATACCTGACCGGGGCGGCGTTACTGTTTTGAAATTAGATGACCAATTACGTGTTGGTAAGCCCATTGAAGATGGCAAAGCACTGACTTTTACCTCCAGTGATTCAATAGATGGCGTTGTCGATCGTGAGATGCGTTTAAAAGGGCGTGCACAAATTCGTCGTAATGGCGCAGTCCTTAAGGCGGATGAAATTAAATATGATCCCGACTCTGATGTAGCAAACTTAGTTGGTAATACGGAGCTCTCTAAAGGCAATGCTTCTTTTAAGGGGCCTAAGGCACGGTTTAAGGTCGATGCACGTGAAGGTGAAATGGATTCACCAATTTATGAGCTCAAAGATAATCGCGCTAGCGGCACTGCGAATAAATTAAGCATTCAAACTGCAGATGTTTTTGTGTTCGACAAGGCCACTTATACAACTTGCACTCCAGAAAACTTAGATTGGTATTTTACGGCTAGCACGCTGGAAATTGACAATGAGCAAAAGGAGATGGTTGGTACTCATGGGGTAATGCGATTTTTCGACGTGCCGATTGCCTATGTTCCCTATTTCTCAGCACCAACCTCCAAGGAGCGTCGGTCCGGAATTTTGGCGCCCGTTGCTGGCTATAGCTCTAGAAACGGTATCGATATCACTCAGCCCTACTATGCCAATATCGCACCAAACCGAGATTTATTATTGTTACCTCGTGTGATGGGTCAACGCGGTGTTCAATTGGGCGCGAAGTATCAATTTCTAGATCAACAGTATGCGGGTACCTTAGCTGGCGACTACCTCCCCTACGATCGCAAAACGGGTACGGATCGTTGGCGATATGACTGGCAACAAAGACAGAATTTCAGTGGCGCTTTATTGGGAATGGGTGGTATTCCAATTGCAGGGGCGTGGACGGGCTATGCCAACGTTGCTCGCGTTTCTGACAATTTGTATCCTACCGACTTTTCACAAAGTATCGCTGGTGCGGTGACTAGCCAGTTTCGTCAAGAAGTAGGCACCACTAAAGGTTTGACGGGGAGCTTGAGTAATTGGAATGTATCTGCCAGGGCATTAACCTTTCAAACCTTGCAGCCCGATCCAACAGTCACTGTTCAGTCGCCTTACAACATATTGCCTAACGTAAATGCAAGCTACAGCAATCGCCTAACCCCCACAGTAGCGGATGCCTCTGGAAAGTATCTTGCTTTGCCTTCTGGACCGGTAACTACATTCTCAACCGATTACACGCGGTTTTCCTATAACGTGAACAGTAATTTAGCGGCAGCTCCAGCGGGCTACCTGTATAGCCAGGCTGACCGGACAGTCATTAAAGGCGCTATGGCCTTACCTCAAATCACACCGGGTTATTACGTGACTCCAAAGGTGAGTTTTCAGGCGAATAACTATGCAGCAACCTCTGTAACGCTAGGTGCGCCACCTCCCCAAGGGTTTGCAATTCCTACACTGAGCTTAGATTCAGGTTTGTCATTTGAAAGAGATGCAGCAGAACTCAAAGGATTTTTTGGGCGTGACATGCTGCTCACAATGGAGCCCCGAGCCTATTATGTATATACCCCTTATCAAAGTCAGGCAATGACACCCCTATTTGATACTTCTGATGCCGGTTTTGGCGTAACCCAGATTTTTAGTGAAAACACGTTCGTCGGTAATGATCGTATTTCCGATAACAACAAGTTAACTGGGGGCATCACGAGTCGCATGATTGAGGCGGGTACTGGCGCAGAGCGTGCCAACGTCACTCTTGCTCAAAGACAGTCGTTCACAGCTCAAAAAGTGGGATTGAACGGCAACATCATTAACCCAAGCACCTATTCTGATACTTTGGGCTCTGGATCGATACGCCTACTTGGTAACTTTAGTGCCGATATGTTTGGGCAGTACAACACCCAGCTAAACAAATTTGTTCAAACAACTGTGGGTGGTAGCTGGCGTCCAACACCTGGCCGAAGTCTTAATTTCGGTTACCGAAATGTCTGGACTCCACCAACGCAGTCCTTTGGACCCACTCCAGCCACCCTAGCGCAGACCACTACCGACCAATATAACGTGTCCGGTCAATGGCCCTTGACGCGTGAGGTTTCGGTTTTAGGGCGCTGGGGCTACGACGCTTTATCAACCAGAACACTCAATACTTTGGTTGCTCTTGAGTGGATGCGGGATTGCTGGACATTCAGAGGCGCCTACTCACAGGTACTCAACACTTCACAAATCACAACCACACAGGTTTTATTCCAAATTGAATTTAGGGGCTTTGGTAGCGCTGGAAGTAATCCAGTTGATATCATGAAGCTCAACATCCCAGGATATCTGCCTACCTCTAAGCCTATACCGCCTTCAATATATGAGAACTATCAATGATGCATAGCACTTCATTCAAACAAGTCTTAGCTGCCATTCTTTGGCTTGGCGCTTCCTTGCTGCCTCAGTTTGCTTTGGCGCAAAACAGTCTAAAAACTACACCAACGGTAGATAGCAAAATTCGGAATATTGATGGTGTGGCTGCCGTAGTCAATACCGGCTTTGTGACCCGCAAAGAAATTGATGATCGTATTGCTGCTCTACAAAAACAGGGAGGCAAACTACCCGATGCTACTACGTTGCGCAAGACTGTATTAGAGCGCTTGATTATTGAAAAAATTCAATTACAAAATGCAGAGCAAGAAGGAGTCTCTGTAAGCAACAAAGAGCTCGATAAAATTATTGGAGACATTGCTGTAAAAAATAAACTTTCACTTGCTGAATTGAAAGTCAAAATTGTTGCTACCGGCAGTAGCTATGAGCGTTACCGGCAAATGTTGCGTGACGATGTCATTTTGAGTCGGTATCGTGAGCGTGAAGTAGAGGCTAAGATCAAAATTTCTGATGCAGAAATTGATAATTTTATTACTGATCGCAATCGTGCTGTGGCGGGTGCAGGTGGGGGCGCCACTCGTTCTATCCCCGCAGGCAAGGGTGAGCCAGAAGAAATAGATGTGGCGCAGATCTTTATTCCAGCTGATGCCGCTGCAGGAGCGGGTGCTCAGGCAGAGGCAAAGAAAAAGGCAGAGTCTTTATTGCGGGATGCCCGAGGAGATGTCGATTTTTTGCAGTTAGGCGCATTAGCTGCCAAAGATAATCCCAAGATTAAGTTTCAGGAATTGGGCTATCGCACGCCCGACCGCCTTCCACAATTATTTTACGAAGCTATTAGAAATACTGGTAGCGGTCAGGTTGCCAATGCGGTGGTTAAAAGTCCTGCTGGTTATCATGTTTTAAAAGTATTGGATCGTCGTGCGTTAGTTGTTAATGCTGAGCCTCAGCAAGCTGCTCCTCAAGAAAGTGCACCTACTACGCCTCAGAACATTATGGTGACGCAGACAATGTCCCGTCATATTTTGCTTCGTAGTCGTGAGGGCTTAACAGACCAAGATGCTGAGAGGCGTTTAGCGGGTTATCGTGATCAAGTGCGTGCTAAAACTGCAGATTTTGGTGAGCTGGCCAAAAAGTATTCTGAAGATGGCTCGGCTGAGAATGGTGGAAATCTCGGCTGGATGGGTCCAGGAGATTTAGTGCCTGAGTTTGATCAGGCAATGAATCGCCTGCAAATTGGGGAGGTTAGTAATCCAGTGAAAACTGAGTTTGGCTGGCACTTAATTCAGGTACTAGAACGTCGTGAGGCGCAATTGACTATAGAGAAACAACGTCAGTTTGCCCGTGCAGCGATTCGGGAGCGTAAGTTCGACCAAGCCTATCAAGACTGGTTACGTGAATTGCGCGATACAGCGACAGTCAAGATCCTTAACGCCGATGATCCAGCATCCAGCCCCCGTTAATTTGGTTATTTGCTCCGGTGAGCCAGCAGGAGTAGGGCCCGAGATTTCTATTGCGGCTGCACTTGCATTTCTGAAAGAGCAGGCTGGGGTTCGAATTACCCTGCTGGGGGATAGTAGCCTCTTTCGTAATGCGACAATTCCAGTGGAGGTCGGCGACCGCCTGCATGTTCAATCTAATCCTCTGAGAGTTCCAGTAAGGCCCGGTGTACTTGATCCGGCCAATGCTCAGTATGTTCTGGATATTCTCGATACTGCAACGACCGCTTGTCTTGAGGGTCGATTTGATGCCATGGTAACGGCACCAGTGCACAAGAGTGTGATCAATGATGGTCTTCCTGTAGGTAGTCGTTTTTTCTCAGGCCACACTGAATACCTCGCCAATCTGTGCAAACAAGATCATGTAGTGATGATGCTCTGTGCAAGCTTACCGAGAGGATTTTTAGGGCTGCATCAGTCGCGAGATTTGAGAGTAGCCCTAGTAACAACCCATTTACCTTTAAAGGATGTGCCTGCTGCGTTAAGCCAGGATTCTATTTTAGAAACAATCCAGATTGTGGATCAGGACCTTCGTACTCGATTTGGAATTGCAATGCCATCGATCCGAGTCTCAGGCTTGAACCCTCATGCAGGAGAGTCTGGATATTTAGGCCATGAAGAAATCGATATGATTATTCCTGCAATCAAGGCTGCTCAAGCTTTAGGCATTCAGGTGAGCGGGCCTTATCCTGGCGACACCATGTTTGATGCTGGCACTTTAGAAACAGTAGATGCTTTTATTGCGATGTATCACGATCAAGGCTTGGCGCCATTTAAGTTTGTTAGTTTTGGTGGCGGAGTTAATGTGACTTTAGGTTTGCCAATCATTCGAACTTCTGTAGACCATGGCACAGCTTTAGATATTGCTGGTCAGGGAATCGCTGATTCCAGCAGCATGTTGGAGGCACTTCGCTTGGCTTATCAATTTGCGCAGCATTCTAAAAATAGAAATACATCCACATGAAGCATCAAGCACGAAAACGCTTCGGCCAAAATTTTTTACAAGATTCCGGTGTTATTTATTCGATAGTTGCTGCCATCAATCCTGATAGCAATATGCATATTATGGAGATCGGTCCTGGTTTGGGCGCGCTGACTAGACCTTTGCTCAGTAACCTTGATCACTTAGATCTTCTGGAGATAGACCGAGACTTAGTAGCATATTGGAAGCAAGAGGATCTGAAAGGGCTAAACGTCATTGAGGGAGATGCGCTTCAATATGACTTTCTGGGCTGGGCTAAGGCTAAATCTTCTGGTGGCGCTTCATGCAAGGTAGTGGGTAATCTGCCCTACAACATCTCTTCTCCGCTACTCTTTCATTTGGTATCTGCAGCGCATGTCATTGATGAGCAAGTGTTTATGCTTCAGGCTGAGGTAGTAGAGCGGATGGTTTCTAAGGCAGGGGGCTCAGAGTTCTCTAGATTATCCGTCATGCTGCAAGCACGGTACGACATGGAGCTGGTATTGGAGGTGCCTCCTGAAGCATTTGATCCCCAGCCTAAGGTCAACTCCGCAGTTGTGCGCATGATCCCTAGGCAAGATTTTGATTTGAACGATGCTCAGTGGCGCGCCCTAGAGAAGGTAGTGGCAGCGGCGTTCTCTCAGAGAAGAAAAATGTTACGTACCAACTTATCTTCCTACGCGGACAGAATCACTTTGTCAGAATCTGAGTTAAAAGCACGTGCCCAAGATATTTCAGTGGAGCGCTATGTTGAGTGGGCTAAAACGCTCGCTGCTTAATTCTCTAGGGATGTAAATTATGGGTATGCAGTAGGATCAATCACTCGCATTTCTGCTTCAATCCACCGCTCTACTTCTTGATGTAATTGGCCGCCTGTCTTGCCGGCAGAGGGAATGGCAGGGCCAATCGAAAAAATGACGGTGCCAGCTTGTTTCATAAAGCTATTCTTGGGCCAGCAACGACCTGCATTGTGCGCAATAGGAATAACCAAAGCCTCGGTGGCACTGGCAAGTCTTGCGCCACCTTTGCTATAGGGTTGATGTGAGCCTGTAGGCGTTCTCGTACCCTCTGGAAATAACAATATCCACTTGCCCTCGCTGAGGCGCTTACGCCCTTGCCCCACAACAGACAGCGCTGCTGTTTCTTTGCTAGCCCGGTTAATATGAATCATTTTGAGTAATGCCAAGGCCCAGCCAAAAAATGGAATCCAGAGTAATTCTCGCTTAAAGACAAAGCAGACTTGCTTAGGGAGCAAAGCAATATAAGCAATAGTTTCATAAGCCGATTGGTGCTTGCTGAGGACAACTACAGGCTGATCGAGGACCGCAGTCATATTCTCCATCCCGCGGATTTCATAGGAGATACCGCAAAGTGGTTTCAGTATCCAGATGACAACTTTATTCCAAAGGCCAATAAAGCGATAGCGGTTCTCAGGATTTAAAAATGGAAATACGATGATGCAAAGTACAGACCATATCGGCGTAAAAATCAATAAAAACAAGGCAAACAGAGTGGAGCGTAAAAAGACCATTTTTCTTAAACCTTATCCTGTATCAGTGCGTTTGCAAAAGCCAATAAATCCGCATGAATGTGAGTGCCTTCAGGCAGACCGCCTGCTTCTAACGTCTTGCGGCCTTTTCCGGTCAACACTAAATGGGGGCTGGCACCAAGGGCAACGCCTGCTTGAAGATCTCGTAAGGAGTCACCTACTATAGGGATACCCAGTAGCGGGTTACTACCATTGGATTGTTTGTAGCGTAAGGCAATTTCTTTCATCATGCCTGGCAAGGGCTTGCGGCAATCGCATGCATGCGCATCCAGATGGGGGCAGAAGAAAATACTATCAATATGACCGCCTAATGGTTTGAGTAATCTTTCCATCTTGCTATGCATCGCATGCAAATCATTGATGTTGAAAAATCCTCGAGCCAAACCTGATTGATTGGTGGCTACCGAAATTTGGTAGCCTGCTTGGTTTAGCAGAGCAATTGCTTCTAAACTACCCGGGAGAGGAACCCATTCCTCGCTTGATTTAACATAGTCATCTCGATCTTCGTTGATCACACCATCGCGATCCAAAATGATTAATTTAGTGGAGCTAGTGCTCATGCTAATTTGCCGAGGTCGGCAATAAGATTCATTTTCTGGTGAAGTTGTTGCAAGAGAGCCAGGCGGTTATCGCGTAACTCTGGATTGGGATCCATAACCATGACATCAGCAAAGAACTGATCAATTGGATTGCTCAGTGCAACCAGCGCTTGGAGAAATACTACAAATTGCCGTTGCGCATAAGCTGTTTTCAGCTGAGGGGCAATACTTTCTAGCGCTTTAAAGAGTGCAACTTCTGCAGGTGCTTGCAGTAGTGCGTTTGAACAGTTTTCCGGGATGACAGTAGTAGTCTTCTTTAAGATATTGCTGATTCGCTTATTAGCTGCAGCTAGCTGACTAGCTTCTGGAAGGGCGTTAAATTCACGCAAAGCAGTTAAACGATCCATTAGATCGTTGAGTTGGGCAGGAGATTGGCTTAAAACAGCATCAATCTCACCAGCGGTAAATGGCTTGCCAGCAACAGATTGATCTCGCAAATAAGCGCGCAGACGATCGATGATGAAGGCATAGATATCGTCACCATTTGCTTTTTCTTGAACATCCGATTGTGTGAACTGCCGACGAGCTAGGGCAATCAAAGCAGGCAGACTTAAGGCAAGATTCTTTTCTAACAAAAGACGACAGATTCCTAAGGCATGGCGACGAAGTGCATAGGGGTCTTTATCGCCTGTTGGGGCAAGTCCCACACCCCAAATACCAATCAAAGTCTCAAGCTTATCGGCAATCGCTAGAATCGTGCCGGTCTGCGTTTCAGGTAAAGCATCCCCGGCAAAGCGTGGTCTATAGTGCTCACTGCAAGCAGAGGCTACATCCTCATGTTCGCCATCATAGGTAGCGTAGTAACGTCCCATGATGCCCTGTAGTTCTGGAAACTCGCCAACCATATCGGTTAGTAAGTCTGTTTTTGCAATTTCAGCGGCACGACTCGCAAGCGATTCATCTGCGGACAATGCCTGAGCGATGCCAACGGTAATTGCTTGAACACGTTGTGTTCGCTCAAACTGATTGCCTAGTTGATTGTGATAAACCACTTTTTTAAGATCAGCTACTCGTGAGGCTAACGGCCTTTTTTGATCTTGCTGAAAAAAGAAACGGGCATCAGATAAACGTGGGCGTATTACACGTTCATTACCGGCAATAATCGCCTCTGGTGTATCAGTTTGAATATTCGAGACAATTAAGAAACGATTTCTTAATTTACCTTCTGAATCTGTCAGGGCAAAGTATTTTTGATTGGTTTGCATCGTCAAAATTAAGCATTCCTGAGGTACTTCCAAAAATTCAGAATCAAAATGACATTCGTAGATGGCGGGCCATTCCACTAAGGCAGTGACTTCATCCAATAAACTATCGGGCATCAGTACTGAGTCGCTACCGGCTGCTTTTAGTAAGGCAGATTCAATATATTCGCGTCGCTGATTAAAATGAGGTAAGACTTTGGCTTGAGTCGTGAGTGCGGCAACATAGCTATCAGCACAGGCAATGGTGATGATGTCAGAAGCCAAAAAGCGATGACCTTCAGTCTGATTATCAGCATCAATACCTAAGGCGCTGAGCCTCAATACCTGATCACCATGGAGCGCAATAATGCGGTGTGCTGGACGAGCAAATTCGACATCTGCTAATTGGCCATTTTTCTGTAGCACTTGATAGTGCATCATTTTAGCGATGGGTAGCTTACCCAGCGTATGCACTAATGCTTGTTGTGCGGTTTTCTCTAAAGTGGCGCCCTGGGCAATCACATTCAGAAAGAGGGCTTCATTTTTACCTTCGCCTGATTTTTCTAGAGTGGATAAATCGATATCGGGATATCCCAGTGCACTCAACTTCTTCAGTAAGGGTGCAGTGGGTTTTCCATTAGCATCAAATGCAATACTGGCAGGCAATAATTTTTCACGTACAAGGTGGTCAGGTGCCTGACTCAAAACCTCGGTAATGTGTACTGCTAGTCGACGAGGTGTAGCATAGCTACTGACAATAGAGTCTTCCCCAAGAAGCCCGGCGGATTTAAGGGCATCGTAAATGCCAACACTAAAGGCATCCCCAAGACGGCGTAAAGATTTTGGGGGGAGTTCCTCAGTAAAAATTTCAATCAGTAGACTGGCAGTTTGAGGGGATGGGTTTGATGTACTCATAGTAGACTTAGGAATCTCAATCGGCTGTGAGCAAAGAAGGGCGTTGACACATTGGGAACCCTAATTTTTCGCGTGACTCAAAATAGGCTTGAGCTACTGCGCGAGAAAGGTTGCGAATGCGACCAATGTAGGCGGCGCGCTCAGTGACAGAGATTGCACCGCGGGCATCTAATAGATTAAAAGTATGACCCGCTTTAAGAACCATTTCATAAGCGGGAAGCGCTAGTGGAACTTCCATGAGACGCTTTGCTTCATTCTCATAGTTGGTAAAATTAGCAAAGAGTAACTCTGTATTTGAGTGCTCAAAGTTGTAGCACGATTGCTCCACTTCGTTCTGGTGATACACATCACCATAGGAAACACCATCTGCCCAAACCAGGTCGTAGACATTAGAGCAATTCTGGATATACATTGCCAGGCGCTCAATACCGTAAGTAATTTCACCTAAAACCGGTTTGCAGTCCAGGCCACCCACTTGCTGGAAATAAGTGAACTGAGTCACTTCCATGCCGTTCAGCCACACTTCCCAGCCAAGCCCCCAAGCGCCAAGTGTTGGGTTTTCCCAGTCGTCCTCAACAAAACGTACGTCGTTCTGTTGGAGGTTTAAACCTAGTGCAGCCAGTGAGCCCAAATAGAGTTCGAGAATATTTTCTGGCGCAGGTTTGAGTACAACCTGAAATTGGTAATAGTGCTGCAAGCGGTTCGGGTTTTCTCCATAGCGACCATCTTTTGGTCTGCGTGATGGTTGAACATAGGCAGCTTTCCATGGCTCAGGACCAATGGCCCTCAAGAAAGTGGCTGTATGAGATGTACCCGCACCGACTTCGAGATCAATGGGTTGCAATAAAGCACAACCTTGTTGATCCCAATAATCTTGGAGTTTAAGAATGATTTGCTGAAAAGTAAGCATGATTAACCTGGCTAAGGTGTTGATTTTACATGGCTAAGCTGGAAAATTCGGAAATCACTTCTAAATACGTCTTTGACGAATCCACCCTAAGATCAGTAGGAGGGTAGAAAGGGTCAAAATAGGGGCACTACCCCAGAGTACATAAGGAGTTGTGCCTGCATACGCTTGTACCTTCGTACTCAAAGTATCCTGAGTCCATTGTTTGAGTTCTGCCAGTACAGCGCCATCAGGCCCTACGACAGCAGTCAGGCCGGTATTGGTAGCGCGCAGGCCGGGAAGCCCGGTTTCGAGTGATCGCAATTGGGAGAGTCTTAATTGTTGCTTCGGTGCCTGAGAATTTCCAAACCAGGCTAAGTTGGTGACATTAATGAGGAGATTTACTGGCTTGATACTTTTACGAATTCTGGAGGCTAACTCTTCACCAAAGACATCCTCATAGCAAATCGTGATGGCAGCGTTTAGTGTTTCTTGGCCTAGACGTTCAATGCTAAAGGGGGCTTGATCTAGCTTCCCTCGTGCAAAGTCACTCATCGGAACATGAAACGCGTTCACAAACCAATGAAAGCCAGGTGGAACGAATTCGCCAAATGGCACCAAATGTGACTTGTCATATTGATAAGGCGCCCTATTGGGAGATAGACCCTGTATGCGATTGGAATACTGAACACCCTGTGTGTTCGATGTTTCACCAATTACCCCAAGCAATACATTACTAGCGCTGTTAGTGGAAAAATCTTGTATGGATTGAAGGAGTCCTTCAGGTAGATTGCTTTGGGGCCAAGGGTAAGCGGTCTCAGGTGTGATGATGAGGTCAGCCGCTTGACTTTCAATTGCCTTGGTATAAAAAATAAATTGCTGTTCAATCGACTCTGGGTTGAACTTTAAGCGTTGCTTAAAATTACCCTGAATCAAGCGCACGCTGAGGGGTTCTCCAGTCGGCTTAGTAAAGCTCCAAAGACTGGCCAACTGTGACAATGTGATGGCAGCAACAATGCAGGTAGCACTAAAAAAGAAATTCTTTTTAAGTTGAAAAATTTCCCAAGAAACCCAGACAGCAAGAAAAGTACAGGCCAGTCCGCCCAGTAGTGGTGCCACCCAAGCAAAAGGCCCATTGACTTGAGCTTCGGCAAAACCCATCCAGGGAAAGCCAGTAAAAATAAATTCGCGGATATATTCCACAATCACCCAGCTTGAGGCAAGCACGAGACCGCTGAGATACCGATTTTTTTTCAGACGCAGAATTAAGCAGGCAGTCGAGAAAAACAAGGCCATTACTGTGGCCAATAAAAAGACAGCAATACTAGCAATGACGGGGTGCATGCCACCTACATCATGCAGGCTAATATAAATCCACCACAAACCAAGTACAAAGTAACCTAAGCCAAAAGAGAGACCTAGTAAAAATAGTTTTTTGATGGATGGGTTTGCTTGTGTAGATATTTGCCACCACACTAAACTGAGCAGTGGAATCTGAATCCACCCTCCATAAGGGAGCTCTGCAGCGCCAGCAAGCAGCATTCCGGTAACCAACAGCATCGCTAGGGCAATGCTGTTGGGCATTCTTAGCAAAGGCCGATCAGTCACGGTAGTGCTTAGTTAGTATTTTTTGGCAGCTGCCGTGCAAGCAGGATATGAATCTGTCTTGGGTCTGCACGTTGTATTTCAAATTCGATACCTTCGATGGAGATACGCTCTCCTATTTTTGGTACGCGTCCTAGATGCTGAATGACGAGGCCGGCAATGGTCTCAATGCCTTCAACATCAAATTGAGTGCCAAGGGCCTGATTGAATTGATCTAGCTCAGTGATGCCCTTAACGCGCATATCCCCATTATCTAGGGCGATGAGGTTATCTGCCTCCTCATCGATGTCATGTTCATCTTCAATGTCACCAACAATCTGCTCCAGTACATCTTCAATGGTGATGATGCCGGCAACACCACTGTATTCATCAACCACGATTGCTAGATGGTTTCGATTATCTTTAAAGTCTCTCAATAAAACACTGAGTCTTTTAGATTCCGGAATAAATACTGCGGGGCGTAACCAGTCCCTCACCTGAAAATCTTTTTCAGTGGAGTGCCGAAGTAGGTCTTTGGCTAATAAGGTGCCAATGACGTTATTGCGACTTCCTTCAAAAACAGGGAAGCGTGAATGCGCAGCAGTAATGACGTTTTTGATAATCTCAGATAAGGATAAGTTGATATCAATCCAATCAATTTGGGCGCGTGGTACCAAAATATCGCGAGCAGATAATTGCCCTACCTGGAAGACACCTTCAATCATGGATAAGGCATCTGCATCAATCAATCCCTCGATTTGTGCATCTCTGAGGGTGTCAATCAACTCTTGACGGCGTACTGTTGGACTGCTCGGCTGAGATGTCAGAAACTCAGAGAGGCGCTCTAAAAGGGATTTATTGGGGTCAGGCATAGTAAAAGAATAGCTTAGAAAAAAAGATTTCAATAAAAGAGTGACTCAATTACCCTAAGCTGGCGCGTAAGGGTCTGTAAAGCCTAACTGCTGTAGAAGGTCGATTTCATGGCTTTCCATCTTTTGAGCCTCTTTAGGGATCTCATGATCCAGTCCCTGGGCGTGCAGGCAACCATGAATGACTAAATGCGCTAAGTGGGCTTTTACGGCCTTGCCTTGATCGTAAGCCTCTTCTTGAATGACGGGTAGGCAAAAAATAATATCGGCAATGACGGTTTTTTTTGTCAGTTCGTAAGGAAAGGTGAGCACGTTAGTCGCCTTATCTTTGTGACGATAAGCAGCATTTAACTTCCTTCCCTCTGCACAGTTCACAAAACGAAGCGTGATGACACCGCTTTGCTCAATTGCTGTATTTACCCATTTTTTAATTAATGTAGATGAGGCAATTGCCCCTAGCTTTTTTTCAAGTGCTGGGCTAGCTACCTGAATGTCAATAACTAATTTGCTAGGCATCTTAATGCGATGGGGCAAGGACATCTACTAATTCACCTCTTAGTGTGTAATTGAGCACTTCAGTAATATGAATGTCGACCATTTGACCAATCAGGGATTCCTTCTCTGACTCTGGTGCCGTAAAGTGAATAACGCGATTATTGGCAGCACGACCCTGAAGATTGACACCATCTTTTGCTAAACCTTCAATCAACACTCGCTCTGTATGGCCAAGCATTTGTTGGCTGATCTGATTTGCTTGAGATTCCACTAGGGCTAGCAAGGTCTGCAAGCGTTTGAGCTTGATTTCATGTGGAGTGTCATCGCTGAGATTGGCTGCAGGCGTTCCTGGACGTGGGCTAAAGATAAAGCAAAAGCTGTTATCGAAATGAAGTTCTTCGACCATTTGCAGTAGTTTGGCAAAATCCGCATCGGTCTCGCCCGGAAAGCCGACAATAAAGTCACTAGAAAGCGTTAGGTCAGGACGTACCGCTCGCATCTTGCGGATGATGCTTTTATATTCTAGACAGGTGTATCCCCGCTTCATAGCTGACAGTATGCTGTCCGAGGCATGCTGCACCGGCAAGTGAAGGTGGCTTACTAATTTAGGCACTTTAGCATAAACGTCAATTAAACGCTGAGTAAATTCTTTTGGGTGGCTTGTTGTAAAGCGAATTCTTTCTACCCCAGGAATTTCTGCGACGTACTCAATGAGTAATGCGAAGTCGGCAATTTCTTCTGTGCCCCCCATCTTTCCTAAATAGGCATTGACGTTTTGACCCAGTAAAACAATTTCTTTTACGCCCTGATTGGCCAGGCCTGCCACTTCGGTAAGCACGTCATCAAATGGGCGCGATACCTCTTCGCCACGGGTGTAAGGCACTACGCAGTAACTACAGTATTTAGAGCAGCCTTCCATGATCGAGACGTATGCAGATCCTTTGGTTTGGCGTGAGGCAGGCAAGTGATCAAACTTTTCAATTTCAGGAAAAGAGATATCCACTTGAGGCCTGCCAGTGATGCGACGTTGCGAAAGGAGATCTGAGAGTCTATGCAATGTCTGAGGTCCAAAAACCACATCTACATAAGGAGCTCTACTAATAATTTGCTGGCCTTCTTGGCTTGCAACGCAACCACCAACGCCAATCAATAAATCGGGCTTGATTTTTTTAAGTTCACGCAAACGACCTAGGTCTGAAAAAACCTTGTCTTCTGCTTTTTCACGTATAGAGCAGGTATTGAGCAGGACCACATCGGCATCTTCCGGAGTGTGGGTAATTTCCATGCCGTCGTTAGCATGCAAGAGATCGGCCATCTTGCCCGAGTCATACTCGTTCATTTGACAGCCGAAGGTTTTGATATAGAGCTTTTTCATATGCCGTTCTCAGGTTTATAGCTGGGGGCCAAACTCAGATTTTACGGGATTTGGGTGAATAAGCCCTTATAAAAGTCTGAATGCCATAATCGCTACGATTGTGGGTGGAACGGCGGCAACAAATAGGAGCCCCGCAGAAACGGCGGCATTCGGAAAATAGTGGCGCAAAATAGCCAAACCAGCAGGATTAGGCGCATTAGCAATCACTGTTAAACCACCGCCCGCGACAGCCCCACCAACCAAAGCTAATTTGAACTCTGGAGAAGTGCCTGTGACCAGCGAGCCTAGATAGGTCAGTGCGGCATTATCGGTAATCGCAGTTAATGCCAGGCTTCCATAAAATACAGCCGTGGGACTCATTTTTTCTAATATCGGTTGTAGCCACCAGCCTTGTAATGCCCCCAATACGACAAGTCCGGCTAGAAAGAATCCAACTAGCAATGCCTCGCGCAAAATTAAGGGGCTTTGATGTTTTGGGTACGCGGCCGTAAAGCCAATAAAAAATAGTAAGAGCCACATAAAGATGACGGGGTCGTGAGCAAAACTAACAATGCCAGCTAAAAAGAAAAGATGAATTGCTGTAATAGTGACTGGGATGCGGACTGGCTTAGTATTTGGCGATGGCTCAACTAATTGCTTTTGAAAGAGGAGTGTGACTGCTAGCGCATTAATCACGATAGCGATACAAGCCTCAAAGCCAAAGTTGGCAAACATGAATGCTGAACTCCAGCCCCAAGTAGAGGCAACCATTAATACCGGCGGCGCTGCAAAGTTAGTGAGTGTTCCACCGATGGAGATGTTGACAAATAAAACACCTAGGGTTCCAAAGAGTAAATAGGTAGTGCATTTGTGGCGATAAACTAAGTCGCGTAATAAGAAGGCGGCAAGCGTCATCGCTGCAGGCTCGGTAATCAGCGAGCCTAATAGCGGAGTCACGCTAAGGGTCAAGAAATAAAGAGCAGGTGCTTGCTTTATTCGAAAGAGACTTTGTAGGCCCTTACCCATCTGCTGCAAAATGTGTGTAGCGAAATGCAAGATAGGCTTAGTTCCCGCAACCACCATAATTGCAAAGACAAATAATGGCTCAGTGAAGTTACGTTCACTAGCATATCTTTTGGCAGTGGCTAAATCATTCGCGAGCCACATAAAGATAATCAAAATAGCAGCCCAAAAACCAAAGACGACTTCGACCTCTCCGAGTAGATGCCATAAACCGGCATGTCGGCGAGATTTTTTCGCTAGGTCCTCGAAATACGAGGCGCAAAAAGTATGAAGGACGGCAATAGCAAAAATAATGCTCGCACCCAGTTCTGTAGGCGTAAAGTTCATACAGACATGTTATCAGTACTCGCGATGACCATATATTGAAGATCAACTAAATAAAAATGCTATTAATTAAGGAGTTTTTATATGCAATTAAAAATAGGGTACCAAGAGCTCGTTGCTCAAGCGATGGCAGAAGTAGATACGCTTTCTTTGGCAGAGGCGAAATTAATTCTGGGCGATGAAGGTACTGTTTTTGTAGATATTCGTGATATTCGAGAGCTGGAGCGTGAGGGGATGATTTCAGGCGCGATCCATGCCCCACGCGGCATGTTGGAATTTTGGGTGGATCCAGAAAGCCCTTATTACAAGCCTATTTTTGGTGGAGGTAAACGCCTAGTGCTCTATTGCGCCTCTGCTTGGCGCTCTGCTTTAGCTGCCCAAACCCTTCAAAAAATGGGGTTTCCTGGTATTTGTCACCTAGAGGGTGGTTTTGGTGCCTGGAAAAAGGCTGAATTACCGGTAGCGCAGAAGCAGCCAAAGCCCTAGGCTATTCAGATTTTAAGCCGGGTCTTGAAATTGCCTTAGCAGCCCCCATGTAATGAGAGTTCAGTTTATTGATTAAAAGGGTATTCGTATGACGACAGTAAATAAAGAGACTTTGGGCTTTCAGGCCGAAGTAAAGCAGCTTTTACAACTCATGATTCATTCCTTGTACTCCAATAAGGAAATTTTTCTCCGTGAATTAATCTCTAATGCATCTGATGCCTCTGATAAATTGCGTTTTGAGGGTATTGAGCATCCAGACTGGTATGGGGATGATCCCGAGCTAAAGATCAAGGTGAGCTTTGATAAAGCTGCTCGCACCGTCACTATTGCTGATAACGGTATTGGCATGAGTCGTGAAGAGGTGATCTCCAATCTAGGTACGATTGCGCGGTCTGGCACCAAAGAGTTCTTCTCTAAGCTGTCGGGTGATCAGCAAAAAGATGCGGCTTTGATTGGTCAGTTTGGCGTTGGTTTTTACTCTGCTTTTATTGTGGCTGATCGTATTACCGTTGAGACCCGTCGCGCAGGATTACCTGCCCAGGATGGCATTCGCTGGGAGTCCGATGGCTCTGGCGAATTTACTGTAGAAAATGTCGATCTTGCGCAGCGCGGCACTGCCATCACGATGCACTTACGCGAAGGGGAGGATGATTTCCTTTCCACTCAAAAGCTTAAATCGATTATTCGTAAATACTCCGACCACATCTCCCTACCTATTCAGATGAACAAGGAGTCATGGGACGATGATAAAAAAGAGCAAGTCATTCAAGATGAGATGGAGAGCATTAATCAATCAAGCGCACTGTGGGCGCGCTCTAAGTCAGAAATTACAGAAGAGCAATACACCGAGTTTTATAAACATCTATCTCATGACTATGAAGACCCTCTGTGCTATTCATTAAACCGAGTAGAGGGTCGTAGTGAGTTTACTCAACTCCTATATGTTCCTACGCGGGCACCATTTGATTTATGGGATCGCAATAAGCGTGGCGGTATCAAGCTGTATGTAAAGCGAGTTTTCATCATGGAAGATGCGGAACAATTACTGCCCATGTACCTTCGTTTTGTGACGGGTGTGATTGACTCAGTTGATCTACCCTTAAACGTTTCTCGTGAAATTTTGCAAGAGTCACGTGATGTCAAAGTCATTCGAGAGAGTTCTACTAAGCGCGTGCTCAGTATGTTGGAAGATTTAGCCAATAATGACGATGAGCTTAAAAAAGAAAAGTATCGAACTTTTTGGACCCAGTTTGGACAGGTTCTTAAAGAGGGCATTGGTGAAGATCAGCCCAATAAAGAACGGATTTCTAAGTTACTCCGTTTTGCAAGTACCCATACCGATTCTGCAGACCAGGCCGTTTCCTTGGCGGAGTATGTAGCTCGTATGAAAGAAGGTCAAGACAAGATTTATTACGTGACGGGCGATTCTTTTAACGCCGCTAAAAATAGTCCGCATTTAGAGATCTTCCGCAAAAAAGGAGTAGAAGTTTTATTACTGACTGATCGCGTAGATGAATGGATGCTGTCATTCTTTACGGAGTTTGATGCAAGGCAGATGACTTCAGTGGCAAAGGGTGGTTTAGATTTAGGTAGCCTAAGCGATGAAAAAGAAAAACAAGAGCACGAAGAAACTGAGAAGGGTTTTAAAGACTTGCTAGATCGGATGAAGGTAGTTTTGGAGGATAAGGTGAAAGATGTGCGCGTGACCTTCCGCTTAACCGATTCACCTGCATGTTTGGTGTCTGATGAGGATGAGCTTTCCGGTAACTTATTGCGTATGCTCAAAGCTGCAGGACAACAAGCGCCCGAGACAAAGCCGATTCTGGAAATTAATCCAGAGCACCCAATGCTTCTCAAGTTAAAGTCTGATGATAAGCAGTTTGATCAGTGGACGCAGATCTTATTTGATCAAGCTTTGTTGGCAGAAGGTGGCCAGTTAAATGATCCCGCTGCTTACGTCAAACGGATTAATCAGCTATTGCTTGCTTAATACTGTAGTCCAAAATAAAAACCCGACTTACCTATTATGGTGAGTCGGGTTTTTTGTTTTGAGGCCTTAAATATTAATCAGTACAGCTCTGTTTTTTAGTTTGGTGCTTGAGCTGGTTTGTTATTTTTGCCAGCGTTATAGCCAGAGTTGTATTCAGAAGCCTGTTCTTTTTTGTAAGCATCGTATACATAGCCTGATGCTGCACCGACTGCCGCGCCGCCTACTGCTCCCCAGATTGGGTTGCCATGAAATATAGCGGTACCTACTGCACCAGCTGCTGCACCAATACCTGCGCCTGATAATGTGCGCTGTTCTGTATTGTTCATGTTGGAGCATGCGGTCATTGCTAGGATGACTGATGTCATTAAGATTAATTTTTTCATATTAACGGATCCTTTTGTCTTTATAAGTTGGTTAGTTCATTTGCCAAAGATTATTTTCTGGCACAAGGAAAGCGTGATGCTAAAAATCCTAAGAAGACACCGGCAGCAGGCTTATCTGATGTCTGTTGGTTTGTTTGCGCAAACGTCACAAAATCAGCAACGACTTCATCGCGCGATGGTGCAGGTTGTTTTACACAAATATAAGGTTTTGCTCGCTGGGGATGACGTGTTGCAAGGTAAGTATCGTAAATTGCAGTGGTGTATCCAACACAAAAGCTGCGAGACTCTGGGCTTGCGGGTAGTTTGCAGGTGGTGACCAATTCTTGAGTGCTTAGCACCTGTACTTTGGTTTGAGCATGCACTAGGCCTGTCAATGTTCCTAAAACGATTAAAGCGAATAAGATTTTTTTCATGGGATCTCTCTTGGATGTATTAAATCTAATAATAACCCGTTTATTTGTACTAATAAGCACCAAATAGGTGCAATTTGATTTCAGGATAGCTATAAAAATCCCCATAATGATTCAAAAAACAGAGGGAGTAATTCGATGGATACTTTGAAATCAGGCAGTGATGTTCTTTTTATCTTGCTCGGCGCCATTATGGTGCTGGCAATGCATGCTGGTTTTGCATTTTTAGAACTAGGTACTGTCCGTAAGAAGAACCAAGTGAATGCTCTGGTAAAGATCTTGGTTGATTTTGCAGTTTCGACTATTGCCTATTTCTTTATTGGCTACAGCATCGCTTATGGGGTGGATTTCTTCTCTGGTGCTGAGCTTCTTGCGCAGAAAAATGGATATGAGCTCGTCAAATTCTTTTTCTTGCTGACTTTTGCTGCCGCAATCCCGGCCATCATCTCTGGTGGTATCGCAGAGCGTGCCAAGTTTAATCCTCAACTAATTGCCACTTTCCTCTTAGTGGGTTTTGTTTATCCCTTCTTTGAGGGCATTGCCTGGAATCAGCACTACGGTATTCAGGCGTGGATAAAGACATTGACTGGTGAAGAATTTCATGACTTTGCTGGGTCTATTGTGGTCCATGCAGTCGGTGGCTGGATTGCCCTACCAGCAGTGATCTTGCTGGGAGCGCGCCAAGGTCGTTACACCAAAGAGGGTCAGATCGCAGCGCATCCTCCCTCAAGCATCCCTTTTTTAGCATTGGGGGCCTGGATCTTAGCGGTAGGTTGGTTTGGCTTTAATGTCATGAGTGCACAAACGATCGACAAGATTAGTGGCTTAGTGGCTATGAATTCATTAATGGCTATGGTGGGAGGCACTTTAGCTGCGTGGGTTGTTGGCCGCAATGATCCGGGTTTTACTTACAACGGCCCATTGGCAGGTTTGGTAGCGGTATGTGCGGGCTCTGATCTAATGCATCCAATGGGCGCATTAGTAGTGGGACTAATCGCTGGCGCACTATTTGTTTACATGTTCACTTTGGTACAAAACCGCTGGAAGATTGATGATGTTTTAGGCGTGTGGCCATTGCATGGTCTTTGTGGCCTGTGGGGTGGCTTGGCGGCAGGGATTTTTGGTACTAAAGCGCTTGGTGGTCTAGGTGGCGTCACCTTTACGGGGCAATTGATGGGTAGCCTTCTGGGTGTTGGTATCGCCTTAATCAGTGGATTTATTGTGTATGGTGCCTTAAAGGCCATCATGGGCATTCGGATGTCTCAAGAAGAGGAGTACGAGGGCGCAGACCTGAGTATTCATCGGATCTCATCAACACCAGATCGTGAGTCCAACTGGTAACAAGGACGCTTTGTCCAAAATAGAGCCATGATTCCTTGCCTATAATCAATTATGGCCATATTTGAACTAGACGGAATATCTCCCCAATTATCCGAGGGGGCTTGGATTGCGCAAAGCGCAGAAGTGATTGGTCGGGTTGAGCTCCACTCAAACGTTAGTGTGTGGCCGAAAGTAGTCATTCGGGCCGATAACGATCTTATCCAAATTGGCGAAGGTAGTAATGTTCAAGATGCCTCCATCTTGCATGCTGATCCCGGTTTCCCTCTCATCATAGGGAAGCGGGTCACTGTGGGTCATCAAGTGATGTTGCACGGATGCCATATTGGTGACGGAAGCCTGATCGGTATTGGCGCGGTGATCTTGAACGGTGCGAAGATTGGTAAAAATTGTTTAGTGGGTGCCGGTGCCTTAGTTACTGAAGGTAAAGAGTTTCCAGAGGGCTCAATGATTTTGGGCTCGCCTGCCAAGGCGGTAAAAATGCTGTCACCAGAACAGATTGCTGATATCGCTGATATTGCCGAGCGTTACGTTCACAATGCACAGCGTTATCAAAAGACGCTCAAGATCATTACTTAACCCAGCCCAATCGTTTGAGCGGCCAAGATTCACTATTCCTACGGCTGAGTAATGGTTTTTAATCGATTGGCTTCAGTAAATTAGACTATGCCTTATGGATCAAATTAATTTCTGGATTGGCATCATTGCTACAGTCGCTTTTGCTGTTACGGGTGTCCTTGCTATTGCTGACCGCGGTGTCGATCTATTTGGAGTCATGGTACTGGGCGTGATTACCGCTATTGGTGGCGGAACATTGCGAGACATTATCTTGGATGTACCTGCCTTTTGGTCGATTTCACAAATCTATATCTGGGTTGCTTTAGCTGCTTGCATCGTTACCTTTGTAGCGGAATCGTTTTTTACGCAACCGCAAATTTATCGCTTTATGCTCTATATCGATGGTCTTGGCGTAGCGTTGTTTGGCATTCAAGGGGCTGACAAGGTATGGAATTTGGATTTTGGCTTACCAGTAGCGCCAGTAATTTTAGGTGTGCTGACTGCAATTGGCGGGGGATTATTACGTGACATTTTGGCAGGACGAAAAACGTTGCTGATGTCACATGAGTTGTATGCCATTCCCGTTACTTTGGGTTGTCTTTTGTACGTGCTGATACTGAACTTCTTGCCGCAGTACACGCTCGAAGGCTCTGTACTGTGCATGCTAGCTATTTTTGGTTTACGCGTAGCGGCCATTTACTGGGATCTACGCGTACCCAAATTGTTTATTACTAAAACGCGCTAACGGCACCATCACTTCGAGGGTCCCAGCCGCCATGTAATGTTCCAGAGGGGTCTCGGATGATGCAACCCGCATGACCTACCGTTTCATCAAAAGCATCCAGCATTTCTATCTCATGCCCTAGGGCATGTAGCTCTTTGGCTACCCAAGGGCTAAATCGAGATTCCAGTTTTAAACTATCACTGGTCTGACCCCAGGTTCGACCTAATAACCAGCGGGGTCTACTGATGGCATCTTGTGGGTCTAAGCCATAAGTAGCCGTCCGGGTAAATACAGCACATTGCGTTTGTGGTTGGCCATCGCCGCCCATCGTGCCGTACACCATAGAACGACCGTCCTTAAATAAAGCCATTGCGGGATTTAAGGTGTGGAATGGCTTGCGATATGGCTCAAGGTGATTGAGTGTTTTCGGGTCAAGCGAAAAACTGCAGCCCCGGTTTTGCCAGTTCACGCCAGACTTAGGCAGCACGATGCCAGCGCCAAACTCGTGATAAATACTTTGAATAAAGGAAACACAATTTCCATTGCCATCAATCACACCCATCCAAATCGTATCGGCCGGTCCTTTTCCTTGGCCCCAAGGTAGGGCTTTTTCAGGATCAATATTCTTGGCTAGCTTCTTTAAGAAGGCGGGGGATAAGAAGGACTGGGCATTCTTTGTCATATAGGCCGGATCGGTGACAAATTGATCGCGTACCTTAAATGCTTGTTTAGTAGCTTCAACGCAGTGATGCACGTATTCCGCGCTATCAACTTTAAAGCGCTTGAGATTGAGTTGGTCCAAAATGCCGATAATCATCAGCGATACAACGCCTTGCGTTGGGGGTGTCATGTTGTACACATTACCCATACTGTGTTTGAGTTCAAGTGGGTCAATGAGCTTGGCTTGATGACGTTGTAAATCACTGAGCCGGAGTGGGCTGCCTACTTCGGTGAGCTCCTTTGCGAGAAGGTCAGCTAAGTCTCCGCGGTAGTAATCTTCCGTTCCTTTTTTTGCAATCTGACGGAGTGTTTTAGCAAGTCGCTCTTGCTTGAAGATACTGCCCACTTCAGGTGCTTTGCCATTGACTAAGAAAGTTTCTGCAAAGCCTGGAATATTGTTGAGCTCCTGCTGCTTTTTTGCAGTGAGGCTCGACTGGCTAAACGTCACTGGCACGCCAGCTTGGGCATAGTGAATCGCATCAGCCAGTAGTCGTGATAGCGGTAGCTTGCCATCAAGCCCTTGCTGAGAGAGTTTGTGAGCAGCGCCCCAACCGGAAATCGTTCCTGCAACAGTGTTAGCGGCAATGGCGCCACGAAACGGAATGGCCTTCGTAATACCGCGCTCGGCATACCAATTTTTTGTAGCTAGGCCAGCGGCTGCACCGCAAGCATCAATACCACCCATGGCTTTGCCAGGAGAGTGAACGACCCAGAAAGAGTCGCCACCAATAGAGTTCATGTGGGGGTACACCACAGCAATCGTTGCTGCAGCTGCCACCATAGCCTCTAGAGCGTTACCACCTTCCCTTAAGACTGCTAAGGCCGACTCAGATGCGAGTGAATGCGGCGCAACGGCCATGCCTCTAATACCCCATTTTTGTTGCATGAATTCTTTCTTTCGTTAAGTGTGCACTCTTATAAAAAGGTACTTACATCAGCACATCAGTATATCGTCTCGGATATTTGTAATAAAAGCAAAAAGAGCGCCCATGATCTCTGAGCGCTCTTTTGATCCCATTTGATCAAGATAATTTATGCCACAGGATTTTTCTTTAGATAATCTGCCCGCATAGGACGCAATACAAAGAAGGCAAGTAAAGCAGCGGCAGCATCAAGAGTAATCATGATGGCAAATACTGGCAACCAGCTTTCAGTAACGCCGTGAATATAGGCTGCAATTGGGCCGCCAATGATGGAGCCAACACCTTGGGCCATATATAGGAAGCCATAGTTGGTAGTGGCATGCTTTTGTCCAAAGGTGTCTGTGAGGGTGGATGGAAAGAGAGAAAAGATTTCACCCCAACCAAAAAAGACAATTCCGGAAAGCAAGACAAACATCAGTGGGTCATTACGCATCATTACCCAGGCGAACATGGCTACCGCTTCTAGTCCAAATGCAATCGTCATCGTGTATTCGCGACCGATGCGATCGGAGATCCATCCAAAAAGTGGACGGGTCAGGCCATTAGTAATGCGGTCGATCGTCAGAGCTAAAGGTAATGCAGCCATACCCCAAACCAACATGGTTGCAACACCAAAGTCTTTAGCAAAGGCACCCATTTGAGAGATCACCATTAGGCCGGAGGTAGACATCATTGAGAACATTAAGAACATCACCCAGAAAACAGGGGTCTTCAGCATTGTTTTAGGTGATACACCAGAGGATGCACTGGCAGTTTGCTCAGCAGTTTGCGTACGATCTGCACGCGGTGCACGAATACCTTGGGCTGCCAATAAACCAACAATACCAATCAAGTATCCAAATACAGTGAGGGTTTGTTGATAGCCCGATGCTGCCAAGCTATTCGAGATTGGGAATGTGGTGAGAAGCGCTCCAATACCGTAGCCTGCAGCAACCATACCTACCGCAAAGCCCCGATTTTTAGGGAACCATTTCACCATCAGTCCGACAACTCCGATGTACACAATACCGGTGCCCAGGCCACCCAAAACGCCATAAGTTAGGTAGAGGTGAGTCACGTCAACCACATTAGCCGAAAGTACCCAACTCAATCCGGTCAAAATTGTGCCAATAGACAGCAGTAAACGAGGACCAAACTTATCGACTAAGTAGCCCTGGAAGGGGGAGAAAAAGGTCTGTAGAACAATCAATATCGAGAAGGTCACTTGAAGCTGAGTCAGACTAACGCCTAGTTGCGCCAAAATCGGTTTGGTTAATAAAGCCCAAACATACTGAGGGCTAGAAATTGCCATCATGCAAACAATGCCTAATGCTAATTGGACCCACTTGGAATTGAGTGGACTACTACTAGCCCCCGGTTTATCTATTGCTGTTGCTGTTCTCATTTCGTGCTCCTTTGATAGTTATATTGAATACCAACTCAGACTAGCTTGTTTTGATTGCTTAATCACACCCAGTTGATAGTGAATGCCCTGCATTAGTGCCAAATGCCCCATTAAATTAAGTTTTGTTGCCCGAATTCGGTGCACTTCAGTGGTTTAAGGGATATGTTGTAGTGCTTGAGTCATACGACATCTGGGGAAAACCCCTAATCCCATTTGATAAGGAATTACCCTAAGTAGCGGATTTCTTTGAATTTTTTCAAAGCATAATCGGCAAGTTGTTATTTATTCCATTAAAAATAGTTAGGAGCTACTGATGTCAACATCAACTAAAGCAGCCCCAATGACCGCTGAAGAGCGCAAAGTTATTTTTGCATCCTCTTTAGGTACGGTTTTTGAGTGGTACGACTTTTATCTTTACGGTTCATTGGCTGCGATTATGGCCAAGCAGTTTTTCTCTGGCTTAGATGCTGGTTCTGCTTTCATTTTCGCGCTGTTAGCTTTTGCTGCCGGTTTTATCGTTCGCCCATTTGGCGCATTGGTATTCGGTCGTTTAGGCGATTTGATTGGACGTAAGTACACCTTCTTGGTGACTATTCTTCTCATGGGCGGTGCTACGTTCATCGTAGGTCTGCTACCAAACTATGCGACTATCGGCGTTGCTGCTCCAGTAATTCTGATTGCATTGCGTATGTTGCAAGGTTTAGCCTTGGGTGGTGAGTATGGCGGTGCGGCAACTTACGTTGCTGAGCATGCTCCTAATGGCAAGCGTGGCGCATACACTGCTTGGATTCAGACGACAGCGACATTAGGCTTGTTCTTGTCATTACTGGTGATTTTGTTCACCCGTGAATTGACAGGTCCAGACTTTGATGTTTGGGGCTGGCGCGTTCCGTTTCTTCTCTCAGTAGTTTTGTTAGCGGTATCCGTATTCATTCGTATGTCGATGAACGAATCTCCAGCTTTCAAAAAGATGAAAGAAGAAGGCAAGCTCTCTAAAGCACCTTTGACAGAGTCATTTGGTCAATGGAAGAACTTGAAGATTGTTATCTTGGCATTGTTTGGTCTGGTTGCAGGTCAAGCAGTGGTTTGGTACACAGGTCAGTTCTACGCTTTGTTCTACCTTACCCAAGTATTAAAGGTGGATCCAAAGACAGCAAACTTATTGATTGCTGCTTCATTGGTAATTGGTACTCCATTCTTCGTAATTTTTGGTACTTTGTCAGATAAGATTGGCCGTAAGGTCATCATTATGAGTGGCCTCTTATTAGCCATTATTCTGTACATCCCAAACACACCAGTTTCTTTGTTTAATGGCTTAACCCACTTTGCTAACCCAGCGTTAGAAAAGGCAATGGCAACTTCACCAGCAAGTATTACTGCTGATGTGAACGAGTGCACATTCCAATTCAATCCAACTGGTACAGCGAAATTCACTAGTTCTTGCGATATTGCAAAACAGGTGATGGCTTCGAACTCTGCTAGTTACACAACCATTGCTGGTCCTGCAGGTGGCACAGCGGTTGTGAAGATCGGTGATACAGAGATTCAGGGTTACTCTGCTAAGGGTATGGCTCCAGCTGATGCGAAAGCAAAAGATGCCGAGTTTAAGAAAGCAATTCGTGATGCATTAAATGCAGCAGGCTATCCAGTGAAAGCGGATCCAGCAGCTATCAATTACGCAGCTATTTTGGGTATCTTGGTGATCTTGGTGCTGTTGGTAACCATGGTTTATGGTCCAATTGCAGCGATGTTGGTTGAGATGTTCCCAACCCGTATTCGCTATACCTCGATGTCCTTGCCTTACCATATCGGTAACGGTTGGTTCGGCGGCCTAATGCCAACGATCGCCTTTGCCTTAGTGGCGCAAAACGGTAACATTTATTACGGTCTCTGGTACCCAATCATCATTGCTGCAGTGACATTGGTAATCGGTGTACTGTTTATTAAAGAAACAAAAGACGTAGATATTTACGCAAACGACTAAGTTACTCTAGTCGGTATTACATGAAAAACCCGATCACGATGTGGTCGGGTTTTTTATTCCCATAAATCGCGTTGATTGCGACGCTGTAAAAGGGCCTGACTCTGATCTGCGATGGAAGTCACTCTTTGTCCAGGTATCAATTGAATAGATGCACCTGCAGTAACGAAGCCCGGACGATTCACGCGCAAATACCACCCACTAAACCCTGACTGAAGCATCGCTTTAGCAGCACCCTTATAGCCCATTTTGGCGTTGAACTTAAAGCAGGGCTCTCTCAGTTTGGTGACAGTAAATTCTAGATCACCTATGACCAGTTGATCTCCAACATAGATCATGGTTTCTAGTAAACCTTCAAAAGTAAAGTTTTCACCAAATGCGCCCAAAGGAAGATCGACTGCTACTTTTCTCTCTTGACTAAGCAGCTTGTTCCAAAAAGCGTAATGCTCAATTGGATAGACATAAATTGCTTTTTCCATACCGCCATGAACAGATAAATCTGCCTGTTCATCCCCGGTGACACCTAAAGAGTGAATTTTTATTGAGGTTGGGTTTTGAGTGTTGCTGATACTGCGTTTATTAATCGCCGACGCTACGGATGGGTAATTCGGGTGATGGTTCCCAAATAGCGGAGCAACCGTTCCAGTAGAGATGGAGAGAAGTTTCATGGATATCTTTATTTTTAACAGCGTCAGGAAGCACAGGTCACTAAATATGACATAAGTATGACGAAGACATTACGCAACGATAGTAGAGAGTATTGGTAAAAACCCCCATACAAAGGAGGTTGAAAAACCACGAGGGTAACCACTAACTGACGTGAATTTATATTTAGTTGTAGGATATGAGAATGACTTCACTTAAAGCTTAATTTTTAAAAGTCATATTTCGTAATAAAAGTCTTTATAAACATCGGGAGATTCATGATGCTGTCTCATTTTAAAAAGTTGTTTAGTAGCGCGCTGCTCTTTAGTGGCTTAGCTTTACTGACGACACAAGCCTTTGCGGCAGCGGATACGCTAAAGCAAGAAGACTTTGTCGGCATTTCGTTTTGGATCATTTCTATGGCGTTGGTTGCATCTACTGCGTTTTTCTTTTTAGAGCGTGATCGTGTTTCTCCAAAATGGAAAACCTCATTAACCGTATCAGGCTTAGTGACATTAGTAGCTGCTGTTCACTATTTCTACATGCGTGATGTTTGGGTCGCAACGGGTTCTACACCAACCGTATTTCGTTACATCGACTGGTTAATTACAGTACCTTTGCTAATGATCGAGTTCTATCTGATTTTGTCAGCAATTGCAAAAGTTCCAACAGGCGTTTTCTGGCGCTTGATGATTGGTACTTTGGTCATGTTGATTGGTGGATATGTAGGTGAAGCCGGTTACGTTGCTGTATGGCCAGCATTTATTGTCGGTATGATCGGTTGGTTCTATATTCTGTATGAAATCTTTGCTGGTGAAGCTAGCAAAATCAATGCAGCTTCTGCGCCTCCATCAGTTCAATCTGCTTTCAACACAATGCGTTTGATCGTGACCTTTGGTTGGGCAATCTATCCGATCGGATACTTCTTCGGATACCTTACTGGTGCCGGTCCAGAGAGTAGTGCTAATGCGTTAAATATCATTTATAACGCTGCGGACGTTCTCAATAAGATCGCATTTGGTTTGATTATTTGGAGTGTTGCTGTAGCTGAAACTGAAAGATCAGGTAAGTAATTGTTTTGATTAAAGACTAGTGGGAGCATTCCCATTAGTCTTTTCATTTGGTAGTGATTAGTAGTGATTAGTAGTGACTAGTAACAAATTAGTAAAGTAAATCAATGCGATAAATAAGAGTAGTTAATTATTTAGTGGTAACCATAGACAGATTTAGGGATATCCCCATGAACAGGCTTGCAGATGAATTTCTGGTAAAAACAGCTCCTAATCCGGACTTGTGGCTTTCATCTGTGGACGCTCTGATGCTCGATTTAGTTAAAGATCAAGAGCAATCTAAAAATACTATTTCCTCCTTAGCGCATGAAGCTGCCGCGTATCATCTTCAATTGGGCGGTCACCGCATTCGTGCTCGTCTTGCCCTTGCTGCTTGTGCAAGCTTAGGAGTGAATGAAACAAATGCCATTGCCTTAGCAGCAGCTGTTGAGTTGCTGCATAACGCCTCATTAGTCCATGATGACCTTCAGGATGAGGATTTGATAAGACGTGGATCGAAAGCGGTCTGGGCTCAATTCGGTAGTAACGTTGCCATCTGTACTGGCGACCTCATGTTATCCGCCGCTTATGCCGCAATTGCCCAAACGCAATGCTATGCCCTCATTCCTGAATTACTGAAACAAATGCATGCAAAAGTGTCTTATGCCATCAAAGGCCAATGCTCTGATCTCCTGTTGGACTCTAAAACACTCAATTTAAAGACATACGAAGATATTGCCTTCAGTAAATCAGGGGCATTGCTGAGCTTGCCGATCGAGCTAGCCCTGATTGCTGGTGGTAAAAAAGAATGGATAACTCAGGCAAGACAGGCTGCCGATGACTTTGCTGTGGCCTATCAGATTTATGATGACATCGAAGATTTTGAAAAAGATTCTAGTGGTGACTGCATCCACCACGCTAATATTTTGTTGGTATTACAGTCAGACCCAAGCGGTATGAATAGCTATCAAGCAGCATTAGATTTAGGGTTACTTAAGCTAGAGCAGGCTACCAATGCTTGCAATCATTTGCCGATGAATTCAGGTTACTTACTTGCTGAGCTTGCCCAGAAGCTATCCCACCAACTGAAAGCTACCACACCAATTTCCTCAGATATCGCACGGCAATGAAGGCAATCGTAGTGGGTGCTGGATTTGGAGGTATTGCTGCTGCATTGAGACTACGCGCCAAGGGTTATGAGGTAACCCTGATTGATCGGTGTGCTGATATAGGTGGTCGTGCACAGGTTTTTAACCGCAATGGCTTTCGCCATGATGCAGGTCCAACAGTAATCACCGCCCCCTTCCTATTCGAAGAACTTTTTTCTCTGTTTGATGAGAAGCTTGAAGATCATGTCAAGTTAGTCCCACTTACGCCATGGTATCGGTTTGTATTCGCAGATCAAACTACATTTGATTATGGCGGAACCTTAGAGCAGACCTTGGCCGAAATTCGCCGTATTGAGCCTGCAGACTGTGTGGGCTATAAAAAATTATTAGCGCAATCTAAACGAATTTTTGAGGTCGGTTTTGTTGAGCTTTCAGCGCAACCATTTCATCAATTTAAGACAATGCTGGCTCAGATTCCCAGGCTGATTGGTTTAGGTAGCTACAAAACAGTTTGGGGTTTGGTGTGCAGTTATCTTCAAAATCCAAAGCTGAGGCAAGCTTTTTCCATTCAGCCTTTGTTAGTGGGTGGTAATCCTTTTGATACCACTAGCATTTATGGCTTGATTCATTATTTAGAGCGTTCATACGGCGTCTACTTTGCTATGGGTGGTACGGGCGCTATTACTAAGGCATTGTCAGATTTAATGCAACGCCATGGTATCGCTATTAAGCTTGGTACTACGGTTGAGCAGATCCTAATTGAGAATGGGGTTGCTCAAGGGGTATTGCTAGAAGGTGGCCAGGTAATCGATGCCGATGTGATTGTCTCTAACGCAGATCCTGCTTTTTTATACAGCAAGATGATTGAGCCGAAAAAACAAGCAATCATGACCCGCTCAAAATTGAAAGCCGCATCGTATTCAATGGGTCTTTTTGTCTTGTATTTTGGCACGACCCGACAGTATCCTGAAGTAGCTCATCATACAATTTGGATGGGCGAGCGCTATCGCGAACTACTCGAGGATATCTTTGATAAGAAAATACTTACAGAAGATTTTTCACTTTACTTGCATCGTCCCACAGCAACAGATCCCAGTTTTGCTCCAGAAGGATGCGACAGTTTTTACGTACTTTGCCCCGTCCCTAATTTACAGGCAGAGATTGACTGGTCTGTCGAAGGTCCTAAACTTCAATCTCGGATTGTTGCCGCTTTGGATCGAACGATCCTGCCAGGGCTTACAGAAACAATTACGAGTGATTTTTTCATGACGCCCCAAGATTTTAAGACTGACTACTTGAGTCAGTTTGGTGCGGGTTTCTCAATTGCGCCCCTTTTTAGACAATCGGCTTGGTTTCGTTTTCACAATAAAGCTGAAGGTATCAAAAACTTATATCTAGTTGGAGCGGGAACGCATCCTGGAGCTGGTATGCCTGGAGTGCTTTGCTCAGCAAAAGTCATTGATAATTTGATCCCATCAGTAAATCCTATTAAAAGAGCTGGCTCTAAAGAGCCCTCAATACTGAGGCCTCATGTGGTTCAGTCGCCCTCAGAAGCCATATTAGCTGAGGCTGAAAATACTTTGGCTACAAAGGGTAGAAGTTTTTATTGGGCCCGTTTTTTTATGAGCGCACAGCAGGCATCGAACGCTACCCGTTTGTATAGCTTTTGTCGCTATCTAGACGATCTCGTAGATGAGGAGCATTCGGCTGAAAAGGCAGCGCAGGCTATTGAGCTGGCTGAAGCAGAAATTACAGCGGGGCACTCAACGCAGCCAGTAATTCAGGATGGGATTAATTTAATGCGGGAGTGTCATATTGATTTAGTGGTGGTTTTAGATTTGATTAAGGGTATTCAATCTGACATTCGATTAAAGCAAATTGAAAATGATGCAGCACTATTAAAGTATTGCTATCAAGTTGCGGGTACGGTTGGACTGATGATGTGCAAAGTGCTTAATGTAAATGATCCAGCAGCGTTACGACATGCGGTTGACTTAGGCATTGCAATGCAACTTACGAATATCTGTCGTGATGTTGCCGATGATGCGAAAGTAGGGCGCTGCTACTTGCCTATCTCGATGGTGGGTGAAATGAGTATGGCCCAGTTGATGAATCCGGATTTGGAAACACAGGTGCTTGTTATTAACGGCATTGCAAGAATGTTGAAAAAGGCAGATCAGTACTATGCTAGCGGGCACAATGGTTTGTCTTATTTGCCTTTAGGAGCTCGTAGTAGTATTTTGGTGGCAGCGCGTGTCTATCAAACGATTGGTACTCAATTAAAGAAAAATAAATTTAACTATTGGCAGCAAAGGGCAGTGGTCTCTGGTCCTCAAAAAATATTGGTGACCACTACTGCATTTATTCAAGCCATATTCACTCGAAGTTTTTGGCGTCCTCTGGGTTATCTAAATAGCGCTAAACAACGTCCTTTCTCAGATTTTTTTATTTAGCGATATAGTAGTTATGATTAATGGCTGAAAAATATGATCTGATTATTTTGGGAGGAGGCTGTGCAGGCCTTAGCCTAGCCAGAGAGCTTGCGCTATCTAAAGGCAAGAAGTTGAAAGTATTGCTTTTAGAATCCCGCAAAGAATATAAAAATGATCGTACTTGGTGCTTTTGGGAGCCTCCCGAAAAGGCTAAAAAGGGTAAGCAAATTCAGGCTCATGCAGGTGCAACCCATCAATGGAGCATGCTGAGAATCAGCTCCAATTTGGAAAGCATTTTTTTCCCTTGCAAGAATCGCCCCTATCAAATGCTTGCTTCTGATCAATTCTATCAAGCAGCATTAAAAACGATCTATTCCTCCCCTCAAATTGAAGTTGAGTTAGGAGCTGTTGTTGAGGATGCCGTTCATCATTTTCAAGATCATTGGGAGGTCAAGACTAGTGAGGGTGTGTTCCAGAGTTCATTTTTGGTCGATACCCGTCCAGACAGCGTCAACCCCAATACCACCAGCATTCTTTGGCAATCGTTTTATGGCTTTGAAATTGAATGTAGCGATGCGATCTTTGATTCGAGCATAGCCGATCTAATGGATTTCTTGCCGGGCTCTGATCGCATTGCATTTATCTACTTTTTACCCATGTCAGCTACTCGGGCTTTAGTTGAATTTACTGTATTTGCTCCTAGCCCTCTAACAGCAACAGACCTAGCTTCTTACCTTGAGAGTGCTGTTAAAGAGCGTGTAGGGGATACAGCATTCACTATTTTGAGATCCGAAAGTGCATGCTTACCTATGGGATTAGATGTGCCACCAAGAGTTGCTGATGCTAGTTACGCCAAAGTAGGTGTAATGGCAGGGTCTGCTAGAGCTAGCACGGGTTATGCCTTTCAGAGAATTCAGCAATGGGCTCGACTATGTGCGGCTTCATTGGTTCAGTCAGGGGAATTAATTAATCAGCCATCTGATCCTTGGATTGTTCGCAAGATGGATATTTTATTTTTGAAGGTATTACGCTCCGACCCTGCCAAAGCGCCAAGCTTATTTTTATCGCTTTTTAAAAATGTTTCCCCATTGATAGTGATTCGTTTTCTGAGTGGTGAGGCGAGAGCCTTGGATTACCTATCGGTTATGCGCTCTTTACCAGCAACACCATTTATTCGAGAGCTTTTTCGCCCCCTATTGCCCAGAGAAAAAGAAGTTCATCAGAAGGTGAGTCTATGAACCTGAGGCTCCAGGGACAATTATTTTGTACCTTTTCTTTTTTTGTGATTCTGGTCTATTTGTTGGGATTTAGCCTGGATAAAAAGGTGGAGTGGCTAGTACTCATTGCCCTGATTACTTTACTAGGTATTCCGCATGGAGCTCTGGATGCCATTCTTGCTAAGCCCCTCTACAAAATAAACTCTCCAATGCAGTGGCTGATCTTTTTAACGGCCTATCTAGCCTTAGCTGCAGCAGTAGTGCTAATTTGGTGGGCGGCCCCTACTTTTTTCTTGATTGGGTTTTTAATTATTTCTGCCATTCATTTTTCAACGGATATTGAAGGTCATTTTTCTCGTATATATCGCTTCACTTACGGCTCATGTATTTTGGTATTACCGGCACTTTTATATGCTCCTGAGATGCATATTTTATTTGCCTTCGTGGCCGGGGAAGAGGCTGCAAACATGGTCATGGCAGGCTTACGGCCAATAGCAATACCTTGGCTGATTGCATCTATTTTTTTGGCTGTAGCCCATATTCGAAAAGATCGCTTTAGTAGTGTTGAATTTCTGGCGGTAATTGCAGTAGCCAGCTTTTTACCTCCGCTATTAGCGTTCACCATTTTCTTCTGCGGCATGCACGGGCCTCGTCACATCATGCGTGCTTATCGGTTCGCCAATCTAGACTCTGGCACTGCATTGCTCAAAGCAATGATTCTGCCGATGATTTTTGTATTAGGGGCTTTTATCTCGGCCTGGGTACTATTTCCGAGTACTCAGTTGGATGGGCAACTCATCCAGATCCTATTTGTGATCCTGGCGGCTTTGACCGTTCCACATATGTTAGTGATTGACAGACTTTCGCATGCCTCATCTAGCGGATATTGATTCTTAGGGTTTTCCTGATAGTTGTATGAGCGAATATGAACATGAATACGCATAAGATAGTGTATTCATTTTTTTAGGGAATAAGCAATGTCAAACTTTAATAGTGATGCCCTTAGTCGACGCAGTGCAATTAAGCTAGGTGTTGTGTCGCTTTCTACTGTAGGCGTGATGTCTTCAGCTCAGGCGCATAAAGAGAGTGATTCAGTTAAAACGCCGTTTGCTGTTGCGCAAACGTTGATTCCTATTGCAGGTAGTAGCGCTGAATTTCCAGTACGCCGTATTTACTGTATTGGTCGAAATTATGCGGCTCATGCACGCGAGATGGGTTCAGACCCCACGCGTGAGCCACCATTCTTTTTTCAAAAGCCAACGGATGCCATTCAGTTTGTTGCGCCTAATAAAATAGTCGACCATGCATACCCTTCTCTGACCAAAAATTATCACTATGAAGTCGAGCTAGTGGCTGCCTTAAACAAGGGCGGTAAGAATATTCCTATTGATAAAGCCCTTGAGCATGTCTTTGGGTACGCTTTGGGCCTAGATATGACCCGCCGGGATTTGCAGCGTTTTATGGGGGATCAGAAGAAGCCTTGGGAAATAGGTAAATCGTTTGATCACTCTGCACCGATAGGGCCTATTTATCCTTTAGCGCAAGTGGGGCACTTTACTAAAGGGACTATTGCCCTTTCAGTAAATGGGGTAGTAAAGCAAAAGGCGACTTTGGACCAGATGATTTGGTCTGTGGCAGAGCAAATTTCTAAATTATCAGAAGCGAATGAGCTCTTTCCTGGGGATATTATTTACTCTGGAACACCAGAGAATGTAGGGCCGGTAGTTAGGGGAGATATTGTGCGCTGTAGCATCGATAACTTACCGGACTTAGTGATCAAGATTGTTTAACTTGAAGAGATTATATATTTTTTGCTAATGCCCAATTCAAAAGATTCGATTAAGGAGCTTGTTCAGCGCTTAAATTTGCTGCCACATCCCGAGGGTGGGTTTTATAAAGAGATGTATCGCGCACCGCTAGAGTTTGAAGTGCCGATTCTTAATGGTGTACGCCCAGCTTACACGAGCATTTATTTTTTACTGCCAGGAGATTCCTTTTCAGCTTGGCACAAGGTCGCCTCTGATGAAAGCTGGTTTTTTCATACCGGCTGCTCGTTATCAATTTATTTGATGAATGCTCTGGGGAAGCTAGAGGAGCATCGTGTTGGTGTGGATGACCAACTGCAGATGACTGTGCCTGCCAATACTTGGTTTGCCGCTAAAGCACATGAAGCGTCTTCCTTTAGTTTGGTTAGCTGTACCGTCGCACCAGGTTTCGATTTTGCAGACTTTGAATTAGGTCGGCGACAGCAATTATTGGACCAATTTGGCGATAGTGAGGAGAATAAAGTCATCTTTACCCGGTTTACCAGGCAATGAGGCGCTTACCCTAAAGATAGGTCGGTGCAGATCTCACCCCTAATCTGACCAATTTGTTACAATCATTGCTTCGGCGAATTAGCTCAGCTGGTTAGAGCGACGGAATCATAATCCGCAGGTCCGGGGTTCAAATCCCTGATTCGCCACCATGTTTAGAAGGCCATTACCCAGCGGTGATGGCCTTTTTCTTAGGCAGGGTTGCTTGGAGGTGTGCTGATGGCTAAATTTTGGAATTTTGTGATTTTTCAGCTAGGCTGGTTTGCTTGCATCATTGGTGCAGCTAAACAGGAAGTGCTTTGGCCTGCTTTAGGTACTTTGGCCTACATTGCCTGGCATATTTGGCGCTCACCCCAGCCTATTCTTGAGCTGAGGCTGATTATTAAGGCGGTCTTGTTTGGAGTGAGTGCAGACTCACTTATCGCTTATTTTGGTTTTCTTAGGTTCGAGGATGCTTGGCCAAGCGCGAATCTCTCGCCACTATGGATGTGGGCGCTTTGGGCCTTAGTGGCCAGCACCATTAATAGTTCCTTATCTTGGTTAAGAGAGAGGCCTATTTTGGGGGCTATTCTCGGAGGGATCGCAGGCCCACTGTCCTATGAAGCCGGCATCAGGATGGGAGCTGGAGCCTGGGGTATTCATGGACAAATAGGGGGTTTAGTCCTTTTAAGCCTGGTTTGGGCGGTGGCAATTCCCTTATTCTTTTACTGGGATCGAATCGCTGCAGGACCAAGCCTAGCCAAGAATCAGTAATAAGTACGCAAAAGACGCTTGCAAATAGTACTGTTTTTATATACAGTAACTTGCATGACCTTTAAAAACAAAAAATCAGCAGGAAAAAGCCCTCTAAATAGCGAAAAGGAATTTAATATGGCCTTGGATGATAAGAAAAAATCAGCCTCATCAGAGTTTGACGGAATGAGTGGAGATAAGCAAAAAGCATTAAGTGCAGCTTTGGCGCAAATCGAGAAGCAGTTTGGCAAAGGCTCAATCATGAGATTGGGCGATGCAGAAATCAATCAAGATATTCAGGTGGTTTCTAGCGGTTCCTTGGGCCTAGATATCGCTTTAGGAGTTGGTGGCTTAGCGCGCGGTCGTGTCATCGAGATTTATGGTCCTGAGTCTTCAGGCAAAACTACACTAACCCTACATGCAATTGCAGAAATGCAAAAGATAGGTGGTACATGTGCATTTATTGACGCTGAGCATGCCTTGGATGTTCAGTACGCTTCACGCCTCGGTGTAGATGTAAATAATTTATTAATTTCTCAGCCAGATACAGGTGAGCAAGCATTAGAGATTGCAGATGCGCTAGTGCGCTCCGGTTCAATTGACCTCATTGTGATCGACTCAGTTGCTGCTTTGGTTCCAAGAGCTGAGATCGAGGGTGACATGGGCGATTCCTTGCCAGGATTGCAAGCGCGTTTGATGAGTCAGGCCTTACGTAAACTGACTGGTGCAATCAAGCGGACGAATACGACGGTAATCTTTATTAACCAAATTCGGATGAAAATTGGCGTGATGTTTGGCTCCCCAGAGACTACTACAGGCGGTAATGCGCTGAAGTTCTACGCTTCTATGCGTTTAGATATTCGCCGCATTGGTAGCATCAAAAAAGGCGACGAAATTGTTGGCAACGAGACTCGCGTCAAAGTGGTGAAGAATAAGGTATCCCCTCCATTTCGTGAGGCAATTTTTGACATCATGTATGGTGCTGGTATCTCAAGAGAAGGTGAGATTATCGATATGGGCGTTGAGGCTGATATCGTTGAGAAATCTGGTTCTTGGTATAGCTATAACGGAGATCGTATCGGTCAAGGTAAAGATAACGTGCGTGAGTTCTTAAAAGAGAACCCAGCAATCGCGATTGATATTGAAACAAAAATTCGTGCAAAGTTGGGTGTAAAGGCAGGAACGGCAATTATTAGTGACGTTGTGAGCGAAGAAGAGGAAGCGTAGTCGTTCCATGTCAGAGCTAGGTGGTAAAGATAAACAAAGCCCGAGTCTCAAAGCTCGGGCTTTGCGCTTTTTATCAATGCGCGAATATAGCCGCAAGAGCTTAGGGGCAAAGTTAGAAGATTCAGTTGCTAGATCGCTAAAGTTACAGCGTGCTCGAGAAAAATCGGAGGAGTCTAGCTTAGGGAGCCAAGATTCAGGGAATTCTGATTTAGCGAATTCCATTCCAGTTAAACCTTTAAGTATTCAGATAGAAGAAGTATTAAATGACTTCGAGGCAAGAGGGTGGTTGTCAGATCAGCGATTCGCGGAGGCCCTAGTTAGACGACGTAGTGAACGCTTTGGCACTAGAAAAATACAAGATGAGTTACAGCAAGCTGGTGTTGATAGCAGTAAGACGACCGAGCTCTTAAAATCCCTAAAAGAAACAGAGTTTGAACGCGCACATGCACTGTGGCTGCGCAAGTTTGGTGTCATCGCTCAAGAGCAAAAAGAGAAAGCCCGGCAGTACCGTTTTCTGGCTTCAAAAGGATTTAGCTCGGATGTTGTGTCTAGGGTAGTCACCGGACGTTCCAGTTAGGGGAAATACGGGGTTCAAACAGCATATTGCGGCATTGCAGCATGCTAGACTCTTAATCTTGGGTGTTCAGTCGAATTTACTAAATTTTTGTTCAATTAAAAATACTTCGAGCAAAAGTGAAATGAAGGTGAATCTGGCTTTGAAAATCCTTATCGCCCTCTAAAAAGACACTGATTCAGGAGTAATAATGAAAATTCATGAGTACCAAGGTAAAGAGTTGCTGCGCCAATTTAATGTGCCCGTTCCTAATGGCATCCCTGTATTTAGTGTCGATGAGGCAGTCAAAGCTGCTGAAACATTGGGCGGACCAGTATGGGTAGTCAAAGCCCAGATTCATGCGGGTGGTCGAGGTAAAGGCGGCGGTGTAAAGCTAGCCAGAAGTATGGATGAAGTGAAGAAATACGCTTCTGAAATTATGGGCATGCAGTTAAAAACCCATCAAACAGGACCAGAAGGCCAAAAGGTCAATCGCCTCTTAATTGAAGATGGCGCAGATATTAAAAAAGAGTACTACTTCAGTATTGTTACTGATCGCGGCACCCAAAAGAATGTAATCATGGCGTCTAGCGAAGGCGGCATGGATATTGAAGAGGTTGCAGAGTCTCATCCAGAAAAAATTATCAAAGTGTTTGTTGATCCACTGATTGGATTAACCGATGCTGATTGCCAAATCATTGCAAAAGGAATTGGTGTTCCTGATGCCTCAATTCCAATGGCGAGCGAAGTATTTAAAAATCTTTACAAAACGTATTGGGATACCGATGCTTCACTAGTGGAAATCAACCCATTAATCTTAGAAGGCAATGGCAAGATCAAAGCGTTGGATGCTAAATTTAATTTTGATCCAAATGCCCTATACCGTCATCCAGAAATCGTAGCCTATCGCGATATTGATGAAGAAGATGCTGCAGAGATTGAGGCTTCTAAGTTCGATTTGGCTTATATCTCCCTAGACGGCAATATTGGCTGTTTAGTAAATGGCGCGGGCTTAGCAATGGCAACGATGGATACTATTAAATTGTTCGGTGGTGAGCCAGCTAACTTTTTAGATGTGGGCGGTGGCGCTACAGCAGAAAAGGTTACGGAAGCTTTTAAAATCATGCTCAAGAACAAGAGTGTAGAAGCCATTTTGGTTAATATTTTTGGCGGCATCATGCGTTGTGACGTGATCGCTGATGGCGTAGTTACAGCTTGTAAGGCGGTGAACTTAACGGTTCCTTTGGTTGTGCGAATGAAGGGCACCAACGAAGAGCTAGGCAAGAAAATACTTGCAGATTCGGGTTTGCCTATCATTAGCGCCGATTCAATGGCTGAGGCGGCTACAAAAGTAGTTGCTGCCGTTGCTAAAAATAAATAATCAAGGAAATCAATATGTCTATTTTGGTTAACAAAAATACAAGAGTCATTACGCAAGGTATTACTGGAAAAACTGGACAGTTTCATACTGAAAAGTGTCAGGAATACGCAAATGGTAAAAACTGTTTTGTCGCTGGTGTAAATCCTAAGAAAGCAGGCGAGTCTATTTTCAACATTCCAATTTATGGGACAGTGAAAGAAGCTGCTCAACAAACTGGGGCGACTACTTCGGTAATTTATGTTCCTCCCCCTGGTGCTGCTGCTGCAATCTGGGAAGCGGTTGAGGCTGACTTAGATTTCGTGATCTGCATCACAGAGGGTATTCCAGTCAAAGATATGCTGGAGTTACGCAATAAGATGGCAACTAAAGAAGCGGCGGGTGGCAAGAAGACGCTACTGTTGGGTCCTAATTGCCCAGGAATTATTACGCCGGACGAAATTAAAATTGGCATCATGCCAGGCCATATTCATAAGAAGGGCCGCATTGGTGTTGTTAGTCGTTCGGGCACCTTAACTTATGAGGCCGTTGGTCAATTGACATCAATTGGTTTAGGTCAGTCCACAGCGGTAGGTATTGGTGGCGACCCAATCAATGGCTTAAAGCATATTGACATCATGAAGATGTTTAATGAGGACCCAGAAACCGATGCCGTCATCATGATTGGTGAAATCGGCGGACCAGACGAGGCAGAAGCTGCACGCTGGTGTAAGGACAACATGAAGAAGCCAGTAGTAGGCTTTATTGCTGGCGTCACGGCGCCTCCAGGCAAGCGTATGGGCCATGCAGGGGCATTGATCTCTGGTGGCGCAGATACTGCAGATGCCAAGCTTGAAGTGATGGAGGAGTGTGGCTTCAAGGTCACTCGAAATCCTTCAGAAATGGCCGCCTTGCTTAAAGCTATGTTGTAATTGTGGTCTTACGAGTAAATTGACATGCTGATTCGTCAGCATGTCTTTTGTAGCACCCTGTAGTTAAAACTAAAATATTAAGAAATACGGAGACAATATGGATTTTTCAGCATTCTCAGACGCAACATTTTGGGCGGCACTACTCTCAATCATTGTTGCTAATATCCTCTTATCTGGCGACAACGCTGTGGTGATTGCCTTGGCATCACGCAACTTGCCACCTGCACAGCAAAAGAAAGCCATTTTCTGGGGTAGCGCCGCTGCTATTATTTTGCGCGTCGTACTGACGATTACAGCAGTAGCACTCTTGTCATTACCTTATTTAAAAATTGTCGGCGCTTTGTTGTTGCTCTATATCGGCATTCAATTGTTATCCGACAGTGGTGGTGAAGAGGATATGAAAGGTGAGTCCAGTATTTGGGCGGCTATTCGTACGATCTTGATTGCTGACTTAGTAATGAGTTTGGATAACGTTTTAGCGGTTGCTGCTGCAGCTCAAAAAGGCCCTCAAGAAACACAACTTTTGCTGTTGATTATTGGTTTAGGAATGTCTATTCCCTTAATCATCTTTGGTAGTGCTATGTTGCTTAAGGTGATGGATCGCTTTCCAGTCATCATTACTTTAGGTGCTGGTCTACTAGGTTTGTTAGCCGGCGGTATGTTGGTTGACGATCCTGCTATCAAGGATAGTATTCAGGAGGCGCTTGGCGATGCGAAGCTGGCATTTGAGGTTATTGGTGTGGCGATTGTTATTTTGGTTGGAACTTATTTGAAGAAAAAAAATGCTGGCAAACATGCCCATTAATTTTCTGACGCATTAATCCAAAAAAGCCGGCCACTAAAGCCGGCTTTTTTGACATTTAAGCACCTTGAATCCCTTCGGTATAGACTGGATGATGAGGTATTCAACCACCGGAGCTTATGGAAATGTCAGTCCAATTACAGCAGTCAAAACAGCAACCAAAACAGCAACAAAAACAGCAACCACAAGGCCAGTCAGAATCAGGCTTCACCCTAATTGAAGTGATGGTAGTGGTTGCCATCATCGGAATCCTTGTTGCCGTAGCGGTACCCCAGTATCAAGACTACATTGCACGCAGTCGCATTGTGGAAGGGATGAACCTCTCCTCAAGTGCAAAGTTAGCTGTGACAGAAGCTTTTGCGAGTCGTGGAACGGTGTCAATGAGTGAGGCAACAGATGGATCATTTACATTTGTTACCACTCGCAGCGTTAAGCTCATTGAGATTACCCCGTCCGGAGCAATTGCGATCGACTATCAAAGCAATGTTGCCCCAGAAGGAAAAAATACACTTCACCTTATTCCAACAAATGACCCAGATAGTAATATTCCAAGGGCGATTGATTTGTCCAAGCCGGAGGGTGCAACTTGGGCTGGAGGATGGTCGTGCAGATCGACTGAAACAAACTTATTGCCGCAGCTTTTACCGTCAGAATGCCGCATTACCGGCAGCAAGTAAGTGCGTTAAGTAACTCAATTTAGTAAATAAAAGGTCACCTTGGGTGACCTTTGTTTATCGAGGAAGCGCTAGAAACCATGCACTCAAGCTGCTTTCCACTCCCCAGACTTGCCACCACTCTTCTCTAGTAGGTGAACATCACCCATCACCATGCCTCTATCGACGGCTTTGGCCATGTCATAAATTGTGAGGAGGGCAACTTGGACGGCAGTTAGGGCCTCCATTTCCACCCCAGTAGGCCCTGTGGTTTCTGCTCTTACTTGGCAGATGATGCTGCTTTCTACTGCCTGAAGTTCGAACTCGAGACTGACATGGGTTAACGCCAAGGGATGGCATAGGGGAATTAAATCGGAGGTTTTTTTAGATGCCTGAATACCTGCAATCCGAGCAATTCCGAGGACATCTCCCTTTTTATGGGTACCTTCCGCAATCATTTTAAAGGTCTCAGGAAGCATCGTAATCTTGCCGGTAGCGAGGGCAATCCTGTGCGTATGGGGCTTATCGCCAACATTGACCATATGGGCTTGCCCACTGGCGTCAAAATGAGTTAGTTTATTCATGGGATAAGTTTTACCATATAGAGATGCCAGTCATAAAACCTTCACCAAAATCGTCTACTTTTAAGCGCATTGTGGCCTGCCAATTGATGTTGGCCTTAGCATGGCCAAGTGTCGGCGTAGTTTATGCTGCAGGGGCGGCTTCTTCGGCTGTGACAGGGGATGTTTCAGTACAGGGTGAGTCTGCTGCCTTGCAAAATTTAGGCAGAGCTGTTCAGTCTCCGGACGCCCGCTCTGCTAACTTACCAACTCGAAATGCACTTCAGGTTCAAGAGACTTTTATATTGCCCGATATGGGTGATCCTGGAGGCGACTCATTAAGCAGAATGGATGAGAAAAAATATGGCGAGATGATCATGCGCCAAATTCGTCCAGATATGGACTACTCTAATGATTTGCCAATTTATGACTACTTAAATCAAATGGAACGCCGCTTATTACAAGCGGCTAAACGCTTGCAATTGGGGGGTGCTAATGATCAGGGTGGTAGTGCCTATAACTTCGAAGTCTTTGCAGTGAAAGACACCAGCATTAATGCATTTGCTTTACCTGGCGGTTTTATTGGCTTTCATACGGGCTTATTGGTAAGCGCTGAATCGGATTCAGAGGTAGCCTCGGTGATGGGCCATGAAACAGGTCACGTTTTACAGCGTCACTTAGCTCGTCAGATGGATAAGCAGACAACGAACACCATGATTGCCTTAGCAGGCATCTTGCTAGGAGCACTGGCTGCTTCGCGTAATCCAGGAGCAGCATCTGGTCTCATGCAGGGTGGTCAAGCAGTTGCTATCAATAACCAACTATCGTATTCCAGGGATGCGGAGCGTGAAGCAGATCGTATTGGTTTTCAGATTTTGGCCGCCAGTGGATATGACGTCAATGGTGCTCCTGGTTTTTTTCAGCGCCTACAAAAAGCGACGGGGATTATGGATAAGGGGGTGCCATCCTATGTTCGCACTCATCCATTAACCACCGATCGTATTGCTGATATGCAAGATCGAGTGCGTAATATTCCCAGCAGAAATGTACCTACTGCGGTAGAGTTTTACTTAATTAAAGCGCGTGCCCGCATGGAGCAGTCTGGCACCTCAAGTGGTATGTATGACCTTAAAAATGTGTTTGATAGTTTGAGTAAGCAATCCAGTCCAGGAAAGCAAATAGAGGGATTTTATGGACTTGCTCTGATTGCTCAGAAGCAAGGCCGACTGGATCAGGCTACGGGCTATCTACAACAAGCACGTAAGCTAGCCAACAGTGCTAGCGCACCAGGCTCTCCCATTCAGAGCCAAAGCCTTTCTTTAGATATCACCAGCTCAGAGTTGGCCTTAGCCAAGGGAAAGAGCGAAGAGGCCCTGCAGTTAGCCCAGGTAACTTTACGCGCTTACCCACAATCTTATGCTGCGGGCGCAGCTATGATGAATGCCTATCTCAAGCTAGGGCGAACAAATGATGCTATTGCATGGCTTAAAGCGCGCACGAGATTGCAGCCAAATGAGGTGGTGTGGTGGACGATGCTTTCGAATGCCTATGATCAGGCAAGTAATGTCCCTATGCGGCACTACGCTTTAGGAGAAAAATATGCACTTGAAGGTGCTTGGCCATCGGCTATTGAGCAATTAAAAATAGCCAGATCATCTGGTGGCGCTGATTTTTATCAAGGGTCTAGCATTGATGCACGACTTCGAGAAATGCAAAAGCAGTATCGAGAAGAATTAAAGGAACAAGGTAAAAATTTACCCAGCTAGTCCTTAATAGGCGTCTTGATAAAGTGAAAGCGCTGACTCAATTCTGCAGAATGAATGGGTTCAATTGGAAGAGGACAGTCTTGCCAAGTCCAGATACCTCTAAAGCTGCAGGCATCTTCTTGTACCTGGGATTGGCTAGAGAACAAATCTAAATCATGATCATGTAGCAGTGCTACTGCAAGTGATTCTGTTTTGGTAAACAGGCTCTGCATTGAGGTATTGAGCTCAGTTAAGATCATTTGCTCTATTAAGCCGATGATGTAAACGTTGCCAACTTCATCGCAAAGAGCACTCTGGGGGTTTATGGGGGTGTTGCATTGCGTTAGTATTTTTAATTTAGCTGTACTGGGATGGATGCGGGCAATCCATGGTGTTGCATCTAGAGTAACAAACACCCGTTGTGGGCCATTCTGAAAAAAGTGTCTTCCTGCGGTGTCTCGTGCATAGTTTCTGGCAATGTATTCATTTAGCGTGGCGTGCTCAATAACTTTACCTGGTAGTCCATTCGCTTGCGCATATTCATCGCGCATACGCCATTGACCTCGACGATCCAACGCTAACCACCCAAAGCAATCAGCTACTTCTGGCCACTTGATAAGCGACCGGAGTACCTGCTCATCCATTACTAATGAAGTCCATGCGGAGTAGAGGGGGCATCAAAAGTTTCTTCAGTCGAATGGCTTGCGTGAAGGTGGGCAATGCGCCAGCCTTGACTATCCTGCAGCAACACTAAGGTAATATTCAGAAAAAATGCTGCCTCGATTTGATCGGGTCTTAGGTGAACCGCTTCGGTCGTATCGTACACAGCGGCGCCCAGAACTGAGTGACTAATACATGCGATGGGCTCTAAAAAGAGCGCCTGTTTATCGAGTAAGCGCTCTAGTCCTGCCCGAATTTCTGCATGCCCGCTTAAGCGTTGGCCTTCTGGTAATACGCAAGTAATAGAGTCATCGTCGAGCCAAATGGCTAAGGCACCTTTGACGTCACGATTTTTAAGAGCTTCACGCCAAGCATCTACTACTTCATCAGCATTCTGAAAGAGTCTAGCAAGTTTAGACATGGCTAACTTTCTAATGTTTGGATAGCGGTTAATACGGTTTGTGGAGAAATTGCTTTCAAGCATTTGAGATGACCTAATGGGCACACTCTTTGATGACATGGACTGCATGGTAGGTTGAGCCATATTACTTTAGCCCTCTCTGATAAGGGGGGTGTATGGTTTGGATCGCTGGAGCCAAAAATCGCTACCTGTGGCACCTTCAGCGCAGCACCAATGTGCATCAGCCCAGAGTCATTGCTGACGAGGGTTTTACTCATACCGATTAGAGCAATAGCCTCATCCAGTTGTGTTTTGCCACACCAGTTATGAAGTTGAGGGTGATGACTTGCTTGAGCTTGAATATGCTCTGCTAAAGCATGGTCACCCGGACCGCCTAAAAGAATGATTTGGGCTGCTGGCCTGCTGGTGATTAGTTGTTTGGCAAGATTAGCAAAGTGATCCGTTGGCCAGCGCTTGGTGGGGCCATACTCTGCACCGGGACAAAATACGTAAATCAATTTTTGATCAATGCCAGCCTGAGCTAATTTAGCTACAACCGTCTGTTTTGCTTGAGTCGATACATTTAGTATTGGATTCGCTGAATGATTCGAGCGGACTTTGAAGGCATCAAGTGCACCACCTAAGGCGAGGTAGTGCTCTGCCATTGGTGGGCGATTCTGCTTACTGGGATTATCTAAAGCAACGTTGATTAAGCCAAAGCGCATCTCGCCTCGATAGCCAATTCGAAGAGGGATATTTGCTAGCCAGGGAATAAGACTAGACTTCAGACTATTAGGCAATACAAAGCATGCTTCATAGCGCTCTTTTTCTAACTGCTTAGCAAGTTGCTTGCGTAAGCTCCATTGCAGCTTTTTGTGCTCGAGCTTTGCTTCAATGACCTGGTTAACTTCAGTACAAGCTTGATAGATGGGTGCAACCCAGGGACTAGCTAAGACATCCATCTTTGAATCTGGATACCTTGCCTTCAGATCAGCCATCAGGGGCTGGGACATCACGGCATCACCAATCCAATTTGGGGCAATGATCAGAATACGATTCATATAAAGTATCCCGACACAGCGCCCCAAGATTGAGGGGCGCTAATGGGTCTAGTGCCCGTGGGGCTCGGTACCTGGGATGAGCTTGTACTCAGTACCGCAGTAGGGGCATTTCGCATCCCCCGTTTTCGCTACATCTAAAAATACCCGTGGATGCGAATTCCAGCTTGGGGTTTGGTTAGTAGGGCAATGCAGAGGAAGATCCTTACCATCGATCATGACTACAGGTGATTGACTCATACTCTTATTCCCTATTTCACTATTACTTAACGTAGGTCAGCCAAGATTGATATTGCGCACTTCTACCATAAACCGCATCAAAGTAAATTGCCTGAATTTTCTCGGTAATTGGTCCGCGTTTGCCATCACCAATCGTACGATCATCCAACTCGCGAATCGGCGTCACTTCAGCAGCAGTACCAGTAAAGAATGCTTCGTCAGCAGAATAAACTTCATCACGCGTAATGCGCTTTTCACGCAACTCCAGGCCCAGATCTTTGACAATCTGAATGATGGAAGCACGGGTAATGCCATCTAGGCAAGAGGCTAGGTCCGGTGTGTAGACAATGCCATCACGCACCATGAATATATTTTCGCCAGAGCCTTCAGAGACGTAGCCTTCAGTATCTAGCAAGAGTGCCTCATCATAGCCATTGGCAGTAACTTCTTGATTGGCCAAAATAGAGTTGATGTAATAGCCGGAGGCTTTGGCGCGCACCAATGAAGAATTTACAAAGTGACGGGTAAAGGATGACGTTTTCACGCGGATGCCTTTATTAAGACCATCTTCACCTAAATAAGCGCCCCATTCCCAGGCAGCAATCGCTGTATGAATGGTGTTCCCTTTTGGTGAAATGCCTAATTTTTCAGAGCCGATAAAAATAATGGGGCGGATGTAGCAAGATTTCAACTCATTGCTATTAACGACGTCGATGATGCCGCTGGTAATTTGCTCAGGTGTGTAAGGCATATTCATCTGGAAAATCTTCGTTCCGTTGAATAAGCGCTTTACATGCTCAGGTAGACGAAAAATAGCGGTACCTTTAGGGGTGTTGTAGGCACGAATACCCTCGAAAACACCCATTCCGTAGTGGAGACTATGGGTTAGCACATGAACGTTGGCCTCACGCCAAGGAACAAGCTTCCCATCGGACCAAATAAAACCATCGCGGTCGGACATCGACATGTTTTCTACCTTTTGTTTCTAATAAATAGGGTTAATCGAGGTATTTAGCCGGCGGGGTTTTGGCCCCAGAGCCATAAATACGTCCAAGGCCTTATTGTAGAGCAGATGAAGCACTTTCTTTGGTCTGGCTTTGGGGTTCAACAGTCCGGACGATTTAGAATGGGGAAATCCTGATAAATCAGCAAATTCACCTAAATTACCTACTCTCATGCTGGAATTCTCTTTTAAAGTAAAACGACTCAATGAATTAGCAGAGGCAGGCCTGTTGAAGGGGAAGCGGGTCTTTATCCGTGCCGATCTCAATGTTCCCCAGGATGATATGGGTAACATCACTGAAGACACCCGAATTCGGGCATCCATGCCTGCGGTACAAATGTGTCTGGATGCAGGTGCTGCCGTAATGGTGACTTCCCACTTAGGGCGTCCAATAGAGGGCCAATTTAAGCCTGAGGATAGCCTGGCTCCCGTAGCCGATCGGATTGCCTCGATCTTGAATCGTAAAGTACCGCTTATTAGCGATTGGGTAGGGGGCGGTTTTGAAGTCAAGCCAGGTGAACTGGTTTTATTAGAGAACTGTCGCCTCAATGAAGGCGAAAAAAAGAATAGTGATGCGCTGGCAAAGAAGATTGCTGCTCTATGCGATATTTACGTCAACGATGCGTTTGGTACTGCACACCGTGCAGAGGCAACAACCTATGGCGTTGCTAAATTTGCAGCCATTGCTTGCGCAGGCCCATTAATGGCGGCAGAGTTAGATGCCTTGAGTCGTGCATTGGCCAATCCAAAGCGCCCTCTTGTGGCGATTGTTGCTGGCTCAAAGGTGTCTTCTAAGTTGACGATTCTTAAAGCGCTCGCTGACAAAGTGGATGAATTAATTGTGGGTGGTGGTATTGCTAATACCTTTATGTTGGCCAAGGGGCTGCAAATTGGTAAATCCTTAGCTGAGCCAGATTTAGTGGAAGAGGCTAAAGAGATTATGGCGATTATGGAAAAGCGGGGTGCGCATGTCCCTATTCCAGAAGATGTCGTTGTTGCTAATGAGCTCTCGCCTTTGGCTCGTGCGAACCGAGTGCCCGCTGATCAAGTGGCTGATGACGATATGATTTTGGATATTGGGCCTAAAACAGCTGCGCGTTTATCAACGATGCTAGCCCATGCAGGTACGATTGTTTGGAATGGCCCATTAGGTGTATTTGAGATTGACCAATTTGGTGGTGGCACCAAAATGTTGGCAGCAGCTATTGCCCACTCCCCTGCATTCTCCATTGCAGGTGGCGGCGATACTTTAGCGGCAATTGCTAAGTATGGTATTGAGAATCAAGTGGATTACATTTCTACTGGAGGGGGCGCTTTCTTGGAATTTTTAGAAGGCAAAACCTTGCCAGCTGTTGCGGTATTAGTTGAGCGAGCGAAAGAATAACGATGTTACGAGCAACAAAAATTATTGCCACCTTAGGGCCAGCATCTGAAAAACCAGAAGTACTGCGCGACATGATTCTTGCAGGTGTAGACGTAGTGCGTATGAACTTTTCTCATGGCACTGTGGCAGATCACAAGGCGCGACATGATTTAGTGCGGAGTATTTCTGCTCAAGTAGGCAAAGAAGTCGGCATCATGGCTGACCTACAAGGCCCTAAAATTCGCGTTGGTAAATTTGTTGATAACAAAATCCTGCTTAAAGAGGGCGATCAATTTATTTTAGATGTCGCTTGTCAAATGGGCAATCAAGAGCGCGTAGGACTTGACTACAAAGAGTTGCCCAGGGATGTCAAATCAGGCGACCGTCTTTTATTGAATGATGGTTTAGTAGTCTTACAAGTGCAGAGTGTTCAGGGTGGTGAGATATTTACATGCGTAGAGCAGGGCGGACCACTTTCTAATAACAAGGGTATTAATCGTGCTGGCGGTGGCTTAACAGCCCCAGCCCTGACTGAAAAAGATATTGCAGACTTAGATGCGGCTATTGCTATGGGGGTTGATTTTTTAGCGATTAGCTTTCCTAAGGACGGTGCTGATATGGCATATGCTCGCAAGTTAGCAGATGCTGCTAGCCAGAAGTATGGTGTTGGTAAAGTCAGAACGATTGCTAAAGTAGAGCGTGCAGAAGCGATTGAGTCAAATGCATTAAAAAGTATCATTGCTGAGAGCGACGGCATTATGGTGGCTCGAGGTGACTTGGCTATTGAGGTTGGCAATGCGGCGGTACCTGCCTTGCAAAAGCGAATGATTGCTTGGGCGCTAGAGGCAGATAAATTTACTATTACGGCTACGCAAATGATGGAGTCCATGATCAATGCACCTGTGCCTACACGTGCTGAAGTTAGTGATGTAGCTAATGCGGTATTGGATGGTACAGATGCCGTGATGCTGTCAGCAGAATCTGCTGCAGGTATGTACCCAGTGCAGACTATTAAGGCGATGGCAGAAATTTGTGTTGAAGCAGAAAAGTCTGATCGCGTGAAGTTGGATACGGATTTCTTGGATCAAACCTTTAGCCGCATTGATCAGACAATTGCATTAGGTGCTTTATTTACAGCACACCACTTAAATGCCAATGCTATTGCTGCTTTAACGGACTCTGGTTCGACTGCCGTATGGATGAGTCGGCACAACATTCATGTCCCTATTTTTGCGTTGACCTCCAAGATTTCAACGCAGCGAGCACTCAGTACGTACCGTAATGTCTTTCCGATTGGTCTGGATTACACCAAGGATCGAGACGTGGCTTTGCAAGAAGTAGAAGATTGCCTGAAAAAACTTGGTGTAGTGAAGAAAGATGATGTTGTAGTTCTCACTTCTGGAGAGCCCATGGGCGAACCAGGGGGCACCAATTCCCTCAAAATTATTCAGGTGAAGTAATTTAGCCCAAGCTAGTTATTTACCCATTCATTACTTATTTAATTTAATAAAGAGATCATCATGGCATTAGTATCTTTACGACAACTTTTAGATCATGCGGCAGAACATGGTTATGGACTACCTGCATTTAACGTGAATAATTTGGAGCAAGTCACGGCCATTATGGAAGCTGCTGACGAAGCAGATTCTCCGGTAATTATGCAGGCCTCTGCTGGGGCGCGTAAGTATGCAGGTGAGCCATTCTTACGCCATCTTATTTCAGCAGCAGTAGAGGCTTACCCCCATATTCCCGTCGTAATGCACCAAGATCATGGTCAAAGCCCAGCCGTATGTATGGCCGCAATTAAGAGCGGCTTTACTAGCGTGATGATGGACGGCTCTTTAGAGGCAGATGGTAAATCCGTTGCTAGTTACGAATATAACGTCGATGTATCCAGAGAGGTCGTCAAATTCTCACATTCTATTGGAGTCACTGTCGAAGCTGAGTTAGGTGTTCTTGGTTCACTCGAGACTATGCAGGGTGATAAAGAGGATGGTCATGGTGCTGATGGCAAGATGACGCGTGAGCAGTTGTTGACGGATGTAGAGCAGGCAGCTGATTTTGTTAAAGCGACGCAATGCGATGCTTTGGCAATTGCGATTGGTACTAGCCATGGTGCTTATAAGTTTACGAAGAAGCCTACCGGTGATATTTTGGCGATTGAGCGCATTAAAGAAATTCATGCGCGTATTCCTAATACGCACTTAGTGATGCATGGCTCCTCCAGTGTTCCCCAAGAATTACTCGCAGAAATCCGCCAGTTCGGTGGCGATATGAAAGAAACCTATGGCGTGCCTGTTGAAGAAATTCAAGAAGGTATTAAGCATGGAGTACGTAAGATCAATATCGATACGGATATTCGCTTGGCAATGACGGGTGCGATTCGTCGTTACTTTATTGAGAACCCAAGTAAGTTTGATCCACGTGATTATTTGAAGCCAGCACGAGAAGCAGCAAAAAAAGTCTGTATTGCCCGCTTTCAAGCCTTTGGGTCAGCTGGTCAAGCATCAAAAATTAAGCCGATTCCATTGGAGAAGATGGCTGAGTTATACAAGAGCGGCAAATTAGCCCAGATCGTTAAGTGAACTAAGGAAGTTTGATATGCCTGCTTTATTTACCACCTCTATACAGTCCCTTCCTTTGTTATCAAAGGGGAAAGTGCGCGATGTCTATGCGCTGGATGATGACAAGTTATTGATGATCACTACCGATCGTTTATCTGCTTTTGATGTCGTGATGGGTCAGCCGATTCCGGAGAAGGGCATTGTGCTCAATCAAATGGCTAATTTTTGGTTTGATAAATTAGCCCACGTTATTCCAAATCACTTAACCGGGATTGATCCAGCAAGTGTTGTTTCTGCTAATGAAATCGACCAGGTACAAGGTCGAGCGGTGGTTGCCAGGCGTCTTAAACCCATCATGGTTGAGGCAGTAGTTCGTGGCTATCTTGCAGGTAGTGGCTGGAAAGATTATCAAGAGACGGGTAAGGTCTGCGGGATTGCATTACCAGAGGGCTTGGAGAATGCTCAAAAATTACCCGAGCCGATTTTTACACCCGCTGCAAAAGCAGAGGCTGGTGAACATGATGAAAATATCTCTTTTGAGAAGGTGGTTGAGTTGATTGGTGAGAGCTTGGCCACTCAAATTCGTGAGGTGAGCATTCGTTTGTACAAGGAGGCCTCTGAATATGCAGCAACTCGGGGCATCATCATCGCCGATACCAAGTTCGAATTTGGATTGGATGCTGGCGGGCATTTAGTTCTGATGGATGAGATTTTGACGGCGGACTCTTCCCGCTTTTGGCCTTCTGAAACCTATTATGTGGGCGCTAACCCGCCTTCCTACGACAAGCAATTTGTCCGGGATTGGCTTGAAATAGCATTAGTGGATGGCAAACCTTGGCCCAAAACCGCCCCAGCCCCAGCTTTGCCGGCCGAAGTCATTGATAAAACAGCAGAGAAGTACCGCGAAGCGCTTGCGCGTTTAACCAAGGCTTAATTTCCTCCAGCCTGAAAAGGCTGGGATAATAGACGGCTACTAAAGATTTCAGGGTATTCGGAGAGCTGAATGGGTCAAAATTCGAGCAATAAGCCAATCGTCGGGATCGTCATGGGTTCCAATTCTGATTGGGACACGATGCAACATGCCGCACAGATGCTGAAGCACTTCGGTATTGCTCATGAAGCTAAAGTGCTTTCTGCCCATCGCATGCCAGATGATATGTTTCAGTACGCCGAGCTTGCGAGTGCCAATGGCCTAAAAGCGATCATCGCTGGTGCGGGTGGCGCTGCACATTTGCCGGGTATGTTGGCCTCCAAAACGATTGTTCCAATTTACGGAGTTCCTGTTGCCAGTAAATATTTACGTGGTGAAGACTCTCTTTACTCTATCGTTCAAATGCCTAAGGGTATTCCGGTTGCGACGTTTGCAATTGGTGAGGCCGGCGCAGCTAATGCTGCTTTGCATGTGGTCGCAAATCTGGCTGTGAATAATCCAGCCTTGGCCAAGCTATTGGCAGACTTTCGTGACAAGCAAACAGATGCTGCACGCAACATGAATTTGCCAGGATATTAAACAGATGGTGAAACGTTTGGAACCCATCTTGCCGGGTTCATATTTAGGAATTTTAGGTGGCGGTCAATTAGGGCGGATGTTTACTCAGGCTGCACAAGCTATGGGATATAAAGTCTGCGTCTTAGATCCTAGTGCCGATAGTCCTGCCGGCTCGATTGCCGAGCAATTTATCCAGGCTGATTACATCGACTCCGCTGCTTTAAAAAAGATGGCAAATTTGTGTAAGTCAGTGAGTACTGAATTTGAGAATGTTCCAGCTCAAGCGCTTGATGAGTTGGAGGCTTTGGGCGTATTTGTCGCTCCACGTAGCAACGGTGTCTCTATTGCCCAAGATCGCGTTGCAGAGAAAAAATTTTTAGCGACCTGGAAAGAAGAAACCAATATTGGGCCAGCACCATACTGCGTAATTGAACATGATGCTGATATTGCCCTAATTGCCGCTGATCTGTTTCCCGGCATTCTTAAAACTGCTCGGATGGGTTATGACGGCAAGGGTCAGATTACCGTGCATGAATCTTCAGCCTTAGTAGCTGCTTGGGCCGAACTAGGAAAGGTGCCTTGCGTTCTTGAAAAACGAATGGAGTTAGATTTTGAGGTGTCTGTACTAGTAGTTCGCGGGTACGATGATGAGGTAGTGGCTTATCCCGTCTCTCAGAATATCCATCGCGATGGTATTTTGTTTACCTCGACCGTACCAGCCCCATCTCTTAAGTCTGGGCAAGAGAAGAAAATGATTGAGGCAGCAAAAGCGCTTATTCGTAAGATTGACTACGTTGGGGTACTTTGCGTTGAATTTTTTGTTCTTAAGAATGGTGATGTTGTGGTGAATGAAATTGCACCACGCCCACATAATTCTGGGCACTACACTATGAACGCCTGTGTGACGAGTCAGTTTGAGCAACAAGTGAGAAGTATGGCGCGCCTACCATTGGGTGATACGCGCTTACTAGCCCCCGTTTCCATGCTGAATCTTTTAGGGGACCTGTGGTTTGATGGCGCTATCGATAAAGTAATCGAGCCTGCTTGGAATAAAGTATTAGCCCATCCCGATACGAAATTACATTTATATGGAAAATCGGATCCAAGAATGGGGCGCAAAATGGGTCATATCAATTGTCTTGGTGAGTCGCTCAATCAAGCACGTCAAAATTGTGCAGCGGTCGCTGCTGAACTCGGGATCGAGCCCTAAGCTAATGATTCCCAATGGTGGTACCGAAATCAATCAAGCAGTACAAACTTTACGAGATGGTGGTTTAGTCGCCTTTCCTACTGAGACAGTCTATGGCTTAGGTGCAGATGCCAGCAATCCCGAGGCAATTAAAAAGATTTTTACGGCCAAGGGCCGACCCTCTAACCACCCCTTGATTGTGCATATCGCTACCCCCGATCACGATGATGTTGGCCAGGCTGACTGGACCGCTCAGCTTGCCCATTGGGCACGTGATATTTCGGAAGACGCGCTCAAGCTCATAAATGCCTTTTGGCCAGGCCCGCTCACACTTGTGTTTAAAAAAGATAAACGCGTTTTGACTGAGTTAACGGGCGGTCAAGATACGGTAGCTATTCGTGCGCCAGCACATCCCTTGGCACAAGGGTTGTTGCGTCAATTTAAGGGGGGTGTCGTTGCACCTTCGGCAAATCGTTTTGGTAAGGTGTCACCTACTAGCGCTGCAGATGTACGTAGTGAGTTTGAGGGCATGTCAGATTTGATGGTGTTAGATGGTGGTGACTGCAAGGTTGGTATTGAATCGACCATTATTGATTTATCTTCAGGTGATCATGCGGTCCTATTAAGACCGGGCATGATTACTCCTAGTGATATTTTGACTAGGACGGGTATTCAAGTTCGACTTCCTGGTGAGTTGGCTATGAGTACTGTTGCAAATAATCTCCCCAAAGTATCTGGTAGTTTGCGCGCACACTATGCGCCTGCGACTCCATTGCGTTTGTATCAGTCTGGCAGAGTCTTGGATGCTTTGTGTGAATTTCCCGACACCAAGTCTCGGGTGGCGGTAGGCGTTTGGGAGTCTGAATCTCCAATAGGTGAAGATGGTCATCCGTCAGTACATTTTGAAGAAATACCACTACCTAGCGATAGCACTGCATTTGCAAGTCTGCTCTATCGATCCCTGCGTGACTTAGATCAGCAGGACTGGGACCTTATTCTATTTCCAGAGCCTCCTGCTGGCGAGGAATGGGATGGCGTGAGAGACCGTCTTCAGCGCGCAAGCTTTGGCTCGGGCCCATCCTCTAATAACCACGCTAGTAATTGATCATGTGCCTCTAGACCTCTCCAGGCATTGGGGTGGTTAATGAAGGAAGTCACGGCATACATCTTTCCAGATTTAGTCATTACGTAGCCAGAGATTGCCCTGACATCAGCAAGCGACCCTGTTTTTATTCTCACCTCAGGTTTTTTCTTCAGGTGCAAAAACTTTCTCAGCTGGGTAATTAAGCGATTTTTCATCGTGCCATCTACACCTGCTGCAGGAAGGCTCTGATAGAAAAGGTCTGCTGTAGGCAGCTTACGCGCCATGACTAATAACTGTGTGAGATGCTCTGCAGATATTGCTTCGTTACGAGATAAGCCGGAGCCATTTTCAATAACGAGCTCTGGAAAATCTAAGCCAGACTCTTTTAACCATGCCTGAATCACCAGTTGCCCATTTTGCGTGGTGGCAGGCTTGCCTATTTTTTCAAGTGCCAGGGTCAATAAGAGCTGCCGAGCCATGACATTATTTGAGTATTTATTAATATCATGCACGTCATCTGCAAGCGAGATACCTTCAAATTGCAACAATGATCGAGCTGACATGGGAACAGTGCCAGATTTCCCAATAGGCGTTTGTGCCCAACGGCCGCCTGATAGTTCCCATGCAGCAACAAAGCCCTGAGTGAGGAAGGTGTTGGCATCTAAAGCTACAACGTTATAGTTCACATCTTTGCACCCATTAGGAAAGCTACCCGAGAATTGGGCAGTGAGTAATTGATCCTGATTAGCCGCTACGCTGTCAGTCTCTAAATTAAATCGAATATTACTTTTCCAGTTTTCACAGGCCCGATCCACTAATTGCATTTGATTTATTACTTTGAGTTGGGATAGTGGCGGGCTAAAGTTGATATCAATAAAATCGGCTGTCCGTGATTTACCTAACTGAAAAGAGAGCGTTCTAAAAGCATAGAGGAGCGGATCTGGCGGTACGTTGTAAGACCGAAGCGATTCGCCGTCAATGGTGTTGTGTTCCATGACGCTTGGTGCGTAAGCGCTCCTATCAAAAATTAAATTACCATCAATCTTTTGAATGCCTAAATTTTGTAATGCTTTCATCATCTTGGCGAATTCTTCAGGAATTAATTTAGGATCCCCTGTTCCCTGTAAGTAGATATTGCCTTTAAGAATCCCCTGCCGAATAAGGCCATCAGTAAATAACGCAGTGCGCCAGCGATATTTCGGTCCCAGAAGATCTAAGCCTGCAAGAGTGGTTAGGAGCTTCATTGTCGAAGCAGGATTCATGGCTTGAGTAGAGCGCCAATCCAGCTCTGGTTTAGCGGTCATTTTGCCGTGACGATCTTGCTCAATCTCGATTACCGAGATACTGATAGCTTCTTTAGGGATTTGATTTTTTTCAAGGCTAGCTGCAACCGCACTCGGAATCTGTTGTAGTGCAGCTCCTGAGGCAGTACTTTGGCCCGGATGGGCTGGGGTAGAGATGAAGAGGCAAGCCCAGAGGACTAGTATGGCCTTAGGCTGTAATGGTGAGAATGATGATGCGTGCATGCTCCTGATTTTATGGCATATATTGCACTTTATAGGTTTGAATAATACGGTTTTGCTCTTCCAGGAGGGCAATGAACTCCGCAATACACTTAGCTAGTAGGTCATTCTGAGGCTCGGAAGCTTCTAGCCTGATACAGGCGTCGATAAATTGGGAGGCCTGCAATAACTGAGCCCCACCTTTTACTTTATGCACCCAGCTTAGAAAATCTGCTTTATCTATTAAATAACCCTCTTGTGCCGATTGGAGTTTGGTCAGCACCTCATCATGGACTTTTTGAATCTCTTCAAGGACGATTAATATTTTCTGGGGGTCATCTCCAATCAGATTAGAAAAGATCTCAAAAGAATAGGGCTCCTCAGTAATTTCTGTGGAAGTGTTTGAGTCAAAATAGCGTAGCAATTCATTTTCTAGAGCCCCCAAACTGAGGGGCTTAATAAGGATACTATTCATGCCAGCAGATAAAAATTGATGACGCGAATCTAATGCATAAATATCAGCAGTGACGCCAATGATGATGAGTGAAGTATTGCCAGTAGATCGAATATCTCTTGCTAAGTCAGAGCCCTGCATGCCGGGCATAGATTGATCGGTTAATAGAAGATCAAAAGAATGATTGCCCAGCAGCTCAAGTGCCAAGAGTGCATTTTCACAAACCTGAGTTTGTATGCCTAGCACCTCTAATTGAAGTGACAAAATTTGCCTACTAGCAGGGTGATCCTCTACTACTAATGCTTGTATGGGGTTGCTTCGCCCACCTTTTCTTTTGGCAATGATTCTTCTTGGGTGCTCTGCCAATGCATCAAAAAAAGAGACCTTAGAGGCAGCGATGCTGGTTCTTGGGAATGCGACTGAAAAGTGAACGTTACTCCCAAAGCCTGGCGCACTCTCAAAGTAGAGATGGCTATTCATAGAGTTGACTAGGTGATTTGTAATAGTTAGGCCCAGACCTGTACCCCGCGTTTGCTCACATAGGCCAGACTCTTGTGAAGAGGGCACTTGTTCAAAAGCCTGAAGGGCAAGTTCAATCTGAGCGCTACCCATACCAACCCCGGTATCAATCACTCTGAATTCAATCAGTTGGCCAGCATGATCGTCTGCTAATACTGTGATTGAGAAATAGATCTCACCTTGACTGGTAAATTTAATCGCGTTACTCAGTAAATTTTGTAGCACTTGTCGTAAACGCAAACTATCAATCATGAGCACTTCAGCCATTCTTGGATCAATAGTAGTGTGCAATAGTAAGTTCTGTTTTTGTGCCACTGTCGTGAATGCGGAATGAATATCTATGAGAAGCTGATGTAAGTTACTAGGTTCTAGGTTCAGAGTAAGCTTTCCTGCTTCAATCTTAGAAATATCCAATACTTGGTTGAGCATACCCAGCAAGGATTCTGCTGATGCTTGTGCACTTTTAAGCAGGGGCTTATCTTTTTTAGGAAAATCAGCGCTGCCCAGCAGAAGCTCCTGAACGCCCAGGATGGCATTCATCGGCGTCCGAATCTCGTGGCTCATCGTAGCTAAGAACGCAGACTTGGCTGCATTGGCTTTTTCAGCAAGGTCTTTAGAGTGCATCAGGGCTATCGCGGCTTGTTTTTGGAGGAAGTACTTTCTTTGGAGTTGGTAAAACACAATGCCGCCAATCATTAATAGCAACACAGTGCTAAGCCAAGGTAAGGCACGATGATGTCCGCTACGGGACTCTGAAACAAGCTGCGTTTCGTTTAAGGTAAATAGACGGCGTGACTCGAGTGGATCTAAGTCATCTAGAAAATGCTTCAAGATACTTTGTAGAGGGCTGTTATGAAAAGAAATTAACCAGCGATATGCAAAGGGTTCTCTCCCGTATATTCCATCTATCTTGAGATCGAGTTCTTGGGTAGTGTGGATTAATTGTTTCGCTAAGCGAATGGGCATGATGAGGGCCTCAATGTCATTTCTAATGAGTGCTTGCAGCAGTTCATTTGACGAGCTCAGATCGGAATCGGATTGACTAGATGAGGCAGGGGGACTCTCAAAACCACGTTTAAAGTAAGCAATTCTTGAGTGATCAGTGAGTCTCAACAATGATTGATCTATTTTGGTAACAACGGCATCATGCCCCCAAAAAATCGACTCAGAGAGTGTGCCAAATTGTAAAACACGACTGCTCACTTCTGGTGGATCGATGATGAAGTCTACTTGCCCATTTACCAATTGCTCTAGCCCATCTTGATCTGATTTTCTCCAGATGGGCGTGTATTGCTGTCGTGTGCATTCCCCTAATTTCAGCAGAAGGGATTGAAAGACACCATCATGCTGAAGGTAGGGCGCATATTTTTCATGAATACTAAATCTCACTATAGGGTGAGCATCGATCCATGCTTTCTCTGAGGCGCTGAAAGGCCCAGCATGGGCTAGTCTTGTAGCAATGCAGAGGATTACATAAGTGAACTTAAGGATGAATCGATGCATGCTACAGATTAGCTTTCGATAATTTGATTCATACGACAAAATAAAATAAGATCAGCAATATTGTTGATACCCAGCTTGTCAAAGACCCTTGTTTTATAGGTAGCCACCGTCTTATTGCTGATATGTAGTAAATCTGAAATCTGCTGATTGGTGTTGCCCTTGCCGAGATACTTCATCACTTGGAGCTCACGATCTGAAATAAGGGCTAATTTATCGTCATCACTTAAAGAGGTGTTGCCATTTTTTCCATGCGTGAAAAAGGTATACCCCTGAGAGATGGCAACACATGCTGCTAGGATGACATCTGCCCCAGCAGTTTTGTTGACAAAACCATGGGCACCGAGGGATCGCACTCGACCCCCGTAGACTGCCTCAGCCAAACTGGACAATACAAGGATGCGCACCTCGGGATGCATCAGTCCAATACGCCTAATGATGTCAAACCCGTCAGTCTTAGGCATATCTAGATCTAGAATCACCATATTGGGATTGACTTCCTTGATGGAGCGTAAACATTCTTCTCCATTTTGAGCCTGCCCTGCTATTTCAAACAACAGCTGATCTTGCAACATACTCTTTAAAGCCATCAACATGGCAGGATGATCATCTACCAACATCACGCGTTTTCTCATTACTTGTCTCCGTTTAGGTTTTGATGAGGGTGCAGCGAAAAAATGGCCTTAGCGATACGACTATCGTTAATGTGTAATATTTGATGGCGGCTGACTGAGGGCATCATTAGTCCCCCATAGCAGTGCTGAGCTCCAATGGCGATCGCATTTTCTATATCTTTGACAAGAGTGATATTGCTGGCATAAATCTGACTTTTGAATCTCTTGCCATGAGAAAAGATTTCAGCTGGGGCGGTTGAAGTTCGAAACTGAGTAATATCGAGATGAATCCCTTCGGGTTGTATTTCTTCGGCCCAGCGCATTTGCGAGAGTGTCCCGGAGTAATTGAGCATATGAATTAATACCCCTAAACGACGCATGCGAAGCAAGCCGTTTTTGCCATCAGTAGATAAGTGTGGCTTTTCCAGTTGATGCACGCCCAGGCTGATTAAACCTACTGGTAATCTGGAATTTAGAATGAGGTCGCTTAGCCCATCAATAAAATCATTAGATTCAAAGACATGCTCTGGTAGGGGCAATATTCCAGGGATAAACCGGCCACTGCGATACCAATAGCTAATCGTATCTAAGCCTTCCATGAATAGTCTGAGGACTTGACTATCGCTGGCAGTAAGTAATGGTCTAAATAGTGAACTAGTCAGCTTGGTTCCCTGCGTGTTAAAGATGGGTTCGTGACCAATCGTCTGTCGCTGGGACCACGATTGGTGCTCTTTCAGTGCTTCACTGTTAAGGCCCAGCCAAGGCTGACCACAAGCGTCGCGTACTTCTTGGAAGGGTTTGTTCTTCCAGGCTTTTACAAGCGTGTACAGCCGGGATTTCGGGCTCATCAGCAATCTCCAATCATTGACTAGTCAGTCTAGGCACGACAGATTGGAGCGGTAATGGCTATAAGCTTATTTATTCGTAGGAATCTACCTACTAATCCCCCTCAATTATAGGAAATAGAGAGTCCGCATGAAATTTAAGGCAATTCACTCTTGAAATCCCCAGTTTCAGACCTATATAATCAGCACTCCCTACACGAGAGTGCTAAAACAGCTTGTTTTCGAACTATCTGCCTTAGTTTTCAAGTGAAGAGATTACAAACCATTGATTTATATAAGAATTTTAACTAGTTAACACTTACTAACATAGGAGAAGGAATGAATCTGCGTCCTTTACATGATCGCGTAATTATCAAACGTTTAGATCAAGAATCAAAAACTGCCTCAGGAATCATCATTCCGGATGCTGCTGCTGAAAAGCCAGATCAAGGTGAAGTTTTAGCCGTTGGTCCAGGCAAGCGTGATGACAGCGGTAAGTTAAATGCACCAGACGTCAAAGTTGGCGATCGGGTGTTATTCGGCAAATATGCTGGCCAAACAGTTAAGGTCGATGGCGACGAGCTTCTCGTAATGCGCGAAGAAGACATCATGGCTGTTGTACAGAAGTAATCAGTATCCACGAAAGGAATTTAATCATGGCAGCAAAAGACGTAATTTTTGGAGATAACGCCCGTACCAAGATGGTAGAGGGTGTCAATATTCTAGCTAATGCAGTAAAAACTACTTTAGGCCCAAAGGGTCGTAACGTAGTTATGGAGCGCTCATTCGGTGGCCCTATCATCACTAAAGATGGCGTGTCCGTAGCAAAAGAAATCGAACTCAAAGACAAGCTCCAAAACATGGGTGCGCAGATGGTGAAAGAGGTTGCCTCTAAAACTGCTGACATCGCTGGTGATGGCACAACAACTGCAACCGTTTTAGCTCAATCTATCGTTCGTGAAGGCATGAAGTATGTAGTGTCAGGCCACAATCCAATGGACTTGAAGCGCGGTATTGATAAGGCAGTTTCTGCTGCAATCGAAGAACTCAAGAAGATTAGTAAGCCTTGTACAACGACAAAAGAAATCGCTCAAGTGGGTTCAATCTCCGCAAACAGCGACTACAGCATTGGTCAGCGTATTGCTGAAGCTATGGAAAAAGTAGGTAAAGAAGGTGTGATTACCGTTGAAGATGGTAAGTCATTGGAAGATGAGTTGGAAGTGGTTGAAGGGATGCAATTTGACCGTGGTTACCTTTCTCCTTACTTTATCAACCAACCAGAAAAGCAAGTTGCGATTTTAGAAACACCATATGTACTCTTGTTCGACAAAAAAGTAAGCAACATCCGTGACCTGCTGCCAGTGCTTGAGCAAGTAGCAAAGTCTGGCCGTCCATTGTTGATTATTGCGGAAGATGTTGAAGGCGAAGCCTTGGCAACTTTAGTAGTAAATAACATTCGCGGCATTATTAAAACTTGCGCTGTGAAAGCTCCTGGTTTTGGTGATCGTCGTAAAGCCATGCTAGAAGACATCGCGATTTTGACTGGCGGCACTGTGATTGCTGAAGAAATTGGCCTCACTCTCGAGAAAACAACCCTTGAGCATTTAGGTCAAGCTAAGCGTATTGAAGTTGGCAAAGAAAACACCATCATTATTGATGGTGCTGGCGATGCTAAAGCAATTGAAGCGCGTGTGAAGAATGTACGTGTTCAGATCGAAGAAGCTACTAGTGACTACGACAAAGAAAAATTACAAGAGCGCGTTGCCAAATTGGCAGGCGGTGTTGCAGTGATTCGTGTTGGTGCTGCTACTGAAGTTGAAATGAAAGAAAAGAAAGCACGCGTTGATGATGCATTACACGCTACTCGTGCTGCTGTTGAAGAAGGTATTGTTCCTGGCGGTGGCGTTGCTTTGATTCGTGCAATGCAGGGTATCAAAGGTCTTAAAGGCGATAACGCTGATCAAGACGCTGGTATCAGTATCGTATTGCGTGCAATGGAAGAGCCACTGCGCATCATCGTTTCTAATGCAGGCGATGAAGCTAGCGTAGTAGTGAATGCAGTGTTAGCAAGCAAAGGCAACAATGGTTACAACGCAGCCACTGGTGAGTACGGTGACATGGTAGCTCAGGGTGTGATTGATCCAACTAAAGTAACTAAGACTGCTTTAGTGAACGCAGCTTCTGTTGCAGCATTGCTGTTAACAACGGATTGCGCAATCTGCGAAGCGCCAAAGGATGACTCGGCTGGCGGTGGTATGCCAGATATGGGTGGCATGGGTGGTATGGGTGGTATGGGCGGCATGATGTAATAGCTGTCCATTTCCTCAGCTACTTAGCTGTAGAAATTAAAATGCCTGGTTCACGAGACCAGGCATTTTTTTTACTTATTTTTTACCGCATGACTAGGTAAAAATCAATCTGGCTGAATGCCGCCGTCCTTAATTACTTTCTTCATTCTAGTTAGACCTTGAGCGATCATCATTTTTAAATGGTCTTGGCCTAATGGAACAAATTCAAAGCCTTGCTGAATGAGTTGCTCTCGTAATTTAGGATCCTTAAGGGCTGCTGCAAGAGATTCATTTAACTTATCAATCATGGCTGGTGGCGTTCCCTTTGGCGCAAGGAGCGCACCCCAGGTTGAGAAGTCATAACCTTTGATACTTTCATTTACGGTGGGCACATTAGGTAGTAGTGGTGAGCGCGTCTTACTAGTTACCCCCAACACCTTTAGCTTGCCTGCGCGTATATGTGGAAGAGCAACTGATAGAGCGCTTATCATCACCGGCACTTGACCCCCTATGACATCAGTTACTGCAGCTGCGGCACCGCGATAGGGAATATGGACCAAAGGAGCGCCAGTATATTGACGAAAGATCTCCATACCAATATGTTGAGGTGAGCCATTGCCACCTGAGGCGTAATCAATCTTCCCTGGATTTTCTCTGGCGATGCGTACTAGGTCAGCGGCAGTATTGCCGGGAAAGTTTGGGTTGGCAACCATCACAAAAGTAATGGCAGCTACTTCAGAGATGGGTGCAAAGCTAGTTACTGGGTCGTAATCTACCTTCTTGTAAAGATTGGGAAGCATGGTGAGAATGCTGTCATTGAAAGCGCCTAAGGTGTAGCCATCGGGCGCGCTTTGAGCAACCTTAGTCGCACCAATTAGTCCGGCACCACCAGGAATATTTTCAATAGTGATGGCTTGACCTAAGTTCTCTCCCATTTTTTGAACAATCGGTCTCATTAAGATATCAACGCCACTACCTGCTTGCAGTGGCATGATCGTTTGAATAGATCGACCGGGATAGATCACTTGCGCATGGGCGATAGTGGCGCAAAGTAAGCTAGCGATCGATATCAGCAAAACTTTCATGATGATTTGTCCTTGAGGTACATATTTTTATACTAAAAGCACTATTTCTCTTATATTAACGCAATAAAAAACCGCCCTTAGGCGGTCATTTATCAATGCGGCAAAGTATCAGCTGACTGCCTTGACCATGTCTTCCACAACCTTCTTCGCATCCCCGAAGACCATCATCGTTTTGTCCATGTAAAAGAGCTCGTTATCTAAGCCTGCATAACCAGCTGCCATTGAACGTTTGTTCACAATGATGGTTTTAGCTTTGAATGCCTCCAAAATTGGCATACCGAAAATAGCGCTTCCTGGTGTACGTGCTGCTGGATTAACAACGTCATTTGCACCCAGGACAAGTACTACGTCAGCCTGACCAAAGTCACTATTAATATCTTCCATTTCAAATACCTGATCGTATGGAACTTCAGCTTCCGCTAGTAATACGTTCATATGACCAGGCATCCGTCCGGCAACTGGATGAATCGCATATTTGACGGTAACGCCGTGGTGGGTTAATTTTTCTGTTAACTCTTTGAGGGAGTGCTGGGCACGAGCAACTGCAAGGCCATAACCAGGAACAATAATGACAGTGTCTGCATTCTCCATTAAGAAAGCAGCATCTTCAGGTGAGCCAGTTTTGTAGTTTTTTGGCGCACCATCATCACCACCAGCGGAGGCTGCTTCAGCACCAAATCCGCCGAGTAGGACGGCTAAGATGGAGCGGTTCATCGCCTTACACATAATGTAAGAAAGGATAGCGCCAGAGGAGCCTACGCAAGCACCAGCAATAATCAACACGGGATTATTCAAAGTAAAACCGATACCTGCTGCAGCCCAACCAGAGTAGCTATTAAGCATAGACACTACAACCGGCATATCAGCACCGCCAATAGGGATGATGAGCGTTACGCCCAATACCAAAGCGATTGCGCACATCACCAGGAAGGCCTCGTGACTACCGGACATAAAGTACATGACCCCACCACTAACCATGCCAATAGCAAGAATTAGGTTCAATAGGTGTTGACCAGCAAAAGTGACTGGCTTACCGCTGACCTTGCCAGAGAGTTTGCCAAAAGCAATCACAGAGGCTGTAAATGTAATGGCGCCAATAAATGCACCAATGAAGAGTTCAATTTTCTGGGCGCCAGTATGGTCGTGTGCTGGATTAAAAACCGCTGCGATTGCAATTAATACTGCGGATAAACCAACGAAAGAGTGCATGAGCGCAACGAGCTCTGGCATCTTTGTCATCTGTACACGCTTAGCAGCCACCATTCCAATGATTGCGCCTGCAACAATCGCACCAATGATTAATGAGAAGACGGGCTTAAAGTCCGGAATTAAGAAGGTGGTAATTACGGCAAGCAACATGCCGATCATGCCGAAAGTATTCCCTTGTCTGGAAGTTGTGGGTGAAGATAATCCACGCAAGGCGAGGATAAACAGCACCGAAGAAATAAGATAGGAAATTGCTGTGATGTTTAACATGATTTAGTTTTCTTTATTTGGTTTCTGCCGCGTTTGCTTTAGGAGCTTTTTTCTTAAACATCTCCAGCATGCGACGCGTGACCATAAAGCCACCAAAAATATTGATTGAAGCCAAAAACACGGCAACCGCACCAATGATGCTGGTCAGCGTGATCTCATCGCCACCAATCACTTCGGTCTGCAAGAGTGCGCCAACAATAATGATTCCAGAAATAGCATTAGTAACCGCCATTAAAGGTGTGTGTAACGCTGGAGTGACATTCCAGACAACGTGGTAGCCAACAAAAATTGCCAGTACGAATACCGTAATGTTTTGAACAGTGAGGATGCTTTGAAAGGCAGCGAGATCCATGATGTTTCCTTAAAAGAATATTTCGATTAGTTTTTGCGGATGGCTTGGCCATCACGACACATTAAGCAAGCGGTAACTATGTCGTCATCCGTTGGAATGACCAACTTTGCTTGCGCATCAACAATCAACTTCATGAAATCGAGTAAGTTGCGTGAGTACAGGGCTGAAGCATCAGCTGCCACCATACTAGCAAGATTGGTGTAGCCAATAATCTTGACGCCATTCTTTTGCACGATCTTATCTGCTTCAGTTAGCGGACAGTTACCGGAACCATTGTCACCACGACCAGCAGCAAGGTCGATCACGATAGAGCCAGGCTTCATTTTTGCTACTGTGTCGCTATGTAATAAGACTGGAGGTTTGCGCCCTGGAATGAGAGCGGTTGTAATGACGATGTCAGCCTGCTGTGCTTTTTCAGCAACTAGTGCCGCCTGACGCTTCATCCAGGCTTCTGGCATTGGACGAGCATAGCCACCAACCCCTTTAGCAATCTCACGCTCTTCATCAGTCTCGTAAGGAACGTCAACAAATTTAGCGCCTAAAGATTCAATTTGCTCTTTAGCAGCAGGGCGAACATCGGAGGCCTCAATGACGGCGCCTAAGCGTTTTGCAGTGGCGATTGCTTGCAAGCCGGCAACCCCAGCGCCCAAGATTAAAACGCGTGCAGCTTTAACAGTGCCAGCGGCAGTCATCAGCATTGGCATGAAGCGCTGATATTCATTGGTAGCAACCATAACTGCTTTGTATCCAGCAATATTGGCTTGTGAAGAAAGTACATCCATGCTTTGGGCACGGGTAGTTCTAGGGGCAGCTTCTAAGGAAAACGCAGTAATACCTTGGGCAGCCATTGCAGCGATATTGTCATTATCAAACGGATCGAGCATGCCGATTAGCACGCTGCCAGAGTGAATTTGTTGTAGTTCGGCGGCTTCAGGTGCGCGCACCTTAAAGACGATTTCCGCACCCAATGCATCGCTAGCGCTTCCAATCGTAGCGCCCACTGCTTCATAAGCAGAATCGGGCTGACTGGCTCTAACGCCTGCATCCTTTTGAACTACAACAGTGTGTCCTTGAGCAATCAACTTTTTGATTGTTTCTGGTGTGGCGGCTACTCGAGTTTCCCCGGGTCTGATTTCCAGTGGTACCCCTATGCGCATGGCATGTCTCCAAATACAAATTTTTAAAAAAACTATTTTAGTTAACTCGGTAAAACAATGTCTGACGTCGATCCTGACCGTTAATGACCTGTTTTCGTCTAAATTTCGTGGATTTAGGCGAAGACTTTTACAATGGTGTTTTTAGTGCTGCCCAATTTTCGCATTTTTTGATGATCCAGTTCAATTCTTCTGTAATACCTGCTTCAATTCCATCCAAAAAACCGTCCAAAGTCGTTATTGGGATGTCAGGAGGGGTAGATTCGTCTGTAGCTGCCTGGATGCTCAAGCAACAGGGTTATGAAGTTATTGGTTTATTCATGAAGAACTGGGAGGATGACGATAGCGATGATTACTGCTCGGCGCGTCAGGACTGGCTTGATGTCGTCTCTGTTGCCGATTTGATCGGTATTGATGTTGAGGCTGTGAATTTTGCTGCTGAATATCGAGAGCGGGTATTTGCTGAATTTTTGCGAGAATACGCCGCAGGCAGAACCCCCAACCCCGATGTGCTTTGCAATGCAGAAATCAAATTTAAAGCCTTTTTAGATCACGCTATCAGCTTGGGTGCGGATGCTATCGCCACTGGCCACTATGCCCGAGTTCGTCATGAGGGTGGTCAAAGTAGCCTATTGAAGGCCGTAGATGCCAGCAAAGACCAAAGCTACTTTTTGCATCGTCTCACGCAAAGTCAGTTAGCCAATGTCATGTTTCCTTTAGGTGAGATTGCAAAAATAGAAGTACGCCAGCTTGCCGAGCATATTGGCCTTCACAATGCACGCAAGAAAGACTCTACAGGCATTTGTTTTATTGGAGAGCGCCCCTTCCAAGAATTTCTTAGTCGCTATCTGCCTCGTACTCCCGGCCCCATCAAAACGCCCGAAGGGAAAACAGTGGGAGAGCATATGGGGCTCGCTTTCTTTACCCTGGGGCAACGCAAAGGCATTGGCTTAGGCGGTAGTCAAGATGGTAATGGCGATGCTTGGTATGTCGCTCGCAAGGACGTTACTAGCAACACGCTATATGTGGTTCAGGGTCACGAACACCCCTGGCTGCAAGCCCATCAGCTTTCTGCAATTGATGCCAGTTGGATTGCTGGAACTGCGCCCATGCCGGGCCAATATGCTGCGAAGACACGCTATCGTCAGACTGATTCAGCTTGCGCGCTAGAGGCCGGCTTGGACGGCAATCTGAGTTTTCAGCTCGGTTTCACGCAAGCTCAATGGGCTGTTACTCCGGGTCAATCTGCTGTTTTGTACGCTGGTGATGTCTGTTTAGGCGGCGGAATCATCTCCGCCTCAAATAGTTAAGCCTTTGGCGGCTCAGTTTCCATAAAAGAAGGGCGCTGGAGTAGCTTCTGATAAAGGCGATCAAGATTGGGATATTGGGTTTGCCATTGCACTTGAGGGAATCGAAGTAGTAAATACCCAACTGCACACCCAACAGCAACATCGGCTAAGGTCATTTGATTGCCATGGCACCATGCATTTCCACCCAATTGCTCAGACAGCACCCGCAGTGCGTTATTAATTTTGCCCATTTGGCGGTCTACCCAATCTTGGCTTTGCTGCTCAGCAGGGCGTAAGGTACGCTCAAGACGTGCCAGAATGCCGGCGTCCATGATCCCGTCAGCCAAGGTTTCCCAAGTTTTGACAGTTGCACGCTCACGGTTATCGCTTGGAATCAGCTTAGAAACAGGGCTCAAAGCATCTGCATACTCGGCGATCACTCGGGAGTCGTAGATCGCATCCCCATCTTCTAAAATCAGGCAAGGCACCTTCCCTAGCGGGTTAAATGAGGGCATTTGCGTGTCTGCAGCCCATACATTCTCTAATTGAAGGTCAATATCGACTTTCTTTTCCAAGAAAACAATGCGTACTTTGCGTACGTAGGGGCTAGTGAGTGATCCGATGAGTTTCATGGGGTGGATTATAGCCATCCTATGAGGGGATCGTCTCCGGCTTGGTATCCCTTGCAGAACGCATTAAAATCAGACTTTATCGACATACTTTAGTAAAGGCAATATCTGTGAGCCAGCCGCTTTCTACCCTCAGTGCACTTTCCCCCTTAGATGGTCGCTATGCCGTAAAGCTCGATGCCTTACGACCTTGGTTGTCTGAGGCTGCCTTTATGCGTCAGCGGGTTTTTGTAGAGATTCATTGGTTATTAGCGTTGGCTGCTGCAGGATTGCCAGATGTACCTAACATTAGTGCGGCGGATGAAGCTTTTTTATTAGCTCTGCCAGAAAACTTCTCTGATGCAGATGCACAGCGCATTAAAGATATTGAGGCTGTGACCAACCATGATGTCAAAGCAGTGGAATACTTTTTGAAAGAAAAAGTTTCTGGTCGACCTGATTTATTAAAAGCCAGTGAGTTTATTCACTTTGCTTGTACATCTGAGGATATCAACAACACTTCCCATGGCTTGATGTTACGTGGGGCGCGTGATGAAGTGCTGTTGCCACAACTACGCAAGGTACTTGGTGTGCTTACAGATTTAGCTTTAGAAAATGCTAAGGTACCTTTGTTATCCCGTACACATGGTCAACCAGCCTCCCCAAGCACTTTGGGCAAAGAGTTAGCTAATATTGCTAAACGGTTAGAGCGGGCTATTGCTGTTATTGCGTCAGTTCCCTTGCTAGCAAAAATGAATGGTGCTGTGGGTAACTACAACGCCCACTTATCGGCCTATCCCGATTTTGATTGGGAAAATTTTTCTAAAAATGTAATCGAAAAGCGCTTGGGTTTAACCTTCAATCCATATACGATTCAGATCGAGCCACATGATGGAATGGCTGAATTATTTGATGCTATTGCCCGAGCTAATACGATCTTGTTGGATATGGACCGCGATTTCTGGGCATATATTTCGATTGGTTATTTTAAGCAACGCACTAAAGCCGGGGAGATTGGTTCCTCAACGATGCCGCATAAGGTGAACCCGATTGATTTTGAAAACTCTGAGGGCAACCTCGGTGTGGCCAATGCACTATTGCGCCATTTGGCTGAGAAGTTACCAATCTCACGTTGGCAGCGCGATTTAACAGACTCCACTGTTTTGCGTAATTTAGGGCCAGCATTTGGCCATAGCGTATTGGCATATGACAGCGCCTTACGCGGACTGAGTAAATTAGAAGTGAACCATGCAGCTATCGCGGCTGACTTAGATGCTTGCTGGGAAGTGCTAGCGGAACCGGTACAAACCGTCATGCGCCGCTATGGAATTGAAAATCCATATGAGCAGCTTAAAGAGTTAACGCGTGGAAAAGGGATTAATCAGGCGGATCTACAAACTTTTATTCGTGGCCTGAAAATTCCGGATGATGCAAAACAGTTATTGCTAGAGATGACGCCATCTACCTATTTAGGTAAGGCGGTCGAATTGACTGAACGTTTAAAAAAGTGAGCCTGACACCTAGCCTGGGTCAAGCACCATTAGATTCACAATACGGTGCTCGTCCCAAGATCTGGTTTACTTTTTACCAATTGCTTTGGCACCTCCTACTGCCATTCGCTTTTATCCGCCTTGCTTGGCGAACCCGTCATTCCATTGCGTACTTAAAGCATTTCTCTGAGCGACTGGGTTTTGCTAATGCACAACCAGGTATTCAGGGATCCATCTGGATTCATGCGGTATCTGTAGGCGAGACAAGGGCAGCTCAACCACTGATTGATGATTATCTTGCTCGCGGTGAAACGATTCTACTCACACACATGACACTTAATGGCCGTCTTACGGGCGCTACTGTATTCGCAAAAGCGATTGAGTCTGGTCAGCTACAGCAAGTATATTTACCGTATGACGTATGCTGGGCTGTTGCGCATTTCATTCGCACCTTCAGACCAAGAATGGGTTTGTTAATGGAAACGGAAGCTTGGCCAACAATCGTGTTTTATTGTGCCCAGATACATCTGCCATTATTTTTAGTCAATGCCCGTTTATCAGAGCGTAGCGCACGTCGTGTGCGGCTGTTTGGTAAAGCAGGTAGAGCACTATTTCAAGCTTTTACTGGTATTTTGGCGCAAACCGAATTGGATACCCAGCGCTACCGAAGTCTAGGGGTGCGTAATGCAGATACCGTGGGCAATCTAAAGTTCGATGTGCCGCTAGATCCGCATTTAGTTCAGCAAGGTAGGGTATGGCAACGTGCGCTCAACGCTCAGGGACGCATGATGGTTTGCGCAGCTAGCACGCGCGATGGCGAAGAGGCATTGATTCTAAAAGCATGGAAAGAGATATTGCTAGGTCATCATTTTGAGGTGATGCCTTTACTGTGTTTAGTGCCGCGCCATCCCGAGCGATTTGCCGAAGTAGCTAAACAAATGCATGAGGCAGAATTTGTCTATTGCCGTCGTACAGAGTGGTCAGGTATTCCGAATGTGGATGCAAATTTACAAGTGATTTTGGGCGACTCTATGGGTGAAATGCCACTGTATTACAGCGCTGCAAACCTGGTGATTATGGGAGGCAGCCTACTTCCTTTTGGGGGGCAGAATTTAATCGAGGCTTGCGCTGCCGGTTGCCCAGTATTGCTGGGTGAGCATACTTATAATTTTCAGCAAGCGACTTTGGATGCCTTGGAAATAGGTGCAGCAAAGCGGATCCCAGGAAATGCTGCGTTAGCCAATTCTGTAGAAGAATTACTATTGAATTCAGCTGAGCTAGTGAGGATGAGTCATGCTGCAAAAGATTACTCAACCGAACATCAAGGGGCAACTACAAAAATAGTAGCCGCCCTTGAAAATCAACATTTCAGACTCAATTAAACTTGGGCGCCAAAATTTGGGTCATCATTACGGTTAGCATCATCGGGCTTGCGATCACCTTTGACTAAGTCTTCTCGTGTCACGCCGAGCCACATTGCAAGTGCCGCCGCTACGAATACAGAAGAGTAAATACCAAACAGAATGCCGATGGTTAGGGCAAGGGCAAAGTAAAAGAGGGTAGGGCCACCGAAAATAAGCATCGCCAAGACCATCATCTCAGTACTACCGTGAGTGATCACGGTGCGACTGATGGTGCTGGTGATGGCGTTATCAATAATTTCCTGGGTATTCATCTTGCGGTATTTGCGGAAGTTTTCGCGAATACGATCAAAGATCACGACAGATTCATTCACGGAGTAGCCCAATACCGCCAGCACAGCAGCTAATACAGAAAGGGAGAATTCCCATTGGAAGAAGGCGAAGAAGCCTAGGATGATGACGATGTCATGCAGGTTCGCAATAATGCCGGCAAGTGCAAATTTCCACTCAAAACGGAAAGATAGATAAATAACAATGCCAATGATCACAAAGATCAGGGCTTTTAAACCATCCAAGGCAAGCTCTTGACCAACTTGCGGCCCAACAAATTCAACCCGCTGTAGTTTTGCGCCAGAAGCCTCAGGATTAAGTGCTTGCATGACTGCAATGCTTTGATCCGCTGAAGAAATCACCTTCCCTGCAGCATCTTTTTGTACGGGCAAACGAATCATGACATCACGTGAGCTGCCAAAATTTTGAATCTGGGTGTCTGCATATCCCAACTGTTCTACTTTGGTTCGAATGGAGTCGAGTGGCGCAGTCTGCGGGTAGCTGACCTCCATGACAGTGCCACCAGTAAATTCAATAGACAGGTGAAGACCGTTGTGCCAGAGAAAGAAAACAGCTGCTAAAAAGGTAATGAAAGAAATTGCATTGAGCACCAACGCATGGCGCATAAAAGGAATATCTTTTTTGATTCGGAAAAATTCCATAGCTTATTTCTCCTGTGGACGCCAAACTTGGCCGATAGCGAGTTTTTGAACCTTCTTATTTTTACCGTACCAAAGATTAACAATGCCACGTGAAAAGAAGACAGCGGAGAACATCGAAGTCAGGATACCTAGGCAATGAACTACTGCAAAGCCTTTGATGGGGCCTGAGCCAAATGCCAGCAGTGCCAATCCAGCAATTAAGGTGGTGACATTGGAGTCTAGGATGGTTGCCCATGCCTTATCAAAACCAACCGCAATGGCTGTTTGAGGGGCAGCCCCATTACGTAGCTCTTCACGAATACGTTCGTTAATCAGTACGTTAGAGTCAATCGCCATGCCGAGTGCAAGCGCCATCGCAGCGATGCCCGGAAGGGTGAGGGTTGCTTGCAGCATGGATAGGACAGAGATGAGTAGCAGTAAGTTCACCGCTAGCGCGATGACTGAAAAGGTTCCAAATAGCAGGTAATACGCCATCATAAAGAGGGAGATCGCTGCAAAACCAATGATCAGTGATTTAAAGCCTTTCTCAATATTTTCAGCGCCTAGACTTGGTCCGATGGTGCGCTCTTCGATAATTTCCATTGGGGCAGCTAAAGAGCCTGCGCGCAATAAGAGGGCTAAGTCATTGGCACTTTCAGTAGTCGGTTGCCCGGTAATTTGAAACTTGGAGCCAAATTCACTTTGAATGGTGGCAATGGTAAGAACTTCGCCTTTGCCTTTCTCAAACAAGATCATGCCCATCGGTTTACCAATATTTTCTCGGGTGACCTCTTGCATCACGCGTCCGCCAGCAGCATCCAAGGCAATATTCACAGCAGGACGCTGATTTTGGTCAAATCCAGCGCTGGCATCGGTAATGCGATCACCACTAAAAATAACGGATTTCTTGAAGACACCCTGGCGGTTTTCACCAAAGCGAAATACATCCATACCGGGAGGTGCTGTTTCGCCAATGGCAATCGTAGACACAATGGGATCAGCAAGCCTAGACTCTAAGGTCGCAGTGCGCCCGATAATATCTTTTGCTCGCGCAGTATCTTGAACACCTGGCAGTTGCACCACAATGCGCTCAGCACCTTGTTGCTGAATGACGGGTTCTTTAACTGCTAACTCATTGACCCGTTTGTTCAGGGTAACGATATTTTGTTTTACTGCATTATCTTGAACTTCTTTTAGTGCCACTGGCTTAAATTCTCCAATGAGTTTTGGAGAAAGCCCCGCGGGCTTTACTTGCCATATTAATTCTGGTTGGCTGGTCATTAAAACTGCCCGCGCTTTTTCTGCATCTTCGGTACTGCCAAAAGTAATAGTGAGATTATCTTGGCCACGCTCGATACCTTGTTGGCGGATCGATTTATCCCGCAACTGGCTTCGAACATCGGCCGCTAAAGAAGTAATCTTCTTTTGAACGGCCCCCTTCATATCTACCTGTAGCAGGAAGTAGACGCCGCCACGTAAGTCCAGACCAAGAGGCATAGGCAGTGCATTAATTGCATTGAGCCATCCTGGTGTGTTGGAAAGCAGGTTTAGTGCAACTGTAAAGTTGGGATCATTTTGATCAATATTGAGCTTTTGCTGCAATAAGTCACGCGCTTGTAACTGCGTATCAGTGTTATTGAATCGAATCTTGATTGAGCCTACGTTGCCGACAGATTCAAAGAAGACTCCAGTGCTGACCATGTTTTGGTCAGCCAGAATTTTTTCAACTCGAGACTGTGTCGCCAAATCAACCTTAGTGGTTGGTTTGGCAGACGAGACTTGAACCGCTGGAGCCTCTCCGTAAAAATTGGGTAGTGAATACAATCCCCCAATTAATAAGGCAACCAGGATGACAATGTATTTCCAGAGAGGGTAGCGGTTCATATTGAAAGACTTTTAAGCAAACAGATTAAGCGGACTTTAGTGAACCCTTTGGCAGTACCGTAGTGATAGCACCTTTTTGCATCTGCACTTCGGTACCAGCAGAAATTTCTACTGTAACTACTTGGTCTTTTAAGGCGGTTACTTTGCCGATAATGCCGCCAACGGTGACCACTTCATCGCCGACTGATAAAGATTCCAACATGGCTTTGGTTTCTTTTTGACGCTTCATTTGTGGGCGGATCATGATGAAGTACAAGACTGCGAACATCAACACTAGGGGAAGAAAGCTCATTAAGCCATTGGAATCTGCTCCCGCGGCTGGAGCCTGGGCAAACGCGTTACTAATCCACATATAAAACCTCCGTTAATCACTGATGGAAAACTGCTTTAGATTTAGGCTGATACAACACAGCCGTAAAGCCGCAATTCTAAACTGTATGGGGCTCTGAAGGCTGATTTAAGGTCAATTGAAGGTGCTTGTGTTGCCTAGGGGCCATTAATCCTGGCCAGGCTCAACGCCACGCTGGCGATTTCGATGAAATTCTTCGCGGTAGGCGCTAAAACGATCTTTGGCTAGTGACTCACGAATCTCTTCCATCAGCTGCAGGTAGTAGGAGAGGTTATGGATGGTGTTGAGCTGAGAGCCCAGGATCTCATTGGCCTTTTGCAGGTGATTTAGATATGATCTAGTGAAATTTTGGCAGGTGTAGCAGGCGCAAGTGGGGTCAACTGGGCGATCATCCTCTTTATAACCCGCATTTCTTAATTTCAGGTCGCCAAAGCGGGTAAAAAGCCAGCCATTACGTGCGTTGCGAGTAGGCATTACGCAGTCAAACATATCAATTCCCAGGCTAACGCCTAGCATTAAATCCTCAGGCGTCCCGACACCCATTAAGTAATGAGGCATATGCTCGGGTAACTTTGGAGCCGTGAAGTGAAGGATGCGCTCAAATTCTGGTTTGGGTTCACCAACCGACAGTCCGCCAATGGCAATGCCATCAAAGCCTTGTTGGCTTACGGCATCTAGGGAAAACTCACGCAGGCTCTCAAACATACCGCCTTGAACAATGCCAAATAACCCATTGCCAGTTTCTAGCTCCCGAAAGCGCTTTAAAGAACGGTCACCCCAACGCAGCGACATTTCTAGTGAGGCTCGAGCCGTTTTTTCCGAGGTAGCCTGGCCTTTAACCTCATAAGGAGTGCACTCATCAAACTGCATCGCGATATCACTGTTAAGTACCGCCTGAATCTCCATCGAGACCTCGGGGGACATAAATAACTTGTCACCATTGATGGGGGATGAAAAAGTCACCCCTTCCTCAGAGATTTTTCTCAATGCCCCTAAACTAAATACCTGAAAGCCACCTGAGTCAGTCAGGATGGGCTTATCCCAGCCCATAAAGCGATGTAAGCCGCCATGCTTTTTGATGACATCTAAACCCGGACGAAGCCATAGGTGAAAGGTATTTCCCAAAATGATCTGCGCTTTAGCTTCATTCAGGTCACGCGGAGTCATAGCCTTCACAGTGCCATAGGTACCTACAGGCATAAAGATAGGGGTTTGTACGCTACCGTGCGGAAGATCCAGTTGACCCAAGCGAGCTGGGCTCGCTGAGTCGCGGGCCAAAATATTAAAGTGAACGGGTTTGGTCATGTGTAGGTGTGGTTAAGGCGACTTAAGAACATGGCATCGCCATAGCTGAAAAAACGATACTCTTGAGAAATGGCATGTTGATAGGCATTGCGAATATTATCCACGCCAGCAAATGCGCTAACCAGCATGAGTAAGGTCGATTTTGGTAAGTGAAAGTTCGTTAATAAACAATCAACGGCTTTAAAGGTGAAGCCGGGAGTGATAAATAGATTGGTTTCACCGCTACTCTGTTGATTAAGTGCCCAGCTCTCTAAGGCTCTCAAGCTGGTGGTGCCAACCGCAATGACTCTTCCGCCTTGGCGACGGGTCTCTTGGACGGTGACTAAGGTTTCCGGTGAAATAGAAAACCACTCGTAATGCATCTGATGTTTGCTAAGGTCTTCCTCTCGAACCGGGGTAAACGTACCGGCTCCTACATGAAGGGTGACAGTGGCGACTTGGACGCCAAGCTTACTAAGCTCTAGTAAAATTGCCTGATCAAAATGAAGTCCAGCAGTGGGGGCAGCTACTGCACCTGGGTTCTTGGCGATAACTGTCTGATAGCGACTAGCGTCCTCATCATTTGGCTGATGTTCAATATAGGGAGGCAGGGGAAGTTCGCCAAACTGCTCCAGCAAGGAAAAAATATTTTTTGGAAAGCGCACTTCATAAAATCGCCCATCATAAGCAATCATTTCGACAGGAAAGGTTTCTCCGGCGGCATTATGAATATGTACCATCGAACCCATTTTCGGAGCCTTAGAGGCTCTTACTTGAACCCAGGCTTGCTGATCACCAGTAATGCGTTCAATGAGAAGCTCAACATTGCCCCCAGTCTCCTTTTTGCCGTGCAGACGAGCTGGGATGACTTTAGTATCGTTGAATACCAGTAAATCCCCAGGCTTAACTAGATCCAAAATATCCCGAAATTGCCGATTTACTAATTGAGCGGCATTTGCCCCATCTAGCTTTACTTCTAGGAGGCGGCTGTCAGTTCTGTTTGCCAGAGGATGCTGGGCAATGAGATGGGGTGGAAGGTTGTAATTGAAGTCGGAAAGTTGCATAGCATTAACATCAGGTATTGGATTTTAAAGATGACGAATAAGCGACCGCCAACTGCACTCGAAAAAATGGGTTTAAACAGCCCAATGGCTCTTGCTCTGCACCTCCCATCCCGTTACGAGGATGAGACTGAACTTTTCACTATTGAGGAAGCCTTGGGACTAGGCCAGTTTAATGCGATTCAGACCCAAGGGGTCGTTATTCGCAGTCAAGTCCTTTTTCGGCCTAGAAGACAGTTACTAGTCACGATTGAGGACGATACGGGCGCACTTGGGCTCCGCTTTCTCAATTTTTATCCTAGCCAACAAAAACAAATGGCAGTTGGAAGTCATATTCGTGTGCGCGGAGAGGTGCGCGATGGGTTCTTGGGTGCAGAGATGGTTCATCCTATTGTGCGTGCTGTGACTGCCGATGCACCCCTGTCTGCGAGTTTGACGCCGGTCTATCCGGCTAGTGCCGGCTTATCCCAAACGATTATTCGAAAGGCGGTACTCAAGGCGTTACAGGATCCCAGTCTGAAAGAGAGCTTAGCTGAATTTTTACCCGCTAGCCTGACATCAGAAATTCTGCCGACTCAGGATTGGCCTCCTTTGCAAGAGGCGATTGCATACCTCCATCAGCCACCCGCAGATGCGAATACCCAGTCATTGTTAGAGCGCACGCACCCCGCTTGGCGTCGTGTGCAGTTTGAAGAGTTACTGGCGCAACAAATTTCATTAAAGCGGGCGCACGCGATTCGTAGAGAAAGACGTGCACCTTGTTTCAAAAAGTTAGTCGCGATATGCAATGACGAAAAAAATAATGACGAAGCAAGCGCGCCGACAAGTATTGAAGAGGGCTTATTGAAGGTGTTGCCGTTTGAGCTGACGGGTGCTCAAACACGCGTATGGCGAGAGATAGGGGATGATCTCTCAAATACTTTCCCAATGAATAGATTGCTACAGGGCGATGTGGGTAGTGGCAAGACAGTGATTGCTGCTTTAGCAGCGGCACGCGCCATCGATCATGGATATCAAGCAGCCATTATGGCCCCCACAGAAATCTTGGCAGAGCAGCATTATCTTAAGATGCAAGAATGGTTCGAGCCATTAGGTGTAAAGGTTGCCTGGCTCTCCGGAAGCTTGAAGGCAAAAGAAAAAAGATTGGCACAGGAAATGATTGAGAATGGTGTTGCGCAATTAATTATTGGCACACATGCCCTCATTCAGGACAAGGTGAGCTTTTCAAGGCTGGGTTTGGCTGTCATTGATGAGCAGCATCGTTTTGGGGTTCGGCAGCGTTTAGAAATTCAGCAACGGGTAGGTTCAGAGTTATTTTATTGCCATCAATTGATGATGTCGGCAACGCCTATTCCGAGGACACTTGCGATGACATATTATGCTGATCTTGATGTTTCAGTAATTGATGAGTTGCCACCGGGCCGTAAGCCAATTACAACGAAGGTTGTCAAAGCTGCCCGTCGCGATGAGGTGATTGGGGGCTTGCATGCTTGGTTAGCTAAAGGGCTACAGGCATATTGGGTATGTCCATTAATTGAGGAGTCAGAGGTCCTTCAATTGCAAACTGCTGTAGAGAGTTTTGAGCAGCTCACTCAGGCCTTACCGCATTTTAAAGTGGGCTTGGTACACGGCAGATTAAAAAGTGAGGAGAAGGCTGCTGTGATGGCGTCATTTAAGACGAATGAAATTCAGCTATTAGTAGCCACTACAGTGATTGAAGTTGGTGTTGATGTTCCCAATGCAGCGCTGATGGTGATCGAACATGCAGAGCGCTTTGGCTATGCCCAGATACATCAATTAAGGGGGCGCGTAGGCCGCGGCTCGGCAGACTCCGTGTGTATTTTGATGTACGCAGAGCCACTTTCGATGGCAGCAAAAGAGCGCCTACAAACCCTAAGAGAAACTACTGATGGCTTTGTCATTGCAGAGCGAGACTTATCACTTCGTGGTCCAGGAGAGTTATTGGGAGCCAAGCAGTCCGGTGATGCGATGTTGCGTTTTGTAGACCTTCAGCGAGACGCTTGGTTAATTGAGTTAGCGCAAACAGCCGCTGATCGATTGTTGAGTGAGCATGCAGATTTAGTAGGAAGACATCTAGAGCGTTGGCTCGGGTCTCGCACAGAATTTCTGAAAGCCTGATAATTCTTTGATGAATCATTTCCGCTTACGACTAGTTGCTTATGCTCATTTACTGCGCCTGAACAAGCCTATTGGAACCTTGCTTTTACTGTGGCCTACTTTGTGGGCGCTGTGGTTAGCTAGTGGGGGTCCGCCGGATTTAGAGGTACTGATCATATTTATCCTAGGTACATTTTTTATGCGTAGTGCTGGTTGCGCAATGAATGACTTCGCTGACCGTGACTTTGATCGCCACGTCTTGAGAACGAAAGATCGCCCCCTTACTACTGGCAAGATTTCTGGAAAAGAGGCGTTGACGATTGCCGCTACATTGGCGCTCCTTTCTTTTCTACTGATACAAGCCCTCAATACGCTGACCAAAGTACTCTCTATTGGTGCCTTAGCAGTTACCATTATTTACCCCTTTACTAAGCGTTTTTTAGCTGTTCCACAGGCAGTTTTAGGAATCGCATTTGGGTTTGGCATTCCAATGGCTTATGCAGCCGTACTGGGATTTATTCCGCTAGAGGCTTGGGTTTTATTTGTCGGAAATATTTTCTGGGCCATTGCGTATGACACAGCTTATGCCATGGTCGACCGAGATGATGATCTGCGCTTAGGACTGAGAACCTCTGCTATTACCTTTGGTCGATTTGATGTTTTAGCGATTGCGATTAGCTATGGGATCTTACTGATTAGCCAAATAGTCGTCGCGCAATTGGCTCACTTAAATCATTACTTCTGGTTGGGGTGGATTTTGGCGCTAGTTTGTGCCCTGTATCACCTTAGACTCGTCTCATCCAGAAATCGCGCAGACTGCTTTAAGGCGTTTCGCCATAACAACTGGTTAGGCGGATTTTTGTTTCTGGGAATCGTACTGGGATTTGCTCTTAACTAACCCCGACCGAATTCATTACCCATTGCTTGACTACGTTGATCTGCCGCATGAATTGCTTTTTCAAGAGTACCTTGCCAGTCCAATTGCTTGAGTACGTCTAGTGCTGCAGCGGTGGTGCCGCCTTTTGAGGTGACGCGCTCCCGCAGTATGCTAGCGGGCTCATCGGAGTTGTGCGCTAGCTCGCTAGCACCTTCTAATGTGGCATAAGCTAGTTTGCGGGCGGTTATTGCATCAAGCCCAAGTTTTTCACCGCTAGCTTGCAGGGCTTCCAAGAAAGCGAAAACATAAGCAGGGCCACTTCCAGAAACAGCAGTAACTGCATCAATGAGTCTCTCTTCTTTGACCCACACGGCTTGACCCACTGCATTGCAAATGGTTTCTGCGAGGGCGTGGTTAGTGGCGCCTACAGAGGCATCCGCAAATAAACCGGTTATTCCTTTTCCAATTAAAGCTGGGGTATTAGGCATGGCACGGACACAGCAGTCGTGGTCAAGCCAGCGACGCATATCTTGAAGTTGGATACCGGCGGCAATGCTCAAAACAAGGGGTGCTATTACTGGTGTGACTAGAGACGTAGGCGATGGTTTTAGTTTTGCTCTCAATGTTTTCGCCACCAATGAAAAATCTTGTGGCTTGACGGCCATTACGACAACATTATTTTTAGAGAAATCAAATGCGATCTGATCCAAAGTATTCATCACTTGAATCCCAAAGTCTTGCTGTAATTTTTGGTTTGTGACGGCATTTGCTTCGACTACCGAAAACTGACCAATCCTAAATCCACTCGCCAATAACCCACTAATGAGAGCGCGACCCATATTGCCACCGCCAATAAAAGTGATGTGGGCATTTTGATTCATTGATGTAGTGTTCATATTCAGACCTTATCGCGCTTCCCAAAAATAGCACTTCCGACGCGCACGATTGTGCTGCCTTCAGTAATAGCGACCTCTAAATCATCTGACATGCCCATTGAGAGGGTATCAAAAAAGTCATAACCAAAATCTGCTATGTGCATTGTTTTGATTCCAATAAAGCACTCCCTGACAGCTGCTAGCGCTTGACGTTGTTGGACAATATCTTTGCTGGGAGCTGGAATTGCCATGAGCCCCCTCAGCACTAAATGGGGAAGTTTAGTAATTGCAGTACACAGGGCCTCTACTTCTTCTATGGGTAGACCGCTTTTGCTATTTTCCTCGCTGATATTTATTTGAACGCAAACTTGCAATGGTCCAAGGTTGGGGAACTCACCACGCTGCGCGGACAGACGTTCTGCAATTTTGAGGCGATCAATGCTGTGAACCCAATCAAAGTGTTCGGCAACCTCTCTTGTCTTATTGCTTTGGAGCGGGCCAATAAAGTGCCATTCAAGCCAAGGGCGTAGTTTAGCCAGTTGCTGAATTTTCTCAACCCCTTCTTGAACATAGTTTTCTCCAAAAGCACTATGTCCGGCGTGCATTGCCTCTTCAATTGCCCTTGCAGGAAACGTCTTGCTAACTGCTAGTAGCTGGATATCTTCCGGCTCCCTTTTTGCGGCTAATGCTGCGAGTTCTAACCTTTGCTTTACCAGCATTAAATTGTTGGTAATGTTATTCATGATGTAGGGGTAGATTTTCGGGTGATCAACTGATCAATGATTTCTATCCAGTGCAACACTGGAGTGTCATCTTGCTGCAGGTGAGAGATGCAGCCGACGTTGCCAGAAACAATGACTTGGGCACCAGATTCTTCACAGGCAGCCTGTAAGTGTGCCAGCTTATTCTTACGCAGCTGATCGGAGAGCTCGGGCTGGGTCACTGAGTAAGTGCCAGCGGAACCACAACATAGGTGGCTATCTGCACATAGGCGTGCACCGATACCAATACTGGCTAATAGACCCTCTACTTTTCCTCGAATTTGTTGACCATGTTGCAAGGTGCAGGGAGGATGGTATACGACGCCTGGCTTTGGATCAGCTCCGACGAGTGCTAGTAGCTCAGTCTGTAAAAGGGGAAGAATTTCAGAAATATCTTTGGTGAGATCGGAAACCTTTTTTGCTTTAGCTGCATATGTGGTGTCGCTAGCCAGAAGGTGTCCATAGTCCTTAGCCATAACGCCGCAGCCAGAGGCTGTCATCACAATTGCCTCCGCACCCTTTTCTATCAGTGGCCACCAGGCATCGATATTTTGCCTGGCATTATCTAGGCCGCCTGCTTGATCATTTAGGTGATAACGCAATGCTCCACAACAAGTAGCATTCGGCGCGCTAATAAGTTCAATTTTTAGTGCATCTAATACGCGTGCAGTAGCAGAGTTAATATTGGGTAGCATACCCGGTTGCACGCAACCCTCTAGCAATAACATTTTGCGAGCATGCTGGGTGGTTGGTCTTGCATATGGATCTGTATCGCTGGCTAAGGCCTTATTTTTAATTTCAGGTACCTTGCGCTTAATACTACTTGGCATTAGGGGGCGCACTAAGCGACCAAGCGTCATCGCTGAGTTGAATAAAAGCGGGCTAGTCAAACCCTCTTTAAGGGCCCAACGAGTCAGTCGTTGCGATAGAGGGCGTGGAGCGGTTTTCTCTTCTGCCCACTTACGACCGATATCAATCAGATTGCCGTACTGCACGCCACTAGGACAGGTACTTTCACAGTTACGGCAAGTCAAGCAGCGGTCAAGGTGCAGACGGGTTTTTTCGGTAGGTGCCTGACCTTCAGCCATTTGTTTGATTAAATAGATACGACCGCGTGGGCCATCTAATTCATCACCCAGAATTTGGTAGGTAGGGCAGGTCGCAGTGCAGAAACCGCAGTGAACACATTTACCAAGAATTCGGGCGGCTTCAATACCATCAGTAGTATTGGCAAATTGGGGGGCGAGTTGAGTTTGCATGTAAAGGCTTATGGAAGGCGGTGAGAGGCAAATACACCTGCTGGATCGAATGCATTGCGCAAGCGCGCTTGAACAGCCTCTAGTGCGGCTGAATGGGCTTGTTCGCTTAAGAGGGTAAAGCGTTGATAGCTTGGGTCCACGTTGGCACCCTGCTTGAAGCGGCTAGCATGTCCCCCGTGAGTATTTGCAAGTATCTTGATGGAGGCAAAGGTAGATTCATCACCTGACGCTTTTAACCAGCGCTGTTGGCCATGCCACTCCAGCACAATCTCATCTTGCATACCTGGCAGGGTGAGTGAGCCACAGGCTGCTGGTAGGGATAAACGATACAGTGTTTCATCTGGGCTCAGATTGGTAAAACTGGGCAATTGTTGTTCGCGCAGATCACGCCAGAACGATTTGGCAACTTCTGGATCTAGTTCAACAGCATTTACAGCGGCACTCATCAGGGGAATCGCTGCTTTCACAGCGGCGGCTGCGCCCGATAAACGAATCGTCAGCTCACCCTCCTTGTTTGACTTGGCTGAGCCAATCCAGCAACTTGCTGCAAGGGGTAAAGGCTGGCCAGCCCATTGATTAGTGAGTTGTAAGGCATGTGCTTGTGTGACTGCGCACCGAAGAGTAGTTGTTGCTGCGGGTTTCGGTAATACCTTCACTGATGCTTCTAGTAGGAGGGATAAGGTGCCCATAGAGCCTGGCAGTAAGCGTGACACGTCATACCCAGCAACATTCTTCATTACTTGGCCACCAAAAGATAAGTCCTGGCCTTTGCCATCCATGATGCGCGCACCCAATACAAAATCTCGCAGATTGCCAGCGCTAATTCTGCCGGGCCCTGCAAGCCCTGCAGCAATTGCCCCGCCAAAAGTAGCATTTTCACCAAAGTGTGGCGGCTCAAAAGGGAGCATTTGATTCTTATCCGTTAGAGCGGCCTCAATCTCTTTTAAGGGTGTACCAGCGCAGGCAGTGATCACTAATTCTTCGGGTTGGTATTCCAGAATGCCGGAGTAGGGGCGCGTATCTAGCTTGGTAAATTGGTTATTATTTCCATACCAAGACTTGGTACCACCACCTTGAATTGAGAGAGGCGTCTGCGTTTTAGCAGCGGCTAAAATTTGCTCACGAAATAATTCAATTTGCTTGATAGCAGCAGGATTAGAATTTTTACGTGGCATTAAAAGCGCTCCAACTCTGGATGGGGTAAATTACCGCCACTGATCCGCATGCGACCATATTCAGCGCAACGATTGAGGGTTGGGATGGCTTTGTCAGGGTTCAATAAATGTTCAGGATCGAAAGCACTCTTGACCCCCCAAAATGATTCCCTTTCACCTTCACCAAACTGAACACACATGGAATTAATTTTTTCAATACCCACACCATGTTCCCCAGTAATCGTGCCATCCAATTCAACACAAGCTTCCAAAATTTCAGTGCCAAATTCTTCTGCACGATGCCACTCATCTTGATCTGCACCGTTGAATAAAATAAGGGGATGCATATTGCCATCACCCGCATGAAATACATTTAGGCAGGCAAGGCCATATTTTTTTTCCATACCTTGAATACGCTTAAGTAGGGTAGCGATGTGGCGACGAGGTATGGTGCCATCCATACAGTAGTAATCGGCTGCTAATCGACCAGCAGCAGGGAAGGCATTTTTTCGACCACTCCAGAACTTCAAACGCTCAGCTTCATCTTGAGAAATCTGAATACCACTTGCACCGGCTTGCTCCAGCACACTGGTCATGCGCTCTATTTCTTCGGCAACTTCTTCGGGAGTGCCATCCGATTCGCAAAGCAAAATGGCTTCCGCATTGAGATCGTAACCGGCGTGTACAAATTCTTCTACTGCTCTTGTAGTTGCTTTGTCCATCATTTCGAGACCAGCAGGAATAATGCCCGCTGCAATAATGGCAGCGACAGCATTGCCACCTTTTTCAATGTCGTCAAAACTCGCCATAATGACGCGTGCTAATTTTGGCTTAGCTACCAGCTTTACTGTCACCTCGGTAACCACAGCAAGCATGCCTTCGCTACCAATGACGACGGACAATAAGTCTAGGCCTGGAGCGTCTGGTGCAAGACTACCAAATTCCACAGCTTCGCCATTCATTAAAAGACCGCGAACACGTAAGATGTTATGAAGCGTTAATCCATATTTAAGGCAGTGCACCCCACCAGAGTTTTCATTGACGTTGCCACCAATGGAGCAGGCAATCTGAGAAGAGGGATCGGGTGCGTAATATAGGCCTAGATGCGCAACAGCCTCAGAAATAGCTAGATTACGCACCCCAGGCTGAACTACAGCCGTACGAGTAAATGGATCAACCTGAATGATTTTTTTGAGTTTAGCTAATGACAGAACTAAACCTTGGGATATGGGCATTGCCCCGCCTGATAGGCCAGTCCCGGATCCACGGGGTACTACAGGGATGGCCATGGCGTAGCAAATCTTCAAAATTTGGGCAACTTGAGCCTCTGTTTCTGGCAGGGCAACTGCTAAAGGCATGCGCCTATAGGCTGCCAAACCATCGCATTCATAGGGAATCGTATCTTCAGGCTCCCAAAGCAGAGCATGCTCAGGAAGAATAGGTCGCAACGCTGCAACCAATTTGGATTGAAGGAGCGCAATGGCTGCGATGTCTGGGGGTGGGGTAACCATGTTCATAAGAATCATTTTAGCCATTTACTTATAATTAGTTCTATGGGAAATCGACTTTCAAAAATAGCCACCAGAACTGGCGATGCGGGTATGACCGGTCTTGGCGATGGCAGTCGCGTTGAAAAGGACCATTTGCGCGTCTGCGCTATGGGTGATGTTGACGAATTGAACTCTGAAATTGGGGTTTTAATGACCGAATCGATCCCTGAGGCCATTTCAGAGGAGTTTCACACCCTGTTTTTCCAGGTTCAGCATGACTTATTTGACTTGGGCGGAGAGCTTTGTATTCCCAACTACACATTGCTCAAGCCAGAGCAGGTAGCCCAACTTGATATCTGGTTGGAAAAATACAATGCCACATTGCCACCTTTGACAGAATTCATCTTGCCGGGAGGTTCTCGGGCAGCCGCACAGGCACACGTTTGTAGGACGGTATGCAGGCGTGCCGAGCGATCGATAGTGCGCTTAGGGCGGGAAGAGCCTTTGCATGATTCACCGCGACAATACGTCAATCGTTTATCCGACCTGTTATTTGTATTGGCGCGGGTACTCAATCGCACTGCTGGTGGTGATGATGTACTTTGGAAGCACGAAAAAAAAGAGACTAAATAAACTAGCCCCTTTTATATATTTCTAATCTGTAAGACGTAATTTTTCAACTGCCTTATTTTTTTATATTTCTACGATTCTTCACTGACAAGGCAAGTCGCTGTAATACATTGACTGAATCTTCCCAGTTAATGCAGGCATCAGTGATGCTTTGACCATACTCAAGCTTGCTAGGATCATCTTTTCCTGGTGAGAATTTTTGAGCACCGTCTTTTAAGTGACTCTCAATCATCACACCAAAAATCTGATGTGAACCAGATTCAATTTGTTCTGCAATATTTTCAGCAACAACCATTTGACGCTCATGTTTTTTACTAGAGTTAGCATGAGACATATCGACCATTAAGCTGGCCGGCAGCTTTGATGACGACAACTCAGCACAAGCAGATTGCACATATTGCGCTTCGTAATTAGGCTCTTTGCCGCCACGCAAAATCACGTGACAGTCTTTATTGCCCTTGGTTTCTACGATGGATACTTGACCATTTTTATGAACCGATAAAAAGTGGTGTGGACGGCTTGCCGCTTGAATTGCATCCGTCGCTATTTTGATATTGCCATCGGTGCCATTTTTAAAGCCAATCGGTGCAGATAAGCCTGAAGCAAGTTCGCGGTGAACTTGGCTCTCAGTGGTGCGTGCGCCAATGGCACCCCAAGAAATCAGGTCGGCAATATATTGCGGAGAAATAACATCTAAAAACTCACTACCAGCGGGCATACCTAGTCGATTAATTTCCATCAATACTTGACGAGCCATACGCAGACCCTCCTCAATACGATAGCTTTCATCTAGGTATGGGTCATTGATCAAGCCCTTCCAGCCCACTGTTGTGCGTGGCTTTTCAAAGTAGACGCGCATCACAATTTCTAGTTCACCTGAAAAACGCTCTCGCTCTGCAAGTAGGCGTTGGCAGTACTCTAGAGCAGCGTGTGGATCGTGAATCGAACAAGGTCCAATGATGACCAGTAAGCGATCATCTTTGCCATGAATAATGTCCCGAATTCTTTTCCGGGTTTTGCTGATTAGCGCCTCTGTAGGCGTTCCTGCAATTGGAAAGAAACGAATTAAATGCTCGGGCGGAGGCAGAACAGTAATGTTCTCAATGCGTTGATCATCTGTATCCGACGTTTTATCAACGACCGAGTACCAATTAGCGGGATTCGTATTTTGTTGGCTCATACTACTATTTTAAGCCGTATCAGGCGGTACCACCGACAGTTAGGCTATCAATTCGTAAAGTAGGCTGGCCAACGCCCACTGGAACGCTTTGGCCTTCCTTGCCACAAACCCCAATTCCACCGTCTAATTTGAGGTCATTACCGATCATGGAGACCTGTTTGAGGGATTCTGGACCGCTACCGATGATTGTGGCCCCTTTGACAGGATATTGAATCTTGCCGTTTTCAACCCAGTAAGCTTCTGAGGCTGAAAAGACAAATTTACCGCTCGTAATATCGACCTGGCCACCGCCAAAGTTCACCGCATAAAGACCGCGCTTGATGCTGGCGACAATTTCTTGGGGGTCATCTTTACCCGCCAACATATAGGTATTTGTCATTCGTGGCATCGGCAGCGAGGCAAAGCTCTCGCGGCGGCCATTGCCTGTAAGGGGCATCTTCATGAGGCGGGCATTTAAGCTGTCCTGAATATAGCCTTTCAAAATGCCATCCTCAATCAAAGTAGTGCACTGGGTGGGTGTGCCTTCATCATCAATATTGAGTGAGCCACGACGACCTGAGAGTGTTCCATCGTCTACTACGGTGACCCCTTTGGCTGCTACACGTTGACCGATGCATCCTGCAAATGCAGAGGAGCCTTTGCGATTAAAATCACCCTCTAAGCCGTGACCGACCGCCTCATGTAGCAAAACACCAGGCCAGCCCGGCCCCATCACTACGGTCATTGGCCCGGCGGGTGCAGGACGAGAATCTAAATTAATCAGGGCGCCATCTACCGCCTCATCAACATACTGATTAATCAAATCGGTATTAAAGTAATGGTAGTCATGACGAGCACCACCTCCAGATGATCCAGATTCGCGTCGACCATTTTGCTCCGCAATCACATGCACTGATACGCGCACTAGCGGCCGCACATCAGCTGCTAAAAGCCCATCTGCTCTTACCACCATGACGACATCAAATTCACCGGCAAGACTTGCCATTACCTGAATAATGCGCGGGTCGCGGGCTTTGGCACGACGCTCAATACTTTCTAACAAGGCAATTTTTTCTTGGGGCGCTAAAGAATCCAATGGATTTAAATCTGAGTAAAGTTGATTGGAAGTAGGGGTAAATAGCTTTGTAGCAACGGCTTGTTTACCACCTTGTGGGCCAATAACTCTAGTGGATTTTGCTGCTTTGCTTAAGGCATCTAAATTAATTTCATCGGAATAAGCAAAGGCTGTTTTATCGCCATAAATAGCGCGCACACCAACACCTTGATCAATATTGAAACTTCCAGATTTCACAATGCCCTCTTCCAGACTCCAACTTTCACTGCGAGTGTGCTGAAAGTACAAATCAGCATCGTCCAATTGATGGGTAAACATATTCCCAAAGGTGCGGTGTAAGTCTTGCTCAGACAGTCCGGTTGGCTCGAGCAAAATAGATTTCGCCAGCTTGAGAAGATCGGCTTGTTTTTTAGGTTTGGTCCAATCGCTTGGAAATAGGGCTTCCGGTGCTCTCATTTGTATTTGACTGAACTTTCTTTGTTAAAGCTTGCGATGTTGAAGTGCGGGTAACTTAGAGCGTACTTCTTTTAATTTATCTTTGCTGAGGATGCCCGTAATCAATCCGTTACCTTCAGATAAATCACTTAGTACTGTACCCCAGGGATCCACTAGCATGCTGTGCCCCCAGGTTCGCCTTTGATTAAGGTGAACTCCGCCTTGGGCTGAAGATAGTACGTAGCATTGATTTTCGATTGCGCGCGCACGAAGCAAAATCTCCCAATGCTCTTTGCCAGTAGTGTAAGTAAAGGCCGCAGGAATAATATGGCAATCTACTTGGCCCATCTGCCTGTAAAGCTCTGGAAAGCGTAGGTCATAGCAAATACTTAATCCAAGACGCCAATCAACTTGATTGATGTTAATGGTGAAGTGGCCTGGAGTATCGCCTGCTTCAATGGTGGCTGATTCCTCATAGCGTTCCTGTGCACTCTGGAAGCCAAATAAATGGATTTTGTCATAGCGCGCAATTTGCTTTCCATGAGGGTCAAATACTAGTGTGGTGTTTAAGACTTTATTAGGGATACTGGCTACGAGCGGAATAGTACCTGCAACTAAATGCAGATGATTTTCTAAAGCGATCGCGGCAAGCCGTTCTTGAATCGGACCACTTCCAAGTGCCTCGCGTGCATCGACCTTATCGGTATCTTTCAGTCCCATTAAGCAAAAATATTCTGGCAAGACTACGACTTGAGCGCCGCCTTTTGCTGCGGCTTGTACGAGGCCTTCTGCAATCTTGAGATTCTCAGTGATATCGGGGGTCGATACCATCTGTATCGATGCTACTTTGAGTTGCGAGGTATTCATTGAATCATTTTGCATACTTAGCTCGGAAGCGAATTAGAGGCAGGAGTGCCAGTAGGATTCTGTTGTGGCGTGGATGGTAAGTCAGGCTTATCCTGCTCTTTTAATAAATTCTTTGTGCGAATTGTATTCAAGGTCTTTGCGTCTAGTGGTTGACCCTTTTGGTCTAGTGGCACCACTTCAGGATCACGCCAAGAGCCCTGTACTAGGTAGTCTGTTTGCATCGTACGATTAATTTGGCTGGTAATTAAGTACTGCCCTAAAACAGCGCCCAGCCCGATAATAGGGTTGATAGCAAATGCAGCCAGCGAGCCAGCTGTTGCATCAATTGTTGGAAATATCGTAATTCGTAAATCTTGAGTTTTCTGTGGGATATTGATCTGACCAGATAGCGCGACTCGAGCCTGGTCTAGGATCATTGTAAATTGCTCAGCTTGCGCAATGCCTTGGTTAATTTCAAACCTACTAGTGATGGATTTAAAAGGCGTACCTTTGGTTGCTAGATTACCTAAACTGCCCCGCAGGTCTAAGGTGGCAAATTTAAATAAGCTTTGCAAGCTGAGTACGTCAAGTAACTTAGCGCTATCTGTATTGACTTCAAGTAAGCGCCCTTGGGCAAGATCAACGCTTACCTTGCCTGTAAGCGAGGCCTCATCAGGCAAAAAAATTGGCCCAGACCAACTGACATTTGCGTTTAATTTCCCTGTTCCACCCTCTACGGACTGCGGGTTACTCCATCTCGAAATCATACGGCCAAAATCTTTTACATCTACGTTAGCGCTAAGCGAACTCATTTCTCCAGTATTGGAATTTTTACCGACCCATTGACCCGTAATAGTTGAATTTGCTTGCGGGTTATTTACTTGTAAAGACTCGATCTTGACAGTGTCTTGGGTAGTCTTTGTTCTAAGCTTGATCTGGCCTAATTGCGCTTCTTTTAAAGTCAAATCATCGATCGTAATATCAAGACTTGGAATGTTACTAGGGCTTAAGGCCTGTTTTGTTTGACTGGATTGGCTTCCTGTCTTCTTCATTGCTTGAGTCGAATCTAAAGAGGTGGTTTCGACAACGCGTATTTGTTCAGGTACTTTAAGTTTAGATAAGCGCCCAGTGATCAGGCCGCTAGATTGATCGATGTTGCTCGGGGTCCATTGCATTTGACCAGCCAACAAAGGAGCGCTGAGGCGGAGCTGCCAAGCATCATTTTTTTCGACAGCATTTAAGTTGAAATCGTCCCATGCTCGATCAAGTACGATCAATCTTTTAATTTGCGCTGTAACTTGGGTGCTGTCGCTAGATTTTTCTGCGACTTTTACTTCCGGCATGGAATTTTTAGGCTGGCCCGATCCAATAAAGTCCATCCATGTATCGAGATTCAATTCCTTGCTGACAATGTTAATGGCTAAGCCTTGCTGGGGAAGGTTGAGGGGTGAGCCTATGCCGATGGCGTTTTTATAGACGCCGTCACTATCTAAATTGCCCTGTAAAAAGTAATCCTCTCCAAGCTTGGCAGACCAATCTGCGCGTACTAAGTTTAATTTAGTGGCTGGGAATGTGCGTAATTTCAATTGCCCCAACATAGGACTGCCAGCTAATTTATTTGCTGGGCTGGGCGCTAAAATTGCCCAGTTGCGTAAATCAAATGCTAGATTGGTTTGGCTCCCTAGCTTATTAAAGTTTAAAGAGCCTTCGTATTTCGCGGTACCACTCATAGCGTTTAATAGCTTTAAATACGGTGGTGATCCTGGAATAGTGGCAACATAATTTTTGATAAAGCGAGCATCAGTAGTGCCGCTAATATTAAAACTGGCGCTGTCGGTAGTGCTGAGGGCACTTGAGACGTTTAAATTTCCACCAAGAAAGTTAGCTGTCACGTTTTCGAACTCAGGATTCTTTTCGGTAATGCGAACCTTCCCCTTGAGATTTTCCAGAGGTGGAATCGAGCCCCACTGTACTTTATTGCCAGACAAGGTGAGCTTGGCATCGATGTTGGCATTTTCGATACTGGAAAGGGGGAGCTTTAGTCCAAGATCTAGATTGATTGGACCGGATACAGAAAGATCTTTCACTAAACTAGGCTGCTGAACGCCAATAGGCGATACAGCCACGTACTCCATTATTTGCGAGCCATCGCCAATCACTTGGCCATTAATCAGTAGGATGAGCTTTTTTGCACTGACATCCGGTATCTGGGCATGGACATTACTGATGGCGGTATTTTTATAATTGGCACGGTCAATGTCAACAGATAGAGCGGATTGCTTCATGCCGATTTTGCCATTGATATTATTGAAGGCCGACCAGACACCCTGCTTTGTGGGCATCAATGGTGCCGGCTTATAACTTACCCCAACAATCGGTAAATGCAGTGTGAACTCTCCATTTTGTCCGTCAGAAAATGGAATCTGATCTACGCTACCTTTTATGTGGAAGGAACCATCTTGAATATCACCAGAATCAAAGGCCTTCCCAAGATACTCTCTAATTTCTTTATCCATGCCCACTGGAAGATAGCGGTGTATGGTTGCTAATTTAGCCTGAATAAACTGCATATCGAGTGTGATTTGATCGGATTGCTTTGGGCCTGCTGCAAGATAGTTTAAGTCGAGACTCGCTGTTATCTCAGCGTTACTTAATTGCAATTTCTTGGCATTGATCAGCCAAGCTCCTTTTTGCTCAGTCCAACTGATTTCACCTTTTGCGCTATTAAATATAAATGATGACGCTGATAAAAAATCATCTAGATTTAATTTGAGCTTACTGGAATTGATTGTGAGGTTTCCCTGCTTTTGATTGCTAGTCAGGTTTCCAGTCAAATTGGCGATTGAGGGTAGCGATGGGTTAACCCCTGTAAAGCTAATGTTATTGAGCTTTGCACTGATGCTGAAATCGAGCTTAACGCTGGAAAACCAGTTACCTGGTACGGGAAGACTGGCTAGAGCAGATTTATTTTCTGACCAATTCATTTCTAGATTTTCAAGCTCCCCATTAGCTGCAGCAACCTTAACCCATTGACGTATCTTTTTTGATAGAGGGAGGTTTAGGGCAAATAACGAAATATCTTCCAATTGAATTTTAGGGGATGAGAATCCAAATGTTTTAATTTCACCGCTGGCTTCAGGAGTGCGCCAGCGAAAAGTAATAGGACTTAGTGTTTCTAGTGGCTTTGTTGTGAGATCGTTTGTAGCACGCCATGACAAAGTTTTAGTGGTAATTGAATTAAGACCGCGATCAATTTCCTGTACTAAATTTGTTTCGATTCTCCCAAACTCAATCGGAGCTTCATCCTTGTTGAGTTGAAACTTCAGTTGATCGATAGCTAAGAACAATTGACTTTCATTTGCCTTGCCAGCATCTAGACCAATACTACCTTTGGAGGTGAGCTGTCCTTGTAAGTCGTTTAAAGGAAGGGCGATATCCTTTAATAACTGATTGAGGTTTAAAGCAGAGGTATCCCAGGAAAACTGGCCTGTCCAGTTGTGCCAGTTCCCTGCCTGGCTGCCAAGGCGATGGACAAAGTCTGCGTGAACTTGAATTGGGTTTTGGCTCCAGGGTGTCAGTGCCGTTAACTCAGCTTGATGTTTGCGAATACCATTGTTAAAGCGGAATCGCTCTATATCAATAGTCGTTTTAAGTTTTTGGGTTTGTTGATCTTCCCAAATGAGCTTCGCATGATTTATTTCAATATTATTTTGAGCAAGCAGCCAATTTTCAGTTGACAGATCGCCCGAGCTACTATGAATGGGAATGCCTGCAACAGAAATAAATCCTTTGGCATTTCGCTCAATATATAACTGCACACCATTAGCACTAATTTGATGAAAGTAAGGCGTTAAGTAATAAAAAGATAGCCAACTTAATTCGCCTTGAATGCGCTCAATCATCAGCGGCGCAGCAGCGGGTAAGGCGGATGTTGAATATGGCTTAGTGAGCTTGGTGAGCTGAGTGACTTTAAGACCTTGGATAACAAATTTCGGGCGAATACCAGTCCAAGACACTTGAACATCATCCATGGTGACGCTTGCACCTAAGCGGTTGCTCATCATGCTTTCTAGGGTGGACTTGGACTTTTCAATTTGTGGCCACAGCACAAATCGAACGCCAAGGTGCCCAAGTAGCAATAAGGCCAGAATAAGGCTACCGAGAATGAGTGCACGTTTGCGCCAGCGGCTTCTAGAGCCAGGGGCAGGCTTTTGAAACGCGCTCAATAGGCGATACGGGACGAACTTTTTAAGCATGAGTTCTATTATCCGTCAGCCTTTAAGCGGGCACAACGCTTCTGTGGTTTGAGCTCAGAGTCAGATTAAGATAGGGGAATGATGGATTTTTCGACCCAAATTGAATTTCTTAAGCAGCATTCAACCTACGCACAGCGCTGGCTAAATGCGCGTCCAGACTGGGTTGATTGGTTAAACATCAAAAGTAGTCAAGAGATTGACCTTTCTGGTATTCAGGAGCTATTAAGCCCTTGCCTATTGGCTGTGAGTGCAGCAGAGCACAATGAAGCTCAATTTATGGCGGATCTACGGTTAGCCAGACAACGCCTAATGCTCTGGGTTGCCTACCGAGATCTCAATGGATTGGCTGATCTAACTGAAGTGACTCATGCATTAAGTTATTTCGCACAAGAGGCGGTCAACTTATCAATTGCCTATATTCGCCGCGATCTTGGAGAGCGCTTTGGACTTCCATGGAGCGCTGATAGAGATGCAGAGATGCCATTGATGGTTGTTGGGATGGGTAAATTGGGTGGTATGGAGCTCAATTTGTCTTCAGATATTGATTTAATTTTCTTGTATGAGCATGAAGGTGAGACTCAGGGCGCCATAAAAAGTCTATCCCACCACGAATGGTTTACCCGCATGGGTAAGCGCTTAATTAAGTTTTTAGCTGAGCATGATGAGAATGGTTTTGTGTTTCGGGTGGATATGCGTCTGCGACCGAACGGAGATTCAGGGCCTTTGGTCTGTAGCCTTGATATGCTTGAAGAGTATTTACTGGTCCAAGGTAGAGAGTGGGAGCGCTATGCCTGGATTAAGGGTAGATTGATAACCCCATCACCAGAATCGCCAGCATTTACTACCTGTCAACAAGAGCTCGATCAATTGATTCGCCCTTTTGTTTACCGCCGTCACCTAGACTATGGCGTGATTGCTTCTATCAGGGAGCTTCACGCGCAGATACAACGAGAAGCTGAGAAGCGCTCTTCAGCCCATCAGGGGCGCTCAAAAGACATCAAGTTAGGACGAGGAGGCATTCGGGAAATCGAATTTTTAGCTCAAATGTTTCAATTAATGCGAGGCGGTACAGACCCCCGCTTTCGTATTCGACCCACCCTAGAGGTGCTTGATCTTGTCAAACTGCAAGGGGGCTTATCAGTCAAAGAGATTGAGGCACTCAAGGCAGCTTACCAATTTTTGCGACGCCTAGAGCACCGTATCCAAGTTTGGGAGGATCAGCAAACCCATTACTTACCAGAGGATGGGGCTGCACGTACACGTTTAGCTTTGAGTATGTCGGCTCCCGGTAAGCGGCAAGATCAGTCTGCCTTCTTAATGGAGTTGGATACTCACCAGGCAATTGTTGCGCAGTTATTTGAAAAGGCATTTTTATTAGATGATAGTGCGCGCTTAGATACCGGGCTCTTAACGCTGGGGTGGCAGCCAGATGAGCTTATTTTCCCTGAATCTTTAAAGCGTTGGCTGCTGTGGATGGATAGCGTCAAGAGAAGGCAATTACCAGAAAAGAGCCAGCTCATTTTTAGTAATCTCATTTGTAAAGCCGCTCAGAGCCTTCAAGAAGACAATCTTGCTGCTGGAAAAGATATTGCCTTACTTCGCTTTTTTGATTTACTAGAAGCTATTGTGAGACGTAGTGCTTATTTATCCATTCTGTCTGAGTATCCCAAAGCATTACTCAATGTTCTGGCGCTAATGAGGACTTCTCAATGGGGCGCTGAATATCTAACACAACACCCTCACTTATTAGACTACTTATTAAATTCCAGAACAGAGATCGCGCTCATTGAAGAGCCAGAGCAGTATTGGCAAGAAGTCAGCAGCACTCTTAACCTACGACTTGATGATGTGATGTCAAGCGGGGATGGATCTGAGCAAGCAATGGATATCTTGCGCGTGACCCATCATACGGAAACCTTCATTACTTTATTGGCAGATGTAGGTATTGGAGTTGAACAGGCTCTTTCTGTAGAAAAAGTGAGTGATCATTTATCGACCTTGGCGGACTTGATACTGCAGACCACTTTTGAGCGTGTTTGGCCTAGTGTGGCGCAGAAGTTTGGTATACCAAAAGAACCACTGCCGCCGTTTGCCATTATTTCTTATGGCAAATTAGGAGGTAAGGAGTTGGGCTATGCTTCAGATCTAGATGTAATCTTTCTGTATCAGGCCAAGGAAGGTGACTTCACTCATCAAGAGGTTTATACATTGCTAGCTAAAAGGGTCATTAATTGGCTAACTACCTACACCTCAGCTGGTAGCTTATTCGAGATTGATACCCGTTTACGGCCGAATGGTGCCGCTGGATTTTTGGTGACGAGCACTGACGCATTCAAAAAATACCAACTTCGCGAGGGCGGTAATGCCGCTTGGGTCTGGGAACATCAAGCTTTAACCCGAGCCCGGTTTTCTGCGGGTAGTAAAGACGTTGGATTCGATTTTGATGCCGTACGTTCTGAGGTACTCAGTCAGAAGCGAGATATTGGGGCATTGCGTTTTGAGATTGAAGAGATGCGTCGTAAGGTTCACGCCGGCCATCCAAACCCTGGTACTGATTTCGATTTGAAGCATGATGCCGGTGGAATGGTAGATATTGAATTTATGGTTCAGTATTTAATTTTGGCTCATGCACATAGATTTCCTCAGCTTGTTGCTAATTTAGGTAATATTGCGCTATTACGTATTGCAGGTGCAGCTGATTTAATCCCGCTGGACGTTGCGCAAAATGTCGCGAATGCTTATCGACTATTAAGGGCCCATCAACATCGTTTACGTTTGGATGGGGCAGAAAAAACGAGAGTAAATTTGCGCCAAGAGCCAAAACTTATTGAAGCTAGACAGTCAGTATTGAATTTATGGCAAGAACTCTTCAGTGCTCGCCCTGAGATTTAACCTTGCCCTAGTAATTCTCGGGCATGACGGCGAGTGGTATCGGTAATTGTGGCACCTCCTAGCATGCGTGCAATTTCTTCCACACGCTCGGATCTTCCCAGGAGGCTCACTTGTGAAAGTGTTTTGTCATCGGCCTGTGACTTACTCACTTTAAGGTGATGATTGCCTTGTGCAGATACTTGTGGCAAGTGAGTGACGCACAATATTTGATGTGACTCGCCTAGCTGTCGCAGTAATTTACCTACGGTCTCTGCTACAGCGCCGCCAATACCGGCATCTACTTCATCAAATATCAAGGTCGGAGTAAATGATGCTTTGCTGGTAATAACGCTAATGGCCAAGCTAATCCGCGCTAGCTCGCCACCGGAAGCAACTTTCGCCAAAGAGCGCGGCGTACTACCTGAGTGACCGGCGACTAAAAATTCGACTTGCTCAAGACCGTGGGCGCTACCTTCATTTAAGGGGGATAGGGCAATTTCTAGTTGTCCACCTGCCATCGATAAATCCTGCATAGCTGAGGTCACAAGACTACTTAAGTCCTTTGCAGCAATTCCACGTTTTTGTGTCAGTTGTTTAGCTAGCTTGAGATAGGCGGCCTCCTCTTGCTTTACTTTATCTTGCAATGCGCCTATGTTTTGAGAGGCAGTGAGAGCCTCTAAGCGCTCAGTGGTCTCGTTAAAAAGAGTGGGCAGGTAATCAGCTTCAGTGCGATATTTTCTCGCTGCGCTGTGTAAAGCCTGCATCCGATCTTCGACTAGACTTAAGCGTGCTGGATCTAACTCTAATTTTTGTAAATAGCGATTGAGATGATGTACGGCCTCATCAACTTGAATCTGCGCTGATTCAAGGGCTTGGCTAATGGCGCTCAGTGCAGAGTCATGCGCTGCTAGCGCACTCATATTCACGCTCGCCCTAGAAAGTGTTGACTCGACAGAATTTTCAGCTTCACTCAAAACATCAATAGCCTCTTGGCAGCCACCCATAATTTTTGCACCATTTGCTAGGCGCGCATGCTCATTCTGAATGGCGCTCCACTCACCATTTTGTGGCGACAGTTCAGTTAATTCCTCTAATTGCCATTCCAGTCGTTCGCGCTCTCGCTCAATGTCTTGGCCAGCATTTTCTGCCTGCTCGAGACGACGACGCGAGTCTTGAAGGATTTTGAAGGATTGAGAAACTGTATTTACTAATGTGGTGTGATTTGCATGACGATCTAAAAGTTCGCGTTGCGCCCCACTTTTTAGTAGTAGCTGATGGGCATGCTGCCCATGAATATCGACTAGTTGATCGCCCGCTTCTCGTAATTGAGCTAGTGTAGCCACGCTGCCATTAATAAAGGCGCGACTGCGACCATTTGTTTCTACGGTCCTTTTGAGCAACAGACTTTGTCCGTTTTCTTCAAGTGGGAAGCCTTGCTCCTCTAACCAATGATTGAAGTGATCAAGTTGAGTAGCATCAATACTAAAAAGGGCGCTAATTTCCGTACGGTTGCTACCTTCCCGAATTTGGCTGCTGTCAGCGCGCTCCCCAAGTACAAGACCTAGCGCATCCAAAAGGATGGATTTACCGGCACCAGTTTCACCTGTGAGAACAGTAAAGCCAGATGAAAAGTCAAGCTCTAGTTGATCAACAATGACAAAGTCACGGAGCGTAAGTGTTTGCAGCATGCTTTAGCGTATCAATGGACTCGACATCAGAATGTCGATGGATACTCATTCCAATGTAACTTTTCTCGCAAAGTTTTGTAGTCACTATGAGCACGCGGATGCAGTAGGGTGATTGTTTTTTCGGACTGACGTACTTGGATCGTGTCACCAGTTTGCAGATGCGTTTGGGATTGCATATCAAAGTTCACAATAATTTCTCTACCGTCCACCACTTCAATGCTCACCATGATGTCTTGTGGCAAAACAATGGGGCGATTGGATAGAGAGTGCGGTGCTATAGGCGCCAATAAAATACCCGCTACTCGGGGATGCAAAATTGGACCACCCGCTGATAAGGCATAGGCGGTCGAGCCAGTAGGGGTAGAGATAATCAAACCATCAGATCGTAGGTTATACATAAAAGAGCCGTTGACTTTAACCGCCAGTCCCACCATGCCAGAAATTCCGGAGCGGTTCACAACAACATCATTCAGGGCTAAGGAGCGATTGATTTCCTCGCCATTGCGAAGTACTACTGCGGCTAATAAAGTCCTGGTATCAGCCTCATATTCCCCGGCAATAATTTGGGGAAGAATCGTTTGGACACTCTGAATAGGAATATCAGTCATGTAACCCAGGCGACCCATATTGATACCTACCAAGGGGACTTGACTGCCTGCTAGCTGTCGCCCAATGCCAAGCATGGTGCCGTCACCACCCAATACAACGGCTAAATCGATGGCTCCAGCAAATGTCTCAATTTTTTTAGTGGGGTAGGCGGTTAGGCTGAGATGAGCCGCTGTTGAGGCTTCTATGAAGATCTCGCAACCCTGTTGCCCCAGTAGCTTTGCCAGGTCACCAAGGTGCTCTTGCATGCCATCAGCCTGATATTTGCCGACAAGCGCAACCCGGCTAAATGCCTTTTTGATGGAATTTGGGGATGGGCTTAACATATGGTGATTAAACCATACGCATAAAATCCCTTCCACTATGGACGATCGTTCCCGCGCCTTACTTAAAACACTCATCGAGCGATACATCGAGGAGGGTCAACCTATTGGCTCGCGAACCCTCTCCCGATTCTCTGGATTAGACCTATCTGCAGCCACCATTCGCAATGTGATGGCTGATTTAGAGGATATGGGCCTAGTGACTAGCCCCCATACCTCTGCTGGACGTATTCCGACCCCACGTGGCTACCGCTTGTTTGTTGATACCATGGTAACCGTGCGCCCCCTAGAGGAGATCGCTGCCCGCGAGGTAGAAAAAGGGCTTTTGCCGGATTCTCCCCAAAGAATGCTGAACTCAGCAGCGCAGATTTTGTCTAATTTGACGCATTTTGCCGGGGTTGTGATGACGCCTAAGCGGGCTCAGGTTTTTAAGCATATTGAATTTATGCGCTTAGGCGAAGGCAAAATTTTGCTAATTATGGTGACCCCTGAGGGTGACGTCCAAAATCGGATTTTGCCAACAACGCAAGATTACACACCAAGCCAACTAGTCGAAGCTGGAAATTACATCAATGCACAGTTTGCCGGCAAGAGCTTTGCGCAGGTTCGCGCGCATCTCGTTTCAGATCTTGATAACTTACGCACGGATATTTCAGGATTAATGGCATTAGCATTGCATAGTGGCGTGAGTGACTATGGGATGGGTCAGGGCGATATGCTGCTCTCAGGAGAGCGTCGCTTGTTAAATGTAGGTGATCTCAGCGCCAATTTGGATAAGTTACGCAAAATGTTCGATATGTTAGAGCAGAAGTCCGTATTGATGCAATTATTAGACATCTCTAGCCATGCAGATGGCATCCAAATTTTTATTGGTGGTGAGAGTGATTTGTTGCCTTATGAGGATTTGGCCGTTATCAGTGCACCTTATAGTGTTGATGGTCAGATCGTCGGCACCTTGGGTGTAATTGGCCCCACTCGTATGGCCTATGATCGTGTTATTCCGATTGTCGACATCACCTCTAAATTATTATCCGGTGCGTTAAGCTCCTAATTTAATCAAGATAGGCCTTTTGTGAATTCAAACCCCCATTTACGCTCTACCAAAACAGCCGTATTGTTGTTAAACCTAGGGACTCCTGATGCGCCTACTGCAAAAGCAGTTAGAGCTTATTTAAAAGAATTCTTATCCGATCCCCGCGTAGTAGAAATTCCGCGTGTGATTTGGTGGTGTATCTTGAATGGCATCATTTTGCCTATTCGCAGTGGTGCTTCGGCCAAAAAATATGCTTCTATTTGGCTACCTAAATTGGGCTCACCTTTGATGCATTACTCACGCCTACAGGCGAAAGAATTGGGTGAAAAATTTGCTGAGCATGGACAAGTAGTTTTAGTGGATTTGGCGATGCGCTATGGTCAGCCCTCTACGCAGCATGTCCTTGAGGCCTTAAAGGCGCAGGGTATGGAGCGACTTTTACTGCTCCCACTCTATCCACAATATTCAGCAACAACTTCGGCCTCTAGTTTTGATGAGGTATTTCGAGTGCTTAGTACTTGGCGCGATCAACCAGAATTGCGTCTCATCAAGCACTACCATGACAACCCAGCCTATATTTCGGCTTTACGTGATCAAGTGCTAGGCGCTTGGGATAAAAATGGTCGCCCAGATTTTGATAAAGGCGATCGCTTGGTAATGTCATTTCATGGTCTGCCCAAAAGAAATCTAATGAAGGGTGACCCCTACCACTGCGAGTGCTTGAAAACAGGCCGCTTGCTGGGTGAATCTTTAGGACTGGTATCGGGCCAATATTTAGTCACTTTTCAGTCTCGTTTTGGAAGGGCTGAATGGCTTAAGCCATATACCGCTCCAGCAATTGAGCAGCTGGGTAAAGAGGGCTGTCAAAGAATTGATATTTTCTGCCCTGGATTTCCGGCGGACTGTCTTGAAACTCTGGAGGAGATCGCAATGGAAGCGCGCGAGATTTTCTTAGAGCATGGCGGAAAAGATTACCGCTATATCCCCTGCTTAAATAGCAGCCCCAAATGGATTGAGGCGATGTACGAGATTGCTCATCAGCATTTAGCCGGCTGGCCATTGGGTGTGGAATCTGAAATAACTTTAGCAGAGCGCGATCGTCTAGCGGAGTTAGCTAAAGCGAGTATTACTTGAATTTAAGGCACTTGAAATGGAGCGACTAAGCCCCATATTTACTAAAAGCAACCATTCTTATTTAAAAGTGAATTCGTAACTATGACCCAAGAAATACCAAATCCGTCACCTGATCAGGAAAGCGTCGCCGATCAAGCTCAGGCAGAGATCAGTCCCGAGAATATCGAGGTAAAAACGCCAGAGCAGGAAATTGCAGAGCTCAATCAAAAATTGACGGAGATGCAAGATACTTACTTGCGCGCCAAGGCTGAAGGTGAAAACATTCGTCGCCGTGCTGCTGATGATGTAACAAAAGCGCATAAATTTGCAATTGAGGGTTTCGCTGAGCATCTTGTGCCTGTAGCCGATAGCCTGTATGCCGCACTTACCGCTGAGGCAGTCGATGCCAAGGCCTTTAAAGAGGGTTTAGAAATTACCCTCAAACAGTTGTTATCTGCCTTCGAAAAAGGCCGTATGACTGAATTAAACCCGGCTGTGGGCGAGAAGTTTGACCCGCACCACCACCAAGCGATTGCATCCATCGCTTCGGATCAAGAGGCTAATACCGTGATTTCAGTTCTCCAAAGAGGATATTCCATTGCAGATCGGATTTTGCGCCCTGCCCTAGTGACGGTCAGCGCACCCAAGTAAAGCAAAAAAAGTCGGCAAAAAAGGCAGATTTCTGCCTTTTTTGCTCTTTTGGCCCCTTGAAATACTTCTTTTTGACCCAATTTAACCTTTATCGATGTATTCATTGTTTTACGAAACGACACATTACTTAATTTTGGAGCTGTTATGGGAAAGATTATCGGAATTGACTTGGGAACCACGAATTCGTGCGTTTCTGTTGTAGAAAATAATGCACCTAAGGTGCTGGAAAATGCTGAGGGCGGACGTACAACCCCATCTATCATCGCCTACGTTGAAGATGGCGAAGTATTGGTTGGCGCTCCCGCAAAACGCCAATCAGTAACCAATCCAACAAACACAATTTATGCGGTAAAGCGTTTGATGGGTCGCAAATTTACCGATAAAGAAGTGCAAAAAGATATTGGCCTCATGCCTTACAAGATTGTTCAAGCGGACAATGGCGACGCATGGGTTCAAGCGCGTGACAAAAAGATGGCGCCACAGCAAGTTTCTGCTGAAATTTTACGCAAAATGAAAAAGACGGCTGAAGACTATCTTGGTGAAGAAGTAACTGAGGCAGTCATTACGGTTCCGGCTTACTTTAATGATAGTCAGCGTCAGGCGACTAAAGACGCGGGTCGTATTGCGGGTTTAGATGTGAAGCGCATCATTAATGAGCCTACTGCAGCGGCATTGGCTTTTGGCTTGGACAAGCAAGACAAGGTAGATCGCAAGATCGCTGTATATGACTTGGGTGGCGGTACCTTTGACGTATCTATCATTGAGATTGCGAACGTAGATGGCGAGAAGCAGTTTGAAGTGCTCTCAACTAACGGCGATACTTTTTTGGGTGGTGAAGACTTTGATCAGCACATCATCGATTGGATCATTACTGAGTTTAAAAAAGAGCAAGGCGTTGATTTAAGTAAAGACGTATTGGCACTACAGCGCTTGAAAGATGCTGCTGAAAAAGCCAAGATCGAATTGTCGTCTGCCCAGCAAACAGAAATTAACTTACCTTATGTGACTGCAGATGCTAGTGGTCCGAAGCATTTAAACCTCAAGTTAACGCGTGCTAAGTTGGAGTCATTAGTAGAAGAATTGATTAACCGCACGGCAGGTCCTTGCTTAACTGCGATTAAAGATGCGGGCGTTAATCCTGCTGATATTGACGATGTCATCTTGGTGGGTGGTCAGACCCGTATGCCTGCTGTTCAGGACAAGGTCAAAGAAATTTTTGGTAAAGAGCCACGTAAAGACGTTAACCCAGATGAGGCAGTAGCTGTCGGTGCTGCGATTCAGGGTTCCGTGTTGTCTGGTGATCGCAAAGACGTATTGCTCTTGGATGTAACCCCATTGTCATTGGGTATTGAAACCTTAGGCGGTGTGATGACTAAGATGATTCCGAAGAATACGACTATTCCTACTAAGCATTCGCAGGTCTATTCCACGGCGGAAGATAATCAGCCAGCAGTAACCATTAAGTGCTTTCAAGGTGAGCGGGAAATTGCGCTTGCTAACAAATTGTTAGGTGAATTTAACTTAGAAGGTATTGCTCCAGCTACTCGCGGTATGCCGCAAATTGAAGTGACTTTTGATATTGATGCCAACGGTATTTTGCATGTCACCGCAAAAGACAAAACCACAGGCAAAGAGAACAAGATCACTATTAAGGCGAACTCTGGTTTGACTGAAGAGGAAATTCAGCGCATGGTAAAAGATGCTGAGGCAAATGCGGATGAAGATAAAAAAGCCTTGGAATTAGTTAGTGCACGCAATACGGCTGATGCTTTAGCGCACTCTACTAGAAAAGCTTTAGAAGAGCATGGGGCAAGTCTTGAGGCTACTGAAAAAGAGGCCATTGAAGCTGCTCTAAAAGAGCTTGATGAAGCCATCAAAGGTAGTGATAAAGCAGTGATTGAAGCAAAAACTGAGGCATTGGGTACGGCAAGTCAGAAGCTTGGTGAAAAAGCCATGGCTGCCGAACAGGCTAAGGCTGGTGGCGCTCCTGGTGCAGCTCCTGGCGGTACTCAAGGTGGTCAGGGCCCTGCTCCAGATGCGGACGTTGTTGATGCCGACTTTAAAGAGGTTGATGACAAAAAGTAAGATCAGTTTTTTGTGATCTATCCACGTAATTTAGAAGTAATTTAATAACAAGTCGGCCTAGTGCCGACTTGTGTCATTCAGGTTGTTGAGAGGAATGCTGTGTCTAAAAGTAAACGCGATTATTACGAGGTATTGGGTGTAGCAAAAGGCTCTAGTGACGAAGAGCTTAAGAAGGCGTATCGAAAGATGGCGATGAAACACCATCCCGATCGCAACCCGGACAGTAAAACGGCCGAAGCGCAATTTAAAGAAGTCAAGGAAGCTTACGAAACATTAACAGACCCCAATAAGCGCGCGGCTTACGACCAGTATGGACACGCAGGATTAGATCAGTCTATGGGTGGCGGTGGCTTTGGCGGCGGTGGCTTTTCAGATGCTTTTGGCGATATCTTTGGCGACATTTTTGGTCAAGGTGGCGGTCGCCAATCTGGACCACAGGTCTACAAGGGTGCTGATTTACGCTACAACATGGAAATTACCCTTGAGCAGGCGGCTGAAGGTTACACCACCCAAATTCGGGTGCCTAGTTGGAGTGACTGCAAGCCTTGTAAGGGCTCAGGCGCAGAGCCAGGTAGCAAGCCAGAAAGATGTACCACTTGCGACGGCCACGGTCAGGTCAGGGTGCAGCAAGGCTTCTTCTCTATGCAGCAGACTTGTCCTAAGTGTCGTGGCGCTGGTGAATACATTCCAAAGCCATGCAAAACCTGCCATGGCAGCGGTAAACATAAAGAGCAAAAGACGCTAGAGATTAAGATTCCTGGCGGCATTGATGATGGTATGCGAGTTCGGTCGGTCGGCAACGGTGAGCCTGGTGTCAATGGTGGGCCTTCTGGCGATCTTTATGTGGAGGTCAGAGTCAAACCTCACAAAGTATTTGAGCGTGACGGTAGCGATTTGCATGTTCAGATGCCCATTTCCTTTGCAACAGCAACAATTGGTGGCGATATTGAGGTGCCAACCCTCTCGGGGCGTGTAGAGTTTCCAATACCTGAGGGTACTCAAACCGGCAAAACGTTCCGCCTACGCAGCAAAGGCATCAAAGGTCTACGGTCTTCCTTAGTTGGGGATCTTTTTGTGCACATCGCAGTCGAGACACCAGTTAAGCTTACGGATGAGCAGAAAAATTTGCTACAGAAATTCGATGAGAGTCTGAAAACCGGGGGTAACAAACACAACCCGCATCAGCAAGGTTGGTTTGACGGGGTGAAGAGCTTCTTCAGTTAGATCTAGAAAGATACTTATCCGGCAAAGCCATGTTCGGGTCCAGGGAACCTTCCTGATTTCACTTCGCGAACATAGGCTTTGATTGCAGACTCAATGGAGCTATTGCCATCCATAAAGTTTTTGACAAACTTAGGCGGCTTGCCCGGGCTCATCCCCAGCATATCCTGCAATACCAACACTTGACCAGAACAATTCGGGCCTGCACCAATACCAATCGTCGGAATCGAGACAGATTCTGTAATCAGCTTTCCCAATGAGGAGGGAATAGCCTCTAACACAATCATTTGAGCGCCCGCCTGCTCACAGGCGATTGCCTGCTCAAGCATAAGACTGGCTGCATCTTTCGATTTCCCTTGTACCTTGTAGCCACCTAAAAGGTGAACAGATTGCGGTAAGAGGCCTAAATGGGCGCAGACAGGAACGCTTCGCTCCACTAAATATTGAATCACTTCGACTTGCCAATCGCCGCCTTCGAGTTTCACCATATCAGCACCGGCTCGCATGAGTTCTGCTGCGGAATCTAATGCTTGCATTGGATCGCCATAGCTGGCAAAGGGAAGGTCGGCTATAACAAATGCCTGAGTATTGGCACGGGCTACGCATTGCGTGTGATAAGCCATATGCTCAACGGTAACTGGCGTAGTGCTATGGTGACCTTGTATCACGTTACCCAGTGAGTCACCAATTAGGATGACCTCAATTGCGCAGCGATTTAATAAAGCAGACATTGTTGAGTCGTATGCCGTCAACATCGTTATTTTTTCACCCTCAGCATGGAGTGTGAGCAGTTTGGAAATCGTGATTGGCTTATCGCCTTGTAAGTAACCCATGGCGTGAGTTTAATGAATTAATGCGCCTGAGGTCCATAAACTGGTTGTTCATCGCTACTGCAGTTGCGGCAAGCGAGTTTTTCAATACGCTGGTCTGCCACATTCGGTAGAAATGCCTTAAGTTCACCTAGGTTCGGTAAAAAGAAATCAGGGGCAATTTCCAGCAAAGGTAACAGCACAAAAGAGCGTTCAATGATTCTGGGGTGGGGAAGCGTTAAATCAGAATCTTCCTGAGATACCCCTTCAAAAGAAAGGATATCTAAATCTAGGGTTCGCGGCGCATTGGTGTATGGGCGCTCGCGACCAAATTCCTGCTCTACTGCTTGGCACACATAAAGCAGGCCATAAGGGCTTAACTCAGTCTCAATTTCGATTACCGCATTAATGAAATCATTGCCTGTAGCCTGGAATGGGGCACTTTGGTAAAGGCAGCTTTTCTTAACAATTTGAAGTTCACGGCGCTGGGCGAGGCAAATAATCGCATCTGCAATGAACTGACGTGTGTCACCAATATTGCCGCCAAATCCAATAAAAGCTCGTGCCATACGTATTCCAAACAGTAAAAAAGTTGATTAATTGGTATTAAAAAGACTTTACAGAGTTTTTCTCAAGTCTGCTTAGCTTGCCGTATCTTCAGAAGGCGCTGCTATTTTGGCTTTTCTGCGCCGACGCCGCTTGGCTGGTGCAGCAGGATTGCCACTATCGTTCTTCACGTTTGCCATTAAGGCATCTTGACCTGTAGGGTCAGCGCCGATGAAGTCGGTCCACCATTGGCCTAAAGCAGGGTTTTGCTCTCCATTGGCGCAGCGGAGCAGCAAAAAGTCATAACCCGCTCTAAAACGTGGTGATTCAATCAGGCGATATGGGTAGCGACCTACACGCTTTTCAAAGCGGGGCTGCATAGACCAAATTTCTCGCATATCGCTCTCAAAGCGTCTTTGAATCGTCATACCATTACTTTGGCTGGCAATCGTTTCATCCATAGCATCATGAAGTGCGGGAATATTAGAAAGTCCTGCTGCGATATTCTTTTTCCAGTTGCTCAAGAGGTCTGGCCATAGCAAGGTAGCAAATAAGAATCCAGCGGATACGCTTTTGCCTGACTGAATGCGATGATCCGTGTTCTCTAGGGCAATACGTACAAAGTCTTTAGCTTCTTTAGAGCTTACTTTGTTATCCAAAATAGAATCAAGCAGCGGAAGTAGTCCGTGATGTAATCCTGCATTACGCAGACCCTGTATGGCTGCCCAGGAATAGCCTGACATCAAGAGCTTTAGAATTTCATCAAAGAGACGTGCTGACGGGACATCCTGTATGAGTTTGCCTAACTGAGCGATCGGTGCATGTGTTGCGGTATCCAAGGTAAACCCGGTTTTTGCAGCAAAACGAATAGCACGCAACATGCGAATCGGATCTTCTCGATACCGTTTTGCTGGCTCTCCAATCATGCGCAAGGTTTTCTTTTGCATATCGGCCATGCCGCCGTGGTAATCAAGGACAGTTTCGGTGGCTGGGTCGTAGTACATTGCATTGATTGTGAAATCACGGCGTGCAGCATCTTCATGCTGACTTCCCCATACGTTGTCTCGTAAAATGCGGCCATTTTCTGCAACATGCTCACCAGCGTTTTCTAGTAAAGCTCTAAAGGTAGAGACTTCAATAATTTCTGGCTGGCTTTTACCGAAGAAAGTTACGTGCACAATCTGAAAGCGTCGACCAATTAAGCGAGATTTACGAAATAGTTTTTGAACTTGCTCGGGTGTTGCATTGGTTGCCACATCAAAATCCTTAGGGCCAATGCCTAGAGCAAGATCTCTTACTGCGCCCCCTACAATGAAGGCATCATAACCAGCCTGCTGCAAAGTATGCGTGACTTTAACGGCATTTTTAGAGAGTAGGTTTGGGTCAATGCGATGGGATTTTTTAGGCACCCGTTTTGGTGCGCCAGAAGTATGGGCTACGGTATGTCGCACCATAGGGTCACGACGCAAAATACGGTTAATCAATTTTGTAATCATGCAAACAGTTCAAGTATGGGCCAATGACGCTTCAAGGCTTCGTTGCGTAGTCGAGTATCTGGATTAGTAGCAACAGGGTTGCTTACACTTTCCAGGAGTGGTAAATCGTTCATGGAGTCTGAATAAAAATAACTGCAAGGTAGCTGATCTAGTACTAAATGCTGACTAGTAAGCCAATCATGCACTCGGTGGATTTTACCTTCTCGAAAATTCGGAATTCCCTGAACTTCGCCGGTGAAGGCTGCCAGGGGGTCCCCTCCTAATGTGGCTGGTTCGGTTGCAAGTAAATGCTCAATACCAAAGCTTTCTACGATGGGGCGCGTTACAAAGCTATTAGTAGCTGTTACTACACAACATAAGTCCCCGGCATCTTGATGGCGCTTCACTAAATCAAGAGCCTGTTGACGCACTTGGCCGGTAATTACTTCTTGCATAAAAGCATCATGCCACTCTTTGAGTTGAGCGCGAGAGTGCTGCGAAAGTGGCTTTAGGGCAAAGCGTAAAAATGCCTGAATGTCGAGTGTGCCTTCTTTATAGTCTTGATAGAAGCGCTCATTTTGCTGGGCATAGTATTGACTATCGACTACGCCAATGCGCGCCAAGAATTGACCCCACTCGTAGTCGCTGTCGCAAGGCAACAGGGTATGGTCAAGGTCGAATAGGGCAAGTCGGGTCATGAATATTTATTTCGTTTCTAAAAGCGTTCTTACTAGCGGAAGGGTGACAGCACGTTTGGTCTCTAGGGAATATGCATCCAAAGCATCGATTAAGGCCATTAAGCTAGGCATATCGCGATAAAAATGATTGAGTAACCAAGGCAAGACCTCTGGTGACAAAACTAAGCCCCGAGCTTGCGCTGACTGCTCTAAGGCTTGTATTTTCTCATCATCTCCCAATGCATGGGTCTGAAACACCAAACCCCATCCCAGGCGGGTACGCAGGTCTTCCCTCAACTTTAGGGCGCCCGGAGCTGCGTTGCCCGCCATAAAAATATACATTGCTTGGCTAGCTTGAACGGCATTCAAAATACGAAACAGGGAGGCAACTAGGCGGTCATTCAAGCAATCCACATCATCTACAGTGATGACGGACGCCGAATGGCTGGCGCCAAGGTTTGTCAGTTGATCCTCTAATTTGACCCAGGTGCTAGGTTCATTTGGGTTCAATGCAAAGTGCTGGAAACCGAGTACTTGCGCTGCATTGGCTAGGCTATCTAATAGGTGCGTGCGTCCTGAGCCCTCTGCGCCCCACCAATACATCCAGCGTTGATTGAGGGCATTTTCTCCGGCTGGTCTAGCTTGCTTTAATTCCCAAGCTTTCACTACATCTTGGAGTGTGGAGTGGAGAGCAGCATTTTCCCCAGTCAAAAAATTACTGAGGCTGGGTTTAGGTGCTTGGGCAATATCAAGCGCAAATTGGCGTGGTAGCAGATCTTTATTCATTACTGCGATGATTTATCGTTGATACCAGGTGCTTTGCGTATAGCGAGACCAGGCGTACTGAAGAACCACTAATCCGACTGCGCTAATGGGTAGGGCAAGCAGGATGCCAAAAAACCCAAATAATTTACCGAATAAGAGTAGGGCGAAGAGTACTGCTACGGGGTGCAAGCCAATACGTTCACCGACAAGACGGGGCGTTAGAAAGAAGCCCTCTAAAAATTGTCCTAGGCTGTAAATAATGAGCACACCAAGTAACTCATTTCCAGGGCCAAATTGAAGAAGCGCAGCAAAGACGGCTAGGGTGAAGCCAATCGTAATGCCGATGTAAGGAATCACGATCATGAGGGCCGTAAATACGCCAAGTGCGATGGCGCCTTTAATTCCAAGAAAACTCAAGCCGGCACTATAAAAAACAGACATGATGGAGATCACGATGATCATGCCCCTTAGATACTGTGACAACAAGCCATCTGCATGCATTGCTAGATGGTGGACGGTTTCTTGCGCGCGTACAGGCATCAATTTTTTAATTAAGCTAAAAAAATGATCCCAGTCGATTAATAAATAAAACATGACAAACAGAATCAACACGGCATTGACAAAGCCGGCGATAACAGAGCTGCCTGACATCAGCACGGTTTCTACCGTAGAGGACATCAGTGCGTCAGAATTGTCGTTTAGATGCTCCGTAATTTTCTGGGATGCAGTCGCTTTGAGTTGGCTCCAGTCAAAAGTGACATGAAATTGCGTTAATTTGGGCTCAAGCCAGGCTTGTGTGTTCTGGAGCCAGTCAGGAAATTGGGTTTTGATGAGCGGAATCTCTGTTTTGAGGAGCGTAATAAACAGGCTCAAGATGCAAAACACGATTCCCAGACCAATAATCATGGCGATTCCAGCGGCAGCTGCGCGAGGCAGGCGATGGCGTTCAAGCCATAGGGAAAAAGGGCGCAGAGCGTACGCCAAAATAAATGCGGTCAGAAAAGGGGTAAAAATTTCAGTCATCTTACTTGAATCCTCTAGAATTCAATGATTCTAACGACCAAGCCCTGCTTTTTACTAATCTTCTATCGATACTATGACCTCATCTACCAATTCTTCTTCAAATGGCCTTTCCTATCGCGATGCAGGTGTTGATATTGACGCTGGCGACGCTTTAGTCGACAGAATTAAGCCGCTTGCTAAAAAAACCATGCGTGAGGGCGTGCTTGCTGGAATCGGTGGCTTTGGGGCCCTCTTTGAGGTGCCTAAGCGCTATCAGGAGCCGGTATTGGTAGCTGGTACCGATGGTGTGGGAACTAAGCTGAGACTGGCTTTTGAGTGGAATCGCCACGATACGATTGGTCAGGACTTGGTTGCAATGAGTGTGAACGACATTTTGGTGCAGGGTGCAGAACCCCTCTTTTTTCTAGATTACTTTGCTTGTGGCAAGTTATCGGTAGATACGGCGACTACCGTAGTTGCTGGCATTGCTAAGGGTTGCGAGCTTTCAGGCTGCGCACTCATTGGGGGTGAAACAGCGGAGATGCCTGGGATGTATCCTCCCGGCGAATACGATCTGGCCGGATTTGCAGTGGGCGCGGTTGAAAAGTCCAAAATTATTACTGGCGCAACCATTGCCCCGGGTGATGTGGTGTTGGCGATAGGTTCGAGTGGCGCGCACTCTAATGGTTATTCTTTGGTGCGCAAAATTATTGAGCGTGCCGGCGCTAAGCCAAGCGATGATCTTGGGGGTCGGCCATTAGGTGATGTGGTGATGGCCCCAACAGAAATTTATGTCAAGCCACTCCTCAAACTGATTTCTGAAATCAACGTTAAGGGGATGGCTCACATCACCGGCGGTGGTTTAGTCGATAACGTACCCCGTGTCCTCCCTGAAAATACCCAGGCAATACTGCACCGAGATAGCTGGGTCATGCCAGAGCTTTTCAGATGGTTGCAAATGAAGGGTGGCGTTGCTGATGCAGAAATGGTACGCGTATTTAACTGCGGCATTGGAATGGTGGTAATTGTGTCTGCAGAGCAGGCTGACACCGCCATTCAGTTTCTGAAAACTCAAGGCCTAAATGCCTGGAACGTCGGTGAAGTTGTAGAGCGCCCAACAGGGGCACCACAAACGATTGTGATTTAAATCTAGGGTTGTTCTTGTTTAAATAGGATCTTCTGACAATGCTCTAAGGCTGCCTTCAATTCGATAGGGTTGAAGGAGTCAAAGGTCGTTTTTCCAGTCATCGCGCGTAACCAGGTGAGTTGCCGCTTACCAAGCTGTCTAGTCGCTGCAAGTGCCTTGTTACGCATTTTCGCATGGTCAACCTCTCCAGCTAAATACTCCCAAACTTGTCGATACCCTACCGACCGAATCGCCGGCAGATCAGCGTGTAGCGCTGGATTTTTACGTAATGTTTCCACTTCTGCAATGAGTCCGCCGATGAGCATTTCATCAAAACGTTTTTCTAGATTCTGATGTAGGCGCGAGCGGTCATTTGGCTCTAGCGATACCAATTTAATCCATTTAGGAATTACTGAACCTACTCTGCCATCTTCACTTGGGGAATTTGCCAGCAAAAAAGACATCGGTTGACCGGTGATCTCATAAACCTCTAAGGCGCGTTGTACGCGTTGAGAATCATTTGGCTGAAGTCGTGCAGCAGTCGCAGGATCTACTTTAGCTAGTTCATCATGCATTGCAGGCCAACCCATTGCTTTGCCTTGCTCATCTAAACGTGCTCGGATAGTTGGGTTGGCAGGAGGTAGTGAAGAAAGTCCATAGGCCCAGGCTCGCCAATACAACATCGTTCCACCCACAATTACAGGAATATGACCGCGCTGACGAATTTCTTCGCAAAGACGTTTAGCATCATTAGCAAAGCGCGCAGCCGAATAGGATTCGGTTGGCTCCAAAATATCTATTAGGTGATGCCGGACTACTGCTTGTTCAGCGCTGGTCGGTTTTGCGCTACCAATATCTAAACCGCGATATACCAGAGCAGAATCCATGCTGATCAATTCAATGGTGGCGCCTATAGATTGCGCACGCTCGGCTAAGGACATAGCGAGATGGGTTTTGCCTGAACCTGTGGGGCCAACGATACAAAGAGTAGGTAGTTGGTCAGTGGAATGCACAGGCTGAATGTGGAGTTCAGTTTGCATGAGTCATTATAGGAACGAAATTGCTAGAGCGGTATTAATAGGCTGTTAATATTCTTGCATCCAATTACAGGAGTGAATGTTGATTGATACCTTATTGCAATTAAGCGATTTACTGCTACACATCGACCGTCATTTGGATGTGGTGATTCAGCAATATGGCTACTGGGCTTATGGATTGCTGTTTGCGATTGTCTTTGCGGAAACAGGATTAGTAATAGCCCCATTCTTACCCGGCGATTCCTTATTATTTATCGCGGGGGCTTATTGCGCAACCGAGCATTTTAATTTATGGACGCTATGCATTGGTTTGTTGATCGCTGCTATCGCTGGCAACACAGTAAATTACTTTATTGGACGCTGGATTGGCAAGAGAATATTTAGTAGCAAATCACGCTGGATTGATCAAGCCGCACTTCGTAAAACACATTCTTTTTATGAGAAGCATGGCGGTAAAACAATTATCGTTGCACGGTTCTTGCCCATTATTAGAACCTTTGCACCGTTTGTTGCTGGCGTATCAGAAATGAATTTCTCTCGCTTTCAATTCTTTAACATCACTGGTGCAGTGTTATGGGTATTTAGCTTAGTAATAGCAGGCTATTTCTTTGGAAACATCCCGATCATTCGTCAGAATCTAAATGTCATTGTGTTGATTGGTATTGGCGCCGCTGCTTTGCCAATCGTACTTGCCGCCCTGTACAAAATCTTTCAGCGCAAGCCTAAAGATTAATAGTGCCGAGAAGCCGCTAGTGCAGTTTTGTTTGCCCTTCTAACTTGAGGATGTGCTCTCGAATATCGGCGACATCCTCAGCACCCGGCATTTCGCTAAGATAGCGGCGCAGATCAGCAATAGCAGGCCGTATGTATTCCAATTGGGCAAAGATCAGGCCGCGATCACGCACCTCCTCCATTGACTCTGGGAGCAAGATTACCAAACGCTCTTGTATTCCGAGTAAGCGCTCCCAGCGCTCGTCTTCTGAATAAATCATCTTCAGGTTTCGTAAAAAGCGCGAGAGGATTTCTCGTGGGCTAGAGGCACGCAGAAAGATGTTGAGTGGCAGACTAAGTTCATCTCGATACCCTTTTGCATCGAGGTAGGGATCTAGCATTTCCTGTAATTGATTCTTCGATAGCGAGTCCCCATTCAGGGGATCCATGATGATTTCGCCTTGCTTTAAAGAAATGCGCATCATAAAGTGATTAGGAAAAGAGACCCCACGAATATTTAATTCTATTTGCTGACCTAGCTCCATCATCAAGATTGCTAGTGAGATAGGGATACCACGGCGGCTCTCAATCATCTGGTGGAGATAAGAGTTTTCAGGCGCATAGAAATCATTTGGGTTAGGGCCAAAACCTAACTCGGTGTAAAAGAAATGCTTCAGTAGTTGTAAACGCTGCATGGGAGGTGTGTCTACAGTAATGCGGGTCTTGAGTTTTTTGCCCCATTGGTCTAGCTGATCTAATACGCCTTGCACATCAAGATCAGGATAAGCATGCTGGGCAACGGCAATGGCTGCCTCAGTCAAGGGAAAGTGCTCATCCTCGGCAACAAGGGAGGTGAAATAATCAAGTTGTTGTGTGGGCATAAAAGTTATTTTGTAAGACGAAGAAATTTTTGCCAGCGAATTCCTATTAGGCCTAAGGCAAGAAAATAGGTGATCGCAGATGCAGCTAGCCATAGAGACAAAATGCCTATTCTTAACCAGGGTGTAGATTGCAGCGAAATCCAGTTATGGCTACTGGCGCCGTAATACAGCACTATTGTGAAGGGAATTAAGGCGAATAGGAGCTGACTTAAATACTTTAGCCAGGCTGCATTTGGAAGGGCGCCTAGGCGATGCAGTCCTATCCAGAGTAGCGCTGCGTTAAGGCATGCACCCACTCCAATGGATAGGGCTAAACCAGCGTGCCCCAGCCAAGGTACAAACACGAGATTGGCTAATTGTGTTGCCACCAAAACCAATAAGCCAATTTTCACTGGAGTACGAATATTCTGTCTGGAATAAAAACCGGGCGCTAAGATCTTAATGAGGATCAGCCCAATTAACCCAATACCATAGGCTGCCAATGCCCGTTGTGTCATTAATACATCCAGGGCATTAAATTTTCCATAGTGATACAGAACGGTCGCTAAGGGTTCGCCAAAAATGAAGAGTGCAATGGCGCAGGGTGCCGCGAGTAAAAAAGTAAGTTGTAAACCCCAGATCAGTAATTCACCAGCATGCACTAGGTCATTCTTGGCATTCGCTTTGCTCAAGCTGGGTAGTAGCACGGTTCCCAACGCTACGCCTAAGAGTGCAGTGGGAAATTCCATTAAACGGTCGGCATAAGACAGCCAAGACACGCTACCCGCAGGCAGGCGTGAAGCAATATTGGTATTAATGAGCAAGGAGATTTGAGCAACAGAGACGGCAAAGACTGCAGGCCCCATCAGTTTCAAGACGCGTCTGGCGTCTGGATTTGTCATTGCCGCCTTAATTGCCCCCGGTACAAGCCCAATCCGAGGGAGCAGTCCAATTCGTGCAAGAGCCGGAATTTGAATGGCTAGCTGCAACACTCCTCCTAAAAGTACGCCAATACTGAGAGCGTAAATCGGCTGGTCTAAATAAGGGGACAAGAAGATTGCGCTCGTGATGAGTGCAATATTTAACAAAACAGGCGTAAAGGCCGGAATGGCAAAGCGCCCAAAGGTGTTCAGAATTCCTGCGGAGAGGGACACCATTGAAATGAGGCCGATATAGGGAAACATAATGCGCGTCATCACAATACTTGCTTCGTAGGCTTGCCCACCTACAAAACCTGTAGCAATCACTAAAATCAGCAATGGGGCGCCAATAACCCCTAGGAATACCGTGAGCAATAAGGCCCAAAATAAGAGGGTGGCAACGGCATTAATGAGGATTTGGGACTGTTTCAGCCCCCCTTCACTGGAAATTTCACCTAAAATTGGCACAAATGCCTGTGAAAATGCCCCTTCAGCAAAGAGGCGGCGTAATAGATTCGGTAGCCTAAAGGCCACGTTAAAGGCATCTGTCCACTCTGAGGTCCCAAAGCTGCGCGCGATCAAAGTCTCTCTGAGTAGCCCAGTGATGCGGGACAGCATGGTGAGAGAGCTGACTTTAGCGGCAGCGGAAAGCAGGTTCATGGGCTGATTTTCACCTATTTATCAGGTGGCTGGGCTTTTTTGATGCTTTACTGTAAAATCTTGGGTTTTGGTGAGTCAGCTTATAAATTGACGAATCCACGCAGATTTCCAGTTAATCGTATTTTGTAATTTTTTTATAGAGCAAGGTTTAAAGATGGCCAATACCGCACAAGCGCGTAAACGCGCACGGCAGGCAGTAAAACAGAATGAGCACAACTCCAGTTTGCGTTCAAAGCTTCGTACTTCCATTAAGGCAGTTCGAAAAGCTATTGAAACTGGTGACAAAGATGCTGCAGCTAAAATATTTGCTGCAACACAATCAACAATCGACAAGATTGCGGATAAGAGAATTGCTCACAAAAATACAGCCTCACGTCAGAAGTCACGTTTGTCTGCAGCAATCAAGGCCATGGCTGCGTAAAGCGGTTCAGTTTCAGGCAGGCTCTTTAGTGATTTGAGTCTAAGCCCGCTCCTTATCAGAGCGGGTTTTTGTTTTTAAGGCTAGGTTGGTAATTTTGGTTCAAACTCACACGCTTCTTCGATGGGTAGCTGATTGTCTTTAGCAAAATTCAAGACAAAGTCCAGCGCTCTTGGATCAAGCTCTCTTAGCCTGGTGTCAATCACAACGCATTTCACCTGCGCAATGACTACTGGTCTGACATAAGGTGAGTAGGTAAAGCGGGGATCGCCTATGTCACCTGGTGGGCGAAAATGAGCCATTACCCCGCAAAGACGCTCGGCCCAGTCACTGGGGCGAAATGGCTTGCCGGCAGTAGTGATGCCCTGAATAAAAAGCTTTTTGTGGTTTAAGTGTGAGTGGATATGAAGGCGTCGATGTGAACGTAGCAGTAAATTAGTAATACTCAGCTTAACAGTTTGTAATTATCTTAAGTTAATTTTAGTAACTATATTAGTGCAGTTTGAAGTTCCAAAAAATGCAAGCCAAACCTCTAGTAGAAAGCTCAATGATGACATCTATGGCAAAGCCCCCAGTTCCTGGCCAGGTGAGGCATTACTTGCAATTTGCTGACCTGACGTGCGAAGAATACGCTTACTTACTCAAGCGCTCTGCTTGGTTAAAGACGAAGTTTAAGAGTTACGAGACTTGGCATCCATTACATGATCGCACGCTAGCCATGATCTTTGAAAAGCATTCCACCCGTACACGCCTGTCCTTTGAGGCGGGCATACACCAGCTTGGTGGCCACGCTGTCTATCTTAATACCCGCGACACCCAGTTAGGTCGTGGTGAGCCTGTAGAGGACGCTGCGCAGGTGATATCCAGAATGACCGACATCATCATGATCCGCACCTTCGGACAGGACATTATTGAGCGTTTTGCGGCCAATTCCCGTGTTCCCGTAATTAATGGTTTGACCAACGAATATCACCCATGCCAAGTGTTGGCAGATATCTTTACTTTTGTAGAGGCCCGTGGCCCTATTCAAGGTAAAACAGTTGCTTGGGTAGGAGATGCCAATAATATGGCGTATACCTGGATACAGGCGGCTGAGTGCCTCGACTTTCAGATACGGTTCTCTGCTCCAGAGGGATATCAGTTAGACAGCTCAAGATTAACTAGCGCTGCTTTAAATCATTTAACGGTTTGCGCAAGCCCTAAAGAAGCATGCAAGGATGCTGACTTAGTGACCACGGATGTTTGGACCAGTATGGGATATGAGGCTGAAAATACTTCCCGAATGCATGCCTTTAAAGAGTGGATGGTTTCAACACAACTGATGGGGCTCGCTAAACCAGATGCCTTATTTATGCATTGCTTACCGGCGCATCGAGGCGAAGAAGTTTCGGCGGAAGTGATTGACGGGCCGCAGAGTATTGTTTGGGAGGAAGCCGAAAATCGCCTTCATGTCCAAAAGGCGCTAATGGAGTATTTGCTGTGCGGTCGTTTAGATTAATTTATTTTTGATTGAATAGAAATTATGTCTGATATTAAAAAAGTAGTTCTAGCGTATTCCGGTGGTCTCGACACCAGTGTGATCTTGAAATGGCTTCAAGATACTTATCAATGCGAGATCGTGACATTTACTGCCGATCTTGGGCAGGGTGAAGAGCTTGAGCCAGCGCGTGCCAAGGCCTTGCAATTTGGCATCAAGCCAGAAAATATTTTTATTGATGATTTACGTGAAGAGTTTGTGCGTGATTTTGTGTTCCCAATGTTTCGTGCCAATACGATTTATGAGGGAGAGTATTTGTTGGGCACCTCGATTGCACGTCCTTTAATTGCAAAGCGTCAAATTGAGATCGCCCGCCAGACTGGCGCCGATTCTGTATCGCATGGCGCCACAGGTAAGGGCAATGATCAGGTGCGTTTTGAGTTGGGTTATTACGCCTTAGAGCCGGGAATCAAAGTTATTGCCCCTTGGCGCGAATGGGATCTACTTTCCCGTGAAAAGCTCATGGCCTATGCTGAAAAGCACGGTATTCCTGTTGAGATGAAACATAAGCAAGGCGGCTCACCTTATTCCATGGACGCCAATCTTTTGCATATCAGCTATGAAGGCCGTCATTTAGAGAATCCTAATGCTGAAGCTGAAGAGGCTATGTGGCGCTGGACCACCTCTCCTGAAAAAGCCCCAGATGCGGCACAAATTATTGAAATTGAATTTCGTGCTGGTGATCCAGTGGCTATTGATGGCAAGACCTTTAAGCCACATGAGTTGTTAGCTGAGCTCAATCGTATTGGTGGCATACATGGTATCGGTCGTTTAGATTTAGTGGAAAATCGTTTTGTTGGTATGAAGAGTCGCGGCTGCTATGAAACTCCCGGCGGCACAATATTGCTCAAAGCCCACCGTGGTATTGAAAGTATTACCTTAGATCGCGAAGTAGCCCACCTTAAAGATGATTTAATGCCACGCTATGCCAGCCTGATTTATAACGGCTTATGGTGGGCGCCAGAGCGCCTTGCATTGCAGACATTGATTGATCATACCCAGCAGATGGTGAATGGTGTGGTGCGCTTGAAGTTATACAAGGGTTCTATATCAGTGATCTCCAGGGACTCGGCCAATACCTTGTTCGACCAGACTATCGCAACCTTTGATGACGATGGCGGGGCTTATAACCAGGCTGATGCCGGTGGATTTATTAAGCTTAATGCTTTACGCATGAGGATTGCTGAAACGGCAAGACGTAAGCGTGCTCAAAAATAATGATTTATGAGTCATATCAAGATAGCTAACCATCTAATAAGAAAGTGTAAAGATGCAATTTGATCAAGTTTCAGTAGTTAAAAAAGCCAATGTATTTTTTGATGGCAAATGTGTATCCCACACAGTCACTCTTGCAGATGGCACTCGTAAGTCTGTTGGCGTAGTTTTACCCAGCACCTTACGCTTTGATCTCACCGTGAAGGAAATCATGGAAGTGGTCGATGGCAATGCGTTTGTTAGTATCAATGGCGCTCCTGAGCTTGAATTTAAAGCGGGCCAAAGCTGGGAGGTAGAAAAGGGTGGTTATTTCATTATCCGTGCCGAGTCACCTGTGCATTACGTTTGCCACTTTGATTAAGTGTTGAGATAAACCAGTAGTTCAGTAGCAAAAGAAAAACGCAGACCTCAGTCTGCGTTTGTTATTTGTGGCTATTGCAGTGCAAGGCCCAACTACCTGATTTTAGGTAGGCCCTGAATGACCGTGCCGGGCACCAGTACTCTATCTGAGAACCACTGCTTGTTCATTTCCAGGGCATAGCGAACAGCAACCTTGGGGCAGTGATTATTGGTGGTATCTGCCTGCATTTCCTCAATATTGACGATCTTGCCATCATCTGCAAGAAATGCGATTGACAGTGGGATCTTAGTATTGTTCATCCAAAAGCAATGCCCTGCTTTTTGTTCAAAAATAAATAGCATGCCTGAATTACTTGCCATGCTTGTGCGATTCATTAGGCCAATTTCACGTGCCTTGGGTGAGTCCGCCAGCTCGGCTTGTATGCGGTAGATGCCTACTTTTAGTTCGATGCTTTGCAGGCCTATATTTTGTTGCGCAAACACGGGTGCCGTAAATAGGGCGGTAGCCAAAGAGAAAAGTAGTAGTAGGACTTTAAGTGTGCGCATGATGTGTTGGATAGTCAGTACTGAAGCTGTTGATGGTTGGAATAAATTGCAGGCGAAAAAAAACCCAGGAACAAGTCCTGGGTTTTTCATAATGATCTAGGGACGATCAAGCACCTTGGATGTTAGTAGCTTGCTTACCTTTAGGACCTTGGGTAATATCAAACGTTACCTTTTGGTTTTCCTTAAGGGTTTTAAACCCAGGCATTGTGATTGCGCTGAAATGCGCAAACAACTCTTCTTCACCATCATCAGGCTTAATAAATCCAAAACCTTTTGCATCATTGAACCACTTAACAATTCCGGTCGCCATGCGAACTCCATTACATAAACTTAAAACAACCGTGATGAGGGTGAATACTTTTTAATCAGTCTCGCTCTACAACACGCCTAAATAGAACCTTAATAACGTCCTATACCTTGATTGTTTGCCCTTTATGGTGAGGTGTCAAGAGGTAAAGTGAATATAGTTGTTAGTTAACCCCCCTTTTTTTATCGAAAAATGCCCCAATATGCTTTAAACAGGGTTTCATTGATGGTTTTTTTGCCACATTTCTCCTAAACCCCTATTTACATATCTGTGTTTAGAATGCTTCTCATGAGTCGTACAACGAAAAATCCTGCAGTTGGTAACCCAAACAACCCTTATATTGAAGACACTATTCTTCTCGAGAAGCAGGCCGAGAAAGTGAAAGCGCCCTCGATGTATAAAGTTTTACTATTGAATGACGATTACACGCCGATGGAGTTTGTGGTGATGGTAATTCAGGAGTATTTTAATCAGAGTCAAGAGTCGGCTACACGCATTATGTTACAGGTTCATTTGGTTGGTAAAGGCGTCTGCGGTGTGTTTACACGAGATGTTGCGGCAACAAAAGTGCATCAAGTTATTGAACTCTCGCGAGAAGCGGGTCACCCACTACAGTGCACTATGGAGGAAGCATGATTGCCCAAGAATTAGAAGTGAGTTTGCACATGGCATTTGTTGACGCAAGAGCCTCAAGACATGAGTTCATTACGGTGGAGCATTTATTGGCTGCCTTGCTGGATAACGCCTCTGCAGTGGAGGTCTTGAAAGCCTGTGCTGTAAATATTGCAGAGCTTCGCTTACAGCTCAAGAATTTTATTAATGACAATACGCCAGTCGTGCCTGGTAATGATGAAGTCGATACCCAACCCACTTTAGGTTTTCAGCGGGTGATTCAGCGCGCCATCATGCATGTGCAGTCAAGCTCTAGTGGAAAAAAAGAAGTCTCGGGTGCGAATGTACTTGTCGCTATCTTTGGTGAAAAAGATTCCCATGCGGTTTACTTCTTGCAGCAGCAAGGCGTAACGCGCTTGGATGTAGTCAATTTTATTAGCCACGGCGTGCGTAAAGATCAGGCCGAGCAGGCTAAACCTGCAGAATCTACTCCTGATGCTGAGGATCCATCCGCCGGCGGCAAAGAAAGTCCACTAGAACAGTACACTCAAAATCTGAATGTCTTGGCTAAGCAAGGCAAGATTGATCCCCTGATTGGGCGCGATAGTGAAGTGGAGCGCGTCATACAAATTTTGTGTCGTCGCCGTAAAAATAATCCATTGCTGGTCGGTGAAGCTGGCGTTGGTAAAACAGCGATTGCCGAAGGTTTGGCATGGCGCATTGTCAAAGGGGACGTCCCCGATATTTTGGCCGACGCTACCGTCTACTCTTTAGATATGGGTGCGTTATTAGCGGGCACTAAATATCGCGGTGATTTTGAGCAACGCTTGAAGGGGGTGCTGAAGTCCTTAAAAGATAACCCCCATGGTGTTTTATTCATTGATGAGATTCATACTCTCATTGGTGCTGGCGCGGCCTCTGGCGGAACGTTAGATGCTAGTAATCTACTCAAGCCTGCCCTATCTAATGGGCAGCTGAAGTGTATTGGTGCGACTACGTTCAATGAGTATCGTGGCATTTTTGAAAAAGATGCTGCCTTATCCCGTCGCTTTCAAAAAGTCGATGTGGTTGAGCCAACTGTAGATCAAACGGTGCAAATTTTACGTGGCCTCAAGTCTCGTTTTGAAGAACATCATAGTGTTAAATATGCTTCAGCTGCTTTAGTAGCTGCAGCTGAACTATCTGCACGCTACATTAATGATCGTCATTTGCCTGATAAGGCGATTGATGTGATTGATGAAGCGGGTGCCGCACAACGTATCTTGCCTAAGTCTAAGCAGAAAAAAACAATCGGCCGTCAAGAAATCGAAGAAATCGTGGCAAAGATTGCGCGTATACCGCCACAGTCTGTTTCAGTTGACGATCGTAGTAAGTTACAAACCTTAGATCGTGATATCAAGAGCGTGGTGTTTGGCCAGGATCCTGCGATTGAGGTCTTGGCTAGCGCGATTAAGATGACTCGCGCTGGACTTGGAAAAATTGATAGGCCCATTGGCTCCTTTTTATTCTCTGGCCCTACCGGTGTTGGTAAGACCGAGGTGGCTAAGCAGCTTGCCTACATTTTAGGTATTGAGCTTGTGCGTTTCGATATGTCTGAATACATGGAGCGCCATGCAGTAAGCCGGCTTATTGGCGCCCCTCCAGGCTATGTTGGTTTTGACCAAGGTGGCTTGCTGACTGAGGCGGTAAATAAAAAACCCCATTGCGTGCTTTTGCTGGATGAAGTTGAAAAAGCCCATCCAGATATTTTTAATATTCTGCTGCAGGTAATGGACCACGGCACTTTAACGGATAACAATGGTCGCAAGACGGACTTCCGTAATGTCATCATCATCATGACCACTAATGCTGGTGCAGAGGCTATGCAGAAGTCAGTGATCGGCTTTACCAATGCCCGTCAGTCCGGTGATGAAATGGCGGATATTAAGAAATTCTTTACCCCAGAGTTCCGTAATCGTCTGGACGCAATTGTTTCTTTTAAAGCATTGGATGAGAGCATCATTATTCGTGTTGTAGATAAGTTCTTAATGCAGCTAGAAGAGCAATTGCATGAGAAGAAAGTCGACGCATCATTTAGTCCGGCATTACGTGCGCACTTAGCCAAGCATGGGTTTGATCCGCTGATGGGTGCAAGGCCAATGCAGCGCATCATTCAAGATACGGTACGTAAGGCCCTGGCTGATGAGCTGTTATTTGGTAGGCTGGCACAAGGTGGCCATGTGGCAGTCGATATTGATGCTGACGGTAAGGTGCAATTAGAGTTTGATGCTCCCGTAGTTTCCGGTAAAGCGCCAAAAACTCCTAAGGCTGATGTTGCCCCGGCTGAAGAGATGTAAAAGCTTTCTTAAGAGTAAAAAGGTCGCCTGAAGGCGACCTTTTTTATTGTCCGTATAGTCCCAGCGCTGCTGTGGCACAGAGTCTAGGCTCTTCCAGTGCTACCGAAGCCACCAGCACCACGACTACTTTGCGAAAACTCCTCAACGACTTTGAGTTCCACCTGCTGGACTGGCATCACTACTAGCTGGGCAAGACGCTCCATTGACTCTAGTCGGAATTGACTTGATCCACGGTTCCAAGTGCTCACCATGAGTTGGCCTTGGTAGTCAGAGTCAATTAATCCTACTAAGTTGCCCAGTACGATGCCATGCTTGTGGCCAAGACCTGATCGAGGCAGAATAAAAGCAGCATATCGAGGGTCTTCAACATAAATTGCTAAACCGGTTGGAACGAGCACAGTTTGACCTGGGGCAATGTCGATTGCTTCATCGATGCAGGCCCGTAAATCGAGACCTGCACTACCGGGCGTGCCGTAAGCGGGTAACTGATCGCGCATGCGTTCATCGAGAATTTTGATTTGAAGTGATTGCATGGGATTTCCTAAGGCAAAAGATGAGAATGTTTGCGAAGTCTTTTAAATCTTTTTCGCAACCAGCTGAATAAGCTGGCGTGCAAGATCTAATTTTTCGGCTGTAGCTATTTTCTTGCTGCCACGTTCATCAATCACTAGTAATTGATTTAGATCGCTGCCAAACGTATCTGGGCCGATATTGCCTACGATCATCGGGATGCCTTTACGCTCACGCTTCTCTTGGGCATGGGCTTTTAAGTCAGTAGATTCTGCTGCAAAGCCAACGCAGTAGGGATATGGTTTACCGGCCTTAATCTTGGCAGTCTTAGCAACTTCTAAAAGGATGTCAGGATTAGCAGTGAACTCTAGGGTTGGGACTTTATTACCATTACGCTTGATTTTGTCTTTAGCGGGCTTAGTAATACCCCAGTCAGCTACGGCAGCTACTGCAAAGAACACGTCATAGTCTTGAGTGTTCATCACAGCGATATGCATTTCTTTAGCGCTTACTATATCGCTGCGAATGATCTTCCCAGTCGCTAGTAGTGGCGTAGCTAAGTCGCAAGGGCCAGCAATCAAATGCACCTCTGCACCAGCTTCGATCGCTGCTCGTGCAATTGCAAAACCCATTTTTCCGGAACTGCGATTCGTTAGTCCTCGCACAGGATCAATTGCTTCAAAGGTAGGGCCAGCAGTTATTAACACTTTCTTGCCGGCTAGACTTTTCTTTTGAAAGAATGCAATCAGTTGCTCAGTGATTTCTACTGGCTCTAGCATGCGACCTAACCCAACTTCACCACAGGCCTGGAAACCGCTAGCAGGACCCAAGAGAGTGGCATCATCCTCCGTAAGGCGCTGCACACTTCTTTGTGTGGCAGCATGCTCCCACATTTGTTTATTCATGGCAGGCGCAATCAGTAGCGGGCAATCCCGAGCCAAGCAAAGCGTACTGAGCAAGTCATCTGCAAGACCCAAGGAAAGCTTTGCCATGAGGTCGGCACTTGCTGGCGCAACTAAGATCGCATCTGCAGTCCTGGAGAGTTCAATATGGGCCATATTGTTAGGGATAGTGCTATCCCATTGGCTGGTGTACACCGGGTTACCCGTCAAGGCTTGCATCGTCACTTGCGTTACAAACTGCTGGGCAGCTTGTGTCATGACCACCTGAACGCTTGCACCCTCTTGCATCAGCAAGCGGGCTAGTTCTGCAGACTTATACGCTGCAATCCCTCCAGAAATACCCAAGACGATTTTTTTATTCAAAAGTGATTGCATGGCGCCAGCTTAAAGGGGATTAGTCGATTTGCCAAATGATCTTCGCAGCTCACCCCAAATCATCAGGCCAGCACCAATGCAGATGGCGCTATCGGCAATATTAAATGCAGGCCAGTGCCAGTGTTGGTAATGCACGTCAATAAAGTCCACCACAGCACCATACATGATGCGATCTAAGACGTTGCCTAGGGCGCCACCCAAAATGAGGCTCAAGGCCCAACAAAGCAGCCTATCTTCTCGGCTCTTATACAGTAGCCATAAAATATATACGGAAGCGAGCAAGCCAAGAATGGTAAAAAACCAGCGTTGCCAACCAGAACTTTGAGCAAGAAAAGAGAAAGCGGCGCCGGGGTTCATGAGAAGCAGCCAATTTAAAAATGGAAGAACTGGCTCTGGCACACCCATTTGTAAGTTACCTAATGCCGACCATTTGCTGAGTTGGTCTAAAAGTAAGGTAATGGTTGCAATCGCTAGGTAACGCAAGAAGGATAGACTCATGACGTGTGGAATTGTATTGATGTGGGCCTAGGCGAACAAGCGGGCTTCGCCATCACCAAAGAGATTGGCAATACAGCGGCTACATAGCTCGGGATGTTCAGTATTAATGCCAACATCATGGATGTGGTGCCAGCATCGACCACACTTCTTGTACTGACTTCCGCGAACAAGCACCTCTAAGCCACCACTGCTCAGTTCAATATTGGCGGCGGAGGTAATGGTGACAAAGCGCAAATCGTCTTCTAAAGAGTGCAGAATCGCAAAGTCAGCATCTGCCACTTTAATAGTAAGCTCAGCTTGTAAGGAAGACCCAACATTACCTGCCTCTCGCTCAAGCTCAATGGCCTTAGTAACTTCAGAACGAATTTCTCGAACGCGACTCCATTTAGCCAATAGCTCACAAGCGTGATCAATGGTTGGGAAGGCACCGAATTCTTCCATGAAAATGGATTCAGTGGCGGTGCTATCCACACCCTGGGGTAGCGTTGTCCAAGCTTCTTCGGCAGTGAAGGATAGGAAGGGGGCGAGCCACTTTAATAAGTTGCGAGTGATGTGAAAGAGTGCATTTTGCGCTGCACGACGCTCTTTGGAATCGGGTGCACTGGTGTAGAGCCGGTCTTTGAGAATATCCAAGTAAAAGCCACCCAGATCTTCCGAGCAGAAGCTCAGTATCTTCACTACTGCTGGCTGGAACTCATATGCCTGGTAATGGGCCTGCACTTCATCTTGTAATTGCTTGGCCATGGCGACCGCATACCGATCGATCTCTAGCCAGTCGCTTGGAGGCATAGCATGTTTGCTGGGATCAAAGTCCGATAAGTTAGCCAATAGGAAACGCAAGGTGTTGCGGATACGGCGATAGCTTTCCGTTACCCGCTTGAGAATCTCATCTGAAATAGTCATCTCACCAGAGTAGTCAGTGGAGGCTACCCATAAACGAATGATTTCTGCGCCCAATTTATCGGCGACTTGTTGAGGGGCAACAACATTGCCTACTGACTTACTCATTTTTCGGCCTTGACCATCCACAGTAAAGCCGTGGGTTAAGAGCGCTTTGTAAGGAGGCTTGCCATCAAGCATGGCCCCAGTCAGTAAAGAGGAATGAAACCAGCCGCGATGTTGATCCGAGCCCTCTAAATATAAATCAGCTAAACGACCATCAGCATTTTCAGATTCAGGGCGATAGAGCTTCTCACGATGTGAGCCACGAATGACATGCCAATGGGTTGTTCCAGAATCAAACCAAACATCTAAAGTGTCACGATTTTTCTCATAATGAGTGGCTTCGTCACCTAGTAGTTCTGCAACTTCTAATTTCTGCCAAGCCTCGATACCTTCTTTTTCTACTCGCTTAGCAATGTCTTCTAAAAGCGCAACAGTCCGCGGATGTGGCTCACCACTTTCTTTATGGACAAAGAAGGCCATGGGAACACCCCATTGACGCTGGCGTGACAAGGTCCAATCAGGACGATTGGCAATCATGCTGTTTAAACGTTGCTTGCCCCATGCAGGGAAGAACTCCGTAGCTTGGATGCCCGCAAGCGCTGTCTCACGTAAGCTAGCTTTGCCATCAGGCGGTTTCTTATCCATGCTGGCAAACCACTGTGACGTTGCCCGGTAGATAATCGGCGACTTATGGCGCCAGCAATGCATGTAGGAATGGGTATAGGTTTGATCCCGAAGCAAGCTGCCTGCTGCGCGCATTGCTTCTACAATCTTTGGATTGGCCTTCCAAATATATTCGTTAGCAAATAATGGAAGCCAAGAGGCATATACGCCGTTACCCATGACAGGATTGAGAATATCGTTATCTGCGAGCTGATTGGCTTTGCAAGATTTAAAGTCTTCCTCGCCATAAGCGGGGGCGGAGTGGACGACACCAGTACCCGTATCTAGAGTGACGTACTCAGCTGGATAAATAGGAGAAAGACGTTTATAGCCAACATCTAAAGATGCCAAGGGATGCCAAAAAGAAATATTGGCTAATTGACTGCCTGAGCAAGATGCAATTACATTGCCTTCAAGACCGTAATCCGTCAAACAAGTCTCAACGCGATCTTTAGCCAAAATCAATAACTTGTCACCAGTGTCCACTAAGCCATAGGTAAGTTCAGGATGTACATTAAGCGCTTGATTGGCGGGAATAGTCCATGGAGTAGTAGTCCAAATGACAATCATTCCTGGCTTGTTTGGTAGCTCATCAATGCCAAATGCACTGGCAATGCGAGTGCGTTGCGCATCATCAAATGCAAAGCCGACATCCACAGTGGGATCAGTCTTATCTTGGTACTCAACTTCAGCCTCAGCGAGCGCTGATCCGCAATCAAAGCACCAGTTCACGGGTTTTAAGCCGCGATAAACATAGCCTTTTTCCCAGATTTTTCCCAGAGCGCGAATCTCGTCCGCCTCATTGCGAAAATTCATAGTGAGGTAAGGATCACTCCAGTCACCCAAGACGCCTAAGCGCTCAAAGTCTGTCTTTTGTTTGTCAATTTGAACTTGCGCATATGCACGCGCTTTGGCTTGTACTTCAGCCGTCGGTAAGTTTTTGCCAAATTGCTTTTCAATTTGGATTTCAATTGGCATGCCGTGACAATCCCAGCCTGGCACATAGACAGAGTCAAATCCCATTAACCAGCGAGATTTAATAATCATGTCTTTTAAAATCTTGTTTACTGCATGACCAATATGGATGTCACCGTTGGCATAAGGAGGACCATCGTGCAAGATAAATTTTGGTTGATGTGCATGGGCTGCACGAATTTTTTCATAGAGCTTATTTTTCTGCCATTGCGCAACCCATTGAGGCTCACGTTTAGGAAGATCACCTCGCATTGGAAACGATGTCTCCAGTAGGTTAACGGGGTAAGAGTTTTCTTTTTCAGACATAATTTTTTTTCTGGAAATAGTTTCTGGCATGCGCTGCATCTGATGCAATCGCTTTGGTAAGGGCGTCGAGATCGGCGTACTTTGCTTCATCTCGAATTTTTTCTAGCAGCTCTACGGTAATCACTTTTCCATAGATATCAGCGTTGTAATCGAAGATGTGGGTCTCAAGTAATACACGCCCTGCATCTTCTACGGTTGGTCTTACCCCAAGGCTAGCAACAGCCGGAAGTGGTTGATCACTCAGACCCAATACTTGAGCCACAAAAATACCGCTGGTAGCGGGCTTACGATGATGAAGATGACTGGCGACAGCTAAGTTCAGTGTGGGAAATCCTAAAGTACGCCCCAACTTTTGACCATGAATGACGTGCCCTGAAATGCCATAAGGCCGCCCTAGTAGTTTACTGGCACGTTCCATTTCACCATTCGCTAATGCTTGGCGCAATGCAGAGCTAGAAATACGAATTCCATTTTCAGAAACGGTATTAATACTCGACACTGCAAAGCCATATTTTTCACCAGCGGTTTTTAGACTTGCAAAATTACCAGCCCGTTTTGCGCCATAACAAAAATCATCACCAATCAAAATCCATTTTGCATTGAGTCTTTTAACAATAATTTCAGAAACAAATTCTTCTGGCGTGAGGCGTGCAAAAGCAGCATTGAAGTGTTCCACTACCACTCGATCAATTCCGAGCTCGGCAAAGGCGGCCAATTTGTCACGTAAATTTAAAATACGCGGAGGAGCTTGCTCAGGAGAGAAGAATTCTTTGGGGTGCGGCTCAAATGTCATGACGCAGCTGACTAAGCCTCTTGCTTTAGCATCTACCTTCAGTTGCTGCAGAAGGGCAGCATGACCCCGATGCACGCCATCAAAATTGCCAATGGTTAGAGCACAAGCGGGTCCTGCAAAAAAAGAGGTGGGGCCTCGAAATACATTCACTGAGCGTTCACTTCACGTTAACTTAGTCGCTTAAAAGGTAGCCTTCAATTATATTGTGGGCATGCCTTCAATCGTCACCTTAATCTCTGGCCGCGGATCTAATTTCGAGGCTATCGTCAAAATAGCCCAAAAAGAGCAATGGCAGGTCACATTCGCCGGGGTAATTGCCAACCATTCTGAAGCCAAAGGCCTTGATTTTGCTCGCTCTCAGGGTATTCCAGCCTTTATTGTTGAGCATCGGGAGCACCCCTCTCGCGAATCCTTTGATGCCGCTTTAATTGAGAAAATAGATGCCTTAGGGGCTGATTTAGTGGTTTTAGCCGGTTTTATGAGAATTTTGACGCCAGCCTTTATTCGCCATTTTGAGGGGCGATTGATTAATATTCACCCTGCATTGCTACCAGCCTTCCCAGGATTGCACACCCATCAGCGCGCTTTAGAGGCCGGAGTGTCAGAACATGGGGCAACCGTGCACTTTGTCACTGAAGGGGTAGATGAGGGGCCGATCATTTGTCAGGCCTCAGTTCCAGTCTTGGTGGGCGATGATGAAAAGAGCCTTTCGGCTCGAGTTTTAGCTGCTGAGCATCAAATTTACCCGCGGGCCGTAAAATGGTTCCTCGATGGACGATTGCGAATAGACGGTAATCAAGTTCAGTTACAACCACCGGAGTCGCAATTAATAAAATTATGAGTAAAGAACGTTCCCCCCGCAGCACTAGCTCCAGCCCCAGATCAGGGCCACGTTTAGGCGCCCAAAAGAGTTACGCCACGAAATCCAAAGACCCTTTGCGCCGCCCTGAGCGACGCAATGCGAGTGGCAACATCATTGCCCCTGAAGGGCAAAAAAACTTTTCCAATGCAAGAGCATTGCCACAGCACGCTATCCATTTAGAGCGCTTACTTCCTGAGCTATTGAGCTTCGAGCAACCAGCTGATCGTGTTGTTAGTCGTTATTTTCGGGCTGAACCCCAATTGGGCAATCGAGATCGTGCTTTGATTGCAGAGAGCGCTTTTGCTATTTTGCGTCGTAAAAATGAGTTCTCTCAATTTGCTGTAAGTGGCGAAGGGTCGCAAGCAAGACGTTTAGCCCTATTGGGTTTACTGTCTGCTCTGACTGAGGGTGGTCTGGGTTCTGCTAATCGCGCAGAAAGTGGTATTGCTGATTTAGCGCATGTCCTTAAGACTGGTGAGTATGAGTGGTTGCAACGCTTTGCGACGATCGATCCTACAACCCTCAATCCATTGGTGAGCAATAATTTGCCCGAGTGGCTCTGGGATGCTTTTGGCAAATATCCTGGCGAAGAAACCCGTGAAGCATTGGCTAAATGTTTGATGCATCCCGCATTGCTCGATTTACGTGCCAACACAATGAAAACCACTCGCGAGCAGTTGCTCGTTGAGATGAATGCGTTAGGCGGACGTTATCAAGCGATTCCGACCCCTTATGCGCCTGATGGTGTTCGTATTATGGGTAAACCTGCATTGCAAAATACGGCAGGTTTCAAAGCAGGTATGTTTGAGGTTCAGGACGAGGGTAGCCAGTTATTGGCCCATCTGCTCGCACCAAAGCGTGGCGAGATGGTGGTGGACTTTTGTGCCGGTGCCGGCGGTAAGACTTTAGCTATTGGAGCGATCATGCGCTCTACAGGGCGTTTGTACGCTATGGATACATCAGAGCGCCGCTTGGCTAATTTAAAGCCAAGGCAGGCTCGTAGCGGCCTTTCTAATGTACATCCGGTATGGATTGATAGTGAGAATGACTCTAAGATCAAACGCCTAGCCGGAAAGATTGATCGAGTTCTGGTAGATGCGCCTTGTAGCGGCATGGGAACGCTGCGCCGCAACCCTGACTTGAAGTGGCGTCAAACACCCACAGGTGTCTTAGAGCTGAATCAAAAACAGATGAACATCTTGAGTTCTGCTAGCCGCTTACTGAAACCAGGAGGCCGACTGGTTTATGCCACATGCAGCTTATTACCCCAAGAAAATCAAATGATTGCAGAAGCGTTTTTGGCAAAACACCCTGATTTTGAGGTGGTTCCCGCTGCACAAGCACTTCGCCCCTTATTTTCTAAGGAAGTCATGCCTTTGGGTTGTAGTGCAGATAATCCTTATTGGCAATTATGGCCGCATATCCATGGGACAGATGGCTTCTTCGGCGCCGTGTTTCAAAAAAAGGCCTCTGCAGTAGTGCCTAAATCAGACGCTAAGCTCTTAAAAGAGAATGCTGAGATAGCGATTGATGCTGCGGTACTTGAGGCAAAAGACCCGCCCGTTAAACCCAAGAAAGTTGGTAAAGCACTAAAATAGAGGTTTAAACCTTTCATTAGGAACTCTCTTTTGGATACTGTTTCATATTCAGGTTTTGATATGTTGCTCCACTGGCTTGCCAGTGGTTACTTGGATTGGTCTTGGTGGCAAATCCTGGTCTTCACTTTAGGGGCAACGCACATTACGATTGCTGCAGTAACGATCTTTTTGCACCGATGCCAGGCGCATCGTGCATTAGATTTGCACCCAATCATGTCTCACTTTTTCCGTTTTTGGCTTTGGCTGACGACGGGTATGGTGACTAAAGAGTGGGCAGCTATTCATCGCAAGCACCATGCTAAGTGCGAAACCGTAGATGATCCTCACAGCCCTCAGGTATTGGGTATTGCTACTGTCCTCTCTCGTGGGGCAGAGCTATACAAAGCAGAATCTCGCAATCAGGAAACTTTGGCAAAGTTTGGCCACGGCACGCCAGACGATTGGCTCGAGCGTCATGTTTATGCCAAATATTCTTGGCAGGGCGTAGCGCTGATGCTGATTATTGATGTGTTCTTGTTTGGTGCTATTGGATTAACAGTCTGGGCAGTACAGATGCTGTGGATTCCGATTACAGCCGCTGGCATCATTAATGGCATTGGTCATTACTGGGGTTACCGTAACTACGATTGTGCAGATGCTGCGACCAACATCTTTCCATTGGGCATTTTGATTGGCGGTGAAGAGCTGCATAACAACCATCACACCTTCGCCACCAGCGCCAAGTTGTCCAGTAAATGGTACGAATTTGATATTGGTTGGCTCTACATTCAAATGATGAGTGCTGTAGGTCTAGCCAAGGTCAAAAAGACCTCACCTAAGCCAGTATTGAGTCACTTACGACCTGCAGATCAAAGTACGCTTGAAGCCATTTTGATCAATCGATATGAAATCATGGCGCGCTACAGTAAGACCTTGCGAAGCTTTTTTACCAATGAAGTGCAGCACATGCAAGTATTGGCAGCACACCTAAAAGATGCGCGTGATTGGCTGAGCAAGGATGAAGCCCGATTGTCTGAGGCAGAAAAACATAAGCTTGAAGAGTTGATGGCAAGTAATGCGCAATTGCGAAAGATGATTGAAATGCGACGTGATCTACAGTCAATCTGGAGCCGCTCTAACGCTACTGGCGATCAGTTAGTTGTTCAGCTACATACTTGGTGTCAGCGCGCTGAAGAGAGTGGGCTCAGTAGCCTGCGTGACTTTTCATTGCGGTTACGCCGTTACGGTTAGGCGCCACTGCCTGAGTAGCGCTTTAATTTAAGCGATAAAAAACCCGCTGATGAAGCGGGTTTTTTGTTTGGTGAAGTAACTAAAACTCAATGCAGCTTTACTTAAACCTTTACTTCAGCTTTGTTTCTTTATAAGCAACGTGCTTGCGAATAGTGGGGTCATACTTCATGAGCTCCATTTTCTCAGGCTTTGTACGCTTGTTTTTGGTAGTCGTATAGAAGTGACCAGTACCAGCTGATGACTCTAACTTGATTTTTTCTCTGCCGCCTTTAGCCATTTTTGTGCCCCTTAAATTTCGCCACGTGCGCGTAGATCAGACAACACAGCATCAATGCCGTTTTTGTCGATTACACGCAAACCAGCATTGGTTAAGCGCAAGCTAATCCAGCGGTTTTCAGATTCAACCCAGAAACGACGATTTTGCAAATTCGGCAAAAAGCGACGCTTCGTTTTATTGTTTGCATGGGATACATTGTTGCCAACCATCGGCTTCTTCCCAGTGACTTGGCAAACTTTTGCCATGACGTAACTCCATTAATTGCGAAAAGAAAAGATTGTATCAGTCTCAGCTGGTTTTGATCTACCCCTATTTCACTTTAGTTTTGAGGATGGCATCAAAAGACTGTCATCAACCCCTTAGATTTTACTTTATGTTAGTAATTACTTTGATTTTTAATCAATATTCATAAGACCTTCATCCGAAAATGAGAAAAATCCACTGGTACTTACAATGCAGTGATCTAAAAGTGAAATATCGACTAATTGCAGGGCTTTGCAAAGCATTTGGGTTAATTCTTGATCGGCGACACTGGGAAGAGGGCTGCCGCTTGGATGGTTATGCGCCACGATTAGTGCGCTAGCGTTGCGAGCTAGGGCTTCCTTCAAGATCTCTCGGGGATAGACGGTTGTATGGGTTAGCGACCCTCTAAAGAGCTCCTGACACTCGATCAGGTGCAGACGGGAATCTAAGTGAAGGCAGAGGAAGATTTCATGGGGGAGGCGCCCAAATTTGGCCTGTAAAAACTCTCTTACATAGCTGGGTGATGAAAAGATGGAGTCTTGAGTCAGACTTTCTTCCAGACTTCGTTTGACCAGCTCATAAGCCGCCTGAATCTGCGACCACTTAGAGATGCCCATGCCATGAATTTGGGTAAATTCTTCGGGGGTGCAGGACAGAAGGCGGGGTAGGCTACCAAAATGGTACAAAAGATCCTCTGCAAGTGCCACTGCGGTTTTGCCTTTTACCCCCACCCTTAAGAAAATAGCGAGTAGTTCAGCATCTGTCAGTGCTGGCGCACCCAAAGCCCTTAGCTTCTCGCGAGGTTGCTCCATTTTTGGCCAGTCTGTAATGGGGGTATGCGCAGATAGGTCGGGTCTAGATACAATAACCTTATGACTAAGCTTATTGTTCTGCCCAACTCCTTCTTGACCCTCAACTATCGCTTGACCTTGCCCAGTGGGGAGGATTACATCAATACGTTTGTCGATCGTCCTGCGACGGTGATGATGGGGTCGGGTCAATTTGCGCCTTGTTTTGAAAGTGTCTTAATAGGTTTAGGTGTGGGTGAAAAGAAAAGTGCTTTGCTGCCGCCAGAAGAAAGTTTTGGTGAGCGCAAGGAAGAGTTAATTCAGTGGGTTTCCTTGGGTGCCCTCAAAGAGGGACGCGATGACGATGCACAATTTAATCCGGGTGATGTGATTGAGTTCAATGCCCCCGGAGGCGCGCAATATGCGGGAGTATTGCAATCGATCAATGAAGAGGGCGCCTGGTTTGATTTCAATCATCCGTTGGCTGGTAGACCAGTGACCTTTGAAGCTGAAATTGTTGCCATTCTTTAACTGATGCTCTCCATGATGAATCCAGACTCTCCAGAAATTTTGATGGCCCAGCCGCGCGGTTTTTGCGCAGGCGTTGATCGCGCAATTAATATCGTCAATGAAGCATTGACTCGCTTTGGTGCACCGATTTATGTTCGCCATGAGATCGTGCACAACGCTTACGTAGTCAATGAGTTGCGCGAAAAGGGTGCCGTGTTCGTGGATGAACTGCATGAAGTTCCCAAAGGCGGCATTGTGGTGTTTAGTGCACATGGGGTTTCTCAAGAGGTTCGCAGGGACGCCCAATCGCGTGGACTGCAAGTCTATGACGCTACATGCCCGTTGGTCACGAAGGTGCATCTTGAAGTGGTCAAGATGAGTAAGGATGGATTTACGATTTTGATGATTGGTCATGCTGGGCATCCAGAGGTGGAAGGTACGATGGGACAGGTAGAGGCCGGCCTGCATCTGATCGAAAAAGTGAGCGATGTAGAAAAACTGCCTTTTACTCAGAGCGAAAAAATGGCTTTTGTTACGCAAACGACCCTCTCTGTAGATGAAACAAAAGAAATTATTGAGGCATTAACAATCAAGTTTCCCAGTATTGTTCAGCCCCGCAAGCAAGATATTTGCTATGCCACACAAAATCGTCAGGATGCCGTGAAATTTATGGCGCCCCAAGTTGAGGTGGTAATTGTGGTGGGTAGTCAGGCAAGTTCAAACTCTAATCGCTTGCGTGAATTGGCGGAAAAGTTAGGTGTTTCTGCTTACATGGTCGATGCGCCAGAACAGCTGCAGGCAGAATGGTTCGCGGGTAAGAAGCGGGTAGGGCTCACTGCAGGAGCATCGGCACCGGAGAGCTTGGCACAATCGATTGTTGCCAAGATTCAATCGTTTGGGCCCCGAAGCATCCGAAATCTAGAGGGTGTTGTAGAAGATGTTACTTTCTCATTACCTAAAAATTTAGCGGATTAGTAAATTAGTAAATTAGTAAATTAATAAAAATGAAGGGGTCTGAATTTAGACCCCTCTTTTTATTTGGTGGCTAGCTGAAGTAGCTCTCGCAACATAGCGCACATTTGCCGTATCTCATCATCACTCACATTAAGTGCGGGCATGAAGCGCAACAAATTAGGCCGTGGTGAATTAATCAGCAAACCTTCGGGATTGCGATCACGTGCCAGCTCTACTAATTTAGGGCCAATATCACTGCTCAGTTTTAAGGCCCGCAATAAGCCTTCCCCACGCTCACCATCTAGATGAAACTCTTTGGAAAGAATCAGCAATTCTTTACTGAGCAACTCGCCTTTAGCGCGCACAGACTCTAAAAATCCCGGAGCAAGCAGTTGCTCAATGACACTTGCACCTACAGCAGTCATCAGCGGATTGCCGTTATAAGTTCCACCTTGGTCGCCAGGCACAAAACAGGCCACAGCATCGGTAGCCATTAATGCGGCTAAGGGCACGCCCCCGCCAATACCTTTACCCAGGGTCATGATATCTGGCGCGATGTCGTAATGTTGGTAAGCAAATAATTTACCAGTTCGCCCGCAGCCGGCCTGCACCTCGTCAACTATCAGCAGAATGTTATTTTCTTTGGTGAATTGACGCAGGCCTTGCATGAACTCTGCAGTAGTGGGGATGACACCGCCCTCGCCTTGAACGGGCTCCAACATGACTGCCACAGTTTTATCGGTCACTAATTTTTTGACGGACTCCAGGTCATTTAAATCTGCCTTCGGAAATCCTGCTACCTGAGGGGCGAACATCGTATCCCAACCCGGCTTTCCAGACGCACTCATCGTAGCTAAGGTGCGACCATGAAAACTGTGGTCAAAGGTGATAATTTCAAAGGCACCCGATTTATTAATTTGCCCCCATTTGCGAGCTAACTTAATCGCCCCTTCATTGGCCTCAGCACCACTATTGGCGAAGAAGACTTTGTCAAAGCAACTGTTATCAGTCAGTAGATTCGATAAACGAATCATAGGCTCGTTATAAAAGGCAGGGCTTGGATTGATGAGCTTTTTGGCTTGCCCATTCAATGCTTCAATCATGCCGGGGTTACTGTGACCAAGACAGTTCACGGCCCACCCTTGTAAAAAATCTAAGTAGCGCTTGCCGTGGTTATCGGTCAGCCAAGAGCCCTTACCCTCAACCATGGTTAATTCTGGCCGTGGGGTGATGAACATCACAGATTGTGCATCGATTGATTGGTCTGACTTGTCTGACTTATGCATATTACTAGTAGTTTCTCATGATCATGATTAGTTTGCCGCTAAGTCTGCTGTTAGGCCAGAGGCTAAGTCAGCAGCACTCGTAAAGGAGTCAGCAAAGAACTCCTCCTCAGGCAAGCCACATTGTGTATGGAAGTCCTGACGGGCAGCGCTGACCATCACAGGGGCTCCGCACGCGTACACCTGAAAGCCTGCTAGGTCAGCATGGTCTGCCATGACCGCTTGGTGAACAAAACCGGTACGCCCAAGCCACTGGTCTTTTGGAAGGGCATTGGAGACGACAGGGATGTAGCGGAAATCTGGAATGTCTTTGACCCAGGCCTTACAGAGTGCATCTAAGTAGAGATCTCCTGGGCGACGGCCACCCCAATATAAGTGAATCGGTCTGAGAATCTTCTTGTACTGCATTTGCTCAATGATCGATTTGATCGGCGCAAAGCCTGTTCCTGCTGCAACAAAAATAATCGGCTTTTTGGAGTCTTCCCTTAGAAAAAAGCTACCTAAGGGGCCCTCGAAGCGCAAGATATCCTTTTCTTTGAGGGCTGGCTCGGTTGCCCCAAAGACAAAGTCCGTAAAGAGGCCGCCTGGTAAGTGCCGAAGATGCAACTCTAGTGGGCCATCTTGATCAGGAGCATTTGCAATAGAGTAGGCGCGGCGCTGACCATCTTTTAATAAAAATTCGACGTATTGTCCTGCCAAAAACTGAAAACGCTCGCTCGCTGGAAGCTGTAGCTTTAGTATCGCAACATCTTCACTAGGCTTATTAATAGAATTAACGCGGCAAGGTACTTTACGAATTGCGATATCGCCAGCCCCTTGAACCTCGCGCGCTTCTATCAGAATGTCAGACTGTGGATGGGCGCAGCAAAACAAAATAGCGCCCGCAAGCTCATCAGCAGGGCTCAAGGCTGCAGCGCTATGCTGACCATGCTTTACATGGCCCTCTAGAATTTTGCCCTTACAAGACCCGCAGGCGCCGTTCTTACAGCCATAAGGCAAGGTAATGCCATGTTGTAGAGCCGCCTCAAGGATGGTCTCATCTTTGTTAGCACTAAATTGTTTGCCGCTCGATTTGAGCGTGACTTGGTAAGACACTCTCACTCCTTTCAATAAATCGTTACGATATGACTTATGCAATCTTTTGGTAAACCCCGAATTCTGATGATCGGCTGCGGCGACATTGGTATGCGTGTCGCTAAGCAGTTATCCCAGAGTCATCGCGTATTCGCCTTAACTTCCCAGAAAACCCGTTTTCAGGAATTGAGAGACGTTGGCGCAATTCCGATTTTGGGGAATCTAGATAGGCCCGAGAGTTTGTGGCGTCTCAGTGGCTTAGCAGAAACCATCATTCACTTAGCGCCACCCCAAAATACAGGTCTGCATGATTACCGAACTCGCAACCTAATCCAAATTTTATCCCAAGGCGGCAATGCTGTCAGGCGTCTGATTTATATCAGCACCACAGGCGTCTACGGCAATCATCATGGGGGCAAGGTGAGTGAGCTCACCCCAGTAAATCCGCAAAGCGAGCGAGCTAAGCGACGAGTCCATGCTGAGCGCACTTTGCGCCTATGGGCACCTGCTCATGGGGTTGCTTTAACTATTTTGAGGGTGCCTGGCATTTATGCTCTTGATCGTTTGCCGTTAGAGCGCATTCAGTCGAGGACCCCCGCCTTATTGCTAGCGGAAGATGCTTATTCCAATCATATTCAAAGTGATGATTTGGCAAGGTTGATTTGTGCTGCTGTTTATCACGGTAGACCGCAACGCGTGATTAATGCCTGTGATGGTGAAGAAACCAAGATGGGGGATTATTTTGATGAGGTAGCAGATGCCTTTGGGCTCGATAGGCCTCCACGATTGCCCTCCGCAGAAATAGAGAAAATAGTATCCCCCATGTTGTGGTCTTTCATGAAGGAGTCCAGGCGAGTAGGTAATACGCGACTGAAAGAATTGAAAACGCCCCTACACTACCCCACCGTGGCAGTATTTCTTCAAACTATTTCCAGGAATCTTTAAGGCCTACTGTGCGGTTAAATACGGGCTTACCTGATGCTGAGTCCAATTGATCTGCAATAAAGTAGCCATGGCGTTCAAACTGAAAGCGCTCCCCCGCTTTTGCCTCTTTCATACAAGGCTCTAAATAAGCGGTGATTGTTTGTTTTGAATTTAGATTAATCGCTTCTAAGAAATGCTTATCCCCACTATCTGGATGTGGATCATTAAATAGATGATCGTATAGCCGAACCTCAGTAGGGATCGCTTCCGCGGCACTAATCCAGTGAATATTACCCTTTACTTTGTAGTTATTTGAGCCGGGGGTCCCACTCTTACTATCGGGGAAGTAGGTAGCATTAACTTGAGTCACATGGCCATTGGCATCGAGCTCATAGCCTGTACATTCAATAACAAAGCCATGACGTAAGCGAACACGTCCACCTGGCTGATCACCCACTGGTGGGAAGAGCCTAAAGAAACCCTTCACAGGATCCTGCATAAAGTCATCTGCCTCAATCCACAAATCACGGGTGAACTGAAATTCCCGATTGCCCCACTCGGGATGTTGTGGATGACATGGCGCAGAGCAAGGTTCACAAGCTAAGACATCAAAGTTTTGAATCACAAGTTTTAGGGGTTTGAGGACTGCGGTAGCTCTTGGCGCTTTCGACTCTAGATCATCTCGCAAGGCTTGATCTAGGGTGCTCATATCAATCCAGCTATCTGCTTTTGAAACGCCAATGCGCTCACAAAATAAGCGAATACTTTCAGGGGTATAGCCTCTGCGTCGAATGCCGACGATAGTTGGCATGCGAGGATCATCCCAGCCATCCACCCGTTTTTCTTCTACGAGTTGCAGTAATTTGCGCTTACTGGTGATGGTGTAGGTGAGATTAAGGCGAGCAAACTCATACTGGTGTGGCACTGGGGTTTTAAAAATGCCCAACTCCTGTAAGGCGCTAATAATCCAGTCATAGAGCGGCCGATTATTTTCAAACTCGAGCGTGCAAATGGAGTGCGAGACGTTCTCTAGCGCATCTGAAATACAGTGCGTGAAATCATATAAGGGATAGATGCACCACTTACTGCCAGTGCGGTGATGCTCCGTATGACGAATGCGGTAGACCACAGGGTCACGCATCACGATATTGGGATGCGCCATATCAATCTTGAGTCGAAGAACATGCTCACCATCCTGATAGCGTCCATCTTGCATCCCCCTAAAAAGGGTAAGATTTTCTGCTGGTGTCCGTTCGCGATGAGGGCTATTTTTTCCTACTTGGCCAAAGTTTCCGCGATTTGCATGAATTTCATCGGCACTTTGACTATCGACATACGCTTTGCCATTCTCAATGAGTGCTTGGGCGAAGGCATAGAGCTGGTCAAAATAATCACTAGCGTGATAAAGATGGGTGCCCCAATCAAATCCAAGCCATTGGACTGCATCCAAAATACTATCGGCGTACTCGACATCCTCTTTTACGGGGTTGGTGTCGTCAAGGCGCATATTGCAGCGGGCACCACCGGCTTGCTGCTTGTAATCATTTGCTAGACCAAAGTTCAGGCAAATACTTTTGGCATGACCAATATGAAGATAGCCATTGGGCTCAGGCGGAAAGCGCGTAATGATGGAGGGAATTGCTTGTCCATTTCGGTCAGTGCGCTGTTGATAGGCCCCACTAGCCAGATCATGGTCAATGATCTGTCGCAAAAAGTTTGAGGGCTCGGCAATGACGCCGATCGTGGACTTGGGTGGTTTGCTCTCTTGGGACATAGAAGCATTGTAGAGAAAAGCCTTACCCATAAAGAAAAAGCCCGCAAACAGCTGCGGGCTCGTTCTTGGAAAGCGCTCGAGAATTAATCTTCTACGAAGGCTTCTTCACGGGTTTTCTTGACGGATGGCAAAGCCACAATCACAACTAATAGGGCTGCTGCAATGAGCAATCCCAAAGACAGTGGACGGGTTAAGAAGGTCGTAAAGTCACCGCGGGAAAGCAATAGGGCACGACGGAAGTTTTCTTCCATCATGGGCCCCAGTACAAATCCTAGTAATAGTGGGGGTGGTTCGCAACCTAATTTGAAGAAGAGGTAGCCAATCACGCCAAAGGCTGCTGTGACATACACGTCAAACACCGTGTTGTTCACTGTGTATACGCCGATACAGCAGAACACCAGGATAGCTGGATACATGAGTCGATAAGGAATGGACAGAAGCTTGACCCAGATACCAATTAACGGTAAGTTCAAAAGGATCAACATCACGTTACCAATCCACATAGAAGCGATCAGACCCCAGAACAAGGCTGGGTTACTGGTCATGACTTGAGGGCCTGGTTGAATGTTATGAATGGTCATAGCGCCAACCATCAAGGCCATCACGGCATTGGGTGGAATACCTAATGTCAGCAATGGAATGAATGAGGTTTGAGCTGCCGCGTTATTGGCTGCTTCTGGGCCAGCAACACCTTCAATCGCGCCTTTACCAAACTCATGGCTGTACTTAGATGATTTTTTCTCAACAGAGTAGGCACCAAAGGCTGCTAAAGCGGCGCCGCCGCCTGGCAAAATTCCCAGGATGGAGCCAATAGTAGTGCCGCGCAAAATAGAGGGGATCATCCGCTTCACATCTTGCTTAGTTGGGATCATGGTGGTCATCTTGTTTAAGAAACCCTCATCTTCCCCGGTCTTCTCTAGGTTGCCCATAATTTCAGCAAAACCAAAAACACCCATCGCCACACTGACAAAACCAATACCGTCGCTCAATTCAGGAACATCAAAGGCGTAACGAGACACACCGGAGTTGACGTCAGTACCAATCAATCCCATTAAAAGGCCAAGAATGATCATGCCAATAGCTTTGATTAAAGAGCCGGATGCCAGTACTACCGCACCGATTAATCCCAATACCATCAGAGAAAAGTATTCCGCAGGACCAAACTTAAAAGCCAGTTGAGAGAGGGGTGCGGCAAACGCTGCTAAAACTAAAGTGGCTACGCAACCAGCAAAGAAAGAGCCCATACCGGCCGTAAACAAGGCTACACCCGCTCTACCTTGCCTGGCCATCTGGTAGCCATCAATTGCCGTGACCACCGAGGACGTTTCTCCGGGGATGTTGAGCAAAATCGCTGTGGTTGACCCGCCGTATTGTGAGCCATAGTAAATGCCGGCTAACATAATTAAGGCAGCGATTGGGGGTAATGCGTAGGTTGCAGGCAGCAGCATCGCAATCGTGGCGATTGGCCCAAGACCAGGTAAAACACCAATCAGAGTGCCTAAAACGCAACCGATTAGGCAATACAGTAAGTTTTGTAGGGTAAATGCGGTATCGAAACCGAGGGCTAAATTAGCAAATAAGTCCATTTTTTAGTATCTCGGTTCGTTATTGTTGAAGGAAGAAAGGCAGTAGTGGGAATTGCAGCTTCAATCCCAAAACAAAGACGGAGTAGGTAAAGGTAACTAAGAAGGCAGCATTAATTGCAGTGCCCTTCCAAGTGAATTCTTTGCTTGCACTAGCGGATACGAATACCAAAACAATGATGGCAATTAAGAACCCCATTTTTGGTAGAAGTACACCGTACAAGACTACCGCACCCGTAATTTGAGCGATGATCTTCCAATTAAACTTCGGAATGGCCTCAATCGCAGCAGTTGCTCTCATGGACTTGACGAGGATCAGTAGACCCAATAGGGTCATTAGTATTCCAAGGTAAAAAGGAAAATAGCCTGGCCCCATTTTGGCCGCTGTTCCCATTGAGTATTGCGTAGCGACGATAGTAAAGAAAAGGCCAATGACCATATACATGATCCCTGCGCCAAAATCCCGTTGATTGCGAATAGTCAAGTTTTGCTCCTTATGTATTGGCATGAGTGCCAATCTAGTATTAGTGTTTTGCGATTGTAAGCTAGGAATGGGGTTGTTTAGCAAGGGTTTGCCCCTAAAGTGGTGCCAATGAGATAATTGACACTATGAAAGTCTCCCAAATTCGCCAGGCTTACCTGGACTACTTCGCCCAAAAAGGCCATCAAATTGTCCCTTCTAGCCCTGTAGTGCCTGGGGATGACCCCACACTACTGTTTACTAATGCGGGGATGAACCAATTTAAAGATGTATTTTTGGGTTTTGATAAGCGCTCTTATAGCCGTGCAACGAGTGCCCAGAAATGCATTCGGGCCGGTGGCAAGCACAACGACTTGGATAACGTGGGCTATACGGCACGTCACCATACCTTTTTTGAGATGCTGGGTAATTTCTCTTTCGGTGATTATTTCAAACAAGAGGCGATTGGTTTTGCTTGGGAATTGCTGACAGAGGTATTTAAGCTGCCAAAAGATAAGTTACTGGTGACTATTTATGCCGAGGACGACGAGGCGTTTGAGATTTGGAATAAACAGATTGGCGTTCCAGCCGAGCGCATTATTCGTATCGGCGACAACAAAGGCGGACGTTACGCTTCTGATAACTTTTGGATGATGGGCGATACCGGCCCATGCGGCCCCTGTACAGAGATCTTTTATGACCACGGTGAGCACATTGCCGGTGGTCCTCCGGGCAGTCCAGATGAGGATGGGGATCGTTATATTGAGATTTGGAATAATGTCTTCATGCAATTTAATCGCGATGAGGCTGGCAATATGCATCCGCTGCCTAAGCCAAGCGTTGATACAGGCATGGGCCTAGAGCGTATTGCAGCAGTGCTTCAGCAAGTACACTCAAACTACGAGATCGATCTTTTTGTTAATTTACTCAAAGCAGCCAAAGAGGCAGTGGATGGTGCCGGCGCCGAAAATTGTGATGCTACTAGCCCCTCTTTAAAGGTGATTGCGGATCATATTCGTGCTTGTAGTTTTATTGTGGTGGATGGCGTTATTCCTGGCAATGCGGGGCGCGGTTATGTTTTGCGTCGTATCGCACGCCGCGCAATTCGTCATGGTTATAAGCTAGGCGCACGCAAACCATTCTTCTATCAGCTTGTTCCTGCGCTCGTCAAAGAGATGGGTGAGGCCTACCCAGAACTACTGGCGGCTAAAGATAAAGTGAGTGAGGTCATTAAGCAGGAAGAGGAACGTTTCTTTCAGACTATTGCTAACGGCATGGAGATTCTAGAAGCCGCATTAGTGGGTGGCACCAAAACAGTGGACGGCGATACAGCATTTCGTTTGCATGACACTTTTGGCTTCCCTTTGGACTTGACGGCTGATGTTTGCCGCGAACGCAATGTGGCAGTTGATGCAGCAGGTTTTGAATCAGCAATGCAAAAGCAGCGTGATCAAGCCAGGGCATCGGGCAAATTCAAGGTGGCACAAGGGTTGGAGTATGCAGGCAAGCCAACGCAGTTTCATGGCTATGACACCTTAAACCATGAGGGTGCGATAGTGACCGCTCTTTACTTAGATGGCTCAACAGTGCAATCAGTCAAGGCTGGTGATGCAGTAGTTGTCGTTTTGGATAACACGCCTTTCTATGCCGAATCTGGTGGGCAGATTGGTGACCAAGGCGAACTGCGTAATGAAACAATGCGTTTTGCAGTAGCGGATACCTTTAAGATCCAGGCTGATGTCTTCGGCCACCAAGGCGAGATGCTTGAAGGCGAAATCAAAGTGGGTGATGTATTGGCTGCGTCAGTGAATGTAGAGCATAGAGCCGAAGTCATGCGTAATCACAGCGCAACCCATATATTGCATAAAGCTTTGCGTGAAATATTGGGCGATCATGTCCAGCAAAAAGGCTCTTTAGTAGACGCTAATAAAACCCGTTTTGACTTTACCCATAACGCGCCGATCAGCGCAACTGAGCTACGTCAAATTGAAAGTATTGTTAATACAGAAATCTTAGCAAATACGGCTACCTCTGGAAAAGTCATGTCTTTGGATGACGCACAAAAAACCGGTGCCATGATGTTATTTGGCGAAAAGTATGGCGACGAGGTTCGCGTATTAGAGATTGGCACCTCAAAAGAACTGTGTGGCGGTACTCACGTATCACGTACGGGTGATATTGGTAGTTTGAAAATTGTCTCTGAGGGTGGTGTTGCTGCAGGTATTCGTCGGGTAGAGGCAGTAACTGGAAAGCATGCCTTATCTTTCTTGCAAGCCATGGAAGATCAGATTGGGCAAGCAGCCGCGATCTTAAAAACACACCCGGCTGATTTAGTAAATCGCGTTACACAACTTCAAGAGAGTTTGCGTCAGGCTGAGCGTGAGTTAGATAAAGCTAACTCTAAGTTAGCCTCTAGCCAAGGCGATGAGTTAGCAACCCAAGCGGTGGATGTCAATGGCATTAAAGTATTGGCGGCTCGTATAAATGGCGCTGATGCTCAGGTGCTTCGGGAGACTATGGATGCCCTAAAGGCGAAGTTAAAAACGGCAGTGATCGTATTGGCCTCTGTGCAGGGCGATAAGGTGAGCTTAATTGCAGGCGTCACCGCAGATACGATCGCTAAAGTGAAGGCAGGCGATCTAGTGAACTTTGTTGCCCAACAGGTTGGCGGCAAAGGCGGCGGTAAGCCTGAAATGGCGATGGCCGGCGGTACTGAGCCTGGGCAATTAGGCCAAGCCTTAGCAAGTGTGAAAGATTGGGTGGCAGGTAAATGAGCGATGGGATTGAATTTGACCTTGAGGTCGATGCTGTTGGGATGAATTGTCCGCTTCCTATTTTGCGCACCAAAAAAGCATTAGCAACGATGCAGTCTGGCCAGATTTTAAGAATCAAGGCGACAGATGCCGGCGCAGCGCATGATTTTCCTGCATTCGCTAAGCAGACCGGCAACGAACTTCTTTCGAGCACCACTGAGGGGGATGTCTTGATTTTCCGAATGAAGAGAAGATAGCGACGCTTAAAATTGATCCCTCAAAAAACAGGAATGTCGCAATGCATTCCTGTTATGTTCTTAGGCTAGGCTAGTGCTTTACAACAAAGAGCGACCCTTTAGGTAAGCTGCAAAATCATCCTTAACCTCGGGATGGCGCAAAGCAAATTCAACGGAAGCCTTCAAATAGCCCAACTTACTGCCACAGTCATAACGTACGCCATCATACTCATAGGCAAATACAGGCTCTACTTTTAAAAGCGATGCAATGGCATCCGTTAGTTGAATTTCACCACCAGCACCTGGCTTGAGATTGCGTATGTGATTAAAAATATCAGACGAGAGAACGTAGCGACCAACTACTGCCAGGTTGGATGGTGCATCCTGAGGTTGTGGCTTTTCTACGATGCCATTGAGTCGATAAATACCTTCAGCAACTTCGGTGCCGGCAACAACACCATAGGAGCTACTTTTAGCAGGATCAATTTTTTCAACTGCAATAACAGAGCCATTTTGCGCATCAAAGACACTGAGCATTTGCTTTAGGACTGGCGGCTGACCATCTAATAAGTCATCCGCCAGAATGATGGCGAAGGGCTCATCGCGAACTAATTTTTCTGCGCACAATACCGCGTGACCCAAGCCTAAGGCTTCTGGTTGGCGAACATAGACGCAATCTACATGACTTGGTTTAACGCTACGCACGATTTCTAGGAGGGCTTGCTTATTTTTAGCTTCAAGCTCAGCTTCTAGCTCGTAAGCTTTGTCAAAGTGATCCTCAATAGCCCGCTTACTGCGACCCGTCACAAAAATCATTTCAGTAATGCCGGCGGCAATTGCTTCTTCAACGGCATACTGAATTAAGGGCTTATCTACAACATTGAGCATTTCCTTGGGACTCGCCTTAGTAGCGGGTAGGAATCGTGTTCCCAGGCCCGCAACCGGAAAGACAGCTTTAGTAACGACTTTAGTGTTGAGTGGCATCTGATTTCCGATCTTTTATTTGAGGCGCTCTAATTGTGCAACAAGCTTCTCATGATTTTGCTCAAAACCAGCTAAACGCTGTTTTTCTTGCGCTACTACCTCTTCAGGGGCTCGAGCCACAAAGCTTTCATTGGTTAATTTGCCGCGCGCTTTGGTGATTTCATTAGCCAGACGGTCAATCTCTTTGCTAAGTCGAATTTTCTCGGCTGCCACATCCACTTCAATTTTCAATAGGAGCTTCAGATTGCCTACTAAGGCCATTGGCGCATCTGGCGCATCTTTTTCTAAAGCAGATTCATCTTGATAAATTTTGACTTCAGACAGCTTAGCCAGAGCCATGATGTACGGGCTGGCGTGTTTTAAGAAGTCTTCGGGACCGCTAATCCATAGGGGAACCTTCAGTGCAGGAGAAACTTGCATCTCCCCACGTAAGTTTCTGCAGGCGTCCACAATCGCTTTAATTTGTACAACCCAAGCTTCGCTTTTCTCATCGATCTTGCTTGTTTGAGCGATAGGGTAGGGCTGCAGGGCAATGGTCTGCTTTTCTTGTTCCGCTAGTACCTTGCCAACCTTAGGTCCAACCGTTTGCCACAGTGTTTCGGTGATGAACGGAATTAAGGGATGCGCCATACGCAAGATTGTTTCTAAAACTCGAAGTAAGGTTCGGCGTGTGGCACGTTGTTGTGCTGGAGTGCCGGTCTGCAGCTGTACTTTGGCTAATTCTAAGTACCAGTCACAGTATTCATCCCAAACAAATTGATAAATACTGCCGGCGATATTATCAAAGCGGTAGCTTTGGAAGCCTTTGGCAACATCTGCCTCGGTTTTTTGGAGAATGGACACAATCCAGCGATCTGCTGGAGAAAAATCTAGCTGTCCCTCAGGACCACATTGCTCGTTACATGGCGCAAAGCCGTTATCTTCATCATTGCCGGGGCAATTCATTAAAACAAAGCGAGTGGCGTTCCAAAGTTTGTTGCAGAAGTTGCGATAACCTTCACACCGTTTCTGGTCAAAGTTAATATTGCGACCTAATGAGGCCAACGAAGCAAATGTAAAACGCAAGGCATCAGTACCAAATGCTGGAATGCCCTCCGGAAACTCTTTTTTAGTTTTCTTACTAATGCTTTCTGCCTGCTTGGGATTCATTAAGCCTGTAGTACGTTTGCTGACAAGCTCTTCAATAGTGATGCCATCAATTAAATCAATGGGGTCCAAGGTATTACCTTTGGACTTACTCATCTTTTGTCCTTCGGCATCCCGTACTAAGCCATGAACATATACCGTATGAAACGGTACCTTGCCAGTAAAGTGGCAAGTCATCATGACCATGCGCGCGACCCAGAAAAAGATAATGTCAAAACCCGTTACCAGTACGGATGACGGTAGGAAGTGATTGAGGGCGGGCGTTTGCTCTGGCCAACCCAGTGAACTGAAGGGGACTAAGGCGGAACTAAACCAAGTATCCAAGACGTCTGGATCGCGATTGAGGGGGCCTGTATAGCCTGCTGAGATAGCCTTTGCTTTTGCTTCCTCTTCTGAGCGCCCTACAAAGATCTGACCATCATCACCATACCAAGCGGGAATTTGATGACCCCACCAGAGTTGACGAGAGATGCACCAATCTTGGATGTTTTCTAACCACTGGGTGTAAGTACTAATCCAATTCTCGGGAACGAGTTTGATATCACCCTTGGTCACAGCATCTAATGCGGCACCTGCGATTGACGAGCCTGGTTGATATTGATTGTCAGGGCTTGGCTTGGATACCGCAACAAACCACTGATCGGTCAGCATCGGCTCAATGATAGTTTGTGTGCGATCGCCGCGTGGCACCATCAGCTTATGGGGCTGTACTTTTTCTAGTAGTCCTGCCGCATCTAAATCAGCAACAATTTGTTTGCGAGCAGCAAAACGCTCCAGACCTTGATAGGTAACAGGGGCATTTTCATTAATTTTGGCATCTAAAGTCAGAATATTAATGAGCGGTAGTTGATGCCGTTGGCCAACCGCATAGTCATTGAAGTCATGGGCAGGAGTGACTTTAACCACGCCAGTTCCAAATGCTAAGTCAACATAATCATCGGCAATGATCGGAATCTCACGATTACACAGTGGTAGATGTACAGACTTTCCAATCAGATGTTTGTAGCGCTCATCTTCTGGATTGACCATCACTGCAACGTCACCTAGCAAGGTTTCTGGGCGAGTAGTCGCTACCGTTAAGTGACCCGAACCATCGGCTAGGGGGTAGCGGATGTGCCACATCGAGCCATCCTCTTCTTCGCTCACAACCTCGAGGTCTGAAACGGCTGTACCCAGTACTGGATCCCAATTGACTAAACGCTTGCCGCGATAAATGAGCCCTTGCTCATGAAGACGAACAAAGACTTCTACAACAGCCTTAGACATCTTGCTATCCATCGTGAAATATTCTTTACCCCAGTCGATCGAGGCGCCCAGGCGACGGATCTGTCGGGTAATAGTGGAGCCAGAAGTCTCTTTCCATTCCCAAACTTTTTTCAGAAACTGTTCACGCCCTAAATCATGACGCGATATTTTTTGTGCGTCGAGCTGACGTTCAACAACGATTTGTGTGGCAATTCCGGCATGATCGGTGCCGGGCACCCATAAGGTGTTTTTGCCAGACATTCGCGCATGACGAACCAAGCCATCCATGATGGTTTGGTTAAAGGCATGACCCATGTGTAACGTGCCAGTGACATTAGGCGGTGGGAGTTGGATTGAAAAATCCTCCTTACCTTCTACCAGGGTGGCATCGGCAATACCTCTACTCTCCCATTCTGGACCCCAATAAGCTTCTATCGGGGCGGGTTCATAGGATTTAGCCAGCTCATCTGGTGCGCTGGCTGCAGAAACATTTGTTCCTGAATTGGGGGTATTAGAAGCATTTAGCATATGAGGCAAATTATAATTGGGACGATGCACTCAGACTTGCTCTTAAACCTCAACCCAGAACAGCGCGAAGCCGTCACGCTCCCGCCCGTAAACCCAAATGGCCAAGCCCAATCAGCCCTGATCTTGGCTGGTGCAGGAAGCGGAAAAACCCGCGTCCTCACTACCCGTATAGCTTGGCTCATCCAAACAGGCCAGGTTTCTCCTATTGGTGTCCTAGCGGTGACCTTCACAAATAAGGCAGCTAAAGAGATGATAGTGCGTTTAAGTGCCATGCTGCCAATTAATACGCGCGGCATGTGGATTGGCACTTTCCATGGTCTTTGCAACCGTTTATTGCGGGCACACCATAAAGATGCCGGTTTACCGTCCACTTTTCAGATTTTGGATACTCAAGATCAGTTGTCAGCCATAAAGCGTCTATTAAAGGGCTTAAAGGTCGATGATGAGAAATATCCTCCAAAGCAACTCCAATACTTCATTGCGCATGCCAAAGAGCGTGGGCAGCGTGCTCGTGAGCTTTCTGTCGGGGATGACTTTCAGGCCAAGATGGCGCAGCTATATGAAGCTTATGATGCCCAGTGTCAGCGTGAGGGCGTAGTGGACTTTGCAGAGCTGCTCTTGCGTAGCTATGAGTTACTTAAACACAATGAATCTATTCGTACACATTATCAAGAACGCTTTCGTCATATTTTGATTGATGAGTTTCAAGATACCAATGCATTGCAGTACGCTTGGCTTAAATTATTATCCGGTCATGAAGCCGGACAGGTGAATGTGAGTAGTGCCGGTAGTAGCGCTGTCTTTGCCGTAGGTGATGATGATCAAAGTATTTATGCTTTCCGTGGTGCTGATGTGGAAAACATGCGCCTTTATGAAAATCAATACCATCCGATGATGGTAAAGCTTGAGCAAAACTATCGCTCCCATGGCCACATTTTAGATACAGCCAATTTCCTAATTTCAAATAATACTGACCGTCTGGGTAAAAATTTACGTACCGATGCCGGCCATGGAGAGCCGGTTCGTATTTACGATGCGCCAAGCGATCATGCGGAGGCTGCCTGGCTTGTTGATGAAATCAAAGCCTTAGTTAGTAGCGGCATCAAGCGCACTGAAATTGCACTCCTTTATAGAAGTAATGCGCAGTCGCGCATCATCGAGCATGCCTTATTTTCTGCGGCGATTCCTTATCGTGTGTATGGTGGCCTGCGCTTCTTTGAGCGCGCAGAGATTAAACATGCATTAGCTTATATGCGTCTTCTAGAGAACCCAAATGACGATACTTCGTTTTCGCGTGTAGTGAACTTTCCAACGCGGGGTATCGGGGCTCGATCAATTGAGGCCGTTCAGGATGCAGCGCGTGTGCAGCAGTGCTCTCTATATTTGGCGGCATCTACTTTGGATGGTAAATCCGGCGCCTCCCTCAGTGGGTTTGTGCGCCTAGTAGATCACATGCGTGAAGCCACTCGTCACAACACCTTACCCGAGACGGTAGAGTTTGTGATTCAAAATAGCGGGTTAATTCAGCATTATCTTTCAGAGCGTGAAGGTCAAGATCGTGTCGAGAATCTGCAAGAATTAATTAATGCGGCAACGGCATTTATTGCAGAAGAAGGTTATGGCCAAGATGCCGCCGCAGCGCTGTTGCCCGGCGAAGGTGCGCCTGGGGTAGTTGCAGTATCGCCATTAGCAGCCTTTTTATCCCATGCTTCCTTAGAGGCGGGCGATAACCAGGCTCAAGCTGGCCAAGATGCAGTGCAGTTAATGACAGTCCATTCCGCAAAAGGCCTGGAATTTACAGCGGTCTTTATTACCGGTCTGGAAGAGGGCTTGTTTCCGCATGAAAATAGCGTCAATGAGCAAAATGGTTTGGAGGAAGAGCGTCGCTTAATGTACGTAGCGATTACCCGGGCTAAAGAACGCTTATATCTTTCGCATACCCAGTCCAGAATGCTGCATGGCCAAGTGCGCTACAACATGCCGTCACGTTTTTTAGAGGAGTTGCCATCAGATTCACTGAAGTGGCTTACTCCTAAAGCAAAAGAAGCGCGTTGGGGCGGTAGTAGTAGTGGCGGTGGCCGAACAGGGTCTGCTTGGCAAGATGGCTATACCCGTCAGCGTGATTCCGAGACGAACGACTTTTTTGACTCTGGGCGCGAGAATAGACAGCCAGCAAAACAGATTGGCAGAGTCGGTTCAGCCTCGACAACGGTCAAAAGAATGGCATCACCGCCGCGCGGAAACTATCCCTTCACAATCGGTCAGAATGTGTTTCATACAAAGTTTGGTGAAGGACGGGTGACCGGTCTGGAAGGTAATGATGCCGATGCCCGAGCTCAGGTGAGCTTTAAGCGCAACGGTGTTAAGTGGCTACAGCTCAGTATTGCCAAGCTTACTGCAATCGAATGAGATGGGCGAACGAGAGGGGCTCTAGCCTGAACCTAGGCAATCAATACAGCAGATTCTTTTTCAGCAAAGCAGGCCTTCCATGTGGCAAAGAAAGAGCAGTGCATTACTGTTAATCCTGCCATCGAGATTGGGGCAACGATGAATGAGGCTGCTTGACCTATGTCTAGACTATCTAAAATTAAGCCAATCGTTAAGGGAATAGCAATCAGCACTGCGCCCCAAATGGCAAGGTATAAAAAGAATGCCCCTCGGTTTGTCCAGCAAGCAATTACGCTAGAGAATAGGGCTTGTGGCACTGGCATATCTTCCCAAGCTACTAATACTGGTGAGAACCACATCAACATTGCTACGGGAACATAGAGTAGTCCACCGAAAAAGAGAATCAGATAAATCTGTCGCACCATCTCAGGTGTCATCGTCTTATCGCCAGTCATGAGGGGGATTAATAATTCAAAATCGACCAACAGGCTTAGGATGAAACTGAGGACAAGAATGAGCGCTGCGTATATCAGACCTAGTTGCAAAATGCGCTTACGTACGAGGGGTGTTGATCGCAGTGCCGACAAATAAACCGAAGGACGAATACGCTCTTTTTGAATAGCCAGACGACAAGCGGTCATAAAGCCTACGGATAAAGTCGGGGTTACCAATAAAACAGCAAACATTCCGATCACCGGTATGAGGACAGCTAACTGCGCCGCGAAAATATACATAAATACCAGCATCAGAAAGCCGATCGGATTTTGTTTAAAAAGCCAAATACCTTGGCGAATCCAGGTGTAGCCTTCTTTAGGGTGAACGGTATTGAGTTTCATAGTGTTTTGCGGCTGATGAGCATGTTTTCAAAATGACGTGGATCGTGGGGTGTAAGCATTTGGGCATCTCTGGGTAAATAAAAATCCCATAAACGAGAAATCCAGAATCGTAGTGCAGCAGCACGCAGCATTAAGGGCCAGCTTTGCTGCTCTTGCTTGGTTAATGGGCGAACCGATTGGTAGGCCTCCATCAGGGCATTGAGGTGGGTAGGGTTGAAATCCTGCTTGTTGTCCGCTAAGCACCAATCATTGGCGGTGACCGCTAAATCAAATAACCATTTATCGGTGCCTGCAAAATAAAAGTCAAAGAAACCTCCGAGCACATCTTGAGAAGTGTCACTTGCACCCTTCGAATCAAAGAGTACGTTATCCCTAAAAAGATCGCAATGGCTCGCACCCTGGGGAAGCTGAGCATAATTTGCACTGGAAAAGAAGTGCTCTTGAGCGGCTAGTTCCTTGGTGAGTAAGGTTTTTTGAGTATCACTTAAATGTGGAAGTATCTGTGGAATGGTGTGCTGCCACCAAGAGAGGCTACGTAGATTTTCTTGTGTGTGTATGAAGTCGGTGCCAGCTAAGTGCATCTTCGCTAACATCTCACCGACCATCGCACAATGCTTAAGCTGCGGCTCTAGCCTTGATAAACCCGGTAGCTTACTAACGATCGCTGCTGGTTTACCTTTTAATGAAAATAAAATCTGACCATGCTTGTCGACCAAGGGCTTTGGTACCGGAATACCTTTATCGGCCAAATGGCACATCAACTCTAAGTAGTAGGGTAATTGCGCTGCCGACAGTCTTTCAAAGATGGTTAAAACAAATTGCTGAGCTTTCCCATCAAGCTCAGTATCGAGAAAGAAGTTGGAGTTCTCAATTCCGCCTTGAATACCCCGAACATCAGTGACTTGCCCAATTTCAAAATCAGTGGCAATCCAGTCAGAAATATCACTCGGTTCTATGGGGGTGAATACGGCCATAACTTATGAGGAGGTAAAAGAGCAATATTAAAAAGGGATAGCGATGCTAGGCACGCTAATCAGGTCTGATTCTTTTGCAGGGCCAGGCATGACGGTAGCGGGGGGTGCCATTTCATAGGTGGTGAAGCGTGTTTTTACATCCACTTGGGTTGGTGCATTGGTATCTTTGTACTCAGTAATTTCAGTACCGCCAGCCTCTTTGTGTTGAAAGCTAGGTTTACGGCCTTCAGGGGCTGTGGTTGACTGAGATGCACTTGCTGGAGGGGCAAGAGGTTGGCTATTAATACGTTGAAGCTCAGACGGGCTTAAAGCCTGGCTATTGCTCTGTGCCTGGGCAGAATGGAGCCCAATAGTGCCAAAAGCCAATAAAAAGCCAGCTAAAACAAGAGCATGACTCATTGAGGATGTGATTAGGTGGGGTAAAGCGTGCATTATTTTTACCTTTTAAGGCCTATTTTTAGGTCTATTTCAGTTGAACTCGTGGATTAATAGTAACTAGATTGTACGATTGCGGTATGACTAAACATAGACTCTTGTTGGTAGACGGCTCTAGCTACCTATATCGCGCCTTTCATGCCATGCCGGACCTCCGAAATGGGGCTGGAGAACCCACTGGGGCAATTTATGGGGTGGTCAACATGATGCGTCGGGCCAGATCCGAGCTTCAGGCTGACCATATTGCCTGTGTTTTTGACGCTAAAGGTAAAACTTTCCGCGATGAAATGTACTCTGAGTACAAAGCGCATCGCTCACCAATGCCGGAGGACTTAGTCAAGCAGATAGAGCCGATTCATGCAATGGTGAAGGCTTTGGGTTGGCCAGTATTAATGGTTTCAGGAGTTGAGGCAGATGATGTCATTGGCACGCTCGCATGCCAAGCCACAGCAGCCGGATGGGAAACGATTATTTCTACAGGAGATAAAGACTTAGCGCAGCTAGTGAACGCGTCTGTCACGTTGATCAATACGATGACCGATGAAAGGCTCGATATCGAAGGAGTCATTGCTAAATTCGGCGTGCCACCAGAGCGCATCGTAGACTACCTTTCCATTATTGGTGATACGGTTGATAACGTTCCGGGAGTGCCAAAGGCGGGCCCTAAGACCGCCAATAAATGGTTAGCTGAATTTGGTGATTTAGATCAGCTGATGGCTAACGCCGATCAAATTAAAGGCGTTGTGGGTGAGAATTTACGCAATACTTTGCCGTGGTTGCCGCAAGCGCGCCAGCTCATTACCGTTAAAACCGATTGTGATTTGTCTGCCCATCTACCTTGCCTAGATGACTTGCACGCCAAGCCAGAAGATGCCACCCGGTTACGCGATCTGTTTGAACAATACGCTTTTAAAACTTGGTTGCGCGATGTGGAGAAACAGCTTGGTGGGGCTCCTGGATTGGAGGTTGGAGGAGGGTTTGATCTTGCGGGGAGCCCGATTAAGGCTACCCCTCATTTGAGCGATCAGGGCGCTAGTAAAAAATTGGGCGCCATTGCGCTAGCTCCAACTACAGCACTGTCTCAAGAGACCGCTGAGCTACAAGGTGCCATTGCAAAAGCATATGAGTGCGTAGTAGATGACGCCGCATTTGAGCGCTGGATGCGAAAGATTGAAGCCGCACAACTTACTGCAGTTGATACAGAGACCACCAGCTTAGATGCCCTTGCTGCAGAGTTAGTGGGTATTTCACTCTGCGTCACCCCTGGTGAGGCTTGCTATATTCCCGTAGCGCATCGAAATGGTGAAACTCAGCTCAAGCGCGAGGATGTTTTAGCTCGTATGAAACCCTGGCTTGAAAATGCTGCTGCTCTAAAGGTAGGTCAAAACCTGAAGTATGACGCGCATATTTTGGCCAACTATGGCATTACCTTGCAGGGTATTGAGTTTGATACTTTACTCGAATCCTATGTGCTTGAATCTCACATGCCACACAATATGGATAGCCTTGCAGATCGACATCTTGGCATGAAGACTGTTCGTTATGAAGAGGTTTGTGGTAAGGGTGTTCATCAAATTGGCTTTGACCAAGTTGACCTCAGTATTGCTACCAATTACGCCGCTGAAGATGCAGACATTACCTTGCGTCTGCATGCGACGTTGTGGCCGCAAATTCAAGCAAGTCCTGGCTTGCTGTATGTCTATCAACAGATTGAGATGCCAGCAATGCGCGTTTTAGGAATCATGGAGCGTAATGGGATTCGGATTAATACAGCGCTACTTTCAAAGCAGGGCCAGGAAGTTGGTAAACGGCTACTTGCCTTAGAGGGTGAAATTCATACATTGGCAGGGCAGCCCTTTAATATTCAATCTCCAAAACAAATTGCAGAAATTCTGTTTGGACAGCTAGCACTTCCAGTAATAAAGAAGACGCCATCTGGTGCCCCCTCAACAGACGAAGAAGTACTGCAAAAGTTAGCTGAAGACTACCCTCTACCGGCACGTATTTTGGACTACCGAAGCTTAGCCAAATTGATGTCTACGTATATTGAGAAACTGCCGCGCATGGTAGATCCTAAGACAGGGCGAGTGCATACCCATTTTTCACAAGCTACTGCCGTAACGGGACGCTTGGCTTCGAGCGAGCCTAATTTACAGAATATTCCTGTGCGCACAGAAGAGGGTCGGCGTATTCGTGAGGCTTTTATTCCGGCAGAGGGTTGTAAGTTACTGTCTGCAGATTATTCGCAAATTGAACTGCGCATCATGGCCCATATTGCCGAGGATGAAAATTTGCTAGCGGCTTTCGCTGCAGGTAGAGATGTTCACCAAGCAACTGCTGCAGAGATCTTTGGAGTTTCGTTAGAAGCAGTCACTTCAGAGCAGCGTCGTTATGCCAAGGTAATTAATTTTGGCCTGATTTATGGCATGAGCGCCTTTGGTTTGGCTGGTAATTTAGGGATTGAACGCTCTGCGGCACAAATTTACATTGCCAAATATTTTGACCGTTATCCGGGTGTAGCTCAATATATGGAGCGTACTCGTCAAGAGGCTAGAGAAAATGGGTATGTAGAGACTGTCTTTGGTCGGCGTCTGTGGTTGCCAGAAATTAAGGGCTCTAATGGACCGCGTCGCCAGGGTGCTGAGCGTGCGGCCATTAATGCGCCCATGCAAGGAACGGCCGCTGACCTGATTAAGTTAGCGATGGTTGCCGTGGAAAACTGGCTTGAAAAGGAGCAGCTCAAGACCCGCATGCTGTTGCAGGTTCATGATGAACTGGTATTTGACGTACCCCTGGATGAGCTCGAGCTCTTACAGGAAAAATTACCTGATCTGATGTGTAAAGTAGCTGATTTAAAGGTTCCTTTGGTAGTAGGTATTGGGATTGGCGATAATTGGGAAGAAGCGCATTAATTTATTTGGATCATTCATTAGGGGGCACAGAAATATGACTGCGAAAAAGAATCAAGATTTAACACCGGTATCGAGCCATAGAAGAGGCTTTATGAAGGCTTCAGCAGTGAGTGCTACCGCTATTGGAATTGGGTTTGTTACCGCGTCAGAGCCTGTTATGGCCGCTGCGATTGAGACTGACTTTAAGGGCATCAAAGCTGGTGAGCAGATGATTCCCATTGGTAGCTTTCAGTTACCCGCTTATGTTTCTCGTCCAGAGAAGTCTAAAGGGGCCCTACCGATTGTGATTGTAACGAGTGAAATTTTTGGTGTGCATGAGTACATTGCTGATGTCACCCGCCGTTTTGCCAAATTAGGCTACCTAGCGATTGCCCCAGAATTTTTTACTCGCGCGGGCGATCCTAATACATACGGAACGATTGCAGAAATTCAAAGTAACATCATCGCCAAGACTTCAGATACTCAAGTGTTAAATGACCTTCAGGCGGCCTTGGTGTGGGCTGGCAAGAATGGGGGCGATCTCAAAAAAGTCGGCGTGACGGGTTTTTGTTGGGGCGGTCGGATTACTTGGCTTGCGGCTACGCTTCCGCAAGTACGTGCGGGGGTAGCTTGGTATGGTCGTGTGATTGGTGAGAAAACAGAAAATAGTCCTCGTCATCCAGTCGACATTGCTGCAGAGTTAAAAGCCCCTGTTCTAGGTCTATATGGCGCAGCAGACACGGGTATTTCTTTGGAGAGTGTTGAGCAAATGCGCGCAGCCCTCGTAACAGCGGCAGCAAAAAATCCCGCAGCTAAAGCATCTCGTTTTGAGATTTATCCAGATGCACCTCATGCCTTTCATGCGGACTATCGTGCAACGTATCGCGAGGGCCCAGCAAAAGATGGTTGGGAAAAGTGCTTAGCTTGGTTTAAACAAAACGGAGTGGCATAAGCGTTTATGACAGTACTGCAAACCATATTGCTCGTGACTGCATTGGCAGGTACGGCTAGCGTCATGGTTGCCGCTAGTTTTTCGATGGCCTTCTTATCTAAGATGGTTCACAACATGGTGAGCGTCTCTGTAGGTATTTTATTGGCTACAGCTTTGCTCCATTCGCTTCCTGAAGCTTTCATGATGGAGGGGGTTAATCCACAATTGCTCTTTGCTACTTTGCTTGCTGGTTTATTAGGTTTTTTCTTCCTAGAAAAGATTTCCTTATTACGCCATAGCCATCACCATGAGGGCGATGGACATGATCATCACCATGGTCACGATGCTGAGGTTGCTGGGCGTAGTGGCTGGATGATTCTAGTCGGAGATGGCATTCATAACTTTGTGGATGGAGTGCTGATTGCCGCAGCATTTATGGCGGACTATCAAGTAGGTATTTTCACGGCCATCGCGATTATTGCCCATGAAATCCCCCAAGAGATTGGTGATTTTATAGTGTTATTAAATGCAGGATTTTCACGAACACGGGCTTTGCTCTACAACCTCATTTGCGGTCTAGCTGCGGTTGTTGGTGGTGTGCTGGCTTATTTCTTTTTAGAAAAAGCCCATGCTGCGATGCCTTACTTACTCGTGATTGCCTCGAGTAGCTTTATTTATATTGCGGTGAGCGATCTGATTCCGCAAATGCATCGCCGCCCTCACTGGCTGGAGTCATTACGGCAAACGGTTTTAATTGCGTGTGGCGTAGGGCTCGTTATTTTGCTGTCTGTATTGCACTAAAGTGCGATGGGCCGACTCGGATCTGCGCACCACTCACTCCAACTGCCTGCATATAAGCGAGAGCCTTTGAGGCCGGCAATCTCCATAGCCATTAAATTATGACAAGCGGTGACGCCAGAGCCACATTGGTGAATGACTTCAGCGGCTTTGGTTGTTCCCAGTAAGCCAACAAAATTCTGATAGAGCTGTTCGGGTGTTTTAAAACTTTTGCCAGATAGATTGCTTCTAAAGCAGTAGTTCAACGCGTTGGGTATATGGCCACCTACCGGATCTAGGGTTTCGTTTTGCCCCTGAAAGCGATCATTCGCACGCGCATCGATTACAGTATTTTTCTTCGTCTGAAGATTTTTCAGAACCGCATCGACTAAAATCAGGCCAACAAAAGGCATCACTGGGGCTGCCGTACTCGAAGGGCTTGGTTTACGGGGGATATTGCCAATGGGGCCATTCCAGGCATCGAGTCCACCATCGAGTACCTGTACTTTGGTATGGCCTGTTGCTTTGAGCATCCACCAGAGGCGGCTGGCATAGACCGAACCTTGATTGTCATAAGCGACTACTAGAGTGTTAGCGTCGATTCCTAAGCGGCTTTTGGTGAGGGCCCAAGCCTGGGGTGTGGGAAGGGGGTGGCGGCCGTTATTACCATTTTTATCACCCGAAAGATCTTCATCTAGATCGACATAAATCGCGCCGGGGATATGACCTTCTAAGTAAGCTTTTTGCCCGGTGGTTGGGTCTACTAAATCAAAACGGCAGTCGCAGAGTAAAACATTCTCTCCGCTATTGAGCGCTTCTTCTAATTGATTTGCAGTGATGAGTGGTGTCATGTAATACCTCTAAGGAGAAAAAATACACAAAGACGATGCAATAAAAAAGAAAAGGCTAGTTAAATTATGCGCCTTGAAAATTTAAAGCACGGCGATACCATTCATGAAAATGCTGCATGCCATCTTCCATGGGACTTTGGTAGGGACCTACTTCATTTTCGCCGCGCGCTAACAGGACTGCACGTCCTGCATCCATACGCTCTGCAATCTCATCATCCTCCAAGCAGGTTTCCATATAGGCGGCACGTTCAGCCTCAACAAACTCGCGCTCAAACAAGGCAATTTCTTCAGGGTAGTAGAACTCAACAATATTGCGTGTTTTATTGGGTCCTAGGGGATGTAGTGTTGAGACACACAGTACGCCTGGATACCATTCCACCATTACATTGGGGTAGTAGGTTAACCAGATCGCACCATGGCGAGGGGTTTTGCCTTCGTAATGGCGCAGCACGGCTTCATGCCATTTTTGATAGGTGGGTGAACCAGGCTTTTCTAAGTTTTTATGAATACCAACAGTTTGAACGCTGTGCCAGTCACCAAACTCCCAGTGCAGATCTTCGCAAGAAACAAACTTCCCCAGGCCCGCATGAAAGGGTTCAACGTGGTAGTCCTCGAGGTAGACCTCAATAAATGTCTTCCAGTTGTAGTTGCACTCATGCACTTCGACATGATCCAGAATGTAACCTTCAAACTGAAGATCTCCGGCAACTCCTAAATTAGCCAAATCAGAGCGCACATCGCGAGGGCCTTCAAATAAGAGGCCTTGCCAATTTTGCAAGGGGGACTTACCTAAATTAAGACAGGGCTTATCTTCAAAATGGGGTGCGCCCAATAGGCCGCCTTCTAAATCATAGGTCCAGCGATGTAATGGACAAACAATATTGTCTACTTTGCCCGATCCATTAAGCATCAAAGCTTGGCGATGGCGGCACACATTGGATAGCAATTCAATGCCCTGTTTGTTGCGAACGAGGAGGCGACCTTCGTTTTCTGAGGTGAGGGTTTGATAGGAGCCCACTTCAGGAATCATGAGTTCGTGACCTACATAGCCTGGCCCCTGCTTAAATAGCAATGCCATTTCACGCTGATAGAGATCAACGTCAAAATATGCCGAAACCGGCAGTTGTAGATTGGACGGCGCAAGTTGCTGCGCGGTAGCCAGATTAGTCATTCTCCCCACCCCCGAAAACGTCAGCCGAAGCTAAGCGGAATAACCAATCCAACCATCGACGGATCGATATTGGAAAGGAAGGGGTTGATTATACCCATCCGACCCCCTCTCGCTTTAATATAGAGGGCTATATTTGACAGACATTTGAAGGATCAAAGCGCATGCCAACTAAGAAATCTGAGGGTGAAAAGTCCTATCTTGAGGTTCAAATTGACCCCAAACTACGCTACGAGCACGCTGTAAAAGAGTTAGAAATGCTGATTTCTGACATGGAGTCTGGCAAATTTTCCCTAGAGGAGACGCTCTTGGCCTATCAACGGGGCGCTGCATTATTAAAGCATTGCCAAGGTATGCTGACACAAGTTGAGCAACAAGTTCGCGTGTTTGAAGCTTAAGAAGTATTGCGATCTTGATCAATCAACCCTTTCAATTTGAAGATTGGCTCCGCACTCGGGGGCTGAGGACGGAATCGGCCTTAGATGCCTTGCTCGATGGCGCCAATACGCATCCGCATCGCCTGCATCAAGCGATGCGTTATGCCGCCCAAGGTGGCGGTAAGCGCATCCGTCCATTATTGGTCTATGCGGCTGGAGAGTTGGGCACAGTGGGCGGTGAGTCTTTAGATGCCGCCTTAGATGCTGCTGCAGTAGCTATTGAGTGCATTCATGCGTATTCATTAGTGCACGATGATTTGCCCTGTATGGACGATGATGATTTGCGTCGGGGCCGACCAACCGTGCACAAAGCGTTTGATGAAGCGACTGCTTTGCTGGTGGGTGATGCTTTGCAAACGCGAGCCTTTGAAGTATTGGCCAATGCCAATACCAATGCCAATGGTGATGTACAGGTTCGCTTGAGCATGATTCGCTCCCTGGCTAGTGCATCCGGTTCACGCGGTATGGCGGGAGGTCAAGCGATTGATTTAGAGAGCGTGGGTAAAAAATTAGATTTAGCAGGCTTGAAACAAATGCATGCCATGAAAACAGGTGCTTTGTTGTCATGTGCAGTCAGTTTAGGGGGTATTGCTGCGCAACTGAGCTCAACCCAAATGCAACATTTAGCGACTTACTCTGAGGCCCTAGGGCTAGCGTTTCAGATTGTGGATGATATTTTGGATGCCACTGCCGATAGTCAAACATTGGGCAAGACGGCCGGTAAAGATGCGGCGAATGACAAGCCAACCTATGTGACCTTGATGGGTTTAGACTATGCACAGCAAGCTGCAAATGAATTACAAGAAATCGCTATAGTGAGCTTAGCTAGCTTTGGTGATGAAGCTCGGGCACTGAAAGCGTTGGCTGGGCTGGTGGTTAAAAGAGATAAATAGAGATAAATAGAGAAAAAAAGAAGCAAATAGAGGCAAACAAGATTACTAAAGATTTGATGACGTTAAATTCCATTCATTCCCCTGTCGACTTAAAAAAATTAGCGCGTGATCAGCTGCCTGCTTTGGCGGATGAGTTACGCCAGTTTGTAATAGATTCTGTTTCTAAAACTGGCGGACATTTGTCTTCGAATTTAGGAACAGTGGAGTTATCGATTGCCTTGCATTATGTGTTTGATACTCCGCGTGATCGCATTGTTTGGGATGTGGGGCATCAAAGTTACCCTCATAAAATTCTGACGGGTCGCCGTGATCGCATGCATACCTTGCGTCAGTTTGATGGACTCTCCGGTTTTCCACGTCGCTCTGAAAGTGAATACGATGCCTTTGGTACAGGGCACTCTTCCACGAGTATCTCTGCTGCCATGGGAATGGCGCGCGCGTTTCAGACTAAGGGCGAGAAGCAAGTAGCGGTTGCGGTGATTGGCGATAGCGCAATGACGGGTGGTATGGCATTTGAAGCGATGAATAACGCGGGTGTTTATGAAGACTTACCTTTGGTAGTCATTCTGAACGACAACGATATGTCGATTTCTCCAGCGGTGGGTGCACTCAATCGTCACCTGGCGAGATTACTCAGCGGTAATGTCTACTCGGCAACAAAGCGGGGTATCGATAGCGTTTTATCGATAGCACCGCCTTTACGTGAGTTTGCTAAACGCCTAGAAGATCATGCAAAAGGCATGGTTTCTCCATCGACCATTTTTCAAGAATTTGGCTTTAATTATTTTGGTCCGATTGATGGACATGATTTAGACGCCTTGATTCCGATGTTGCAGAACGTGCGTCGCCTGGCCCTAGAAGGCCGTGGACCACAGTTTTTACATGTAGTGACTCGTAAGGGTCAGGGCTATGAACTAGCCGAGGCTGACCCGGTTCTTTACCATGGGCCAAGTAAATTTAACCCAGAAGAGGGTGTAAAAAAATCAACCACGCCAGCATTAAAAACCTTTACACAAGTTTTTGGTGATTGGTTGTGCGATATGGCCAAGGCAGATCCATTGCTAGTAGGTATCACGCCAGCGATGCGCGAAGGTTCTGGTTTGGTCGAATTCGAAAAGCAATTTCCGGAGCGCTACTACGACGTAGGTATTGCTGAGCAACATGCCGTGACCTTTGCAGCCGGAATGGCTTGCGAGGGTATGAAGCCGGTTGTAGCGATTTACTCTACGTTCTTACAGCGCGCTTATGATCAGCTCATTCACGATGTGGCTATTCAAGATTTACCGGTCCTGTTTGCTTTGGATCGCGCGGGCTTAGTGGGTGCTGATGGTGCGACCCATGCTGGCGCATATGACATCCCGTTCTTGCGGTGTATTCCAAATATGCTAGTGATGACACCAGCAGACGAAGCAGAGTGCCGCAATTTATTAACGACTGCGTTTAAACAGCCGCATCCCAGTGCAGTGCGTTATCCGCGCGGCTCTGGTGTGGGCACAATTCCCTCGACAGAATTACCGGTAATTCCATTGGGTCAGGGCGAGCTACGCCGTCGATCTAATGCTATTACCGGTCAACGGGTAGCCATCTTGGCGTTTGGTACCTTGTTATATCCAGCGCTAGAGGTGGCCGAGCAAATCGATGCCACAGTAGCCAATATGCGTTTTGTCAAACCCTTGGATATCGAGTTACTCAAATCATTGGCGCAGGATCATGATTATTTTGTGACTATTGAGGATGGGGCCATTCAGGGTGGAGCAGGCAGCGCTTGCTTAGAAGCTTTTAGCGCAATGGGAATTTATAAGCCAGTATTGCAATTGGGGATTCCAGATGTCTTTGTTGAGCACGGTGACTACAGGCTTCTCATGAGTCAATGCGGCCTAGACTCCGCTGGGATTGCGAAGGCAATCACGCAGCGCTTTCCTGCTATTGCATTGACCGCCACCTAGCTTAAGTTGTTGCTAGCCAAATCCCAACGGGGTTTGATATCAAAAGCGCCGGATGTGGTGGAGCCATTATTGTTTTCTAGCATGCGCAAGGCACCGGCAAAAGCAATCATTACACCGTTATCGGTGCATAGCTCTACGGGTGGGTAGTGCACCTCAAAATGATTCTTTTTGCCGCTGATAGTTAAAGCGCTGCGTAATTGTTTGTTTGCTCCAACACCGCCAGCAAGTACTAGGTGTTTGCAGCCGGTTTGCTTGAGGGCCTTTTCTGATTTACTCACTAAAACTGCCACCAAAGAATCTACAAAACTTCTGGCTAGATCTGCATGAAAGCTTGCCAACGCAGATTGATCTGCTGCGCCACCGCTTGCTTCAAATTTCTTAACCTGTGTCAGGACGGCTGTCTTGAGCCCAGAAAAGGAAAAATCCAAATCTTTTGAGTGCAGCATCGGTTTGGGAAGTTCAAAACGTCCAGACTGCCCCTTTTCTGCTAGCGCAGAAATAGCGGCGCCGCCGGGGTAATCCAGACCGAGTAATTTGGCCGTTTTGTCGAACGCTTCTCCTGCTGCGTCATCTAAAGTTTCACCCAAAAGTTGGTATCTACCAACCCCGCTAACCAGCATCAACTGAGTGTGCCCCCCAGAAACCAATAAAGCAATGAAGGGAAATTGGGGTACGGATTCTCCCAGTAATGGAGACAGCAAGTGGCCCTCTAGATGGTGAATGCCAATAGTGGGCAGGCGCAGTCCTTGGGCTAATGACTTGGCAAAAGTACTTCCCACTAAGAGCGCGCCAGCCAATCCAGGACCTTGGGTATAGGCCACTGAATGAATTGCGCTCAACTGGCATTGGGCTTGCTTGAGTGTTTCTTCTAGCAAGGGCAAGACCCGTCGTATGTGGTCTCTGGAGGCCAGCTCAGGGACAACACCGCCATATTCGCGGTGCATGGCCATTTGCGTGTGTAGCGCTTGCCCTAGGATGCCCTGATGGGCTGGAGCGCCGTTTTCCCATGAAGTAGTGTCGTAGAGGGCTAAGCCCGTCTCATCGCACGAAGTTTCTATACCTAAAACAATCATTTTTTACTTTGTCGTGCTAGAATCCGTGATTCAGTTAATTTATCGATTTATTTCGAGCATATACGAGTTAAACAAGTATGACTACAGTCCGCCTCCGTGAAAACGAACCTTTTGAAGTGGCATTACGCCGTTTCAAGCGCACCATTGAAAAAAATGGCCTATTGACCGACTTGCGTGCCCGTGAGTTTTACGAGAAGCCAACGGCTGAGCGTAAGCGTAAGAAGGCTGCCGCTGCTAAGCGACACTACAAGCGTATTCGCAGTCAGATGTTGCCTAAAAAGCTGTTCTAAACGCATTTAAAAGCGCTCTTCACTGAGATGCTTTGAAGCCCGCTGACGGTGAAACGCAGCGGGTTTTTGCTTTTTAAGTTGTACTGCAAAAGCCAATTACTCAATGCACAATGATGATGTGCATACAGCGTTCAATTAATAGGGAGTCAATGCGATGGGCCTCAGAGATCAAGTTACTGAAGATATGAAGAATGCAATGCGTGCAAAAGAAACTGCACGACTTGGCACGATTCGTTTATTACTGTCTGCTATTAAGCAACGTGAAGTAGATGAGCGCATCGTAGTCGATGATGCTGGGGTGGTGTCCACAGTAGAGAAGATGATCAAGCAACGCAAAGACTCCATCTCTCAGTTTGAAAAAGCGGGGCGCGATGATCTAGTCGCGATTGAGGCTGCTGAAATGATTATTTTGCAAGCCTACTTACCAGCTCAGTTATCCGATGTAGAAGTCGAGGCAGCTGTAGCTGCTGCTGTGGCATCTACTGGCGCTACGGGCCCGCAAGATATGGGTAAAGTTATCGGCGTTCTGAAGCCTCAGCTCGCCGGTAAGGCGGATATGGGCAAAGTATCTGGTTTAGTAAAAGCAGCACTCGCTCAGTAAGCAGATCAGCAAGTAAATTAGTAAGCAGATAAGTAGATAGGCAGACTAACAAGTCCTTATTCACCACCATGGCGCTCATCCCACAATCCTTTATCGCCGACCTCTTAAATCGGGTTGATATTGTGGAGATCGTTGGGCAGTACGTGAAGTTAAAAAAAGCGGGCGCGAATTTTCAAGGTTTGTGCCCCTTTCATGCAGAAAAATCACCCTCATTCTCGGTATCGCCCACTAAGCAGTTTTATCACTGCTTTGGTTGTGGAGCCCATGGCTCTGCCATTAGTTTCTTGATGGAGTATTCGGGGCTCGGTTATGTAGATGCGATTGAAGATTTAGCACGCTCTGCAGGTTTGGACGTTCCACGCGAAGAGCGCACTGCACATGATGTTGCTCGTCAACAGCAATCGATGGCTTTAAGTGAGGTTATGAGTAGCGCTGCAGATTGGTATCGCCAGCAATTAAAGGGCGCCACCCGTGCCGTTGACTATCTCAAAGGTCGCGGTCTGACTGGTGAGATTGCCAAACGCTATGCATTAGGTTACGCGCCAGATGGCTGGCAAGGACTTGAGGCTGTCTTTGGCACTTATGCCAATGATGAAGTAGCAAAAAACTTATTAGATGGCGGTTTGCTGATTCAGAGTGAACAGGTTGAAGGCAATTCAACGGCACGCCGCTACGATCGCTTTCGGGATCGTATTATGTTTCCGATTCGTAACCCTAAGGGTCAGACGATTGGTTTTGGTGGTCGCATCCTAGATCAAGGCGAACCTAAATACTTAAATTCACCAGAAACACCGCTGTTCTCAAAAGGCAATACGCTCTACGGACTATTTGAAGCTAGACAAGCTATTCGCGCTCAAGAATATGTGCTGGTGTGCGAGGGGTATATGGACGTTGTCGCCCTAGCTCAACTCGGCTTCCCAAATGCGGTAGCGACATTAGGCACGGCTTGCACCGCTAACCATGTACGGATGTTATTGCGCCAAGCCGATCGTGTTGTTTTCTCATTTGATGGTGACTCGGCAGGGCAACGTGCAGCGCAGCGTGCCCTGGAGGCTTGTTTGCCACTGATGTCTGATGATAAAGAAATTCGCTTTCTCTTTTTACCGACAGAGCATGACCCTGATAGCTATGTCAGAGCATACGGCGCCCCTGCTTTTGAAAAGGTCATTAAAGAGGCAATGTCTTTATCGAGCTTCTTTTTTAAGATCGTCAGCCAGGAGCATGAGCTCACTACACCAGAGGGTAGGGCACAAACCCATCATGCTGCAAAACCGCTGTTACTGTCGATGCCACCAATCGCGCTACGTACGCAAATTCTGCGTGAACTCGCTCTTCGCACCAACTCTACCCCTGCAGAGCTCGAATCTTTTTGTGGTCTGACCGTAGTTCCAGCTCCGGTGCAACAAGGCACTTACTCCAGCACCAATCAACGCGCTTCAAGCTTTCATCAAGGCAATGTCAATAATCGTACTCAGGGCGCGCCTTGGCAGGCATCCAAGGGGTCTGCTAAAAGAATAGCCACTCTGAATATTGCACCGCCACAAGCGCCAACAGATTTAGCAGAGCAGATGTTACGGGTCTTAATTCAGTTTCCGCATCTAGGAAAAGCGCTCACTCCAGATCAACGAACATTGGCTTTAAAGGCATCAGCGCTGCGCTCTGAAAAAGCGCTGGCTCTGATGCAAGATTTATTGATTCAATGCGATTTAGTAGAGCTCATTCCTAGTGAAAATGGTAAACCACCTACCGTGGGTGCGGGAGCCTTTGCCCTTTTTCAGGATCAACTTTCTCGCAGTAATCTTGCGCCTTTGTATGAGGTGCTTCGAAAGCGGGTAATGGGCTCTGATCTAGAGCTCGAGGGTGCGACTGCTGATTTGGATGGGGCATTTAAAAAGCTTGAGTTAACTCAGCTCAAAACCGAAATGACAGAGATCGCCCAAAAGATCGCTGGTAGCACCGCTTCCGATCAAGATCGGGCGCGATATCGCGAGTTAGGTGAAAGATTAAAATTCTCATAGGATTTTTCTGATTTAACCCTAGAAATACCGGAAATTTACCCCATATTTATAGAGTAACTAGGGAGTAAAAAGTCACATTCGACTATAATCCTCTATTCCAATGAAAAAACCGATTTAATTCAGCCACTTGCGCTTTATTTTGAAGAAATTTTGGGCAAGTAAACACCGTGGCTGGATACCATCAGTCGAGATCAATCATCAGCAACGTGAGTAAGCGCTAATAAATGCCCAATACTAAGAAAAAACCAGTTAAATCCGCTGCAAAAGCACCAGCTAAATCTGTTAAGGCCGCAAAGCCAGCAGTGAAAGCAAAACCGGTAGCAAAAGCGAAGGCCCCAGCAAAACCCGTTGCCAAATCCAAGGCACCAGTAAAGCCAGTGTTGAAAGCAAAAGTAAAGACACCAGCAAAACCGGTGGCAAAAGCAAAAACACCTGCTAAGTCAGCAACTAAGTCAGCATCTAAGCCAGCGGCTAAGTCAGTAGCGAAGCCAGCGGCTAAGTCAGTAGCGAAGCCTGCAGTAAAGGCTAAGGCGCCAGTCAAAATAATCAAGACTGCTGTGAAGGCGGTTACAAAGCCAGCTGCAAAAACAAAGGCTCCGGCTAAACCAGTTGCTAAGGCTGTAGCAGTAAAGGCGGTAGTGAAGGCCGCTAAAGCACCAGTAAAGCCAGTAGCAAAGTCAAATACGAAGCCTTTGGTAAAGGTAGCAAAGCCAGTCAAACCAGAGCCAATCAAAAAAGCAGCAACGGTAATCGTTGCTAAGGTAGTGGTTGAGAAGCTTGCTAAAGAACCTAAGGCACCTAAACAAACGAAAGTAGTTAAAGAGGCCAAAGCAGCAATGGAAGTTATTGAAGATGTTGTAGTTGAAGAGACTAAAAAAGGCCGCAAACCAAAAGCAGATGCTCCAGTAGAGAATGCTGAGCCAGTATTAACTGATCGCCAAAAGGCGCGCGAGCGTAAGGCAAAAGAAAAGGCACTATTAAAAGAATTTGAAGAGCAGAAGCTGGGCTCAGAAGAGCAGCAAGAGTTACGCCGTACTCGTCTGAAGAAGTTAATCAAGATGGGTAAGTCACAAGGGTATTTAACCCATGGTGAGATGAATGACGTGATGTCTGACGAGCTGTCAGACTCTGAAGCATTAGAGACGCTGATTAGCTTATTAAGTGATATCAACATCACGATTTACGAGCAAGCTCCTGATGCAGAAACACTATTGCTCAATGAAAATGCCTCTGGCGGAGCAACAGAAGAAGAGGCGGAAGAAGAGGCTGAAGCTGCTCTATCAACCGTTGACTCCGAGTTCGGGCGTACTACCGATCCAGTCCGCATGTATATGCGTGAAATGGGTACAGTAGATCTTCTGACTCGCGAAGGCGAGATCGTCATTGCGAAGAAGATTGAAGCAGGTCTAAAAGAAATGGTGATGTCCTTAGGTGCCTGTCCTGTCACTATTGGTGAAATTCTTGCTAATGCGGATAAGATCATTTCTGGTGAGATCGAGATCGATCAATTTGTTGATGGTTTAGTGGATCCAAACGCGGAAGATATCAAGCTTGGACCAGAAGTGCCAGAAGTTGACCCAGATGCGGAAGAGACTGGCGAAGAGGGCGAAGAGGAAGATGATGGCGGTGCTGGTGTTGCTACTGCAAATGCGAAACAGTTAGAAGAGCTCAAGCAAATTTCTTTAGAGAAGTTTGCGATTATTCGCACACAATCCGAAAAGATGCGCCGTGCATTTGAGAAGGAGGGTTATAACTGCCCAGCCTACATCAAGGCACAAGAATTGATTCTGAATGAGCTGTTGGGTTTCCGTTTAACAGCAAAGAGTGTCGAGAAATTATGTGACACGTTGCGCTCCCAGGTAGACCAGGTATGGAAGCTGGAACGCGGTATTGTCAGCATATTGGTAGACAAGATTGGCGTTAATCGCGGCGACGTCTTAAAAGATTTTCCAAAGATGTCAATGAATCTCGAGTGGACTACAAAGCTACTGAAAGAAAACAAGCCTTACACGGCTTTACTGCAACGTAATGTGCCTGCGATTCAAGAACTTCAGCAGAAGTTAATTGATATGCACATCCGCGTAGTGTTGCCTTTGCCAGAATTAAAAGAAGTGAATAAGCGAATGGCTGCTGGTGAGAAGCGTACTCGTGAAGCAAAGCGTGAAATGACGGTAGCTAACTTACGTTTGGTAATTTCGATTGCTAAGAAATACACCAACCGTGGCTTGCAGTTCTTGGATCTAATCCAAGAGGGCAATATCGGTTTGATGAAAGCGGTAGATAAGTTTGAATACCGTCGTGGCTATAAGTTTTCTACCTATGCTACTTGGTGGATTCGTCAGGCAATTACCCGTTCTATTGCCGATCAGGCACGTACGATTCGTATTCCAGTGCATATGATTGAAACGATTAATAAAATGAATCGTATTAGTCGTCAGATTTTGCAAGAGACTGGTCATGAGCCTGATGCTGCCACTCTAGCCCTCAAGATGGAAATTCCTGAGGACAAGATTCGCAAGATTATGAAGATTGCTAAAGAGCCAATCTCGATGGAAACTCCTATTGGCGATGATGCCGATTCTAATTTAGGTGATTTCATTGAAGACAGCAATACATTAGCTCCGGCCGAAGCAGCCCTACATGAGTCGATGCGTGACGTTGTAAAGGATGTATTAGATTCATTAACACCGCGTGAGGCTAAAGTACTGCGCATGCGTTTTGGTGTAGAAATGAGTACAGACCATACTCTTGAAGAAGTAGGTAAGCAGTTTGATGTTACGCGTGAGCGTATTCGTCAGATTGAAGCCAAGGCCTTGAGAAAGATGCGTCATCCTAGCCGTAGCGACAAACTCAAGACCTTCCTAGAGGAAGATTGATCCAAAGACTAACGGGCCCATAGCTCAGTTGGTTAGAGCAGAGGACTCATAATCCTTTGGTCCCAGGTTCAAGTCCTGGTGGGCCCACCAATAAAATCAATGACTTAGCGTGAGAACGCTAGGTCATTTTTATTAATGTGTAGTCGGTGTGTAGCAAATATGACCTCTAGACCCCAATAGATAGATGGCCCCAGCCAGGACATCTTAACTATTAGTGCATTTAACTGTACCTGAAATTAGTAATCTTCTTCATCGGCCTCCTCATCTTCAGTAGTTCCCTTATACCTTTGCATAACCCGCTATTTCCGGTATGAAGCGTTGTAAAGATGTTTCACTTATTGCACTTATTTCGTATAGTAGTATCATTATCAAATAGTTTTAGGACGCACTTAATTTTTAGGTCTCTAGGATTAAAAGGGGAATTGCGATGACTACGCTAGATAAAGCAAGACAAGTGGTGCCTCCACCAATGTCACAAAAGGATATTGAAATGGCCAGGGTTGCACAGAGATGCATTATGGAATCTCTAGATCACTCCAGAGCTGCAGCAATAACTTTAACTACAGATTCAGGAGAGCACCCTTCAGTAGATTTACCTCCAGCAGCTTTAAGATTTATTGGGCAGCTTTTAGGCGCGATGAGTGAAGGGCGGCCAATCACATTGGTTCCTTCAAAACGCGAGTTCTCTACGGTTGAGGCAGCCAACTTTATTAATGTTTCACGCCCATTCGTTATCAAAGAAATAGAGGCTGGAAGATTAAAGCATCGTATGGTCGGCACGCATCGTAGAGTTGCATTTGAAGATTTAGTTGAGTACATGAATCTTATGCAACAAAAGCAACAGTCTGCATTAGACAAAATGGCAGACAACGCACGTGAATTAGGCTTAGATTACTAAGATGGCGGGTAATGCAAGATATACCGCAGTTCTAGATGCATGCGTTCTATATCAACTAGCTATTGCAGACTCTTTAATGAGCATTGCAGTGACGGGATTATTTGCGGCTAAATGGACTACAAAAATTGAAGAAGAGTGGGTGCGGTCACTCGAGAAAGATCGCCCTGAGCTAAAGGGTAGACTTGGCAGTAGAAGAGATAATATGTGAGAGGCTGTGCCGGATTGGGAGATTTCTGAAAATGCTTGGAAATCAATTGCTATCTCTTTAGCTCTTCCAGATCCAAACGATGTTCATGTTTTAGCTGCTGCTATTGCGGGGCATGCTGATTGCATCGTTACACGAAACCATCAAGATTTTCCTGCGAGCATTATGGCTATACATGGAATAGATATTTTGGACCCAGATGAGTTTATTGTTAATCAGTGGGACTTGGAAAACGTATCCGTAATGGCAGCATTTAAAGGTATGAGGGCAAGAAGAAAAAAACCAGCTGAAAGTGTCGAGGATTTTGCTCGGACTCTCGAAAAGAATCGCTTGCCAGCTACGGCACAAAAAATTCGAGAAGCAGCAGCTCTTATTTAATACCTAAGTGTTACTTAAAGTAACGCTGGCTCACTGCACATAAGACTACACACCGACGCTGACCAACCGTAAATCACCTTTTTAAATGGTTCTATCATGGGCTTCTGCTCTCATAATCCTTTGGTCCCAGGTTCAAGTCCTGGGGGCCCACCAGAACAGCATGCCTCCATTAGAGATAGTGGGGGTTTTGTTTTTTGAGCGTTACAAGTTGTAACGGTCATTTCTTACCACTGAATACAACCTTATTGAGTAGTTTAAGGATCAACACTTTCAAACAGGGTACAAGCGTTACTTTAGGTAACGGTTATGCGACAAAATTAGTTCGTATAACGCTTGAGATTTCACGTCACCCGTATATATTCTAGAGACCAAGAGTAGACATAAATTAACACTTTGGGGCTTTCGATGTGGATTCGCGAATAATCAAATTGACATTAGTTTTAATTTTTTGGGGTAGGGAGGTAACTCTATTAATTTGTGCTGTAAGATGATTTGCGGCATTAGACCACATTCCAATAGCATCTATATGAATAGTCGTAAGGCTTGGAAGGAGATGTCTTGAAATCTCTAAATCATCAAACCCAATAATAGAAATATCCCCAGGAATATGCAGCCCCTGTTTTTGTGCTTCAAGAAGTGCCCCCAATGCCAATACATCATTACCGCAAATAATTGCAGTAATCTTGGGGTTTTTAAGTAACAATTTTTTAAATCCGAGGCGCGCTTCCTCAAGTTCATAGGGGCACTCCACTATTACCTCTTTTTTTAAATAAATTCTGCTCTCTGACAACAATTCTAGAGCTCCAACGACTCGATCATTTGCACGATCATTATTAGCGGTGATGCCTGTTAAAATTCCGAATTGCTTATGGCCTTGACTTAGTAAGTATTTAACGCCAAGCTTTATAGCTTCACGATTATCAAATCCTGAAGCATAGCCATTAAAGGGGGCGGATAATGAGCCAACATGTATGTAAGGAATATTGCGTGTTTTAAGAAGTTTTAATGCATCTCGTTGTTGGCTGGTTCCAAAGAGTGCAATACCCTCCACTCCTCTTGTAAGCAAGTTGGTTATTTGTGTAGCTTCAATAGCAGGATCATAGTTGCTACTGGCCACTAATAGTTGGTATCCCGATTGGTTTAATTGCCTTTGAAATTCCGCAAGTCCTTGTGCAAAGATGGCGTTGTCAAGTGTAGGGACCACCACACCAATTGTTCCCGAGCGCCTCAACATTAGAGAGCGAGCCCCCGCATTAGGTATGTAACCTAATTTTTTTATTACATCGCTAATTTGTTCTCTAAGAGCTTCACTTACGGTATTAGGTTGATTTATTGATCGCGATACAGTCGCAGTAGATACTTTTGCTGCAACTGCAACATCATTAATCGTGATCGATTTAATATTTTTCTTCATCTTAAACTTAGGGAAAATCCTAATTTAATTTGGTCAATTAGGGCAATTTGGTTCGCAAATTGTGGTTAGAATGAAAGCGCTTACATAATTTTAATATTCTATAAGGAATTAGAAATTTTTAGTAAATTTTCAGCCCTCTTTTTATTTTCTGTAATTTTGTTTACCACCTGGTTTGGTTTAACTGAGTGGACAGGCATTGTCTCGGGCGCAAGATTTCCATCTCCTATGGAGACTTGGAATTCATTCAAGATTATTGCAATGCAGGGCTATGGTAATGGAAAGCTCTATCAGCATATCTTGCAAAGCGTGATTTTAGTTACATCTGGTTTTTTGGTCTCATCGTCATTAGGTATTCTATTAGGTATCTTAATGGGAGCTAATAAAAAGATTGAGGCTTTTGTAAACCCAATCTTTTTGACATTAAGGCCGATTCCTCCGTTAGCTTGGATTCCATTAGCAATAGTTTGGTTGGGCCTTGGGAATTCTGCCAAGATTATGGTGATTTATGTTGCTGCATTTGTGCCAGCTGTTATTAACAGTTTCACTGGTGTTAGATCAATTGAGGCTCCTCAACGTGAGGCGGCAGCAATGCTCGGAATCGGTCGCCTTGCTTATTATCGAGAGGTTCTCATTCCAGGAGCTCTACCATTTATCTTTACAGGTCTTCGCCTCTCGCTCCAGGCTTCTTGGACTACTTTAGTAGCTGCAGAATTAGTTGGCGCAACTTTAGGGTTGGGGTCAATTCTTAATCAGGCAGCCCAAGATATAAATCCTGCCATGATTTTGGTGGGCATGATTAGTGTCGCAATTTCTGGGTGGTTGATGACTCAGCTATTGGCAAAGGCTGAGAGCTATGCTATGCCTTGGAGGGCATGATGGCAAATAATGAGTATTTAAATCGGGGTGAATCTGTACTGTGGACGAGCATGGGAATCGCGAGTTTTATTAGTTTTTGGTATTTGATGGTTACGTTAGACCTTGTTCCAAAACAATTTTTACCATACCCACATGAGGTATTGAGTAAATTCATTCATTTACTTACTGAGCCTTTTTCCGGATTTACCTTATGGACACATATTGCATCAAGTTTTCTACGATTTAGTTATGGATTCTTGTTAGCGGCATTAATTGGTATACCGCTTGGTTTATTAATGGCTTTGTCTAAGTATGCAAATCAGCTCATTACTCCATTTTTTGAAAGCATTCGATTTGTTGCGCCAATAGCCTGGGTTCCATTTGCCGCCCTTTGGTTTGGTACAGGCATTGGAGGGCCGATATTAGTGATTTTTATGGGAGCCTTCCCACCAGTACTAATAAATACCTATCGCGGTGCAATTCATGTCGATAAAAAATATCTAGAAGCGGCAAGGATGTTGGGCGCAAAAAAATTTCGTTTGATAGCTGAGGTTTTATTTCCAGCATCAATTCCTTCGATTATTGCTGGTCTCAGAATTTCTGCTGGATTAGGATGGCAATCTCTTGTTGGTGCTGAATTGATTGTTGCGTCGAGTGGGGTCGGTTACATGATGGTCAAGGGTCAGGCCAGCATTCAAACTGATATTGTAATGAGTGGAATGATTGCAATAGGGCTTATTGGATTATTGATTGATGTGCTTTTAAGGCAGGCTGAAAAGTTTGCTATTCACTATAAAGAAATTTGATTTATGGCAGATATTATTTTCGATTCAGTGCAGCGTAGTTTTAAGCAGGGCGGCAAAGAATTTCTAGCTGTCGGCGATATTAACTTTACAGTTAAAGATAAAGAATTTGTTGCTATTGTTGGTCCGTCAGGGTGCGGCAAAACGACTTGCTTGCGTATGGTTGCAGGTCTTGAAATACCAACTAAAGGAAGGATATTAGTTGGCGATAAAGAGGTGAAGGGCCCGGGGCCAGATCGCGCAGTAGTATTTCAGCAATTTGCTTTGTTTCCATGGAAAACAGTTCAGCAAAATATTCAGTTTGGCCTTAAATCCATGAGTATGAGCATCGCAGAAAAACAAGAAAAGACTGCACGTTTAGTTTCTCTTATGGGATTAGATGGGTATGAGCAAGCTTATCCCCATCAACTATCTGGTGGTATGCAGCAACGTGTGGCAATTGCTCGTGCCTATGTCTTAGAGCCAGAAGTGCTTTTGATGGATGAGCCATTTGGCGCATTAGATGCGCAAACAAGAGTTGTTATGCAGGAAGAGCTTGTAAGACTTGCTCGCAAGAATCCTAAAACAGTTTTATTTATTACTCATTCAGTTGAGGAGGCGGTTTATCTCGCAGATCGAGTAGTAGTAATGTCAAGAAGACCAGGTCTGATTCGCGATGTAATTGAGATTAAGCCTATTCGTGAAAAAGAAGGTTGGGATACATATTCTCGAATTGAGGATGTCATGGATTTAAATTCTTTTGTAAAGTTACGTAGTCAGATATGGAAGTTATTAAGGGAGCAAAGCTTGGGTGTTGATCATTGACTTATTTTTGAAATATTAAATGGAGATACAAATGCAATTAAAAAAAACATTAACTAGAGTTTTAGGGGCAACGGTACTTTTAGCAGCTAGCATAGGCTCAGTACAGGCCCAGGCTAAGCCGGCCCTCACAGAAATTAAGATTAGTTATCAACCCGCTCTATATTGGGCACTTCCTTTTTTTGTGGCAACTGAAAAAAATTGGTGGGGTGAGTTAGGTCTAAAGCCTGAATTTAGCACTTTCCCAGCAGGTGTTCCCCAGATTGCGGCTTCTGCCTCTAAATCTTGGGATGTTGGTGGTACAGGATCCGTGCCAGCGGTTCTGGGCTATGTGCGCTTTGGAATTAAAACTATTGGAATCAGTAATGACGAGTCTGCAGGAAATGCACTATTAGCTACCCCTAAGGCAGCTGAAGCGTTTGCTACAAATCCCCAATCTTTGAAGGGGCAAACAATCGTTCTTACGGGAAACTCTACAGGCGATTATGCCGTTCAGTCATGTCTTAAAAAGTACGGCTTAGCAAAAACAGATGTAGTAATTAAAAACATGGGTCAGGGTGAAATTATCTCTGCGATGTCTTCCGGTAATGCAGACTTCGGTGGTTTGTGGGCTCCGAATATTTACACATTAGAGGAAAAGGCGGGCGCTAAGGTTATATGTAGTGGAAAAGATGGAGGCGCCTTTGTTCCTGGAGCATTAATTGTTCGTGGAGACTATGCCAAAGAGAATCCACAAAATGTAGCAAAATTCCTAGCGGTTTACATGCGCACCTGGAAGTGGATGAATGCTAATAAGCCACAAGCTATTGTTATGATGAAGAAGTTCTATGAACTAGGTGGTGTGTCAATCTCTGAGGCTTCAATGAAAAAAGAGTTTGATACTCGCCCCAACTACGATCTTGCAACCGAGTTAAAAATAATGGATAGCACTAAGGGTTTATCTCAGGCTGATGTCTGGTTTAATTCTATTGCAGCATTTATGCAGTCCACTGGCGCTATTCAGGCCGTACCAGCAGCAAATGAATATCTCACCGATGAATTTTTAAAGATGGTTAACGCGGATAAGAAGCTTCGTGAATTTGCAAACAATAGTAAATAGTTTTTATTAAATCTTTCTGAAGGATGAGGGTAACCTCATTTTTCAGAAATCATGTGTAAGCGCTTACAAAATGAAAGGTTATAAATGTCTGTAAATTATTTAAAAAAAGCTGCTAAGACTCCAGAGTCAGAAACTGCAGCTGCGCAGCAAGTTGTAACTGAAATGCTCTCAAATATTGAAAAGAATGGCGAGTCCGCTGTTCGCGACTACTCTTTGAAGCTTGACAAGTGGTCCGGCGATATTGTGATGTCAAAGGAAGTAATTGACACTATCTTGATGGATGTACCAAATTCTGTAAAAAAAGATATTGATTTTGCGGTGAAGCAGGTTTATGACTTTGCTATAGCTCAGAAAAATAGTATTCATGATTTCTCTACAAGCTTACATACTGGTGTGACAGCTGGTCAAAAAGTTCTTCCTGTTAATGTTGTCGGCTGCTATGCACCTTCCGGCCGTTATGCTCATATCGCTTCTGCCTATATGACGGTAGCAACTGCAAAAGCTGCTGGGGTAAAGACAATAATTGCATGCTCTAGTCCATATCGAGGGGGCGGCATGCATCCTTATGTGCTTTATGCATTTAGAGCTGCCGGGGCAGATGTCATTATGACCTTGGGTGGAGTGCAGGCAATTGCATCAATGGCCTACGGTTTGTTTACGGGAAAGCCGGCTGATGTAGTTGTTGGTCCGGGAAACAAGTTTGTAGCGGAAGCAAAGCGCTCTCTATTTGGAAAGGTGGGAATTGATGTTTTTGCTGGCCCTTCAGAGGTTGGTGTAATTGCAGATGAGACTGCGGATCCGCAGATGGTTGCTAGTGATCTAGTTGGTCAAGCAGAGCATGGTCATGAATCTCCCGCTTGGTTATTTACAACTTCTGAGGCTTTGGCAAAAGAGGTGATGCGGCTAGTCCCTCAAATGATTGAGTCATTACCACCAACAGCCAAAGATGCTGCAGCATGTGCTTGGCGTGATTATGGTGAAGTCATCCTATGTAATACTCGAGAGGAAGTAGCAAAAATTTCAGATCAATATGCAAGTGAGCATCTAGAGGTACATGCTAAGGATTTGGACTGGTGGCTTAGTACTTTAACCTGCTACGGATCTCTATTTTTAGGCGAGGAAACTACCGTTGCTTTTGGAGACAAGACCAGTGGGCCAAATCATGTATTACCAACTAAAGGAGCTGCTAGATATTCTGGGGGACTGTCTGTTCATAAGTTTATGAAAACACTTACATGGCAGAAGATGACACGTGAGGGTAGTAAGGAGATGGCATTAGTAACAGCTAGAATTAGCCGCCTAGAGGGAATGGAGGCTCATGCTCGAACGGCTGATGATCGTTTGGCCAAGTATTTCCCTAATGAACAGTTTGATCTAGGAACTCCAGTTGAGGTATGAGTGAGCCAATGAACCAATTATTTAATTTGCACGGAAAAGTTGCCCTAGTTACGGGTGGTAGCAGTGGCTTGGGTGAGGCGATAGCATTGGCTTTAGGTTTGGCCGGTGCAGAAATTGCAATTGCAGCACGTAGGGAGGAATTGCTTACCCAGGCATCCGATCAATTAGGTGCCCAAGGAATAAAAGTCTCATCCTTTGTGGCTAATTTATCTGATCTAGAGCAACCTTTAGACCTTTCAATGCGAGTACTGGATAAGCTAGGTAAGGTTGATATTCTCATCAATGCTGCTGGTATAAACTTGCGCGAATCATTTTTGGAAGTTTCGCCGACAAGTTGGCAAGAGCAGTTGAATGTCCAACTGGCCGCACCTTTTTTTATGACTCAGGCTCTTGCACCTCAGATGAAGAAAAATGGCTGGGGAAGAGTAATTAACATAGCCTCTTTACAAAGTTACCGCGCTTTTCCAGACTGTGCTCCTTATGGTGCTGCCAAAGGTGGAATCCTTCAATTAACAAGAGCTATCGCTCAAGAGTGGTCACCATTTGGTATTACTTGCAATGCAATTGGCCCAGGGTTTTTTCCAACAGCGCTAACTACGCCAGTCTTTAGCAATTCAGAATTAGTAAATATGCATGCTAAAAAAACTGCAATTGGTCGCAATGGTCAAATGAGTGATATCAGTGGACTTGCTATTTTTTTGGCTAGTGATGCATCAGCATATGTGACAGGACAAACCATCATGCTCGATGGTGGATATACGGCGATATAAGGAAGATTAATGATGAAAGCGCTAGTTTATACCGGGCCCAATGAGATGAAAATCATGGATCAGCCTTATCCCTCTCTTGAGGCTAATGAGGCAATCATTAAAATCGAATCGGTTGGAATTTGCGGTAGTGATATGCATGCATTTCACGGACATGATCCTCGAAGAAAGCCAGGACTTGTATTGGGGCATGAATTTTCTGGGACAATCGAAGATCTTAGTTCATCTCTTTTTTCAAAGGGTCAAAGAGTTACAGGAAATCCATTGATCACCTGTGGGATTTGTGAATACTGTAGGCAAGGCAGAAACAATTTGTGCGAAAACCGTACCATGGTTGGGATGACTAGGCCTGGCGCATTTGCCCAGTATATGAGTATTCCTGCAAGCTCACTGCTTGCCATTCCTGAAAGCTTAAGCATGGATGCTGCCGCACTAACAGAGCCTGCAGCAACGGCAGTGCATGCTATTAATCTTTCAATGCGAGCATTGCATCGGCCAATTCAAGAATGCAGAGTATTAATATTGGGAGGGGGCGCTATTGGTATGTTATCGACTCTTTTGCTGAGGCATTATGGTGTTTATGATGTTACGGTGGTAGAGGTTAACCCCCTACGTCGACAAGCTATTTCGCAACATGTTAAATGCACAATAATTAATCCAATTGAGGAAAAAATAGTAGAAAACGCTTATGAGTTTGTGATGGATTGCGTTGGCTCCGCTGTGACTAGAAATTCTGCGATGGTAGCAGTGAGGCCGGGTGGCGTAATGATGCATGTTGGTTTGCAAGACTGGTCTAGTGAAATTGACATGAGAAAACTAACTCTTGCAGAAATTACACTACTTGGAACTTATACTTATTCAACTGTAGATCTTCAGGCTACAGTAAAGTTACTAGAGCAACATGCATTTGGAGACCTATCTTGGGTTGAAAAAAGATCCTTGGATGATGGCCCTGAAGCATTTGATGATTTACATGCTGGAAAAACTGCCTCAGCAAAAGTGTTGCTAAAACCTTTCTAAACTCCATTGGGTCTAAGCTAATGCAATTTGATTTTTATTCTACACACTCTATTATCGTAGAGAGAGGAGGCTCGGCCTCGCTTGCAAAAAGAGTACTCGAGCGTGGTGGTAAATCTGTACTTATTGTTACTGATGTCGGCGTTTTATCTGCGGGATTACTTGAAAAATCATTGCCACAATTTGCAGCTTTAAATCTTATTGTTCATATTTTTTCTGATGTACAGGCTGACCCCTCTGTTACAGTCATTGAGGCGGCTATTACTATTGCTCGGGAATGTAAAGCAGACTATATCGTTGGTTTTGGAGGTGGCAGCTCTATGGATGTTGCTAAGCTAGTCGCATTACTAGCCTCTGGAAAAGAGAAATTGGTAGATATTTTCGGTATTGGTATGGCTAAAGGACCACGCTTACCATTAATTCTTGTTCCCACTACAGCTGGAACGGGCTCTGAAGTCACCAAAAGCTCGGTGGTAACTGTCAGTGAAAGTGAAAAAAAAGGTGTTCTATCACCTATTCTGTTGCCAGATTTAGCACTCTTAGATGCAGAACTTACACTTCGGCTTCCTGCGCACATAACGGCTGCCACTGGAATTGATGCGATGGTCCATGCAATTGAGGCCTTTACAACAAAACACTTAAAAAATCCAATATCTGATTGCATGGCGAGAGAAGCATTACGACTACTATCAAACAATATACATAAAGCAGTTGAATCTGGGGGCGACATCATTGCACGCGAAAATATGTTGCTAGGAGCATGTCTTGCAGGCATTGCCTTTACTAATGCTCCCGTAGCAGGTGTTCATGCATTAGCCTATCCACTTGGCGCAAGATTTCATATACCTCATGGCCTATCAAATTCTTTAATGTTGGCGCCTGTGATGCGCTTTAATATCAATGTTGCGCACTCAATGTATTCAGAGCTTGGTAAGATTATTAAGCCAGGCTTGCAAGGCTCAACTCTTGAGCAAGCAGAAGAATTAACTGACTATCTGGGTGATTTAGCTGGTCAGTTAGGCTTGCCACAACATTTGACAGAGTTTGGGATTGCTGAAAATGATATTGATCAGCTAGCGAGTGACGCTATGTTGCAGACTCGTTTACTTATAAATAGTCCTCGTGAAATTAATTTGAGTGATGCTGTAAATCTTTATCGAGAAGCTTTGTAGATTTTATAAAAAATATATCCATATTTTTGAATTTATTTTTTGAACTGATGGGTAGGGCGGAGCTCGAGATCAAGATCGAAAATTTTTGACGCAACCGTTACAACCTGTAACGGTGCTAAGGGTAAGTTAGGTGCTAGATGGCGGCTGTCAAAAATCAGTAGTTCAGAAAATCTTAGCAATGATCACCTAGTCACGCTACATCCAACTAATCACTACACAAAACGCTACACATCGATATTTAGGAGACGTAACCTCTTGAAATCCTAGTCGTTTTCTTTGAGTATCTGCTCTCATAATCCTTTGGTCCCAGGTTCAAGTCCTGGTGGGCCCACCAGAAAAGCAAACCCCCATTAGAGATAGTGGGGGTTTTGTTTTTTGACCGTTACAACTTGTAACGGTCATACCTAGGCACTGAATACAACCATATTGAGTAGTTTTAGGATTGATTGATTCGGGCAGCAAAGTGAGTGATGACTATCAAAGCAAGAAGCTAGCGAAAAAGATCTAAGACATTTATGCCGCCTCTAGCTCCTATTCAGAGGCCGCTTGATTGCTATCTTTAAAAAAGTTCCCAAAAGGAACTCATTAAGCTATAATGGAACCATCTAATGGAGAATTGCTATGTCTATTAATGTGAAATTATCAGAAAACCTGGTTGAGCAAGCTAAGGTGTATGCAAGTATTGAGCATCGTTCAGTGCCCAAGCAGATTGAGTATTGGTCGCAAATTGGCAAGATCGCCCAAGAAAATCCAGATCTACCGTTTTCTTTAATTCGTGCGATCTTGATTGCAGATCAAGAGCCCGTGATTGGTGAGTACGTTTTTAGTTAATGCGCTTACTTGTTACGGCTAGCTTTGCAAGGGCTACTAAAAAACTGCATGCTCCACAAAAAGTAGACCTGGATACGGTGCTTAAACGTATTTGTAAGGACCCATCTATTGGGGAGGCGAAGGTAGGTGATTTGCTGGGGGTCTATGTTTATAAATTTAAAATATCTCAGCAACAGGTTTTATTAGCCTATCGTGTTTTGGATCAAGAAAGCATTAAGCTTTTAACATTTGGTCCGCATGAAAACTTTTATCGGGATTTAAAGCGTCAAGACGAATAGCCTTTTTAAACTCATAGCGAAAGTTGTGCCTTATGCGCGGAAACTGCATAAGGGATGGTGTCAAATTCGGTGAAAGCTAAAGGTAGCTCAAGTATTGATTATCCAAGCCAACGCCGAGCCAAGCTTCAGCATGAAAGTGCTGTTGAAGGTGTAGACACTAGACGGCACCCATCTAAGTAAGGATTTATCAATTATTATTTGATGAAGGCATAGTCCAGGGAGTAGTGAAAGCTACACAAACCGGAATCCTTTGGTCCTAGGTTCAAGTTCTGGTGGGCTCACCAGAAAAGCATGCCCTCATCAGAAATGGCGAGGGTTTTATCTTTTGAGCGTGACCCTATATCGCCCTTACAGCTAGTCCTGAGGGCGGTTCACCCTGAATAAACACAGTTTTTATTGGGATAGAGTAAAATGTCAACAGCGATCTTCAAGCTAATAGTGTTGTTGTACTAGTGATTAATACCGCAGTCTTGCGATAGTTTTTCTCAGCATTTCCCCGCCATTCTTGACTTTCGCCCTATGTGGGGCATAGCCTCCTTTTTTTATTTTTTTAAGGAATAGTCAGATATGGCAAACGGAATTGTGAAATGGTTTAACGACGCTAAAGGTTTTGGTTTTATTACCCCTGATGCTGGTGGTGAAGATCTATTTGCTCATTTTTCAGCAATTAATAGCAGTGGCTTTAAATCATTGGCTGAAGGCCAGCGAGTTACTTTCGATGAAACGATGGGACCAAAAGGTAAGCAGGCTTCAAATATTCAACCAGCTTAATAAGTTAAGCGAATCTAAGACTTTAATAAGTCGCCTCTTAAAAAGCCCAGTTTTGCTGGGCTTTTTAATTTCCACTCTAGAAAGAATGAAATGGCAAAAGAAGAATTATTAGAAATGGACGGGATGGTTGATGAGATTCTGCCTGATTCTCGCTTTAAGGTGACTCTCGAAAATGGCCATCAGTTGATTGCCTATACCGCCGGCAAGATGAAGAAAAATCACATTCGTATATTAGCTGGCGATAAGGTCACTTTAGAAGTCTCTATGTATGACTTAAATAAAGGCCGAATTACTTTTCGCCATCTTGAGAAACGACAGAATGTCATCAGCAGGCCCATTAGGCATTATTAATTGTCAGGATAATCCTCCCTGGGCCTACTTGATTTAAAAGTCGAATTTTTAAATTATTTACTTGCCAGTGCGAAGTTAATAAAGCCCATCTCAACATTGGTAGAAACTAGCTGCACATGTACCTTTCTACCAATGTCGACTAGTTGAGTACGACTCATCAGCATGCCTTCTGCCGGGGGATTAAAGATGCGAACCCAACCATTATTGGGTGCTATGCCGGTAATGATGCCATCGAAAGTTTTGCCAATATAAGGCTCTAAAAAGAGGGCAGCCTCTGATTTTCTAACTCTGCGCTCTACCTTACGGATAGCATCTTCTTGCTTAGTACAGTGCTCTGCCAACCCTTGCAATTCTTTGGTTTCATATGCAAGAGGTTTTCTTTGAAGAATGCTTTTAATCATTCTGAGGGTAATCAGATCTGGATAGCGTCTATTAGGCGCTGTTGAGTGGGTGTAGTCTTGTACGGCTAGTCCAAAGTGACCAATGGCTTCAGCCCCAGGTCTTTCAAGTACGTATTCGCCTGGCCCCATGAGCTTAACAACGACTAAAGAGAGATCTGGAAAGCGGATTGGGTCTACCTTTAATCTTCTGGCTAGAAATTCAGATAAAGCTCTGGAGTCAGGATCAGCTGGTAAGGTATCGCCATATTGTCTTGCAAGCTCAACGATTCGAAGCCAACGATCTGGACTGCGAACGACTCTTCGTAAGGAGGGCACTTGATGCTTAAGGAGAAAGTGTGCCGTACTTTCATTAACGGCGATCATGAACTCTTCAATCAGTTGACGGCCGCGATTTTGGACTTGCTCCTGAATACCCACAATTTTATTATTCTTGAAAATTGCCTTAGGCTGAAAGATCTCCAAATGTAGTGAACCAGCATCATGTCGTCTTTTACGTAGCAGTTGGGCCACTCGATCTTGAGCCCGTAGTTGCTCTTCCATACCCTTAACGCTACATAGGGCTGCAGGAGCTGAACCTATTCCTTCAATCCAAGCAGAGATAGCGTCATAAGCTAACTTAGCTCTGTTCATGACTTTAGCTCTATAAATAAGCGATTCTTGAACTATCCCATCTTTGGAGATAATCATTTCTGTGACTAAGGCTAGGCGAACCTCGTCTGGATTTAAAGAGCTAAGGTTGGTAGATAGCTTTTCAGGGAGCATTGGAAAGATGCGCGCAGAGGTGTAGACCGAAGCAGTATTAATTTTGGCATGATCATCGATGGGAGAATCTTTCTTGATCAGCACATCAACATCTGCAATCGCTACCAATATCTTGGTAGTACCGTCTGGGAGTGCTATTGATACAGTGAGTTGATCTAAGTCCTTGGAGTCATCATTGTCTAAAGAGCACCACAGTAAATCAGTGAGATCTTGAATGGATGGATCATCATCTTGCCCAGGCGCGGCAATCAAATCGAGCTGATTGTGCACTTCCGGAGAAAATTCAGGCTCTAGGCCGCGCTCTTGCATGGCAATGCTGGCAATATGCGCTAGATCGGCACGAGTAAATTGATGGTGGCGATGCGAGCTTATCTTAGTCATATCTTTGGGTCGGTTAAACCGTAGTTAGCGATATTTTTTAGCCAGAGCCTCTAATTCAAAAGGCTGGTTAGCAGATCTGAGATCATCAAGCTCTGAAATGAGTTTTTGAAGTTGAGCACTTTTTAGTGGTCTTAATTTATCCTTACTAAAACCATACTGATCAACCAAAGACCGTATTCGGGCTTGATGAATTTGATATCGAATAAGCCAATAGAGTCCAAAGAGAAGTGGAGAAAATAATAATAAGAAAAGACTCATGGCCCTGGCTAAATTGGGACTACTTAATTAAAAGAACTGGCTGCTTAGCCAAGCTTGAAACCCTTTGCGTTACAGAACCTAAAATAACGTCCGCAATCCCAGTGCGTCCCTTACCCCCCATGATGATGAGATCAAATTTACCTTTGTTGGCAAAGTTCACTATCGATTCAGAAATATGTCCCAGCTCAATAACAAAGCTGTGCTTAATACCAGAATCATTCAAAATCTTTTGGGTTGGCTTTAGTTCTTTTTGACTTGTCTCAATAAGGTAATTTTCAACCTCAGTTTTGCCAACAAAATTCTTAATGCGATTTAATGGCTCGTCATCATGAACATTGATTAAGGTCAGTGTAGGCTTTTTCTCAAGCTGTTTCGCTAGAGTTATAGCGTACTTTACAGCCTTGAGGGAAGTTTTGGAGCCATCAACGGCAACTAATATTTTCATTTTTTTTCCTTTTCTAGTAACCACTCTACTAGCTTATCCTCCTTCAATTGTTAAGTAAAGTGATGATAAAAATTAAATAGCTATAGTATTTTTTATAGTTCTTGAATACCGCCTCCAGTTAAAATTGCAAAGTAGTAGATTATTGATTCACCTTGTTTGCGATTTATCTGGTTACCACCGATAGCCCAATCTACAAACACCACTTGAAGAGACAAAATAAGGGTAAATTGCACCTATTATGTTAAAAACTCTTTTTGCCCTGCCTCGCACCGTTTGGCTTATTGGGCTTATTAGCTTTGTAAATGACTCGGCTAGTGAAATGCTTTACCCGCTCATGCCAATGTACTTAGCAACAGTATTAATGGCTGGGCCAAAAGCGCTGGGCATTATTGAGGGTATTGCTGAGGCTACTTCTAGTATCTTTAAGTTAGTGTCTGGCGTCATTGTTGACCGCACTAAAAAAGCCAAGCCATGGATTGTGTTGGGCTACACGCTGGCTGGTATTGGTAGACCTCTCATTGTGTTGGCCAATTCATGGTTGTGGGTTTTAGCGATTCGCTTTACAGACCGCATGGGTAAGGGCTTAAGAAGTTCACCCAGAGATGCGCTCTTAGCGGAAACTGTTCAAGAAAATCAACGGGGCATTACTTTTGGCCTACATCGATCGATGGACAATGCAGGCGCAGTAGTTGGCCCGCTATTAGCCGCCATGTTTTTATCTTTAGGAGTACCACTGAGAGATATATTTCTGTGGGCAATAGTGCCAGCAGTGATCACAATTACCTTGGCTCTATGTATCAAAGAGCCGTATAGAGAAGCTGTTCCTCAGGCAAATCGTTTTAGTTGGTCATTAGAGGGAATGCCCAATCAATTTAAGAGGTATCTCGTTGTCGCCGGTATTTTTGCATTGGCAAATTCATCAGATATGTTTCTCTTATTGAGGGCTAGAGAGGCAGGGGTTCCGCAAGAACAAATCCCCTTGCTTTGGGCGGCTATCTCACTCATTACAACGTTGTTTGGAGCGCCTTTATCAGCCTTATCAGATACCTTTGGACGTAAACGTTTTATTTTGATTGCTTGGATAGCGTTTGCCTTCTTTTATTTTGCAATGGGATTACCCGGAATTTCTGTCTATCAAATATTTGGCCTCTTTGGAATCTATGGTCTATTTAAGGCTGCAACAGAAGGAGTGGAGAAGGCATTCGTAGCAGATATGGCACCTAAAGGATTAGCCGGTACAGCATTTGGTTGGTTTAATTTAATCACTGGGCTGATGCTGTTTCCAGCTTCATTTATCTTTGGCTGGATATACGAATCCGTTGCTCCGCTTTATGCTTTCTTATTTTCTGGCAGCTGTGCTTTGGTGGCTTTTATATTGATGGCACTATGGGTGACTAGAGCTGAAGAAGTCGAAACTTAGGCTAACTTAAAACACATCATCCAAAAAGCTTACACAGCTGAGTTTATTTACTAAATTAACTAAAACATAAACATAAACATAAACTAAAACTAAAGGGAAAGTTACCATGATCTCTCCAACACACGACGAGTTACTCATCTTAGAGTCATTAAGAGCGCATCGGCGTAAGCATAGACAGCGCATTAATAAGACGGCTACTTCTCATTTTCAGGAAATCCCAATACAGCTTACTGTGGGGCAGAAGATTTCAGATGCCGTAGCGCGAACAGTGGGATCGTGGCGATTTATCATCGGACAAAGTATTTGTATCTTTGCATGGATTTTGTATAACGCCTTGTTTGGGGCTAGCCCATGGGATCCTTACCCGTTCATCCTGTTAAATCTGATGTTGTCCTTTCAGGCGGCATATACAGCGCCCGTCATTATGATGAGTCAGAATCGCTTATCTGAAGTAGATCGCCAGCAGGCTAGCAGTGATTTTGAGATCAATATTAAAGCCGAATTAGAAATAGAGCTGCTTCACCAAAAAATTGATATGCTCAAAGAAAAAGAGCTTTTGGCACTGACTAAAGCAGTAGAGGCTCTCAGTATAAAGATCGAAAGCTACAGACCCTAGTTTGATACCCCGTTATCAATTAGGTATATAACCTCGTAGATTTAATGAGTAGTTTGGGTAACTGCTCCCCTAGGCAAATACCCCTCAATAGCTTTTGTATTTTTTTGAAAAAAAGCATGTGATGTCAGACCTTAGAGTAAATAAAAAAGTGCTGAGTAAGATACTTTTCTAATTATTAGCACCCCTGTATTACTTGCAATTTTTTTATAAATGCCCCCTAAAGCACCAAACCCAATACTCATCTAGAGAGATGTAATTCTTGGGTTATTCAAATGCCCCATTCCATTATTTAAGTAGAGCGTTTTACTGGGGATTAATAAGTTGTATCTATTCAAATAATTAGAGAGTAGGATAATAGTAGATCAAGGCTGATAACTGTTACAGCACTTGATTCCTTCAGCCAAACGTAACAGTCGTCCTCTCTAGCGAATTAGAGCGGGTCTCATTCCCATAAATTATTCTAATTAAAACTTTTTTATTTAAGTTTTCTTTTACGCTATTAAACACAGCAATTTTTAGCACTGAAAGAGGCCGTATAAATGTCCAATATTTTTTTTCATTTAATCATTACTCAAGTAATTGAAGTGGCATAAGTATGTCAATGTATCTGCGATTCCTTTCTGCCGTATTAGCAGATAAGTCTTCCAGCCCATATAAGCAGTTGGACGCTACAGAGCTTCAGTTACTGGAGCATGCTCTGCTTGCGGATAATCGTGATGAACAATTACTGGTTGGAGACATACTCTATTTAAGAAAATTTGGTTCACAAGCCACGCTCCATGGCAGAATCAAGAGCTTGGTAAGACATGGCTACTTTAAGTTGGTTTTGGATAAAGAGGATGGACGCAAGAAGCACATCATTCTTACAAAAATGGCGCACAAGTATGACGGTCTGATGTCAGAGCACTTAGCTAGTGCAGCTGAAGGTATCTACGGAGAAAAAAATGTTTCAATATCTTCCAAATGAACAATAAGCAAAGTATTTTAGTGTGGGATGTACCCACTCGTGTTTTCCATTGGCTCTTGGTGATTTGTTTTGCTGGTGCCTGGCTGACTTCGGAAAGCGAGCGCCTACAAATGATTCACTATGCATTTGGTTATTCTGCCTGTGCGCTAGTGTTATTTCGTATGGTTTGGGGCGTCATTGGAACGAGATACGCTCGCTTTTCTCAGTTCATTAAAGGCCCCAAAGACATGATTGGGCACCTTAAGGTCTTATTGAGCGGTCATCAGCATGACACACCTGGACATAATCCAGTCGGAGGCATGGTGATGATTGGACTAATGTTGATCATTCTCTTTATCGGACTCACGGGCTACTTGAGTGTTAAAGAGTTTCTTGGGGATTTCATGAGCGAGGCGCACGAAGTAATTTCGAGCCTAGCCTTGGCATTAATAATTATTCACGTTGTCGCCGCAGTCATCATGAGTTTGGTTCAAAAAGAGAACTTAGTAAGAGCAATGGTGAACGGCAAAAAACAGGGCCTCCCTGAGCAAGCAATTCGGTTCCCCCAATATTTGATAGGGCTCATTTTGGTATTGGGATGGGGATACCTCTTCTATTTGGTTGTTAGTGGGGCAGCCCCGAGCTTAACTCAGTAGATAGAGCCCAACATCCAGTTTTTAGGTCTATTCCGTCGTAGATTTAAAACGTTTGAGCTGAACTCAAGCCTTACTTTAAGTAACGATATAAGTCGCCGCATTCAATCATAATGTACTCTGAGACATTGACTTCATTATTTGTTTTGACTGCTTAGTCCATTGATGTACATTAAAAGTAATCATTTCTTTTTACCTTATGCCATTTACAAATTCATCAGATTTGCCCTCAGGAGATCTTAGTTTAGCTATGATGGAAAGGGAGCGTATAAGTCATGAGGCTCTTACAGCGGCACTTAATTTAGCGCTACATACATCAGATGAGATTTCAATAGCAGCAGAAAAAGCGGCAGAACTAGCAAAACTTCTCGCTATCAAGGATGCGCAAGATGCCTCCAAAATCGTAGCGCAAGCAGTTTCAGAGGCTGCTAATGTTTCGGCTTTATCGGTAGATAAGGCGGCAAAATTAGTCATCGTTGCAGTGCAAAAAGCAGCAACAGCTTCTTCGCAGTCATCAAGAGCCCTTGCTGACACAATGCATCTGGTTGCTCAGACAGCTAAAAAACTAATAGAACAAGATGTATCCAAAGCGATGGAGATAATTACTACAAGCATTGAGAGGGCAGCAAAGAACTCAGAAATAGCGGCAACTATATCTGCTTCTGAAGCTCTTGATGCAGTAAATCGTGCTGTGGAGCTCACAAACGAATCCGCAAAGATTGCTGCTGATCTAGCTGAAAAGGCGGCAGAAGCAGCGCAACAAGTCATTGCTCACAATACGGCGCGTGCTGCCGAAAAAGTTGCTGCTGCTGTTTTGGATGCGGCCAGTAATGCTAAACAAGTTGCAAAAAATACATTGACACAATCTGCTGAGCAAATGGAAAAAGTTTCATCAGTACTGAAATCTTCAGAGCTGATGCGCTCGATTGCAGAAGATGAGGTTGCGCGTTATATCGCTAAGCTAGAGACGGCTGTAGAGAGTACGCTTCGTGCAGTATCGCTGATGGTCGAGCAACGCGATCCCTATACTGCTGGACATGAGCGAAGAGTGGGAGAGCTTGCCGCAGCGATCGGTATAGAAATGGGTCTTGGTGAACACATTGTTAAAGGGCTTCGTTTTGCAGGATATGTGCATGACATTGGGAAAATAGGTATTCCTGCCGAAATACTTTCAAAGCCTACTAAACTGACCGCACCTGAATATCAACTAGTACAAACGCATGCTCAGGCTGGATACGAAATACTGAGAGATATCGATTTTCCTTGGCCTATCTCCTCAGTCATCCTGCAGCATCATGAAAGACTGGATGGTAGCGGCTACCCAAATAAGTTAAAAAAAGAGGCAATTTTGCTTGAGGCAAAAATCATAGCTGTTGCTGATGTAGTTGAAGCGATGTGTTCACATCGACCCTATAGACAGGCTCTTGGTATAGAGGCTGCCCTTAATGAAATTACTAGCAATAGTGGTAAGTTATTTGATCCTCAGGTAGTTCAAGCGTGTGTTAGGCTTTTCCGTAATAAGGGATATACCTTAGAAGTCAAAAAATAACTCGATTTATTGTGGCAAGATTAATTTTTATGCCTATTCAGTTATTGTTGCTTTAACCTATGCCAGGCTGTCCGAATTTGCATCAGTCCTTCAAGTCAAAACCTGAACATAAACGAACAAGCGCATTACATAGCCCTTTACTCAGAGCTCAATTTTGGCCTCAATTCATTTATTTATAAGGTGAGTTAAGCAATTACGCTTGGCCTCAAGGTCAAGCTGGCTAAAACATGGAGTGATCGATGTGCGCCTCAGTAGTGAGGTAGGTCAAAAATTCAAGTCACACCGGTAGATAAGAGTCGCCCCCTTCATAATTAGATATGATGGGCCCTGGATCAGTAAAACCAATGGGGATTAGACCTATGAATTACTCTTATATTAAAGTCGAGCATTCCGGATTGATTGGCACCATTCGCTTTGACCACTACATCAAGCGTAATGCCTTAAGTGAGCCTTTGATCGAGGAAATGGAAGATGCATTGTTGGAGTTTGGTCAGCAAGATATCCGGGTAGTTGTATTACGATCGGATAGCAAACAGCAGGTCTGGTCTTCTGGACATGACGTGCTTGAGTTACCAAAATCTGAAAGAGATCCCTTGCCAGCCTCAGATCCAGTAATGCGATTGATGCAAGTAGTGCGTGCCTTTCGTGCCCCAGTGATTGCTATGGTAGATGGAACGGTATGGGGTGCCTCAACGGATTTGATTATGAGCTGTGACATGGCGATTGGAGATCATGATTCAACCTTCGCCATTACGCCTGCTAAATTAGGTTTGCCTTACACAGCTAGCGGAATCTTGCACTTTATGAGTCGGATGCCGTTGCATGTTGTGAAGGAAATGTTTCTCACAGCTGAGCCGATCGGAGCGGATAGAGCAGTTCAAGTGGGTATATTGAATCACTTGGTAGCTGCCAGCGAGCTCGAGTCAAAGACTTACGAGATCGCCAAAACAATTGCCTTACGCTCCCCGCAGGCTAATAGCGCCTTTAAAGCTCAGGCACAAGTTTTAGCCGACTCGGCATCTCTTAATCCATTGGTTTTTGAATATCTGCAAAGCTTACGCAGAGATGTCTTCTTGGGAAGCGACTACCGAGAGGGGATTTCAGCATTTTTAGAAAAACGCCAACCCCAATTTACTCAGGCAAAGAAGTAATTTCCTGAAATCATTTGGCATTCATTATTAGCTTGACTCATTCGTCTGCGATCGTATTGCTCAGTATGCCAATGGATTCAATTTCAATTTCACAGATATCCCCTGGCTTCATAAACACAGGGGGATTTCTAGCGTAGCCTACGCCAGCAGGGGTTCCAGTAATGACTAAATCTCCCGGCTCTAGAGTCATGCATTCAGTAATTAAAACAATCGTTTCCGCAACTCCCCAAAGAAAATCTTTGGTGTTCGCGTTTTGCATTACCTGGCCATTTAGGCGGGATTGAATGTTCAAGCCATGACATCCAGGGGGTAGCTCATCGGGAGTCACTAAATAAGGGCCAAATCCACCCGTCTTGTCAAAGTTTTTGCCGATAGTCCATTGGGTTGTTTTACGCTGATAGTCTCGCAGGCTGCCATCATTAAAGATGCTATACCCAGCAATACAGTCAAGTGCATTATCTAGGGTGGCATACCGTATTTTTTTGCCAATTACAAAAGCAAGCTCTGCTTCGTAATCGAGTTTATCTGAAACTCGGGGTCGAATCATTGGGCTCGCATGGGCTGTAAGAGAGCTTGGTCCTCGCATAAAAAAACTGGGATATTCAGGCCTCGCGTTTCCGCCCTCTTTAGCATGATCTGCGTAATTTAAGCCCATGCAAACAATTTTCCCAGGCCACTCAATTGGAAGCTTATAAAGAATATCCTTAATATTCCCCTTGACTGAGTCAGACTGACTCATTGCTTTTGCAGCTCGACCTAATAAATCTTGTGATTGAATCACTTCTAGTAGGTTATTAGGGATCTGTAAATCTGTAGCACATAAATCGATATATTGAGTGGGCTGATCTTTTAATAGCGCCCCGATTCTGCTTTGGCCTGTTGCATCTTCAAAGTTAAATAGTCTCATCTCAATCTCTTAGCAATTTTTTTGATCGTGTTGGGTGGTACAAACTTAGAATCTCAGTATAGGGGATCTTGGTGGTGTCCCAGCAATCATCCTCGATATCACTGAACCTTATTTATTCCTGAGGGCACCTTGAATGGGGCTGCCAAGATCGCTCAACCCAGAATTACCCGAGGGGACTGCAAAAATGTCATAATTTTCAAAACGCTAGCTTTATATTGATGTATTGCAAAGCAACTTATAACAAAGAAAGTAAGAACGCAATGGGGACACCAAATCAGTTGCTCAATGGCGGGCAGATCCTAGCCAATGCCCTTATAAGGCAGGGGGCGGAGCTTGGCTTTGGAGTTCCGGGTGAAAGTTTTTTACCACTATTAAATGGCTTAGTTGATCACCCAAAGTTTCAGTTTGTGACTTGTAGGCAGGAGGGCGGTGCTGCCTATATGGCTGAGGCCTATGCGAAGCTAACCGGTAAGCCTGGCATTGTGATGGTGACACGCGGTCCGGGCGCCTCTAATGCCATGATCGGTATTCATACTGCATATCAAGACTCAACCCCAATGGTGTTATTGGTTGGTCAGGTGGGTACAGATATGGTCGAGCGTGAAGCCTTTCAGGAAATTGACTATCGCCGTATGTATTCTGAATGCGCAAAATGGGTTGGGAGTATTGATCGCGTAGACCGCATCGATGAATTTGTTTCGCATGCTTTTCATGTCGCGCAAGCAGGGCGTAAGGGGCCTGTAGTGCTCGCTTTGCCAGAGGATGTGTTGTACATGATGGGGTCAGAGCATCCAGTTGCAGCGGCCCATATTGTGCAACCGGGCCTTGACCAAGAGGCATTTTTGCAGGCTATGAGTCATTTTTCAGCCGCCAAGAACCCGATGATGATTGCGGGTGGTGGTAATTGGAGTAAGGTGCCTTGTGACCATTTAAAAAAATGGGCTAATCGCGAAGGCTTGCCTGTAGCGACCAGTTTTCGTTCGCAGGATCTGATTGATAACCTAGATCCTTGCTTTGCTGGTGATCTTGGAATTGGTGCAAATCCTGCCCTAGTGAAACGGATCAAAGAGGCTGATGTCTTATTGGTGATTGGAGAGCGTTTAGGGGAGATGACGACGGCAGGCTACTCCATACTGACTCCTCCACAAATCAAAGCGAAACTGATTCATGTACTTTCCGGGCCTGAAGAGCTCGGTCGCGTGTATCGCCCAGACTTTGCAATCAATTGCAGCCCCGACCATTTTTGTAAAGCCTTAACCGAGATAAGTATGGGCGGGCAATATGATCGCCAAGCGATGACTACTGCCCATACTGAGTATTTAACATTTTCAGCCCCGGTAACTGTACCCGGTGATTTGCAATTAGCGCAAATCATGTCCTCATTAAAAGAGCTTATTCCGCGCAATGCCATCGTCACAAATGGAGCAGGTAATTTTGCTACCTGGGTACATCGTTTTTATCCCTATGGTGATATGCGGACTCAGCTAGCCCCCGCGAATGGTTCAATGGGGTATGGTTTACCAGCAGCGATTGCAGCTAAATTAGTGCACCCAGATCGGGTTGTCATTGCAGTATGTGGTGATGGTGATTTCATGATGAATTGCCAGGAGCTTGCAACAGCAGCCCGTTACGGAGCCTATCCCATCATTCTTGTGGTGAATAACAGCATGCTGGGAACGATTCGGATGCATCAAGAGCGTGAGTTTAAGTCGCGCGTTATTGCGACTGAATTAACCAATCCAGACTTTATTAAGTTTGCTGATAGTTTTGGCATCCCGGCATTTCGTGTGAGCAAGACCGAGGAGTTTGCTGCTGCATTTTCAGAGGCCATGGCTAGCAATCAGGGCGCACTGATTGAGTTAGTGCAGGATCAAGAAGTGATCTCGCCTAGCAAGCTATTATCGCAACTAGGCCAGTAAACGATTGATAGAGCGGTATTGTTTGAGAATAGAAAAGAGGGGCCAAGCCCCTCTTTTGTACTGCAGTCGCTTGATTAGAGTTGATTAATCTACTTTAGCACCAGAGTCTTTCACCACCTTAGTCCACTTGGCAATTTCATTTTTAATAAAAACTGAGAATTGGGTGGGGGTGTTGCCAACCGGCTGTGCACCCATAGCTAAATACTTTTCTTTTACGGTTGGGCTATTAATAGCCGCCATTAGGGTAGCGCTGTCTTTATTTAAAATATCAACAGGCATGTTGGCAGGACCCACAACACCAAACCATGAGGTCGCCTCGTAGCTTGGTAAGTTAGCTGCCTCTGCAATAGTTGGTAGGTCTGGAAATGCAGGAGAGCGTTTAGCACTCGTGACAGCTAAAGCCTTTAGGCGCCCAGAGCGAATAAAGTTGATGGAGGAAGGCAGGTTGTCGAACATAATATCTACGTTACCCGCTATCAAGTCGGTTACGGCGGGCGGACTGCCCTTATAGGGTAGGTGCACCATATAGGTTTTAGTCATCGATTTAAAAAGCTCTCCAGCCATATGGATCGAAGTGCCATTACCACTGGAAGCCATATTGACCTTACCCGGGTTTACTTTTGCATAAGCGATTAAGTCATTTACAGAATTTATCTTATTTTTAGCTGCAAATTCTGGGTTTATAACCAGCACATTAGGTAGCTCTGCAACTAGTGTGATTGGGGTAAAGTCTTTAATAGGGTCAAAGGGTAATTTGCCGCCACCCTGGGTATAGAGCGGGAGATTGATACCATGTGTTCCAACTGAAGCCATGAGCCAGGTATAGCCATCCGCTGGTGACTTAGAGGCAATTTCAGCGCCTATATTACCGCCTGCTCCTGGCTTGTTGTCGATGATCACATTCCACTTAACCGTATTGAGAAGTTCATTTTGCAATGGGCGAGCGATGTTATCAGTTGCCCCACCGGCTGGAAAAGGAACAATAAATCGAATGGGCTTATTGGGATAATCAGTTTGAGCTAGAGCAATAGGAGTGCCACCAGCGAGCATAGTTAATGCAATCAAGAGTGTTCGAATGACACCAGAAAGATTGAAAAAAGCAGCTTGATTTGTTTGAGTGATTTGAGTCATTGATGTCTCCAGTCGATCAATATTTTTCTTTGGTTTTGTTGTGAATTGCTATTAATTAAGGCCCATACTTGATAAAGTATTTATATACTAAATCATTGCTGAAAACTAGGTTGATCTATTGGGAGTTACGTATTTGGTTGCGCTTAGCAGCTATTCAAACCAGGAAAGTTAGCCAGCAAGGAATATCCCTTACAGGTGCACTATTAGCTCGGGGATCAGCGGCCTTATGCGCTCTTCGACATAGTAGCCACCATATTCCCCATAGCGTAAATATTTGTTGTTGCATGCGCTGCACTGATAAATATCGCAGCGGTTATAGGGGTGATATGTGGGTGCTATTGGAGCATCATCAGACCAGAGATTGGTACCTTCCGGATGATATTCATCCCACATTTCGGGGGCGTCCTCTGGCCTCAAGGTTCCGACTAATTCCAATAAGTGAAGATCAAAGCCTCCGGGAATAGACTCCCAACCAGGGCTTTGAAGTGTCACGCAGACCTGACAATCCAGGGATATAGAGCTGCTATTAGCTAGCGCTGAAAGCGCCCAGGAGTTTAGAAGATTTGACATGTGTAGATTAACCTAGATCATAGAGTATCTCCCCATCCTTAGGTTTTCCTTAAAAAAGAAGGTATTCGTTTCTCATCAATGTTATGCTTTTCGTATCGAGTTCCACCCGTCTTCAGGAGTCCCAATGAAACAAACAATCATTAAAAAAATAGTAGCTACCTCAGTCTCGGCTACCTTGGCATTTGCTCCGCTAGTAAGTCATGCTTGTACCGCGGTCAATATAGTTTCAAAAGATGGCTCGGTTGTAGCTGGAAGAACCATGGAATGGGCTTTTGATATGAAGTGGCAACTTACCGCTAATCCCAAGGGTACCCCCATCTCCCTTAGTGCCCCAGCCTCCCTAAAATTGCCTGTAACAACCTTGGCCAGTAAGTATGCGTTTGTCGCAATTGCACCTGGCGTATTGGCTGGACCTCCTGCATATTTGGAGGGTCAAAATGAATCGGGACTTGCAATGAGTGGCAATTTTTTACCTGGTTTTACTCAATACCAGGCAGTTACTCCGCAGGATAAGAATTATGTTTCTATATTGAACTTAGGTGGATTCATTTTGGGCATGTTCGGCTCAGTCAAGGAGTTACGCAATGAGCTTCCTAAATATAAGGTGTGGTTCGATCCAAGCGAAGTCAAGGGATTGCCAACTCCACCATGGTTACACCTTGTACTCACAGATCGTGGTGGAGACAGTATTGTTGTTGAATTTGTTAAGGGTCAAATGGTGATCCACGATAATGTGGCCGGAGTGTTGACCAATGCGCCAACTTATGACTGGCACTTGAATAATGTGCGTAACTATCTATCGCTCACCTCTACTGCAACAGCAGCTGTGACTGTCGGCAATACGAATGTCACTGAACTAGGGCAGGGTGGTGGCTTACTAGGTTTGCCAGCGGATTACACGCCACCATCTCGCTTTGTCAGGGCAACTTATTTAAAGCAGTTTGTCTATCAGCCAAGTAATAGTACTGACGCTATGCAAGCTGCTGGCCACATACTGAATAATGTCGATATTCCCATTGGTGTAGCGCGATCTTCAGATGGTAAGAGTGTGGTTTCAGACTACACACAGTGGGTTAATCTAAAGGACTTAAAAAATAATCGGATGAAAATTGCAAATTATGCAAATCGCACAAACTTCATCGAAATTAACCTGAATGAGGTCTTTAAGTCTGGCATAACAAAAACTTGGCAAATTGATAAATTACCGTATCCACAAAATGACGTGACAACAGATTTTTTAAAATAAGTTTTCTGTTAAACCACCTTCGGATAGATTTTCTAGAAATTAAAATACCAATCTGTGGATTGGTATTTTTTTGGCTATAAGAAGCGTATTTTTTCGCTAGAATCAACAGGCGATCAATAGGATAAATAGACTTTGTATCTGATGTAGTGTGCCCTTAGGTAATTTGATGTGGATAGCTTACAAATATGACTCGATAGTGTGGACAGGGCAGGCTTAGATATCGAGGCGACAAAGCAAGTATTTGCTAGCGATGAGCATGCTCTTAAAGTGTGATATTCAAAACTTAAATATACAAATACTGGTGTGAGTGCGGTACCAGTAGTGATGTTCAATACTCAATACTCAATATCAGGAGCTCAAGCTCCTGATGCATATGAGGAAGCTATTCCAGCTGCTATTTAAAAAATAAGCTCACGAGCGGCATATACGCCCTTATCACTAGTCATGAGGGCGTTGGTCACTTTATCGCGGAAGTTATTAACTCAGATTACTTCTCTGGTAGGAAAAATAGAACAGCTTCATTGCTAGTATTTTTATAGGTGCCTATCGATGTCTGGACAATCGTTTTTGCCATGGCAACAAAAGATTGTGATGATCCAGCGATGGTTCGAAACGGCTGACCCTGCATAGTAACCACACCTTCCCCCAGTAATATATTGGTAGCACTATCGACTAGCTTACTCTCCACCAGCATAGCTGGAGTTTTTGCATTGACGCCTGCCGCATAAGTACCTGCAGTCAGTGCCATACCAACCGGAGTGAAATTCCAGGGCTGCAAAGAATTGTTTGTGCTCTCTGCGCCAGTAATGCCAACGGAAATGCGCACAACATTAGGCCCTGGTTTTGTAACAATTTGAATATCACCCCGATTTTTAATCATCTCCATCATTGAGGCCTGTAAGGCAGACTTTGCTTGATTGATCGTATCTTGGGTAATTTCTTGCGTGGCATTTTGATTTAAGTAAACGGGATCTAGGATCACAGCTGTATACGATCCGGGCTTGATGTCTGCCTTACGATATCTCCAGATACGCACATCGGCATTGGTTGTTGTCATTGCAGTTAAGAGGGAGTAATCCGGTAAAAACCCAGATTGAGGCATGGATTCACTTGCTAACTTTGTTGTGGTGCTGCAACCACCGAGAAGTGTGAGTGCTGTGAGTATAAAAAGGAAGGCGAATTTTTTTTTCATAATGTTGGGTAATGTGAACGCTAGTGAAATGGTGCTGCAGGCTTGTAATAACTATCTTTATAAATAAGACTTGATAATCAAGCCTACTGAAACCTACAAAATAGACGCCTCTTCTAAAGTTAAGTTACGTTTATTCCAGATATATTGACTGAATAGGGAATAAAAGCTTTAGTATTTTGGATAAGTAAATTCCAGCTTCTGTGCCATAGACTAATTAATATTGAATAATGCGGCTCCTTTTATGAATACAAGTTACTTAAGTCGCTTACTCATTCTGATATTTATAGTAGCCGTTTGTACTGCCTGCGCTACCCGGCCGATTAATCCCTCGATTACCAAACCAGAGGGTGACTCTAAGTTGGGCTTTAAAGATATACCGCTTGTCTCCATGCAAGACAAGGATCTAGTCATCCTAGCTTTTTCTGGAGGTGGGACGCGATCCGCGGCTTTTTCTTATGGCGTATTAGAAGCTTTGCGTCGAACACAGTTGCGGAATGCCCAGGGTGAGCAGGTGCGCTTACTCGATTCTGTAGACATCATTACGAGTGTTTCCGGAGGGAGCTTTACGGCTTTGGCATATCGTCTATATGGCGAAAAATTATTTGAAGAGTACGAAACTCGATTTTTAAAGCGGGACATTCAGGGCGAACTAATTGGTAGAGCGCTCAATCCCATTACTTGGCCTAAATTGGTTTCCAGTGGTTGGAATCGCTCAGAAATGGCGGCTGATCTCTATGATGAAATTCTATTTAATGGTGCTACCTTTGCAGATTTTAAAAATACCAAGGGCCCTGTAGTTGCTCCGTCTGCAACCGACATTACTAGTGGCTCCCGCTTTTTATTTTCTCAAACAGATTTTGATATTCTTTGTAGTGATATGAGTAGTATGCGTATCGCTCGTGCAGCTGCTGCCTCCTCAGCTGTGCCAGTCTTACTGTCTCCCATCACATTAAATAACTATAGTGGTCAATGTCCATCACCTAATTCGGAGTGGCTAAATTACTTTACAAAAACACCCAATCCATCCAGGGCTGCCTCTCGAACTCTGGAGAGGGTAAAAGAGTTAGAGGGTTTAAGTCAGGAGCCTTATTTGCATTTAGTCGATGGTGGCGTTTCTGATAATTTAGGCTTAAGAGGGGTTCTTGACTTTATTTATCAACTTGAGGCACTTCAAGAGTCCGGTGCAGATACTAAGCTCAATGAATTAAAGAGAATTGTGGTGGTCGTGGTTAATGCTTTATCAAATCCAAAAACAACTTGGGCTGAATCGGAGTCACCACCCAGTTCTATTTCTGTGTTGCTACAAGCTTCTGGGGTTCCAATCGATCACTATTCTGGCGAGCAAATTGATGAACTTCGAGATACTCAGGCGCGCTGGCGTACTTTGCGTCAATTACACGATGTGCCAGTGACCTGTCTGGTTTCTTCGGACCATTTTCATTTAGAAACATGGGCTCCAGGGTTTAAGTTATTGCGCCATTCAGATACGAACTCTAGCGGGGTTTGATAATCCAAACTGGAGTGCGGTCTGATTAAATTGTCCCTAAAGGGATTTCCTTTGGTCATTTGCTTACGCCAAGTTTCAATAATCACCTTGGCATGCTGCCTGCTGTAAAACCAGTTCAAAGCTAAACATTCATCTCGGAACTTGCCATTAAAGCTCTCGTTAGTACCGTTTTGCCAAGGCTTGCCTGGTTCAATATGTAGGTTATGTAGACCTTTGGCTACAGCCCATTCCAACAAGATAGTACTAATAAACTCCGGGCCGTTGTCACTTCGTAGAACTTTAGGGTAACCCCGCTTTGCAATCACTTCTTCTAATATCTGCACCACTCGCTTACCTTTAATTGAGCCGGCTACATCAATATACAAACTCTCCTTGGTGAACTCATCGATCAAGGTTAAGCACTTGAGCTTTTGACCATTGGCACAAGC